>JBGCEY010000018.1:0-27130 GCA_045106645.1 Ilumatobacter sp.
TTGTGCACCGCGTCACCGGTGATGAGTGCCCGTTGGCCCGCAGACTCGATGATGACCGACACGTGGCCGGGGGTGTGACCAGGGGTGGGGACCAGGCAGACCTCGTCGGTGATGCGGTGGTCGGTCTCGACAGGGTCGACGAGTCCCGCATCGAGCAGCGGCTGAACCGATGGATCTCGCACGCCCATATGGTCGTCGAGCTCCAGGTGATCGAGCTCGGCCTGGGCGAACAGGTAGCGCGCGTTGGGGAAGGTCGCCACCAGTTCGCCGTCGACCAGGCGCGTGTTCCACCCGACATGGTCGAAGTGCAGGTGGGTGCACAGCACGACGTCGACCGAAGCCAAGCCGCCGTCGATGGCCGCGCCGAGCCGATCCGGAAACGATTCGTCGCCGGGGAGCTGGCGCTCGATGGTCGTCCCGACACAGGTGTCGACCACGATGGTGGTCGATCCGCTGCGCACGACGAACGTGTGGACCGAGAGCAACAGCCGCTCGTCGTCACGGAAGAAGCGCGCCGCCCAATCGCGGTGTGGTTCGAGGTGCGCAGGGGTGTAGCCGGGTATCAGCGCCGTCGCATCGACGGGCAGCAACGACTCCTCGATGCGGGTGACCGTGACATCACCGATTCTCCAATCCAGCATGCTCACGGTGCGATCATCGGCACGGCCCCTCCGTCTCGGTCGGTCGCCCCGGCAGCGACTTGCCCGGCGCTCAGTCTTGCAGCCCGAGGGGAGGGGCGACGACCGACATCGTCACCACGACCTACACCTCATGCGACGACGACGTGCCGGTGGTGTTCTACGAAGTGGTAGGTGACGGACACGCCTGGCCGAGCTCGTCGCTCGCCGAGCCCACGGGAACAATCGTCTGGGCTGGCTGAGCACTGCAGTGTTCCTCGAGATCAACGACGTCGAAGTTTCCCAAGCAAGCAACGACGACGTCTACGACCTCGTGGTGCATGTCGCTGCCGAAGACTCCACGGCCGACGAGATCGCGGAACGACTTCGAGAACTCGCCACATAGCGCCACACACACTCACCCGGACAGACTCCCGCAGAGCACCACACTCTGGCCCCGACGCCTCGCCCGGAAATTGCGGTTGGTTTGTGCCCGAATAGAGCGTTCGGATCGGTCGGCCGGCTGTTGCGAGTGCTCGGTCGCTCAGGACTTCGGTCAGCTCGACGGCTTCGTCCCAATTGCCCGAGATGCCGGTAGTTCAGGGATCTGGCCAGACGCGAGTCGTCAGGGCCTTCGTGTTCGCCACATGCGGTGTAGGTCCGGCGGTGAAATCCGAGTTTGTTTCACCTCTTGGAACGTGCCGTCGTAGAACTCCAGGAATTCCGGTGTGTTTGCTTCATCAGTCGCACGCGGCAAGCATGTCGGCGAAGGATGCTTCGACGTGTCGGCGGAAATCGGTCGGCTCCGTGATCGCTGCAGGATCCATGAACATCCCGATGTCGAACATGCCGTTCATCGACAGCGCAGTGATGTTTGCGCCGGTACCGGCAACGGGTCCCATTGCGAGGGTGGCGAGCACCTCTGAGCCGGACACGTAGATCGGGAACGGCGCGCCGCGCAGGTTCGATGTGGCGAAGTCGATACGGCTGGCAGCAGAACGGGCGGTCGACGTGACCACCGAGGTGGGCAACAAGTTGGCAATGCCGGACAACCCGGTCATGCCACCCGTTCGCTGGGCCTCGTCCTTCGCCAACGCCGCGGCGGCAACGACGGCCGCCACGCGTTCGGCGGGCTCCATGGGTCCAGCTGGCAGCTTCAGCGGTACCGGAGTGAACGCGTTGCCACCCGACTTCTTGTCGGTGCGTGTGCTCAGTACGAAGCTGGAGTTCACCTGTTCGATCTCAGCGCCGTGATCGACGTGGTAGCGATGTGTTGCCTCGGCCAACCCGGCCAGGAACGCGTCGTTGATGGTGCCGCCGGCGAGCTTGCCGATCTTCTTCATATCGGACACTTCCTGGCGGACCCACTCGAAGTGGCGATGACGCGACCGCGACGTCCAGAGCGGCGATCCACTGTGCTGCGTGTCTTCCTCCTTGGGTCGAAGTTGGGTGAGTGCACCCTTGAACGTCTCGACTGCGGTGCCGACGGTGTCGTTGATTCGGCTCGGGTCCGCTGGCCACATGGCCACTTCTCCGACCATGCGTCGGCCGATGCCCCACTGGCGGCGAGCAACATGGGTGGCCGATGCCTGGATGGTGGCCCGAGTGTTCGTGGCCAGATCGCCACCGACTTCCTTGGCATCGGTTGCCGCGACCGCATCGGCGATGATGCCTTCGAGATCCACGTCGGGAGGCGCGGGCTCATCCCGGCTGATCTGCTGATACAGCTCGGCCATCCGGAGCTGGCCGATGCCGTCGCTCACCGAATGGTGGATGATCGTCCAGATCGCTCCGCGCCCGCCTTCGAGCCCAGAGATGAGCACGAACTTCCACAGCGGCCGGGTCCGGTCGAGGGGCTCGGAGTACAGGCGAGCCGCGAGGTCGAACAGCTGACGGTCGGTGCCCGGGCCGGGCAGCGCAATCTCTCGAAGGTGCGCATCCAGATCGAACTCGGCGTCGGGCACCCACGCTGGGGTGGAGAGTCGGGCGAAGCCCGGGACCACTCGTTGGTACAAGCGCGGCGTGCGCGCAATCCCGGCGCGCAGCGTGATTCGGAACTTGTCGACGTCGACGGGACGATCGAGGATCACGACCGAGGCACCGCTCGGGTTCAGCCAGGGGTCTTTCTCGATGTTCCACATGAGTGCTTCGTGCTCACTCATTCGGACGGATGATTCGTTGACGCGTTCTCGTGATGCCATGGCGTGCTCTCGTCGATTCTCTTGGTCGATCTCAGGTGTCGGTGCCGGGACGGCGCGACACTTCGGCAGTGGGGTCGCCGGTGTAGCCGGGTGGGAACGTACGCATCAGTTCCTCGGTGGTCGGGGTTCGTTGCTCGTGAGCCTCGGGCGGCAGCAGCGCCATGAGCGACTTCATGATCCGCTTCGTGTCGGGTCCGGGGCTGCGTCGCTTCAAGCTCACGGGATCGCCGACCGTGGCGGTCACCACCGGTCGGGTGAGCGGATTGACGTTGGGGAGTCGGGCGCTGCGTGGCCACACGTGCTCGGTTCCCCAGAGTCCGACGGGAATGACCGGTGCGCCGGTGTCGGCTGCCAACTTGGCCGCGCCCCAACGGCCCTTCAACGTGGGCTCGAAGAAGGCGGGGCCGCGTGGGATCGTTCCCTCTGGCGCCATCATCACCACCTCGCCGCCCTCCAACGCCCGAGCCGCTGCTTCGAGCGGAGCGTCAGAGCCCGAGGCCCGTTCGACGCGAACGCCGCCCAATCCCTCGAGCAGGCGCCCGACGACGGGAACATCGAACACCTCCTTCTTGCCGAGGCCACGCACGTTGCGTCCGGCGCGAGCCATCAGCAGGCCCATCACCGTCGGGTCGAAGTAGGAGCGGTGGTTGAACACCACGATGGCTGGCCCCTCAGCCGGGATCTTGTCGTCGTCTCGGAACACCAGGTCGGCGTACGGCGCCACGAGCTCGGGTCGCATCAGCGGCCGCGCCCACTCCTGGATTTCGCGGCCGGCGACCTTGATCACACCGCTGCTCTTGTCGAGGTGGCGAACCGGCCACCCCTTGACCGCTGCGAGCGCCTGCAACCGTACGTCTGGGTTCACGGCAACCGGACTGCCGACGAGATCGAGGAGCGGTGCATCGAAGTAGCTGTCGCTGTAGGCCGTGCTGTTCGCCAGCTTGACGCCGTGTTCTGCTGCCCACTTCTCGACGGCAGCTGCCTTGTCCGGGCCCCATACGAACGCGCCGTCGATCTCGCCGGTGTAGGTGGAATCGTCGGCGTCGCCATTGCTGCGACCCCAAGCGGTGCCGATCACCCCATCGAACCCGAGCGCCTCGGCGAGCGGTGCGGTGAACGCCAGGGGAGAGGTGGACGCCAGTACCAGCAGGTCACCGGCTTGGCGATGATCCTCGATGAGCAGTTTGGCGAACGGCAGCAGCTGTGCGGCGATCTCGTCGGCGGCTCGTCGCGCTGCTGCTTCGACGTCCACCACCGACCAGCCAGCTGAGGCGCGCACCGCCAGCTTGGCCGGCTGCATCAACAGGCGCGACTCGCCGACCACGTTGAAGATCGTCTTGAGCACCGAAGATGCCGCATGGGCAATCGGTTCGGCGAACGGGATCCCGGACTCCGCGCTGATGCCTTCCTCGGCGAGGTGGCGCATGAAGATCGGGGTCGACGATTCGTCGATGAGTGTCCGATCGAGATCGAAGATTGCAGCAGTGGTCACGGTGCTCCTTGGTGAGCGCGGGCGATGTCGCCGAAGGCCGCTCAGATGCGTGTTCCTAGATCGTGTCATACTGACAGGGTCGGTGGCGAGAGACGCTCCGGCTGATTGGGGGCTGACATGAATCTCGCACGGGTGTTGAACGGACATGCCGCCGACGGCGTCGCCCTGATCGAGGGGGACGACTCCATCACCTACGGCGAGCTGCGTCGTCGGGTTGCGGCGATGCAAGTGGACCTTCGAGCCCGAGGTGTCGAGGAAGGAACCACGGTTGCCACGGTCAGCGGCAACGATGTTGCGTTCGTCGTCTCCACCCTCGCGCTGTTGGGTCTTGGAGGCATTGCGATGCCACTGAACCCGGGAAGCCCACCATCCGAGCTTGTCCGCAAGCTCGACGTCGCGAACCCCTCGCTGCTGCTGGTGGGCCACGCCGGACGCGCACACCTCGACGACCCGACCATCCGGACCGAGCGCGTCGACCTGATCGAACTGGATGCTCGAGCGCGGGCTGCGACCGACGGCCCGGTCGAGCCGGACGTGGTCGACCGAGCCGACGATGATGCGGCGTTCTACCTCGCCACGAGTGGGGTTTCTGGTAACGCAAAGGTCGCAGTGCTCACCCACCACAACCTCGGGTGGATCCATGAGGCACTCGATGGCATGGACCAGCCAGTCACCAGTGACGACGTGACGCTCGGTGTGTTGCCGTTCACCCACATCTTCGGACTCAACGTCGTATTGCTCGCAACCTTGCGCAACGGCGGCACCGTGGTATTGCAGCAACGCTTTGACGCTGAAGAGAGCCTGCAGCTGGTGGGCAGGCACGGCGTGACGATGCTGACCGGAGCCCCACCGATGTGGCAGCGCTGGCTCGCGGCTGACGTCCCTGACGATGTGCTGCGCAGCGTGCAGTTCGCCGCGTCGGGAGCGGCGGCGCTTCCGCTGGGCGTGTTCGAAGGCGTGAAGAGTCGCTTCGGCCTGGAGATCGCGCAAGGGTACGGACTCACCGAAACCTCACCGATCGTCACCCTCGGCCGCGGATTCGAGGTTCGCCCGTCCTCGGTCGGGCGCGTGCTGCCGGGCGTCCACGTGGCCCTGGTCGATGAGAGCGGAACCCCGGTTGACATCGGTGATGAAGGTGAGATCGTCGTTCGGAGCCCCGGTGTGTTCGCCGGCTACCTGGATGACCAGGACACCACCGACTCCGTGTTGTCCGAGGACGGTTGGCTGTGGACTGGCGATGTCGGAATCTTCGACGAGGAGGGATACCTGTACCTCGTCGACCGCATCAAGGACATCGTGATCGTGTCGGGGTTCAATGTGTATCCCGCCGAGGTGGAGAACGTGTTGATGGCGCACCCGGACGTGGCTGCGGCGATCGTCACCGGGACCGCAAACGAGGAAACCGGAGAAGCCGTGGTCGCCCACGTGTCGGGCACCGCGACCCAGGCCGACCTCGAAGCCCATGTCGAGAAGCACCTGAGTCGATACAAACAGCCGACCGTCTACCACTTCCTCGACGAGCTGCCGATCGCACCGAACGGCAAAGCCATCCGACGGGCGCTGCGCTGATGGGCGTGCTCGGTGACGGCCCGGGCTCGTTCCGCTTCGAGCCGGCCCCGCATCTTCCCGGCTCAGATCGGCTGAGCAAGTACCTGTTCGGCGGGATCCGCCATGTGGCCGCACGCGGCTGGCGATTCCAGGTCGAAGGACGCGAGAACGTGCCGCTGGACGGGCCAGCTGTGCTCACCCCGAATCACCTGTCGTTCTGTGACTCGGTGTTCGTACCCGCAGCATTGCCGAGGCGAGTGTGGGCGATTGGCAAGGGCGAGTATCTGGACAGCTGGAAGACGAAGCACATCTTCCCGGCAATGGGCATGATCCCCGTGGACCGAGCCGGTGGAGATGCTGCGCAAGCAGCGCTGGATGCCGCTGCCGACGTGCTCAGCCGTGGACACCTGTTCATGATCTATCCGGAGGGCACCCGCTCACGGAGCGGGAACCTCCACAAAGGCCGCACCGGTGCGGCGCGACTCGCGTTGCGGTGCAACGCCCCGATCGTGCCGGTCGGTCACGAGGGAACCCTTGCGGTCCAGCCGCCGGACACCTTCATGATGAAGCCGCGTCAAGACGTGGTGGTTCGATTTGGCAAACCAATGTGGGCCCACGAGTACGGCGACGTGAACGATCCACGGACGTTGCGTCGCTTCACCGACGCAGTGATGTTCGAGATTGCGCAACTGTCAGGGCAGTCATATGTCGACACGTATGCGGGAGCGACCGAGCCCGCTCCCGATGCTTCGCCGGTCGTCGAACAGCCTCGAGTCACGCCGCGTACACCCAGCGTCGTGGCTGATGGGCCCGTCGGCCGCCCTGCGGGACGTGACACCGTGCCCGAACCATCCGTGCCGACACCGCTGCGCGAACCGACCAACCGCCCGTCGGTGCCGGCGCGCCGGGTCGAGCGCGCTGGTGCGCTGCCCGAATCGCCTCCGCTGCGCCTTCCACCTGGGCGCACGGGATCGAATCCACGAGGCGCGGTGCGGTCCGGACAAACCTGAACCAACCGTCATTGTTCAGCTGTTCGGCATGATCGTCGATCGCTGTTTGGTTGCTCGCTTGGTGGCGGTCTTCTTCGCAACGGTCTTTTTCCTCGCAACGGTCTTTTTCTTCGTCGCCGGCTTCTTCGTTGCTCGCTTCTTCTGGGCTGGCTTCTTCTGGGCTGGCTTCTTCGTTGCTGGCTTCTTTCGGGCTGGCTTCTTTCGGGCCGGCGTGCGCTGCTTGGTCGAGGTGGGCGGGTCGTCGACGAAGGAACGCAACGTGGTGCCGCTTCCGCTGAGCTGCTCGCCGGCGTCGCCGAGGTCGACGCCCACGTCGGCGAGATGAACCCCGAGCCGCCGGAATCGGCTGGCCACGTCCGCCAGATTGCCGGCCACCTCGACCAGCCCAGCGGCACCGTCGGACACGCGCTTGCTGGCAACGTCGAGGAGCGGCCGTTCGCCGATGTCGACACCGGAGATGAGTGAGAACCCCATTACTTCGGTGCGGTCCGCGCTGATGGTGGGAATGCGAACCCGATCGAGACCGTCACCGAGTTCGCCGAGCAGGCCAGCGATGTCGACCAGTTGTTCTTGGCAGCGTTCGAGCGCAGTGGCGGCAGTGGCGCTCAGTTCGCGAGGGCTGTTGTCATCGTCGCCCGCGAGCAGCAAGCTCGCCCGCTGTGCGCCGGAACCGGCAGCTTCGAGTCCAACCCCCGCAGTGCCGACGAGGTCGGGGAGGCGACTCACCACGTCGGTGATTCGCTCCTGGTGCTCTTGCACGAAGTCGATCACGCCGGAGATCGCCGAGCGGTTGTCCCAGACAAAGTCGACCATCTCGACGATCTTCTTTCGGCTGTCCCACAGGTCGTCCACGAGGTCGATCACCCGCTTTGCCTGCTTGCCACCGAGTCGATCTGTCACGCTTTCGAACACCATGGGGTCATGCTCGCGCACCGGCGGCCACGCATGATTCAATGAGCGACCATGGCCGACGACGCGCTGATTGCGGGAGCCGCTGCACCCGCTCGCAGTCGGCTCATCCGAGAGCAGGCCACACTCGATGCACTCTGGGTCGTGGTGGCCGCGTGCGCGGTGATTGCCTCGGCGCTGTTTCCGCTGATCGACCTGCCGGGGTCGACGCTGCGCACCGGCGACGACCCCTTGCGTGCCTTCGTGATCGGTCTTCCCGTTCTCGCGGTCGGCCTGGCTGTTGCCGGGGCGGTGCGCCACAGCAAGCTGCTGGTTGCAGTGGCGACCGGTGTCCTCGCACCTGGTGCAGCTTTGGCCGGGTCCCTTGCGCTGCTGTTGTTCCTCGATCGCGGGAGTGCGTTCGCAGATGGTGGCGTCGCGGTGTCGCTCGGGGCGGCGCTCGTGGTCGTCACCGCACTCATCCGCTGGTTCGTGTATCACCCGGTCGAACTGCTGAGCAATGAGCGGCGTCCGCCGATTCGGCTCGTCCGCATCCTCGGTGGCCTCGGTACGGCCTTCAGTCTGGCGATGTTGACGCTCGGGCTCGATGACGCGGACGGCAGCGCTGCATGGATTTTGCAGACCGCGACGATGTTGTTGACTCCCGCCGTGGTGATCGGCGCAAGCGTTGTACGTTCCGTCGTCGCCTCGGGGGTTGCAGCAGGAGCAGCAGCGGGTCAGGTCGCCGCTGTCGGCGTGGCGAAGATCGAGCAAGGGACGCTCGCCTTCGATTCCGATCTGTTGCTCCGAACCGGCGTACCGGGCCTCGTGCTGCTGGTTGGCGTGGTTGGGGTGTCGGTGACCTGCATCGTGCGGGCTGATGCCGACGAACCTGGCGATGACGTCATCGTCGATGACGATGCGTCGTGGCGCTGGTTCGCAGACGACTGAAGTCCGGCGTCAGACCACGACGTTGACCATTCGGCCCGGCACGACGATGACCTTCTTCGGCGAGCCGCCATCGAGCGCAGCAACGACCTTCGAGTCAGCGAGTGCTGCGGCCTCGATGTCGTCTTTGGATGCATCGGCGGCGACTTCGATCTTCGAGCGCACCTTGCCGTTGATCTGGATGGGCACCTCGACGGTGTCGTCCACGAGGAGGGCGGGGTCCGCTTTCGGGAACTCCACGTAGGTGATGGTGTCGTTCGACTTGCCGAGCCGGGCCCACAGCTCCTCGGCGATGTGGGGCACCAGTGGAGCCAACATCACGGCCATGGGTTCTGCGATTTCACGTGGCACCGAGTCGAGCTTCGTGACTGCGTTGTTCAGCTCGATCAGCTTGGCGATTGCCGTATTGAAACGCAGCGCGTCCATCTCGGTGCGAACGGTGTCGATGGTCTTGTGCAGCAGCTTCTTGATGTCATCGCCGGCTGGCTCGTCCACGACGGTGCACTCGCCGGTGGCTTCGTCGACCATGTTGCGCCACAACCGCTGGAGGAAGCGGTACATGCCAACGACGTCGCGGGTCTCCCATGGGCGTGAGGCATCGAGTGGGCCACCGGTCATCTCGTAGAGGCGGAGCGTGTCGGCGCCGTACTGCTCGTACATCTCGTCGGGTGACACGGCGTTCTTCAGGCTCTTGCCCATCTTGCCGTACTCGCGCGTGACGGGCTCGCCGTTGTGGGTCCAACCGTCATCTGCGTTGCCGACCACTTCGGTGGCTTCGACGTTGATACCGCGAGCGTCCTTGAACGAGTCCGCCATGATGTAGCCCTGGTTGAACAGGCGGGCGTATGGCTCGATCGAGCTGACATGGCCGAGGTCGAACAAGATCTTGTGCCAGAAGCGGGCGTACAGCAAGTGCAGCACAGCGTGTTCCACACCGCCGACGTACAGGTCGATTCCGCCGGGGTGATCGGCGCGAACGTCCGTGCGTGGACCCATCCAGTATTCCTCGTTCTCGGGTGCCACGAAGCGGTCGTCGAGGGTGGGGTCGATGTAGCGCATTTGATACCAGCACGAGCCCGCCCACTGCGGCATGACGTTGGTGTCGCGGCGGTACGTCTGCAGTCCGTTGCCGATATCGAGTTCGACGTTGACCCAGTCCTGGAGCCGGTCGAGCGGGCTTTCGGGATTCGACATCGCGTCATCGGGCTCGAAGGTACGCGGCGAGAACTGGTCGGTCTCGGGCAGCTCGACCGGGAGCATCGAGTCGGGGACGGTGTGTGGGTTGCCCTCTGCGTCGTAGACGACCGGGAACGGCTCGCCCCAGTAGCGCTGGCGGCTGAACAGCCAGTCGCGCAACTTGTAGTTGATGGTGGCTTCGCCGGCATTGTTTGCTTCGAGCCACGCGTTCATCGTTGCGATGCCGTCGGCCTTGTTGTCGATGCCGTTCAGATCCAGGCTGTCGCTCGACGACTGCACGTAGACCCCGTCGCCGACGAATGCCTCTGGCCAGGTGGCGGTGTCGAGCGTGGGTTCGATCTCGCGCTCGGCGAACCATGCGTCGCTCGGTTGCTGGATGGCAGGAATCGACAGCCCGAACTTGCGGGCGAACTCGAAGTCACGGCCGTCGCCACACGGCACGGCCATGATCGCGCCCGTGCCGTAACCCATCAGCACATAGTCCGCGATCCAGATCGGGAGAAGCTCGCCGTTGACCGGGTTGGTGGCGTAGGCGCCGGTGAACACGCCGGTCTTTTCTCGCGTGTCGTCCTGGAGTTCGAAGTCCTTCTTGCCGTCAGCCTGTGTGCGGTACGCAGCGATCTCGTCGGCCTTGTCGGCGCCTGCCAGTTGGTCGACGAATGGGTGCTCGGGCGACAGGACCATGAACGAGGCGCCGAAGAGCGTGTCGGGTCGGGTGGTGAAGACGGTGATGGGGCCGGCATCGCTGGCGAAATCGACCTTGGCTCCGTGGCTGCGACCGATCCAGTTGCGCTGCATTGCCTTGATGGCGTCGGTCCAGTCGAGCAACTCGAGGTCGTCGATCAAGCGGTCTGCGTATGCAGTGATCCGCATCATCCACTGACGCATGTTTCGTTTGAACACCGGGAAGTTGCCGCGGTCAGAGCGACCGTCTGCCGTGACTTCTTCGTTGGCCACGACGGTGCCGAGCCCAGGGCACCAATTGACCGGAGCTTCACTGACGTAGGCGAGGCGATGATCGTCGATGACGTCGTTGCGTTGCGCCGCAGTGAGTTCCGACCACGCCGTGCCGTCGTCGGTGAGTCGTGTTCCGGCTTCGAACTCGGCGATCAGTTCGTCGATCGGTCGAGCCTTGGCCTGGTCAGCGTCGTACCAGGCGTTGAAGATCTGGCTGAAGATCCACTGCGTCCAGCGGTAGTACTCGGGGTCGGTGGTGGAGATGGAGCGACGGGTGTCGTGGCTCAGACCGAGGCGACGAAGCTGTCGTCGCATGTTGGCGATGTTCGCATCGGTGGTGATTGCCGGGTGCGTGCCGGTCTGCACGGCGAATTGCTCGGCGGGGAGACCGAATGCGTCGAAGCCCATCGTGTACAGCACGTTGTGGCCGGTCATGCGCTTGTAACGCGAGAACACGTCGGTGCCGATGAACCCGAGTGGATGACCAACATGGAGGCCCACCCCGGACGGGTACGGGAACATGTCTTGCACGAACAGCTTGTCGCCGCGCTGAGCAACGAGGTCGGCGTCACCGAGTGGGCCGACGGGGTTGGGGGTGTGGAACGTGCCCTGCTCGTCCCAACGATCCTGCCAGTCGACTTCGATCTTCTGGGCGAGCGCCGATGTGTATCGGTGTGCGGGCGTCTCGGGTGTTGTGCTGGTCTCGTCACTCATACCGGGTGGTGAGCCTACGGCCCCAGCTCAACCGGGTCACGCAACCGGCGCAGGGAGGGAGATGCCGTAGCGTGGTCACGGTGAGTCTCGAGATCGTGTGCCCTCGGTGCGACACCGACGATGCGGTATCGGGTCGTCCGCTCGACGATGGGCGCATCTCACTCACATGTGATGACTGCAAGGTCTCGTGGCAACGCGACCCGCGTCCGCGGTGCCCGACGTGCGATGGCGACGACCTCTATCACAAGCCGCAGGTCATCCTGGAGAAGTCGCGCGGTACACAGATGTCCGTGCAAGGGATTCATGTGGAGTACGGGTGTTGGGCGTGCGAACCGCCCGAGGTCAAGGTTCGTGGCGGGCGAACGCACCACCTTCCCGATCGGCTCGACGGAAGTCAGTAGGCGGCGAGGAGCCGCTCGAGTTGTTCGATCGCGGCGGGAAAGTGATGCTCGCCGGGTCTGCTGAAACCGATGGCGAAACCCTGCTGTGTGGACCTCCCCCGGTGGTGGGTCCGCAGCCCCATCAGGCCGATGCCCGCAGCCTGCGCCGCGTCGAGGACGTGTTGCTCATCGGGTCCGGTGGTGTTGATCGAGGCGCACAGGTGCAGCCCTGCCGATGCTTGGGTCAGGTCGAGCCATGGTGCCGCATCCGCCAACATGGTGGCGACCTGTTTGCGTCGGCGTCGGTAGTGGTTGCGCATCTTGCGCACATGACGATCGAGGTCACCACGACCGATCAGCTCCGCAAGTACGAGCTGTTCGATCCCGGACACCCCGGCGCGTGTATGCGTGACCCGAAACAGATCGCGGTCCAGTCCAGTCGGCACCACCACCCAGCCCAACCGCAGTGCCGCTCCCAGCGACTTGCTTGCGGTCCCGGCGTAGGCGACGCGTTCGGGAGCGAGCGCTTGGAGCGCTCCAATCGGGTGCCGGTCGTAGCGGAACTCACCGTCGTAGTCGTCCTCGATGATCCAGCCGTCGACCTCACGGGCCCATGCCACGAGGTCGGCTCGACGTTGCGGGCTCATCGTGACGCCCAACGGGTACTGGTGCGCAGGGGTGACGAGAACAGCACGGCAACCCGTGGCGCGTAGCTGTTCGACGTCGATCCCGTGAGCGTCCACCGGAACCGGTTCGGTGGCGAGCCCGGCCAGCCGCAAGATGTCGTCGTGGAACGCGAACATCGGGTCCTCGGTGGCAATCCGATCGACACCCATCCACCGCAGTGCCTCACCAAGAAACCCGAGTGCGGATGCGAAACCGCCGAACACGCGAACCGAGCCGGGAGCCGCTGACACCGAGCGGGTCCTTGCGAGGTGGTCAGCGAGTGCTGCTCGCAGTGCGGGGGTGCCTCGTGGATCCGGGTAGCCGAACGCAGCGTCGGGTGCCGACGTGAGCACGATGCGACACGCCCGCTGCCAGAGCGTCCGCGGGAACGCGCTCGTGTCGGGTTCGCCGGGGCGGAAGTCGTGAGCCGGTGTCGAGCCCATCACATCGCGTTCGAGCGGCTGGTCGGGATCGGGACGGACGAAGGCAACGGTGGTGACGCTTCCCGGGCGGGCGTCCAAGAACCCCTCGGCATTCAGTTGCTCGTATGCAGCAACGACGGTCGAGCGAGAGACATCGAGATCGATCGCGAGGACGCGACTCGATGGCAGCACCGTGCCGTTGACCAGGCGTCCGGAACGGATGGCCTCGCGCAGTGCATGTTCGACGGCGAGTCGGCGCCCGGACCGCGATGCGACATCGAAGTCGAGATCGAGCAGCAGGTCGCGCACGTGCCGCACCATAGATGCTGGAGAAGAACTGGTCTGTATTTTGGCGACTGAAGTGGTCTTTCTCCGCATACCACTTCGGCGTATCGTCGCCCCCATGTCGACCCGAGCTCCAACGATCAGTCCTCGCACGTGGGTGCGCATTGCGCTCGGATATCCGATCGTGGTGTCGGCCCAGATCGGCGTGTGGGCGCTGTTCGCCCCGCGGTCGTTCTACGACGACTTTCCCGGATTCGGACGCGCATGGGTCGCCGTCGACGGTCCGTTCAACGAGCATCTGATCCGTGATGTGGGTGCACTGAACTTGGCCCTGGTGACACTGATGGCCTTCGCCGCAGTGCGAATGAGTAGAGATCTGGTGCTCGTGACCGGCGCGGCGACCCTCGTCTGGGGTGTTGTCCACGCCTGCTATCACATGCTCAACACCGACGGACTCGACGGCGGGGACCTTGCGGCCAGCCTCGGTGGGTTGACGCTGTTCGCGTTGCTCGGCGGCGGGCTCGTTGGCTTCGCTCGCTCGGGAGCGATCGAACAGTGAGCTCGCGGATCTTCGTTGCGGGAGCAACCGGGGTGCTGGGCCGTCAGATCGTGCCGCTGCTCGTGGCGGCCGGACACCAAGTCACCGCCAATGTGCGGTCGCGGGCAGCCGCTGCCATTGCGACCGAGCAGGGTGCTTTGTGTCGAACGGTCGACCTGTTCGACGATGAGGCCACTCATGCACTCGGCGTCGACCATGACGTCGTGGTCAACGTGGCGACGGCAATTCCGTCTGGTCCACGAGCCGTTCGAAAGGGAGCATGGGCAACGAATGATCGTTTGCGCACCGATGCCGCACGTGGGCTCGCTTCCTCCATGGCTGCAACGCACGGTCGCTACATCGGCGAATCGATCACGTTTCCCTATGTGGATGCCGGCGATGAATGGATCGAGGAGGACCGCGACCGCTCATGCGTGCCTGCGACCGCGACGTCCGTGAATGCCGAGGCTGCCGCGGCATCGGTGACCGCGGGCGGGGGAGTGGGGGTGGCGCTGCGGTTCGCGATGTTCTTCTCCGCCGACAGTGCCCACACTGCAGAGACTCTGTCGATGGCTGCCCGCGGGCTCTGCGGGCTCACCGGCCAGCCTGACGCATACGTCTCGCTCGTTCATGTCGACGACGCAGCAGCAGCGGTTGTCGCCGCCCTGGGCGCCCCAGCCGGCGTGTACAACGTTGCCGAGGCAACCCCATCGCGGCGCTCCGAGCATGCCGAGGCACTCGCCCGAGCGGTCGGGCGCCGCAAGGTTCGCCAGGTCGCGCCCTGGTTGCAGCGGATGGGTGGTTCCGGGTTGGAGACCGTGTCGCGATCGCATCGGATCTCGAGTGGGTCGTTGGCAGCGTCGACGGGCTGGGAGCCGACTGTGGCGGTAGTCGAACGCTGGGGTGACTAGCGTTCGGATCATGGCGCATCTCGATTCGACGATCTCCCGCTTGGAAACCGCAGCGGACTCCGGGACGGGCGTGCGTTTCGTCGGCAACTCGATGACACCCGATGGGGTGCCGGTGTACGTCGGCTGGGATCAGATCCACGATGAAGCGCGAGCTGTCGGCGCAGCCCTGCAGGCCAAAGGGCTCGTGCCGGGCGACCACGTCGCCGTGCTCGGCCCCACCAGCCGCGAGTTGGTGACGATCGTGCGCGGATGCTGGATGGCGGGCATTGCGTCGATGGTGTTGCCGTTGCCGATGCGGATGGGGTCGCTCGACGTGTTCATCGAGTCGACTCGGGCTCGTATCCGCCACGGCGACGCCAAACTCGTGCTCATCGACGATCAGCTGGCCGATTTCTACACCGCAGTCGAGGGAGACCCGCCGATCGACGCGATGGCCTCGGTACTGCCCGGAGCTGCCAACGTCCCGTCGGGAGACGCGCTCGAGATTCCCGACCACGATCCTGAGCGACTGGTGATCTTGCAGTACACGAGCGGATCGACGAGCGAACCCAAGGGCGTGATGATCCCGGATCGCGTGCTGTCGGCCAACCTCGACGCCACATGCGAAGCAGCCGAGGTGGGCCCGAACGAGACCATGGTCTCCTGGCTCCCGCTCTACCACGACATGGGCCTCGTGGGATTTCTGGCGCTGCCGATGACCAAAGGGATCGACCTCGTCCAGGCCGCGCCCCAGGACTTCTTGGCCCGACCGGGCAACTGGATGGACTGGATCTCGGACTATCGCGGCACCGCCACAGCGGGTCCCAACTTCTCCTGGGTGCTCGCCACGCGTGCGCTGAAGCGCAAGACCGACCTCGACCTGTCGTCGTTGACCCTGGCGCTGTCCGGGGCCGAACCCGTCGACCCCAAAGCCGTCGAGGCGTTCGTTGCCGAGGCCGGTCGGTTCGGCTTCACCGCCGGTGGAGTGTTCCCCGCGTTCGGCATGGCCGAAGTGGCGATCGCAGGTGCGTTCCCGACCCGAGGTCGAGGGCTGCGCACCGACACGGTAGATCGTCAGGTACTCGAAACGCAGCGGGTTGCGAAGCCGATCGACATCGACGACCCTTCTGATCTGTCGCTGCGCGCTCGCCGACTCCCGTTGCTGGGCACAGCCGTGCCGGGACTCGAGATGAAGGTGGTCGACCCGGACACCTTCGAAGAGGTGCCCGATCGTCACGTCGGTGAACTGTTGCTGCGGGGCACATCGGTCACCCCCGGCTACTACAAGCGAGCGGACGCCACCGCTGCGCTGTTTCGTGAGGATTGGTTGTGTACCGGCGACCTGGCGTACCTGCTCGACGGTGAGCTGGTCATGTGCGGCCGGATCAAGGACGTCATCATCGTCGGCGGGCGCAACGTGTTCCCCGAAGACATCGAACGTGCGGTCGGGCCGCTCGACGGAGTGCGCGCCGGCAACGTGATTGCGCTCGGCGTGGACGGCTACAAGGGCAAGGAATCCGTGGTGGTCGTTGCCGAGGTGCGCTTGACCGACACCTCGGGTGCCTTGGCTGATGTGCGCGGGCGTATCCATGAGCGCACCCTCGAAGTGTGCGGTCTACCGCCGCGCGACGTCATGCTCGTCCAGCCGGGCACGCTTCCCAAGACCAGCAGCGGTAAGCTGCAACGCGCCAAGTGTCGCGAGGAATACCTCACCGAAGAGCTCGCTCTCGTCGACTGACGCACAGGGATTCACGAACCGTTCACCACCCGACGTTGGCGCCACGCCCTCGGTGCTGTTGACTCGGCCTCGTGACACAACTCAACGTTCCGGAGCTGCGCCAATGAGCGCCGTTCGCCGGTCCGCCAGTTGGCGGACGTTCATCCCACTGAGCATTTTGGCTCTCACCGCTGCGTCGTGCGCCGGTAGTGACGAGTCGACTGCATCGCAGAGTCCACCCGACTCTGCCGAAACGGTCACCCTCCGGATCGGGGCGATTCCCGACCAGGAGCCCGAGCGGCTCCAGCGCACCTACGAACTGCTGTCCGACTACCTCGAAGCAGAGCTCGGCGATGTCGCTCCCGGCATCGAGGTCGAGTACGTGCCGGTCACGGAATACGACAGTGCCGTTACCGGCTTTGCCGTCGGTGATCTCGACACGGTCTGGTTCGGTGCGTTGACGGGTATTCAGGCTCGAATTGCTGTGGATGGGGCCAACGCGATCGTCCAGCGCGACATCGATGCAGCGTTCACCTCGGTGTTCATTGCCCGGGCGGACTCCGGGATCGAACCGGTCACTGACGTCGAAGGGCTGTCGGCATTGGCGGGTCGTTCCATCACGTTCGGATCGGAATCCTCCACATCAGGCCGACTCATGCCGCAGGCGTTCCTCGAAGAGGCTGGATTGGACATCGATGCTGACTTCGCTGGATCACCAGGTTTCTCGGGTTCCCATGACGCCACGCTGGAAGTGGTGGTAGCTGGCACGTTCGAAGTCGGTGCGATCAACTCCGAACTCTGGGACGACCGTGTGGCTGAGGGGGTTCCGGGAGCCGACGAACTCATCGAAGTGTTCCGCACCCCGACATACCCCAACTACCACTGGGTGGCTCAACCAGACCTCGACGAACGCTTCGGCGACGGCTTCACCGACGATTTCGTCGACGCGCTGTCGTCGCTCGACGCCGACGACGCCGACGATGCCGAGATTCTTGACCTGTTTGGTGCTGGTGCGTTCATCACCACGCAGAACGAGAACTACGACGCGATGGAGTCGACGGCGCGCGATGCCGAACTCATCCGCTGAGGCGGTTCGGTTCACAGCGGTTTCGGTCGACTACGCGGGGTCTTCGCACGATTCGGCGGTGCACGCGCTCCGCGATCTCGACCTGACGGTCGGGGTCGGGGAGCGTGTTGCGCTGCTGGGCTCCAGTGGCGCTGGCAAGTCGACGCTGCTCGACGTGGTTGCCGGGTTGGTCACACCGACTCGCGGTGAGGTCGAAGTGCTCGGTGAGCGCATTGCACATCTCGCTTCTCGACGACTGCGACGCCATCGATCACGCGTGGCGATCGTGCGTCAACAGCATGGCCTTCCACCGGCGTTGCGGGTCCTGCACAACGTCAACGGTGGGCGGCTTGGATCCTGGTCGACCCCGAAGGCACTGCTGTCGCTCGTCCGACCTCAGGGACGCGACGACGTGGACCGTTCGCTCGTTGCGGTGGGGCTCGATGGGCTTGGCGACCGGCGCACAGGAGACCTGTCCGGCGGTCAACAGCAACGAGTGGCAGTCGCTCGAGCGCTGATCGAACACCCCGAGCTGGTGCTTGCCGACGAGCCGGTGTCGGCGGTTGACCCGAAGCTCAGCACCGATGTGCTCAGTCTGGTGTGTGATCCCGCCGTGGTCGGGCGCACCACCATCGTGAGCTTGCATGAGCCTGCGCTCGCGCGTGATCACGCAGACCGGGTCATTGGATTGCGCCACGGTCAGGTGATCTTTGATCTCGAACCGGCCGAGGTGTCCGATGCGCGCCTCGACGACCTGTACCGACTCGGTGATTGAGCGCCTGGGGTCGACTCGTACCCGACTGCCCGTGATGCTGGGCGCCGCCTTGGCGTTCGCGATCAGCCGGGCTGGCCTGGACGACGTGGTGAACGCCAACGGCTGGTCGTCGTTCGCGAGGTTCTGGTCGACCGTGCTTCGACCGGAAGTGTCCGCCGAGTTCCTCCGCCTCACCTGGGATGCAGCGCTGACCACGCTCGCGTTCGCGCTGTTGGGCTCGATCCTCGCGCTGATCATCGGGCTCATTGCGGGACTGGCACTGGCGGAGCGGATGGGTGGGTCGACGTGGGCGCGACGTGTGCTGTCCGTGGTCGGTGCGGCGCCGCGATCGGTGCACGAGATCCTCATCGCGCTGCTGTTGGTGCAGGTGTTCGGCTTCGACCCGATCGTGGCGGTGCTCGCAATCGGCATCCCCTTCGGCGCAGTGACCGCCAAGGTGTTCGCCGACGCCATCGACGATGCCGACCGGGCGTCGTTCGACGTGTTGGTCGCCTCAGGAGCGCGCCGGCTCACCGCAGTGGTGTACGGGGTCGGCCCACACGTTCGTGGCGAACTCGTGGGCTACAGCTTCTATCGCTTCGAGTGCGCCATCCGGTCGGCAGCGGTGTTGGGCATCGCAGGCGTGGGCGGCCTCGGATTCCAGCTCGACCTGAGTTTCGAGTCACTGAGGTATCGAGAGATTTGGACACTGATTGCGGCATTGATGCTGTTGAGTGGCGTCGCCGATGCCGTGTCTTCGTCTGTTCGCCGGAGCTCGCGTCGGTTGCACCTGGGATGGATCACGGCGGTGGGCGTGTCATCGGTGATGTGGTCTGCGTGGCAGGTCGGACTCGATGTGTCGTCGCTCTGGTCGCCGCGCACACGTCAGCGACTTCCTGAGTTCGCTGATGATCTGTTGCCACCCCGGCTCGGTCCCGGAGGTTGGAACGAGTTGTGGTCGGCAACGCTGGACACCGCGGCGCTCGCTGTGTTGTCGCTCGTGGTGGCGGTGGTGCTCGGGCTGATCGGCGCGGTCGTGATCAGGCGACCACCATCGAGGCGCCCGGGGCGTCCGGTCGAATTCGTCGGGGCGTCGGCACGACGCGGTCTGGGACGTGTGGTGCTGCTGCTGTTTCGCGCGGTCCCAGCGCCGGTCTGGGCATTTCTCTTCGTGCTCGTCTTGTTCCCCGGGCTCTGGCCGGGAGCCGTGGCGCTCGGCGTCTACAACGCCGGCGTGCTCGGTCGGTTGTTCGCCGAAGCCATCGAGTCCCAACCATCGAACGCCGAAGACCTCGTGACGCTTGCTGGTGGACGGGGCGTCGTGCGTTGGGCCTACGGGGTGCTCCCGCAGGCCGCGCCCCGGCTGACCTCGTTGTCGCTGTATCGGGGCGAGGTGATCGTGCGCGAGACCATTGTCATTGGTGTGGTGGGTGCTGGCGGGCTCGGCCAACTCGTGCGGGACCACCTGGTGGCACGGGACTTTGCCGCGGTCACCGGCGTGGTGCTGGTGCTGGTGGCGCTCGCAGTGGCTGCCGACTCATGCGGTGCAGCGCTGCGCCGCACGCTGCGCTGATCGGACCGAGGCTCGTTGATCCTATGCTCACCGATCATGAGTGATGGCTGGGAGCGTCGACAGGAACGGACGCGACAAGACGTCCTTGCCGCCACCGGTGTCCTCATTGCCGAATCGGGCGTCGATGGCCTCACCATGCGCAAGTTGGCCGAGCGCGCCGGGGTGGCGGTGGCCACGCTCTACAACCAGTTCGGTGACCGCGACGGCGTGCTCGTTGCCTTCGTCAGTGGCGGGCTGGATCAGCTCGAACTCGAACTCGATGCACAGCCAGACGCCGGGCCGATCGACACGACCCGGGAGTTGTTCGAAGCGCTCGACAGCACCCTCGCCGAGGAGCCCGAGGTGTGGCAGCCGATTTTTGCCTCGATCAAGTCGGGGAACAACGACCACGGCATGGGCGCCGTTGGTGATCGCGTCGTGGCCTACATCGAACACGACTTCGCAAAGGCTGCCGCAGACGGCCGGTTCGAACTGGATGTCGACGCCGAAGGCCTTGCTCGCCACGTGTTCAACACCCGGATGAATCGCCTGGAGCAGTGGGCGCAGGCATCGATCGAGTGGGAGCTCTACCGGTCGTCGGCCACGCTCGGTCTCGAGTTGATCCTTGCCGCGGTATTGCGTGAACCGCACCGGCGAGCGGCCCTCGATCGGTCCGGTATCGCCCGGTCGAGCCGGTGAACCGCTTCGCGGGGTGACAGCTGGCGTTCCGCATCGTGGAACGCTGTTAACTTCATTTTCGTCACTCCGACGCGGGCGAACTCCCGAATGGGTAATTCGTGCGCGTACCGGCAAGTGGCTATGGTCGGCCTGTCGAAGGTGGCAGAGCCGACGGCGAATCTCAAAAACTCCTAAGGGGGAGCAGTAATGAACTGGAAGCATTTGGACAGCGCACGTCGTGACGCTGGCGCAATGGAAGTCGACCTCATCGAGGCATACGCCCAAGGAAAGGTCAACCGCCGCGATTTCGTGAAGCGCGGCACGATCATCGGTCTCTCGGTGCCATTCATGGGCGGCATCATCGCAGCGTGTGGTGGCAGCGACGAAGCCGACAGCGGCTCGTCGGATGGCGACGAAGCAGCACCCGCGACCGCAGACGCTGGCGACGAAGCACCCGCAGCGTCCGGTGGCGAAATCACTGCCGGCATCCAGACCGGTGACGCCAACTCAGGCCTCGACCCCGTGAACATGCTCGACCTCGGCACGTACGCCGTGCTCTCACAGGCGTTCGAGTACCTCGTGGGCCTCGGCCCGGACGGCAACATCGGCGCCACCGCGTTGGCCACCGAGTGGACCCCGAACGACGATGCCACGCAGTGGACGTTCAAGCTCCGCGAAGGTGTCACCTGGCAGGACGGCGGAGCACCGCTTACTTCAGCAGACGTGGCAGCCACGATCGACCGCATGGTCGAAGTGGGCGCAGGCCTGTCCGGCGTCGTCAGTGCTGGAAGCACCGAGACCCCAGACGATCTCACCGTGGTGATGAACCTCGATGCGCCGAACGGCAACCTGCCGGTGCTCGTGTCGCTGTTCAACCCGCAGTCGCTCATCACACCGACCGACTACACCAACGGCACCACGCTCAACGATCGCCCGACCGGCACCGGCGCTTGGATGCTCACGGACTTCGATCCGTCGGCGTTCCGCGCCAGCTTCGTTCCGAACCCCAACTGGTGGGGTGGCGCCGTCAACCTCGACGCCGTCACGCTGCAGGGATTCGAGAGCGGCGGCACCAAGGTCGCAGCATTCGCTGCCGGCGAAATCGACATCATCCAGGACTTCTCCATCTCGGACGGCGCCACGCTGCTCACCGACGACAGCGTAAATGTCATCAAGCCGCCGTCGTCGAACCACCGTCAGCTGTGGTTCAACACTCAGCTGCCAGAGGGCGGACCGTTCACCGATCCCCGCGTGCGTCAGGCTGTCTGCCACGCCATCAACCGCGAGCAGCTCGTCAACACCGTGTACGAGGGCGAAGCAGTCATCGGTAACGACCACCCTGTCTATGAGACTCTGCCGTTCTTCGACGACAGCCAAGAACAGCGTGCGTACGATCCGGAACTGGCTCGTCAGCTGCTGTCAGACGCCGGTTACCCCGACGGTTTCGAGAGCACGCTGCAGGTCGGCGATCTCGGCGAGATCCCGGCAATCGCTGCCATTGTCGAGCAGAACCTGGCCGAAGTCGGCATCACCACGCCAGTCGGCGTGACGCCGAACTCGGACTTCTACGGCGAGTACTGGTGCACCGGCGCAAGCTACGGCACCCAGCCCGAGACCTCCGGTCCGGGCCGTCCCTGTGGCGCATCGGCGGACATCGGCATCGTCGACTACGGCCACCGTCCCACGCCGGACATCTTCTTCGGTCGTGCGCTCGCAACCGACGGTGACTGGAACTCCTCGAACTACGCATCGAGCGAATTCGATTCACTGTTCGCCGACTACCAGGCGGGCACCGACGTCGAGAGCCAGCAGGCTGCTGTGGGCGGAATCCAGCGCCTGCTGCACGAGGACGCTCCGGCGTGCTACCCGTTCTTCTTCAACTACCTCTCGGCAACCAGCAGCGCCATCGCTGGCTTCGAGACCACTGCACTGGGTCACCTCCAGCTGCAGAACACCACGAAGAGCTGAACGAACACCCGCCCCGGCCCTTGTCGGGGCAACCGAACGAGAAGGGGCGCAGCGGCCGAGCCGTTGCGCCCCTTGCCGTTCTGGGGCCCGCCAGTGAAACACCACGGAGAAAGAACACGTGCTCAGATTCATCCTCAGGCGAATGTTGCTCGCCTTCATCACCTTGGCGATCTTGCTCGTCATCGTGACGCTCATTCCCAACATCGCGCCGGGTGATCCGGCTCGAAAGATCGCTGGCGGTACCGCATCGCCGGAACGGCTGATCCAGGTCACCGAGTCGCTCGGTTTGCGAGACTCGGTGCTCACACAGCTGCAGAAGCTCGCCACGTCGGTGTTCACGTTGGACTTCGGTGACTCCTTCTCGGTGGCGGCGGGCGAGCCCGTCATGAGCCTCGTGTGGACGGCGCTCGGCAACTCCGCAAAGCTCGTGATCTTCTCGCTGCTGGTGATCGTGCCAGTGTCGATCTTGGGTGGACTGATCGCTGCCTACAAGAAAGACACCTGGAGCGAGCGCACGATCGTGAACGTCGGCCTCGCCTTCTCGGCAATTCCTGACTTCGTTGCCGGCGTGTTTCTGCTGGCATTCCTCGCGGTGCCCGTCGATTTCTTCAAGGTCCAGGCCGCTGCTCCTCCTGGGTCGGGTATTCCCACGCAGCTCCAGCACCTGTTGCTGCCGGTGCTTGCGGTGCTGATGGTGTACTTCGGCTACATCGCCCGCATCACCCGTGCTGGCACGATCACGGCCTTGGACTCCGACTACACCAGAACCGCATTCATGCGGGGGCTTTCCACGCCTGATGTCTTCCGCAAGCACGTTGCGCGTAACGCACTGCAGCCCACGGTTGCCGTGCTCGGTACACAACTCGGGTACCTCTTCGGTGGCATGGTCGCACTCGAGCGAGTATTCGGCTACCAGGGCGTCGGCAACTTGATCCTGCGTGCGGTCGACCGGGCGGACTATCCCGTGCTGCGCGCCGGCGTGCTCGCCGTTGCCGTCATCTACATGGTCGCCACCCTGTCCGCCGACCTGCTCGTCGCGTGGATGAATCCGAGAGCTCGCCAGACGCTGGGAGACAACTGATGTCCGATACTCACACCACTCCCGCCGACAGCGCTGCATTGGGGCCGACCGGGCCGGTTGGACCAGGCGAAGAGACCTTGCCCGGCGCCTACAGCGCACGGGCCATTGCCTACCTCATCGATGTGGGGCTCATTGCGCTCGTTCTCATTGCGGCCTTTGTGGTCGCGCTCATCGGCGGGTTGATCGCCGATGCAATCGGGGGCGTCCTGTTCGCTCTCGGGGCGCTCGCTGCGCTCGCGTTTGCGATTTGGAACCTGTACGTCCGACAGGGGCAGACAGGTCAGAGCATCGGCAAGGCCGCCATGGGCGTCTACCTCGTCGATGCGGCGTCTGGAAAGCCGGTCGGCGGAGCGAAGGCCTTTGTTCGGTATCTCGTCGGAGGGTTGCTCTCCAGCCTGACGCTCGGCGTCTACGGCGTGCTCGACGTTCTGTCTCCCCTTGCTGACAAAGAGAACAAGCGTCTCACCGACAAGATCGTGAAGATGAAGGTCGTCGAGCCGACGGTCCTCGTCGGGAAGGTGCAGATCCGTCGCGAGCAGTTGCGGGTGCTCTACACCAGTCCTGGTTTCATCGTCGGCGTATTGATCGTCGGTTTCTGGGTGCTTGCCAGTGTCTTCCCCGGAGTACTCACGTCCTTTGGTCCCAAAGAGTTCGTCGAGGCCGGCCCTCGTGTCAGCCCGAGCACGCAAGCTTGGCTCGGCACCGACAAGAACGGCTGGGACGTGTACACCCGCATCATCTACGGGGCTCGACAGATTCTGACCATCGCCCCGATCGCTACAGCGCTCGCCATCGCGGTGGGTACCTTCCTCGGGCTCATCATGGGCTACTACAAGGGCTGGGTGGATGAGATCCTGAGTCGTGTGATCGAAGCCATCCTGTCGATCCCGATCATCTTGATGGCCATTCTGATCGTGTTCACGTTCGGCCGATCCACTCCGGTGATCATCGGCACCATTGCGGTGTTGTTCGTCCCGGCCATCACTCGAACGATTCGGTCGGCGGCCATTGCAGAATCGGATCTCGACTATGTGATGTCGGCCAAGATGCGAGGCGAATCAGGATTCTTCATCGTCGGTCGCGAGATCCTGCCGAATGTGATCGGTCTCGTGGTGGTGGAACTCACGGTCCGCCTCGGCTACGCCATCTTCACCTACACGACGCTCGCATTCCTCGGCTTCGTCGGCGGCAACATCACCGACGCCGACTGGGGCATCGACGTGTCGCAGAACTACGAGCAGATCGCTCGTGACATCTGGTGGCCCTCGATCTTCCCAGCGGCCGCAATCGCAAGTCTGGTAATCGGCGTGAACCTCATCGCCGACTCGATCGACAAGGCAACGAAATCATGACCATCACGGAACCCGATACGCCCACTCCCGTCGACGGCAGTGAGCAGCCAGCGCTCTCGATCGATGGCCTGGAGATGTCGTACATGGTCCGCGGCACGCCACGTCAGGTATTGCGCGGCGTGACGTTCGAGGTTCGCCAAGGCGAGGCGTACGGGCTCGTCGGCGAATCCGGCTGCGGCAAGTCCACCACGGCGTACGCCGCACTGCGATACTTGCCCGGAAACGGGCACATCGACGCAGGCCGTGTGTTGTCCGGCGGTGACGAACTCACTGCCATGTCGGCTCGCGAACTGCGCGAGTTCCGTGCAAAGCGGGCCTCGATGGTGTTCCAGGATCCGGTACAAGCCGTGAACCCGGTGCTGAAGATCGGCGTGCAGGTCGCCGAGGCGTTCCAGGTGATGGGGCAGTCGAAGTCCGAGGCGCAGGTGTCGGCGCTCGAAGCGCTGAAGCGTGTGCGCATCGCAGCACCCGAGAGCGTGATGGAGCGCTTCCCGCACCAACTGTCCGGCGGCATGTTGCAGCGTGTCGTCATCGCAATGGGTCTTGCCTGTGACCCGACGCTGCTCGTGCTCGACGAGCCGACCACCGGCCTCGACGCCACCGTTGAAGCCGAAGTGCTCGACCTCGTTCGCGACCTTCGTTCCGAACTGAACTCGGCGATTCTCCTCATTGCGCACAACCTGGGCGTCATCCGCACCATGTGTGATCGCGTCGGCGTCATGTACGCCGGTCGAATCGTGGAAGAGGGCACTGTCGACGAGGTGTTCGACAACCCCAGCCACCCCTACACCAAGGGCCTGTTGAACTCGATCCCGCGGCGCGGTCTGCGCAAGACCGACCGCGAGTTGTTCGCCATTCCCGGTTCCGCCCCGCCCATCGGTGCCTCGTTGCCAACGTGTACCTACATCGATCGTTGTCCGATCGCGACCGATCAGTGCCGCACCGAGGTGCCGCCGATCGTTGATCGAGGCGATGGCCACTGGACTCGCTGCCACCACGCCGACCGAATCAGTGACGTTCCCGAGCCCGACGAGGTCACGGTCAAGTACGACATCGGTACCGAGCAGATCATCGGGGTGGAAGGTGTGTCGAAGACCTTCCACCAGCGCGGCCATGACGTGCCGGCGCTGGTGTCGGTCGACCTGGGCTTTGCCGAAGGCGAGACGCTGGGGCTCGTTGGTGAGTCCGGGTCGGGCAAGTCCACTCTGGCCAAGACCATGCTTGGCGTGCACGGACCCGACGAAGGTGGAGCAATCACGTTGCGCGGCCGCAAGATGGCCGACAAGGCAACGTCTCGCATCGAAGAGTCGGTACGCGCCATCTCGATGGTGTTCCAGAACCCGGACTCGGCGCTGAACCGCTCGTGGACGGTTCGACGCATCCTTCACCGCAGCGTCGTGAAGCTCACCGGGATCAAGGGTGCGGCCGCCGATCAGCGCGTCGAGGAGATCGCAGCGGCAATGCAACTGTCGCGGCGTCACCTCGACATGCGGCCGCGGCAGCTCTCGGGCGGTCTGAAGCAGCGTGTGGCGATCGCCCGTGCGTTCGCTGGTGACCCGGAAGTGGTCGTGTGCGACGAACCGACCTCCGCACTCGACGTGTCGGTGCAAGCCGCGATTCTGAACCTGCTGGCGGGGCTCCAGAATGATGAACGCACGAGCTACATGTTCATCAGCCACGACATCGGCGTCGTGCGTTACCTGGCAGACCGCATCGCGGTGATGTATCTCGGTCGGATCATGGAGATCGGCGCCACCGGCACGATGTTCGAAGGTGTGAACCACCCGTACACCGAGGCGCTGCTGTCGGCAGTTCCGAGTGTCGACGGCGTGGCGGAAAACCGGATTCCGCTCACCGGATCGATCCCGTCGCCTGCGAACCCGCCGCCCGGCTGTGTGTTCCACACGCGTTGCCACCGAGCGATCAAGGGGCTGTGTGAAGTGACGGAGCCGACGATGGTCGAGTTGTCACCCGGACACAGCATCAAGTGCCACCTCACGGTCGAGCAGTTGAACGAGCCGATCACGATCGACGCCTCCGCTGTGCTCGCCGACTGACGAGGCCGGGGCGATCAGCTGCCCCGGATGATCCATTCGGCGCCGTCTGCGGTGTCGCGCACCTCGATGCCTGCGGCATCGAGGCCGTCGCGTACGGCATCGGACACGGCGTATGCCTTCTCTTCTCGAGCCACACGGCGGGCATCGAGTGC
>JBGCEY010000019.1:0-79175 GCA_045106645.1 Ilumatobacter sp.
GGCGTCCGTTGTGTTGAACGTGACGATGATCCGACCGGATGGCAATGGATTCGTGACCGTCTATCCGTGTGGTGAACGCCCGCTGGCGTCGTCGCTGAACGCGCCGAACGGCGGTGGCGTGGTTGCCAACGAGGTGATCGCAAAGGTCAGCAACACCGGCACGGTCTGTCTGTTCTCGAGTGTCGGCACCAATCTCGCCGCAGACGTCACGGGCTTCATCGCCGCCTGACTCCGCCACGTCCGGCACCAATCGTCGACAATCGGTGTCAGACACCGACTGGTGACGATTGGTGTCTGACACCGAATGTCGCTTGACTGAGGTGATGTCGCAACCCGTGCCGTTCGAGGAGTTCATGGACGCAGCGCTGTACGGGCCGCACGGGTTCTACACACAGTCGGGTTCCGCTGGTCGGCGGGGAGACTTCCTGACGTCTCCCGAGGTCGGTCCGCTCTTTGGTGCGGTGATCGCTCGACACCTCGACGCCGAGTGGCGTCGCATCGGCGAACCCGACGAGTTCGTGGTGGTCGACGCAGGAGCTGGTCCCGGCACACTGGCGCGTTCGATTGCCGCCGCTCAGCCGGATTGCGCTCACGCCATGCGCTACGTCGCTGTCGAGAAATCGGCTGCACAGCGCGAGCGTCACCCAGATGGCATCGACTCGCACGCGGAGATGCCCAGCGGACCGTTCGACGGCGTGATCGTCGCCAACGAATTGCTCGACAACCTGGCGTTCCGACTCGCGGTGTTCGACCAGGGTTGGCGCGAAGCGTTCATCGAGGCGCTGCCGTCGGGCGAGTTCACCGAGCGGCTGAGCGCGCCTTTCGATCCGCTTCCCGATGTGCTGCCTCCTGCCGGCGCGTTCGGGGCTCGGGCACCGCTCGTCGACAGCGCAGCAGCGTGGGTGAACGACGCCCGAGCGCGGCTTCGTGCGGGCTCGTTGCTCGTGTTGGACTACGGCGTCGCACGAACCGCAGAACTGGCGCTGCGGCCGTGGCGCACGTGGTTGCGCACGTATCGCAACAACGAGCGCGGCGAGCACTACCTGCGCATGCCTGGGACCCAAGACATCACCACCGACGTTCCCTTCGATCAACTGCCCGAACCCGACAGCGTGCGGACACAAGCCCAGTTCCTGCAGCTACGCGGCATCGACGACCTCGTTGACGAAGGCAGGCGAATCTGGAACGAGCAAGCCGCTCGCCCAGGCCTTGAAGCAATGCGCATGCGGAGTCGAATCAGCGAGTCCGAAGCCCTGCTCGACCCTGACGGGCTCGGTGGATTCCTGGTCGCAGAGTGGCGCGCCTGAGCGGCACCTCGTGAGTGGGGAGTGATCCCCGACATCAAGTTGGCGCACCGCTGACGATCGCCGCATATTGTGGCGTGCATGAGCGACCCGACGCTGCCGAACGGCCAGCAACCAGCAGTTCCTCCCCGCTTCGATGAGCGGAGCTCAGGTCAGGACTTCACTGGCGACGCCGACGACGCCACCCCGCCCCACGGTGCAGCTCCGGCCGCAGGCGCCGCATTCGCAGCGGGAGCAACGGTTTCGTATCCGCCCGCCGGATCCACCCCTCCCGGGCAGTACCCGCCCGGTCAACAACCTCCACCGCAGCAGCCACCGGGCCAGTACCCGCCGACGCAGCAGTTCCCCGGTGCCGCAGGTGCCCCGCCACCAGCGGCGTACGCGCCAGTCGGAGCCGGTGGCCAGCCGCCCCCCGGTCCTGGCGGACCTGGATATGGAGGCCCGCCTCCCGGCGGCGGACCCAACTACGGCGGACCGACTGGGCCGTCCGACGAGCCGAAAAAGAAGAAGAACGGACTCCTGATCGGCGGGTTGATTGCACTCGTGCTCCTGCTGGTTGGAGCGCTCGGCTTCGTGTTCACACAGACCGGTGGTGACGCCGATGACGCCGATGCACCGGCGTTCAGCGTCGACCTCGACCTCGACGACACCCCGCTCGACACGGTGCCCGTCTTGACGCTGCCGGAGACCACGACGACCACGACCACCACCACCTCGACGACCACCTCCACGACCGTGCTTGCGAACGGCACCGTCGATGCCGTGTTCGTGCGCGTCGAGGCGTTCCCCGCCGTGCTGAGCGACGCCGAGCTGGGTACGACACTCGAACGCGTGGGCCTGGCGGACGGCAACAACCCGGTGTCCACCCCAGACCCGGTGCTCAACCTCTGCGCAGCGTTGCCCGTCGAGTCGCCCGTCGCGGCCACGGTGTCCTGGACCGTCGACAACGCATCGCTGTCTGATGGCGCCGAGCGCGTGCTTGCCAGCCCTGCAGACGGCAACTGCATCAACAACAGCGGTGAGCCGCTTGCAGCGGGTGCTTATGAAGTGTCGTTCACGGATGCAGCCGGCAACATGTCGGGCGTTGCACTGTTCACAGTGGGAGCTGCCACCGTCGAGCAAGAGTTCGTCAACGACACCGGCATCGACCTGTGCGCAGTCGAGCTGGCACCGAGTAGCGCTGGCTTCTTCCAGTCGTTCGAGGTGGTCGGCGGTGAGCCACTCGTCGCAGAGGACTCGATTCTGATCGACATTGCATCGGTCGAGCACGAGGTCCGCGGAATCGGATGTGATGACGTGCCGCTCGAGAGCGTGTTCACCACGCCGACCTCCGAGCCAGTCAGCCTCACATCAGGCGTTGCGGTCCCGCCGGTCACCACGCCACCCCCACCTCCACCGCAAATCACCGACACCGAACTGGACTCGCTGGACGGCCAGATCGACGCACGCGGCCAGGCGTTCGCACCGGGTTCGGTCGAGGAGCAGAACGTCATTGACCAGCTGCTCAACTCCGACCAGCGACTCCGTATCGCTACTGAGGATGTCGTGCTAGCGCTCTGCGCTGCCTGGGATGTCGCTGGACCGTTCGACGGCGACATGGTGTGGGAGTTCAACCGGGAACAGATTGCACGGTTCCCGGTGTCCACCGGGGGAGGGCCGGTCGGCCGGTGCGTGCCTCCAGGCGGCGACCAGTTCCCGACGGGTGCGTACCAGGTGTATCTCGAGCGCGGCGAGTTCGTGTCGCAGATCGAGACCTTCACGGTGGGACGAGCAGAGACTCAGCTGGGATTCCGCAACGACACGGGCGTGGCCGTGTGCCGGGTCGGTTTCAGCCCGAACCTGACCAATTGGTTCACGTTTTACGACTTCGCTGACTCGTCGGAGTTCGACGCCGCATTGACGCCTGGCGAAGCGTTCACCATCGTGGCACCGTTCATCGAGAACGACATCCGAGCATTCGACTGTGACGGCAACCAGGTTGCCGAAGCGCTCGGCATTCCGCCCACGGACCAGACGCTGAACCTCACCACCGGCCAACCCTGACCTGCGAGCCGACGGTCGGCAACGGCACGCCTGGCGGTTGGGGCATCACGCTGATCTACGATCGGCGCCATGAGTGAGGAACAGTCCCACGACGCCATCGAAGCTTTTGCCAGCGAGGATCGAACGTTCCCGCCGTCGGACGCGTTCAAGGCCAGTGCGTTGACCGTCGGCACGGAGATGTACGACGAGGCAGCGCAGAACGACGAAGCGTTCTGGGCTCGACAGGCAACAGAGTTGATCGACTGGGCCGAGCCGTTCGACACCGTCTTGGATTGGCAGCTGCCGTACTCGAAGTGGTTCGAGGGTGGCACGCTCAACGTGGCGTACAACTGCCTCGACCGACATGTGCTCGCCGGCAATGGTGACAAGGTCGCCATCCATTGGGAAGGCGAGCCAGGCGATACACGGACCATCACCTACCAGGACCTGCTCGACGAGGTGAGCGGCTTCGCCAACGCACTCAAAGCGCTCGGAGTTCAGAAGGGCGACCGGATCAACATCTACCTGCCGATGATTCCCGAAGCAGCGGTGGCGATGCTGGCGTGCGCACGCATCGGTGCAGCGCACTCCGTCGTGTTCGGCGGGTTCTCCGCGCAGTCGCTCAGCGACAGGATCAATGACGCAGAGGCAAAGGTGTTGATCACTGCCGACGGCGGCTATCGCCGCGGTGAGGTGTTCCCCCTCAAGCCGGCAGCGGACGAGGCGTGCGAGTCGACGCCGTCGATCGAGCACGTCGTCGTCGTGAAGCGCGGCGGCAATGACGTCGTGATGCAAGACGGCCGCGACCACTGGTACCACGACCTGATGGAGGGAGCGTCGCGAGATTGCCCAGCGGAGCCGATGGAGGCCGAGCATCTCCTCTTCCTGCTGTACACGTCGGGGACCACAGGAAAGCCCAAGGGCATCATGCACACCACGGGTGGGTACCTCACCCAGGTCACGTACACGCACAAGTACGTGTTCGATCTCCAACCGGACAGGGACGTGTTCTGGTGCACCGCCGATGTCGGCTGGATCACCGGACACAGCTACATCGTCTACGGCCCGCTCTCGAACGGCTGCACCCAGGTCATGTACGAAGGCGTGCCGAACCACCCTGGCAACGACCGGTTCTGGTCGATCATCGAGAAGTACGGCGTCACCATCTTCTACACGGCGCCCACCGCGATTCGAACGTTCATGAAATGGGGGGCGGAGGAGCCAGCGAAACACGATCTGTCGTCACTGCGGCTCCTTGGAACCGTCGGCGAGCCGATCAATCCCGAAGCGTGGATGTGGTACCACGAACACATCGGCCAGCAGCGGTGCCCGATCGTCGACACCTGGTGGCAGACCGAGACCGGTGGGATCATGATCAGCCCGCTGCCTGGGGCCACCACCACGAAACCAGGCTCTGCGACGTTCCCGCTGCCGGGAATCTCGGCGGAACTCGTCGACGACGAGGCAAACGTGGTGAGCAACGGCGGCGGCTACCTCACCCTCACCCGTCCGTGGCCAGGGATGTTGCGTGGAATCTGGGGCGATCCGGATCGCTACCAGGAGACCTACTGGTCGCGTTTTCCCGATCGATACTTCGCCGGTGACGGCGCGAAGTTCGACGACGAAGGGTACCTCTGGTTGCTCGGCCGAGTTGTTTTTTTTAATGATGCGGCGGCCACCGGGATCTACACGACGGAAGTGGAATCCGCGCTGGTGTCGCACCCGGCTGTGGCCGAAGCTGCCGTGGTCGGGGCGACAGACTCCACCACTGGCCAGGCGGTCTTCGCGTACGTGATCCTGCGCGGCGGCGAGGACACCGATGAGGCGGCGTTGCGCACACATGTGGCCGGTGAGATCGGCGCAATCGCAAAACCGAAGCGGGTCTTCATCACGCCAGATCTCCCCAAAACCCGATCGGGAAAGATCATGCGTCGGCTGCTCCGCGACGTCGCTGAGGGTCGAAACATCGGCGACACGACCACCCTGGCCGACGCCTCGATCGTCGATGAACTTCAGGCAAAGGCGTCAGCGGGCGCTGACGACTGACATTTCGTCATCGGTGGACAACGGGTAGCGGCCCAGCAACCACGGGTTGTTGCGTTGTCGTCAGCCGCACTCAAGTCGTGAAGATCTTGTGCCGATGACACAACATGGCGCTGCTCGAAGGAGACGAACGCTCGGAGTTGCCGAGCATGTCGTGGAACTCGGTCGTTCGCGAAACAGCGACCTCCGAGGTCCCCCTCGCGCCTGAGGTAACCCCCGACCAGGAACCGAAGTCGCTGCCCGAGCCAGCGCAGCCGACCGGGCCCAGCGCAACACTCACCAGTGCCGATGCCCCACCTGTCGCGTTCTCGTTCGCCACGGAAGCGATCGCGCCGACACAGGTGGCCACGTCGACTCCCGCGCCGCCCCCGCCGCCTGCTGCTGAGGCCACTGCAACGTCGACCCCGACGTCGACCCCGCCCCCGCCGCCTCCGCCGTCGTTCAACCTGCCGGCCATCGACTTGGGCAGCACCGCAGTGGAAGAGACCTACGTCGATACGAACGAGGCGGTCCCGTTGGGAGTGGCGAAGCCGACCTTCGCCGATCAGCTGCCGGCGATCCCCGAGGTGCCGGCGCCGGTTGCTCCGGCACCCGTGCTACCGACCGCTGTCGCCGCAGCTCCGCCTGCTGCTCAGCCAGAGCTGACGGTCGATGCGGATGCGGCGCCTGTCGAGCCGACGCCATCGGTCGAACCCGTTGCCGAGGCAACGTCACTCGCCGACACCAGCGAACAGCCGATCGTCGTGGTCCCGCCCACCGCTATCGATCAATCGGCATCGATTCCAGCGGCGGCTGGCGTACCCAAGCCGGCACCCAGTATTGCCTTGCCGAGGCGAACGACGCTTCCCGCTGCGGGATCGCCCTTCGTTGTCGAAACAGCTCCGACTCAGCGCCGCCCCCGTCAACGCAAGGATCGATCGGGCAGCGTTGCCCGAGTCGGATTCTTCCTGCTGGTGGTCGCCGCGTTGGTCTCGGCTGGCGTCATCTTTGGTCGTCCGTATCTCTTCCCTGAAGCGTGGGAGCCGAATGCGCTCGAGTTCGCAGAACCCATCGAGGCAGCTCGGGGAGCGGAGTTCATCGAGCCCGTCCTGCTCACCCCGCAGCCCAACTCGACGCATCGAGCGTTGGTGGCTTCGCAATTGCTCGGCGATCCGGCCGCGAACATTCCGATGTGGCGTTCGCTCGGCTTGGCCGGTCCGGATTCCACCGACGACGCCACGCTCCAGACCCTCATCTCCGAGCAATCGCCCGTGTTGTACTCAACAGTCGATGGCCAGGTCTACTACGACCAGTCCTACGTCCGCGCCGACCGCGACGCACTGATCACCCAGGCCCTGACGACCGCAGCGCTCGACCAAGAGTTCGCCTTCTCCGCCGGTGCCCCGGCAAGATCGCTCGATGATGCTGCGCTGGTGCAAGCGCACGTGGTGCAGCAGGCACGGGTCATCCAGCAGAACACTGCAAACCGCGCCCCGGTGGTCGAACCAGACATGGCGGCGCTTGCGTTCTTGCCCGCCGTGTTGGACTATCGGTTGACCTCGCCCAGCGTGCTCATCGAGCTGTTGCCACCCGTCAACGACATCGCGGTCAACCCACTCGCGGCCATGGGGCCGGGCACCGGACCCGGGCCACTGCAGATCGCTCCGCTCGGCCAGATGGCCAGCACGTCAGACGTCGTTGGGGACATGCCGATTGGTTCAGCCGTCACCACCGACCGAGCCTTCTGGTACATGTCGTTCGCCAGTCACCTGGATCCGGTGACGGCGTATGAGATGTCGAACTCGATCGATCGAGCGGGGCTGCAGATGATGCAGAACCTCGACCGCACGTGCGCCGTCAGCACGTTCTCCACGCCCAACGCCGCAGCCGGTGATGCACTCCGCGTCAACCTAGAAGCGTGGTCCGTTGCAGCTCCTGCGTTGGAGGCAACCGTGACCACGCTCCCAGACCTCAGCATTCGGGTCCGGTCATGCGACCCCGGGCCAGCGTTCGAGTCGACCGCCAAGTTCGGTGCAGCTCGCCAGTTGATGGCGTGGCGTGCAGCGGAACTCGCGGTCACCAACCTCGTGGTTGCACAGGCAGGGTCCGCTGCCGAATTGGACGACGCTCTCGGCTTGATCCCGAGCACGCCCGCCGTGGTGGCCATGGTCGAGATGCCTGCTGGCACAGCCCCCGGCGAGATGGCGACTGCCGCTGCCGCAGCTGCAATCGACGTCGTAGCGTTCGCATCGGTCACCGACGCTGAGCTCGCCGACGCCGACGGCTGATCGAACTCAGGCGTTCGGCGCGAGCACCTCGAGTGCGTGGCGATCGAGCACCGTTGCTCCCTGTGTCGACAAGGGCTGGATGCACACGTGGTCGGCGCCGGCGTCGTAGTGGGCTTGGATGCCGGCGCGAACTTGATCCTCATTGCCCCACACGACGACTGCGTCGATGAATCGATCCGCACGATGCTGGATCTCGTCCTCGGTGAACCCGAGGCGAATCCAGTTGTTGCGATAGTTCGGCAGGTCGGCGTAGATGGCAATGGCGGTCTTGGCTGCCGTGCGTGCCGCGTCGGCGTCGGTCGACAGACAGATCTTCTGTTCCACACACAGCAGCGCATCGGGACCCATGATTTCTCGGGCCTGAGCGGTGTGTTCTGGCGTGCTCCAGTACGGGTGAGCACCATCGCTCGCCGTGCCGGCCAGCTCGAGCATCTTGGGGCCGAGAGCGGCGAGAACAACGGGAACCTCGGGGACGTCAGGCCCACGGAAGGGCGACGCGTCCATGGCCGCGAGGTAGTCGCGCATCTGGCTCAGGGGCTTGGAGTAGTCCAGCCCACGCAACCCTGCAACCATCGGGCCGTGGCTGACACCGAGCCCCAGCATGAAGCGGCCACCACTCTGCTCGGACAGCGTGCTGGCTGCCTGCTTCATCGGGCCCGGGTGGCGGTGGAAGATGCTCGCGATGCCGGTGGCGTAGTTCAACCGATCGGTCTGCGACGCCAGCCAGGCAATGTGTGCAAAGGGGTCGCGACCCACGGTGTCTGGAAGCCAGAGGGTCGAGTATCCGAGCGATTCGATGTGGCCGGCGGTGTCGGCGGCTTCGCCGGCGCTCATCGCGTCGGTGAAGTACCAGACGCCGGGGGTGGAGAGGTCATCGCGTACTGCCATGTGTCGACAGTACGTTCCGGCACTCTTCCCCAACGACCCATGTAGAACTTTGGGTCTGACCCCAACCTCTACATGTAGAACTTTGGGTCAGACCCCAACCTCTACATGTCAGCGGTTGAACCAGTCGCCGCTCTCGATCGGCACGAGGTCGAGCCCGTTGCCGTACTCGTAGACGAATGCGGCGACGCCGCGAGCCGTTGTGGTGACGACGCGCCGGTAGCGACCGCCGACGGTGTCTTCTTCGGCGTCCAGCACCTCGAGGCATCGTTCGATCGACTCCGTGAGGAGCGCATACGTTCGCCCGACGATCTTGCCGCCCGGTTCCACTCGGTCGCCGAGCAGCGCTGCGGGATAGTCCAGGCCGGTGTCGAAAACTCGGCCGTCGATCGAGTCGTCCCAGCCTTCGTCGACGACGAACGGTTCCAGGAACCGCCAACGAACGTCTCCCGGTCGCAACGTGCCGTAGACGAACAGGTGAGTCACGCTGGCAGAAGAATGCACTCCTCGATGTTGCCACCGAAGTAGGGAGTTTCGCGAACGGTTCGTCGTCCGCCAGATCGATGTTTCGCGCGGTTGCGTTGACTTGTCGTATGTCTCAACGCGTTCTCGTTCCGACCGTCGCCGCCGCGATCATGCTGGCCTCGTGTGGATCGAGCGGCGGTGAGCAGAGCAGCGAAGTTGCTGTCGATGCTGCGTTGCCATCTGTCGAGACCGCCTCGGAGAGCATCGTGTCGTACGGCGACTCCGCTGCTATTGCGGTGTCGGTCGATCAGGTCCCGTCAGCGGAGCGCGATGGCAGCACACCGTCGGGCCTCGCTACCTATCAGAATCCCACCGACGACCTCGGTCCGCCGGCAATCGATCTGTCGATATTGCGCTCTGGAGGCCCGCCACCCGACGGCATCCCATCGATCGACGAGCCCCGCTTCCACGACGCGTCGACCGTTGACTACCTGGCCGACAGCGATCCGGTCATCGCCCTCGAGATCAACGGTGATGCGCGGGCGTATCCGCTCGACATCCTCATCTGGCACGAACTCGTGAACGACACCGTGGGCGGTGTTCCGGTCTCGGTTGCCTACTGTCCGCTTTGTAACTCGGTCACCGTATACGAGCGAGAGATCGACGGAACGGTGCTCGACTTCGGCGTGTCCGGACTGCTCTTCAACTCCAGCTTGGTGATGTTCGACCGTCAGACCGAGACCTTGTGGAGTCACTTCTCGGGACAGCCGCTCTACGGCGCATTGTCGGCCGCCGAGCTGGTGTCGATCCCGGCTACTACCGTCGGCTTCGGGACCTGGCAGGCCGAGAACCCCGATGGACTCGTGCTGAACCGCGAGACCGGAACGAGCCGCGACTATGGCGCGAACCCGTATCCCGGCTACGACGACATCAACTCCAGCCCGTTCCTGTTCGAGGGAGAAGTCGATGGCCGCTACACCGCAATGACCCGGGTCGTCGGTGTGGAGAATGATGCGGGAACTGCGACCGCAGCATTTCCACTTCTCGAACTCCGCGAGGCCGGCGTGGTCGAGGCAACCCTCGGTGATGATGAGCAGGCGGTGGCGTTCTGGGTGCCGGGGGCAGCGTCAGCGTTGGATGGTCAGCAGGTGTCTGGCGGCGTCGACGTGGGAGCCACGGGGGTGTTCTCTCCGTTCGTCGACGGGCGCCAACTCACCTTCTCCTCGAGCGCTGACGCCGATGGCAATCCGGTGATCGTGGACGCCGAAACCGCGTCCACTTGGAACATCTTCGGTGAAGCAACGAGCGGCGAACTCGAAGGAACGACGCTTGACCAGTTCATTCACATCGACACCTTCTGGTTCGCATGGATTGCCTTCCATCCGGATGCGGTCGTGGCAGGCTGACTCCGGCGAGGCCGCGTGTCGCTCAATCCAACGATTCGCTGCTGGTCGTCTCGGCTTCGAGCGCCGTTCGGGCTGCCAGTGCATTCTGTAGCTCAGGCGCTGCCAAGCCGATCACGTCGCCGGTGGCGGGCAGCGGGTCGTTGCGGCAGATGAAGGCCATTGCGCCCTCTTCGATTCTGATCAGCGGCAAGAACACGTTGTCGTCGACCGCTGCGACGATGTGGTCGCCAGTGGTCGTGCCGACGATCTTCCAACCTTGACGGGATCGATCGTCGAGCGTGGCGTAGTTGAGGCCGTCGATCCCGATGATGCGTCCGAGGTATTCGTCGGGAACAGCGCTTTGGCCTGATCGGCGCGTTCCCGGAGCGAGCTGGAACACCTCGCGACGCCCGAAGACCCGCGCGAATCGACTGGTGGACAACGCGTTCACCTCGTCGTTCGACGTGATGGCCAGGAGGCGGCCGATGCCGCGCAGGTCGAGGCTTTCGGTTGCTTCCTCGGCCAACGCACTCATCCGCCGCGCGGTCAGCCCTCTCGACACCGCTCGCGTCACGTTGTACGGATCGGTGTCGATGAGCAGTGTCTTGACCGAACGCGCTTTGAGTTCAATGGCGATCCCGCGGGCAGATGCATGCGAACCCACGATGAGCACGCCGTTCGCACGCGATTCGGCGAGGCCGAGGATGCGTGCCGCTGGACCGGCGAGGAACCCGTAGACGACGATCGTGCCGATGATCACGAGGAACATGATCGGCACGATCTTCTCTGCACCTTCCACGCCCTCTTCTTCGAGGCGCAACGCGAAGATCGCCGACACCGCCGCCGCCACGATGCCGCGCGGCGCCATCGCCATGAGGAACGCCCGTTCACGCCATGTCAGTGACGTTCGCACCGTGGACACGAGCACCGTGAGCGGACGCGCCACGAGCACCATCACCGCCAGGAACGCCAGCGACGGCAGGGCCACATCTTGAAGGGCTTCGGCTTCGATGCGTGCCGCGAGCAGGATGAACAGCACCGAGATCAGCAGCGTGCGAAGGTTCTCGTTGAACTCGAGCACCGAGCGGATCGTGGAGCTCTCGCGCCGGGCCAGGTAGATGCCAACCACCGTCACCGCCAACAGCCCTGACTCCTCCTGGATCTCGTTGGCGGCGACGTAGCTCGCAACCACGAACGCGAACGTGATCGGCACGGCCAGTTGGTCAGGAATCAGGAAGCGGCGCAGTGCGGTGTCGAGGAGGAACGCCGTTGCCAGGCCGAGTCCTGCTCCGGCAACCAATGTGAGGCCGACGATGCCAACCAGCGACAGCACGGCCTCGTTGGTCTCCTCGGCCAGCACGATCTCGAAGCAGACGAGCGCTGCGGTGGCCCCGATTGGATCGATCATCACGCCTTCCGCACGCAAGATCGGTCCCGTGGTGCCCGCCGGCCGAACGAACCGCAGTAGCGGTCCGACCACGGTGGGCCCGGTGACAACCAGGACCGCAGCCAGCACGATCGCCACTTCGTTGGAGATCCCGAAGATCTCGCGGCTTGCATACCAGCCGACCACACCGGTGACGACCGCTCCGATAGTGATCAGGCGCCTCACCGCCGTGCCGGTGTTGCGCAGTTCCCGCGGTGGAAGGTCCAACCCGCCTTCGAACAGGATCAGCGCCACCGAGAGCGACACGAGCGGAAACAGCGTGTCGCCGAGGAGTTCGTCGGGCTCCAGCAGCCCGGTCACCGGTCCCAGTGCGAGTCCGGCCACCAGGAGGGCAATGATGCTCGGAATCTGGAGGCGCCATGCAATCCACTGGGCCACCATGCCCGCACCGACGATGAGCGCAAGCGTGGGGCCGATCGCCGACTCGCCCGCGCCGAGGATGCCGGGAGTCATTCCAGAACCTCCGTCATCTGCGCAGATGGTAGTCCAGGCTAGGGTACGGTCGCGCCATGAACCAGGCCCGAGCAGCCCGTGTGCAACGTGTGGAGTTTCCGGGGAGCAGCGGTGACCTTCTTGCAGCGAGGCTCGACCTCCCAGCCGGACCGCCCCGGGCCTTTGCGCTGTTCGCACACTGTTTCACGTGCGGCAAGGACCTTCGATCCGCTGGTCGCTTGGCAACTGCACTGACCGATGCTGGCTTCGGGGTGCTCCGATTCGACTTCACCGGCCTGGGCGCGAGCGAAGGCGAGTTCGCCAACACGAACTTCTCGTCCAATACGCAGGATCTCCATGCTGCGATCGAGTGGCTGCGCCGTGAGCATGCTGCACCGCAGGTGCTGGTTGGCCACTCCCTCGGCGGTGCAGCCGTCCTGGCAGTGGCCGGTGAGGTCGCCGAGGTCCGAGCGGTCGCCACCATCGGTGCCCCTGCAGATACCCGTCACCTCACGGCGCTGTTCGACGATGCCGTCGACGAGATCGCCGCCGATGGAGAGGCGTGCGTGTCACTTGCGGGCCGGCCGTTCACGATCAAGCAGCAGTTCCTGGACGACTTGAATGAACACCAGGTGATCGAACGCGTCGCAGAGATGAAGACCCCGCTGCTGGTATTGCACTCACCGATCGACAACACGGTTGGCATCGAGAACGCTGGAAAGATCTTCGAAGCGGCCCGTCATCCGAAGAACTTCATGTCGCTCGACGGTGCCGATCACCTCCTCAGCGAAGCGCGTGACGCTGAGTTCGCCGCAGGTGCCATTGCTGCCTTCGCGTCGCGATACGTGATCGACGAGAGTGGAGCGCTCGACCTTCCGGCGCCGGTGGCGCCGGTCGTGGTAGCCGAAACCTCGCAGGGCCCGTTCCTGAATCACGTGGTGGTCGGACGGCACAGATTCCTGGCAGACGAGCCCGAGTCGATCGGTGGGTTCGATGCGGGCCCTGCTCCGTACGACTTGCTCGGGGCTGCGTTGGGCGCTTGCACGTCGATGACCCTGCGGATGTACGCGGATCGCAAGAAGCTGCCGCTGGATCGGGTGACGGTTGCGGTGCATCACGACAAGGTGCACGCCGATGACTGCGCAGCATGTGCGGAGAACGAACTCCTCGAAGGTCGCACTGGGATGATCGACCACTTCGAGCGGGTGATCACCGTCGACGGTGACGACCTCACCGATGAGGATCGCAAGAAGCTGCTGATCATTGCGGACAAGTGTCCGGTGCATCGGACCATGGAGAACGCCAGCGCCATCAGCACCCGTTTTGCCTGATGTAGAACTTTGGGTCTGACCCCAACCTCTACATGTAGAACTTTGGGTCTGACCCCAACCTCTACATCGGGTCAGTTGCGGAGCGGGATGTTCATCTCAGGACCGCGTTCGACGTGGCGGCCGTCGCCGAGGCGCTTGATCGCAGCGTTCATCTCGGCGCACATGATCAGCGTGATGCCGATAAGGCTCAGCCACGTGAGGAGCCCGAGGATCGTGTTGATGGTCTTCATCGGCTCGTCGCCCTGTGCTTGAGCCTTCACCAATGCGGTGCCCACGTTCTGGAGGATCGTGAACACGATGCCCGCAACGATCGCCCCCGGAAACACGAGTCGCCAAGTGGTTCGATACGAGGTGAAGAACCGGTACATCCCGGCGATGACGACGATGTTCACGGCGACCGTCGCAAACATGATTCCGAAATCGCCGATGGCGGGAAGGTTGGTTGCAGAGAGAATTCCAGCCAAGACGAGGACTGCGATCTGCGGTAGCGCAATGATCACCAACCCGGCGAGTGCCTTGCCGCGCTGGACCGGCATGCCGGCGCGATCGTCGATGTCGACATCCCACGCGTCGTCGAGCGCGCCCTGTAGGCCGACGAACGCCTTGGTCGACGAGAACAGCGCGATCGCCAAGCCGATGATCAGTGCCCACACGCTGCCGTCGATGGCTTCGGTGTCCTCAGCCAAGGTCTGGCCGAGCACCGGGATCTCTGCTGCGGCACCGTTGACGATTCGCTCCTGCAGTTCTTCATTCCCATCGAGCACGAATCCGAGGATCGAAACAGCCGCCAGCATGAGCGGGAAGATCGACAAGAACGCGAAGAATGCGACCAGCGACGCGTTGCGCCCGGACAGGTGGCGGCGCCATCCGTCCATCATTTCGGCGAAGACATCGAACGCCCAGAAGCGCTCCCGAATCTCCATCACCTTGTCGCTCGTGGTCCATGCCATGGCTCACTGTGTACCTGACAGCAGGTGGGTCTCGCCAGTGCAGAGTCAGGAGTCGTGGCCGGATGCGGCACCGTCGAGGGTCCAGTCGACCGCTGGGCGCCCGGCGGTTGTGAGTGCATCGTTGGCTCGGCTGAAGGGTCGACTCCCGAAAAATCCCTTGTGCGCGGCGAAGGGAGACGGATGCGGTGACTCGATGATCGTGTGAGCGTCATCGCCCGAAGCCGCGATGATGAGCTCGCGCTTCTTGCGGGCGTGGTTGCCCCACAGCAGAAAAACAGTGTGGCGCGGCTCGGCAGCGACCGTTTCGATCACGCGGTCCGTGAACATCTCCCACCCTCGCCCGGAGTGCGACCCCGCCTGCCCGGCGCGCACCGTCAGTGAAGTGTTGAGCAGCAGTACGCCTTGACGCGCCCAGGCCATGAGGTTGCCGTGGTCGGGTGTGGGCACACCGACGTCGCTCAACAGCTCGGTATGAATGTTGCGCAGTGACGGTGGGATGCGCTGCCCGTGTTGCACCGAGAAGGCCAGGCCGTGAGCTTGCCGCGGCCCGTGGTACGGATCCTGACCCAAGATCACGATGCGGACGTCACCGAGTGGCGTCGCGTGGAGTGCCTGGAACACGTCATCGTGAGGTGGGTACACCGTGTGTTGCTGTCGTTCGGTGGCCACGAAGGACTGCAGCTCGGCCCAGTACGGCTTGTCGAACTCGCCGCGCAGCACCGGGTTCCAGTCGGTCGTCATGATCTTGCTCCTTCGTGCTGGCTACGACGGATTCTGCAATCCGGTTCGAACATCCGAACTCGCCAACGTACGGATTTTTGAATCGGGTTCCAGAATCCGTAGTGGCGCGGTGGTGTGGGGCGCGTTCTACGATGCGTGGGTGTTCGACCATCTCGAACGAGCTCAGCTCGCCACGTTGCCCACGCCTGTCGAGGATGCCGGGCGTCCAGCGCCGGACGGCCCGAGGCTGTGGATCAAACGGGATGACCTGACCGGGCTCGGCGGTGGCGGCAACAAGGCGCGCAAGCTCGAGTTCCTGTGCGGTGACGCCGTCCAAGCCGGAGCGAAGGCTCTGGTGACCGTGGGGGCGTCGCAGTCGAACCACTGCCGGATGACCGCAGCCGCGGGCGCCCGGTTGGGTCTGGAAGTCCACCTCGTCATGTCCGGCGATGCGCCTGTCGAAGGCGAACAGTTGGTCGGCAACCAGCTGCTGTCGGCGATGTTCGGGGCCCAGATGCATCACACGGGTGCAGCCGAGAGTCACTGGGGTGAACTCGAGATTGCCCGAGAAGCGCTGACCGATGAGCTTGCGGGCCAGGCGTTGTCGCCGTACTCGATCCCGATCGGTGGCAGCACTGCGGTCGGTGCGCTCGGATACGCGGCGGCGTTCGTCGAGCTGATCGATCAGTTCGATGCGCTCGGCGTCTTGCCCACTGCAATCGTGTTCACGTCGTCGAGCGGCGGGACCCACGCTGGCCTGGTGGCCGGTCGCGCTGCCCTGTTGGCGAGTGGCCGCCTCACGATCGAAACAGCTCCCGACATCGTGGCAATCGGGGTGGCGAAGGGCGTGAACTTGGGGTTGCCGAATGTGGCCGACCTCGCCGACCGCGCCCTCGAGTTGATGGGTGTCGAAGCCCGGGTTGCGCCCGATGACGTCGAAGTCGACCCGAATTGGATCGGCGACGACTACGCAGTTCCGACCGAGGCAGGCACCGCCGCGATCACATGGGCAGCGACCTCAGGCGGTTGGCTGGTCGACGCGACCTACTCGGGTAAGGGACTGTCCGGCGCACTCGGACTCGTTGGCAGCGGCCGATGGAACGCTGACGATGATGTCGTGTTCATCCACACCGGTGGCTGGCCAGCGCTCTTTGCCTGACGGGTCTCGATGGCCGAGCTGCGCACGGGAGCGTAGGCTGAACCCATGACTGACGGGATCCTTGACGTCGACCTGCTGGCCTTCGAAAGCGGAACGAGCCTTCAGCGTCGCGCCGTGGTCGATGGAGTGACGCGCAGCCTGACAACGGGTTTCGTGTACACAAGCCATGACGTGTCTGACGACCTCCTCGACACGGCGTACGGCATGCTTCGTGAGTTCTTCGAGCTGTCGCCGGACGACAAGCAGACCGCAGCGGTCCCCGGAGCCAACGGTCAAACCGGCTACACGGGCCTGCTCGTCGAGACAGCAGCGTCCAGCGACAAGCCGGACTGGAAGGAAATGCTCAACTGGTCCACGCCGATCGCAGCCGGGCATCCGCTGAAGCGCAACTTCTCCACGGCGTATCCCGACCAACGGCTGCCCGAAGATCTCGTGCCGGGGATCACCGACGTTCTCTACCGATTCCACGACACGGTTGCCGATTTGCAGCGCCGCTTCCTCCGGGTGATTGCCGAAGGAATCGGCTGTCACGAGACGTTCTTCGATGACATGGTCAAGGACGGCCCCACGCTCACCCGGGCCATTCGCTACCCGGCCATGAACGAACTCGACGTGGCGTTGGGTGCTGACGGCGAACCGGGTCACGTGTGGGCTGCGGCGCACGCTGACATCAACCTCATCACTGCGCTGCCGCGTTCGACGGCGCCGGGCCTGCAGGTCCGAGTGAACGATGAATGGATCGATGCCGTGCCTCCAGAAGGCGGGGTCATCGTCAACACCGGGATCATGCTCGAGCGGCTCACGAACGGCACGATTCCAAGCGGCTGGCACCGCGTCGTGGCAGCGCCGGGCTACGAGGGGGAGCGCTACAGCGTGGTGCAGTTCTGTCACCCCCGACCATGGACCGTGCTGTCACCGGTGCCGTCGTGCTGCACGCCTGAGCACCCTCAGCGATTCAGCGCCATCAGTGCTGCCGATGCACTGGATGAAGTGCTCTACGAGATCAACCTCGTGGAAACCGCTCGCCGCGTCGGCTGAGGTTCACCGGCGAACGAGCGCCGGAGCAGTGGTCGTGTCGCCCTGCAGTGCCAGCGCCACCCACAGGTCCGTGGACAGGCTGATTGGATTGATCCAGTGATCCAAGCCCTGGCTCGATCCGCCCGCCCCCGGACCGAACGCGTCTTCGGGTGCGTAGGTGCATCCTTCGCTCGGGTTCAGCAGCGCTGCCCAACCGCTGGCGTGCACTTGGCCGGTCGACGTGATGTTCCACTCCGAGTCGATTGCGTTGTCGTTGTCGGTGGTTTCGATCGTGACCGGATCGAAGCCGGAGCCGTTGGCCGGAACGGTCCACTGTCCGATCATCACGCGACACGACTGGCGAAAGAGTGCGTCGATCATCGGGCCGAAGGTGTCGATCGGGTGACCTTCGATGTCGACCATCGTCACGCGGATGTGTGGGGCAACGGCGTCGGGGTCGATCTGGACGGTCGAGTCCGTCGGGACGTCGGCGCGAATGCCGATCGGCAACGGATCGGTGTCACCCATGAAACCGAGGACCTGTCCGGCGCGTACGACGGTGCCGACTTCGGCCAGCGCAGTGAGTCGGAGGTGGTCGGGTGCGGCCCCGTCGTTGGTGCCTGGGTTGTCGTCGTTGAATCCTGAGTAGGTGACGCTGATGCCAGCGAGCGTGGTGACGGTGACCGTGATGTTGTCGCCGTCGACGTTGTGGACGTCGGTGATCACCCCGTCGCCGACCGCCAGGACAGGTTGCAGTTTCACTCCGAACACGATGCCCGGGGCTTGGGGAGTGCACAGTCCAGCGGCTTCGTTGTCGGCAATGGTCGGGCCGTCGGTGACGGACGTGCCGTCGGAGTTCTCGGCAACCTCGATCTGTTCGGCGTCGTCACACTCGGGGACGGCAACACGCGAAGGGCCCAGCACGGGGAACGACAACGCCGGAGCGTCGATGGTCGACATCGGCACCTCCGGTGGGAACCCGGCGATCGCCGAAAGATCCGGCGCTCCGGCGGGAATTGCTGACGGAGACCCCGCTGTCACCGCCGACACGGGCTGCCCTGAGATCGAGGCGAAGACACCGAGCCAGCGAGTCTGGTACTCGCGGATGGTCAACACGTTGCCCGCTGACGGCAACGGGACGACGTCCATCAGTGCAGGGTTGCGTGACGCCGCCGGGAGATACCACATCACCGGAATCATCGAGACGTCGTTGTTGAACTGATCGAGGAACTTGTTGACGTCCGCTGCCGCGCGTTCGTCTTGGATCTCGGGTGGTGCGAGGTATGCGTGTGGGTAGCCGCCGTAGTTCGCCCAGGTTGAACCAATGAACTGGTAGGCGCCGGATGCGTTGCCCTTGTTCGGCGGCAACGTGTAGATGCCGCGCGACTCGAGGTATCGGATCGTGGCGAGGATGTGCTGGATCTGTTCAGGGAACACGGTGATGTTCCGGGCGGTCGGCGCAGGCGCTGGCGGCGTGGTGGTGGTCGGCGCAACCGTCGTGGTGGTCGTGGTGGTCGTTGCCGCGGTTGGTTCCTCGGAGTCCGGGGGAGGCAACAGCAGGGTCGTCGTCGTACTCGTGGTTGCGGGCACCGTCGTGGTGGTCGTGGTTGTGGTCGTCGTGGTGGTTGTGGTCGTCGTGGTGGTGGTCACCGGGACGGTCGTGGTGGTGGTCGTGGCGTCAGGGGCGGTGGTCGTGGTCGTCGCGTCGTCCTGCGCGGTGACGACCGACGGGAGTGTGGCGATGCTGATCGACGCGATCACGCCGAACCCGAGTCGACGCATTGTCGAACGCTTCGACGTCGTTGGTGGACGGTCGGTGAGGGACGGGGAGGCGGGGCGGCGCGAGGTGGTCATGGCTATCACTGGGTGTATCGGCACGACAGCTCCACAAGTAGAGCACGAATTGAGACGGATCAGACGGCGTCTTGAGGCTCTCCTGAGTCGATCGGCGTGCGCCGCGGAGCAATGCGGTGCCACACATCGACCGCTACCGTCCCAGATGAATGAACGATCCGGGCACGAACGATCTCTCGGCGGACGCCGTTGCTGGGCCCCCGGTTGCTGAAGAACCCGTTGCGCCGCCGAATCGAACGTCGCCGGACGTGGTACTCGCCATCGACATCGGCGGCACGAAGTTCGCAGCAGGACTGGTCACGGCAAAGGGCGAACTGATCGATCGCGCGCGTGTCGACGTCGAACGCGACGTGGTGCCGGAAGCTCACTTCACGTCGCTGTCGGAGATGGTCGACGAACTGATCGAACGCGCACGGCGTCAGCACGGCGCACGAATCCGCGGTGTCGGGGTGGGTGCTGCTGGGCCCGTTGCGCGAGGGCTCGAAACGGTGTCGCCGGTGAACATTCCGGCGTGGCGAGAGTTTCCACTGCGCGCCCGGCTCCAGGACACCACGCGCTTGCCGGTCTTTGGTGATCTCGATGCGAAGGCACTGGCATTGGCCGAAGGGTGGCTCGGCGCAGCTCAAGGGCACTCGAACTTCTGCGCCATCACCGTGTCGACCGGCGTCGGGGGAGGCATCGTGCTCGATGGCGAACTCTTGGATGGAGCGAGCGGCAATGCTGGCCACATCGGACACATCATCGTCGAACCGGGTGGTCGGCGGTGTGGCTGCGGTGCTCAAGGGTGCCTCGAGGCCGAAGCTTCGGGGTTGGCGATCGAGTCGATCACCGGGCGACCGCCGACCGAACCGACGTACGAGATCATGCAGCGCACCGGCCGTCTCGTCGGCGTGGCCGCCGGGTCGCTGTGCAATGCGCTCGACCTCTCGCTGGTGGTGGTCGGTGGCAGCGTGGCGCTCGGTTTTGCTGCCACGTTCTTCCACTCTGCCCAAGCCGCCCTCGACGAGCACGCGAAGCTGCCCTACAGCCGTGGTGCTCGCATCACGCCGTCGCGCCTCGCCGATTCCGGCCCACTGATCGGTGCCGGTGCAGTCGGCTGGCGAGGCTTGCGGCGCTCTCGCCGCGGCGTTCGATGAGTCGCCCCGTCCCAGTTCTGTCGTGACGAGCGCGGTGTTCTGCTGCTGAGTTTGGAATGATGGGGACATGACGAAGATCCGCTCACGCGATTCCTCGATGATTCAGGACCGTCGAGGCGGTGGCACAAGCTCACGCGGTGGTGGCGGTGGCGGCCTTGGTGATCTGCTGGGCGGTGCGCTCGGTGGCGGATCCGGCCGTGGCGGTGGCCTCGGAGACATCCTGGGCGGTGCGCTCGGTGGCCGAGCGGGTGGCGGCTCTCGTGGCGGTAGCGGCGGAGGCGGTGGACTCGCCAAAGGCGGAATCGTTGGCATCATCGTCCTGGCTGCGACCTTGTTGCTCCCGAACCTCTTGGGTGGCGGCGGAGCGAGCACGCTCGGGGTGAGCAACAACGCATCTGCGTCGGACCAGACCACGGGAGGCGATGACGACGCGTGCAGCACCGAGGCCGAACAGATCCTGTGTGGAGCGACGGTGGACGTGCAGGAGTACTGGATCGACCAGTACCCCGAGTCGTTCAACGGGCTCGAGTACCCCGTGACGCAGACGGTGTTCTTCTCCGGATTCACCAACACCGGGTGTGGCCAAGCCTCGTCGCAAACGGGGCCGTTCTACTGTCCGGCCGACAACCTCGTGTACTTCGACCTGGACTTCCTGCAGCAGCTCCAGCAGCGATTCGACGCTCCCGGAGACCTTGCAGCGCAGTACATCGTGGCGCATGAGTACGGCCATCACATTCAGAATGCACTCGGGATCAACGCCGAGATGCACCGCTTGCAACAGAGCGATCCTCGCAACGCGAATGCGTATTCCGTGGCGCTCGAACTCCAGGCGGACTGTCTGGCGGGTGCGTGGGCAAATGACGCCAACGCTCGAAACCAGTTCGACAATCGTGCCGAGATCCAAGAGGCGATCAATGCCGCCGAAGCGGTCGGCGATGATGCGATCCAGCAGGCAACTCAGGGTCGGGTCGACCCTGAATCGTGGACTCACGGATCCTCGGCACAGCGTGTGAAGTGGTTCAACGTCGGGTTCACGACCGGCGACCCGAATCGCTGCGACACGTTCACAGACCCGTTCAACCTCTGAGCGGACTGCTCGCTTCGATGAGCAATGTTGGTGTCGACAGCGACGAAATCGCCGCCGCCGACACCGCACCCCATCCCGCAACGGGGAGCATGGGCACCATCGTGCTCCTTTGATCCTGCGTTCGCTTGAGGGTTGTCTGAGGATTCCCTGAGGATTTGTCAACTCTGGATTCTGCAACCCGGTTCACACATCCGAAGTGGACTGCGATGTGCGCGGTGACAGCGGCAGGTACGGTCACGGACGTGACGGTGCGGCTTTCGGTGCGAACAGCGATCTGGCGCAGCCAGGTCGCACAGCTTGCCGCAAGCGTGCCGGGTCTCGTCCCGGTGGTCAAGGGCAACGGCTACGGGTTCGGCCGGCTTCGGCTGGCTGGGTTGGCTGCGGAGTTCGCTGACACCATTGCCGTTGGCAACGTCCATGAGCTGATGGGGTTGCCGCAGGCGTGCGACGTTGTCGTGCTCACGCCGACACTCGAACCGCTGGGCGAACACGCAGCGGCCGTGGCGCCGATCCTGACCGTTGGCCGGATCGAGCATCTCGACGCACTGAACGGGCAACCGAGCCGCATGATCGTGAAGATCGCGAGCCGAATGGGTCGGTTCGGGGTCGATGCGGAGACAGCGTCGGACCTCATTGATGAAGCCGCGAGACGGGGGCACACGGTCGAGGGGGTGTCGATCCATCCGCCGATTGCGGGATCTGACGAAGATCACGTCAACGAAGTGGCCCTTGCCGTCGAATCGATCGACCCCTCCCACACCGTGTGGATCAGTCATGTGAGCCCAGCGGCCATTGCGGTCCTTCCGGACAGCCACCGATATCGGCTCAGGATCGGCACCGCACTGTGGCACGGCGACAAGTCCGCCTTGGATCTCACCGCTGACGTCCTCGAGGTGCGGCCGGTCGAAGCGGGTACGTGCGCCGGCTACCACCAGTCGACTGCCCCTGATGATGGCCACCTGGTCGTCATCGGCGCCGGCACGGCAAACGGGGTCACCCCCCTCTCGGATGGCCGCAGCCCATTTCACTTCGCTCGCCAGCGCCTGGCGCTGCACGAACCGCCGCACATGCACGTGTCGATGGTGTTCGTTCCCTCGGGCGAACCGCTCCCGGGCGTTGGCGACAGCGTCGACGTTCAGCGCCCGCTGCACATGACCACCGTCGACGACTACCGATGGTTGTGAGCGCTGCCGCTGCCGACTCGATGGCATCGGTTCCACCGTCCGAATCGGTCGAGCGGCTGCCCGGACCGGACGTCGTCCGTGCCCTCGCGCTCATTGGCGTGGTGGTGATGAACTACCACGGCTACTTGATCATCCGCGGCACGAACGGGACGCCTGATGCAACGGCAGTCGAGCGCTTCTTCAACCCGTTCAACGGGCCACTCTCCACCAGATTTGCCGCCACGTTCGTGCTCATGGCGGGCGTGGGAATCACGCTGCTGACGCGTCGCGTCGTTGCTGCTCGTACCGCAGCGGGGAACGACCCGATGCGTGGTCCGGCAGCGGCCCGCGCTGTCACCGAAATGCGCTGGCGTCTCGTGCGGCGCGGCATGGCGTTGTATGTGCTGGGTCAGATCCTCGAGATCATTTGGAATGGCACGATCATCCTCTACTACGGGGCGATGTTCGTGATTGCGTCGCTGCTCTTCACGCTGGCGAGTCGTTGGCTGGCCGTCATCGGCATTGCAGCAGCGCTCGCAGGGTGGTGGATCAGCGTCTGGTCGTTCCAACAGGTCGAAGACGGCAGCAGCGTTGCCTGGCTGACCCGCCCGGGAACCGATTCGATCCGCCGTTACGTATTCGAACTCTTCGTCAACGGCACGCACCCACTCCTGCCGTGGATGGCGTTTCTGTGTGCGGGCATGGTGGTCGGGCGATACCTGGCAGCTCCGGAATGGCGGCTGTGGTGTGGCGGCCTCGGGTTCTCGTTGTTCGCCCTGGCCGCGTTGGTGTCGGGGCAGGCCACGACTCCGTTCACCCAGCACTTGTTGTCGACGGTGGCGTTCGATCGGGGTCTCATGTACGTGGCGAGCGCGCTCGGGACCGCACTGATTGCTCTGGCAGGTCTCTCCTGGTTGGCCGACCAGGCGACTGGAATCGGTGCGGAGATGATCGACCCGTTGCGTCGGGCTGGGCAAATGACGCTCACGCTCTACATTGCGCACATTCTGTTGTTCAACCTCGTGGTCGATTGGCTCGGGCTCGTGGATCCGGCGGGGCTCGGCACCGCACTTGCGTTTGCATTCGGTTTCTGGGTGGTGGCCATCACTGCAGGTGCACTCTGGCATCAACGCTTCGGGCGGGGTCCGGCGGAACGGATCTACCGTTCGATCGGAGGCTGAGGCGGTTCGCAGCGTTGACGAGATCAATCCCGACTTTGTAGGTCGGGAATGTCGTGAATACGCTCGACGTTGAGATGAGTGTGCGGCAGTTCTTCAGCTTTCCCGACCCGGTGAACGAGACCTCAGCGCGCCTCGTTGCGCTCGGAGTGGTCGTCCAGGCCGCAACATTCCTCATGTTTCGCGAGGGATGGCTCCTCCTGCCGCTCGTGTATGGGTTCGCGGCCCGCGTGTTGACCGGGCCAACGATGTCACCGCTCGGCCAGTGGTCGGTTCGCTTCGCCACGCCGCTGCTGGAACGATCGTTCGGCCTCGAGTCGCGCCAGGTGCCGGGTCCGCCGAAGCGGTTTGCGCAGCTCATTGGACTCGGGTTCACGGTGGGTGCGGCGATTGGTTGGGCGACGGGGACAGCATGGGTCACGTACGTGCTGTTGGCGGGCTTGATCGTGGCGGCGTCGCTCGAAGCATTCGTGGCCGTGTGTCTTGGTTGCATCGCGTACTCCGCTCTCTGGGGTTGCGACGACTGCGATGACATCAGCGAACGGCTGCAGCAGGCAGTGATTCGAGCCCGACAGACCGTCCCTGCGGCAGCGGGCCAAGACACCCACTGAGCACGAACCGGCTCGAGTCTGGCTGCCTACTCGAAGAGCAGCGGGGCCAAGAGGTCGAAGCTTGCATCGTCGAGTGGCGACACCTGACACCGGCCGATCCCCAGTTCGTCGAGCCACTCGAGGCCCTCGGCGACTTTCTGCGGGGCGCCGAAGAAGCGAGCGAACAGGCTGTTGCCGAGCATCGACTCGATCCCACGCGTCCGCTCGTTGTCGACCGCATTGCACAGCACGAACATGCCGAGCTCGATCGACTCGTCAACGGCGCGGACTCGATCGATCATGTCGAGAAGATGGCGTTCGGTCACCTGCGACATCGCAGCCATATCCAGCACCCCGCCGCGTGTTGCAGCACTCGACGCTTTGATCTCTACCCGGTCGCAGTGTGGTGTGACCTCGCGCACCGTTCGCGGCCCGCCGACCGAGCCGACCAGAAGCGGCGGGGTGTCCGAGACGGGGCCCAGGTCGGCAATGTCGATCTGGTAGTACTCGCCGGAGAACTCGCACGCCCCGGTGTGCAGCAGTGATCGCACGATCTGTGCTGCTTCGACGAATGCTCCGGCCCGGTCCCGCGGTGCGGGGTAGACCATGCCGGCACCCAGCATCTCGGGCTCTGCCCACCCCGCACCGAGGCCGAGCTCGAATCGCCCGTTGGACACCTTGTGCAGCATCAGTGCTGCCTGGGCGACCTCCACCGGACTCCGAAACAGGTTGTTGACGAACGCGGTGGTGATTCCAACATGCTCGGTCGCGCCGGCCAGTGCTGCTGCAGTCACCCACACGTGTGGGAACGGATGTCCGGGTGTGTAGAAGTGATCGGCGACCGAGAGGATGTCCCACCCTTGGTCCTCTCGTCGGCGGGCCCATTCGGCTGGGTCGATCGAGGCATCCATGAAGTTGGTGACGTATTCCACGGTGTTTCCGTCCTTTCGCCCGACCTGGGTGTTGGTCGACGACAGTGGTGGTCGACGACAGTGGTCGCGACGTTGCTCGTGCTTCTCGATACTGGCATCGCCATCACGCGGCGTCGTCACCGGGAGCGGCGTCGATTCACGCAGGTTCGAGAGCTGTGCGTGCGACCGTTGTCGAAGCGGCGATCAGTGGCGCAGCGCTCAGTCGACCGATGCAGTGGTTCCGTCGACGGGTGTCGGGTCGATCGGACGCCACGCCTCGATCGTCATCACGAGATCGTCCACGAAGTCGCTGATGAAGCGCTCACCTTCGGCCCCGTTTGCACCCTCCGGGTCGCCGAGAACACCGTTGGGGCTCACGCTCAGCACTCCGTTCGAACGCAGGGCTGGGAGCAGGTCATCGAGCTTGGCGACCGGACCGGCTTCGGACAGTTCGAACCGGACGAGTCCCGGGTCGATCGCGAGCATGAGTGAGGTCTCGATGCGTCCCGCGTGGAGATCAGGTGGTCCGCCGTCGGTTCGGCGCCGCCACTTCGGCCACCAGGACAGCACGCTGCGACCCTCGTACTGGAGTAGGTCGACCGCAGCGCTGAGCGCGTCGTGGTTGCCGCCGTGACCATTCACGAACACCACTCCGGCCGCCCAATCGGCACTCCTCCCGAGCTCGATGGCCACCTGTGTCATCACGTCGGTTCCGATCGAGAGGGTTCCGGCAAAGCCGGCGTGCTCACCCGATGCAGAGATCGCGATGGTTGGTCCGAGCATCAGTCCCGTCGTGCGCTGCAGCGCGCGCCCGGCGATCTCCTCGGCCACGAGCGTGTCGGTGTTCAGCGGTAGATGCGGGCCGTGCTGCTCCGTCGACCCCACCGGGATGAGGATGATGGGAGACAGGGTGCCGTCCTCGTCGGCCATCTGGCGAGTCGCGGCATCGACCTCACGCCACGTTGTCTCACCCAATCGCACCGGACGAGTCTGCCAGCCACATGTAGAACTTTGGGTCTGACCCCAACCTCTACATGTAGAACTTTGGGTCAGACCCCAACCTCTACATCAGTCGCAGGGAGGTGGGGAGAAGCCGTCGGGGACGATGACGTCGTCGGGCGAGAGATCGGCAATCGATTCCTTGCCGAGGCCGAGCATGTTCGAGTCGATGCCCATCCGAAGCACATCGAGGACGTTCTCCACGCCAGCTTGACCGTTGGCGGCCAGGCCCCACAGGTAGGCGCGGCCGATCATCACGGCTTTCGCTCCGAGCGCCAGCGCCTTCACCACATCGCTGCCACGGCGAATACCCGAGTCCATGACGACTTCGATGTCGTCGCCGACTGCGGCCACCACTTCGGGTAGCACCCGGATCGGCGCCGGTGTTCCATCGATGTTGTTGCCAGCATGGGTGGACACCGAGATGCACGAAGCTCCGGCATCGCGTGCCCGACGTGCCTCGTCGGCGCGGTTGATGCCCTTGACCATGAAGGGGCCGTCCCACTGCGAGCGCAACCAGGCAACGTCATCCCACGTCGGCGGCGGGGTGCCCATCCACGTGCCGTAGGCCTCGAAGAAGCCGGGAACCGGATCGTCGCTCGACACGCGAAAGTTCGGCACGCCGAGTTGCGGGATCGCGCCTGACTTCAACCAATCGACCAACCACGCCGGACGCAGGAGCGCCTCGGGGCCGTGCTTGATCATGGTCTTCAGATCGATCGACTCCGGAATGGCGGGGCTTCCCCAATCGCGGGAGTGCACGAACGACCAATCGAGCGTCAGAATCATGCCGACCGCTCCGTTGGCCTTGGCCCGCTCCATCCGGGCGACCATCGAATCGCGATCGCCCGCCCAGTAGATCTGGAACAAAGTCTGTGGGTTTGCTGCGATGACCTCGTCCATCGGCTGCGACGAGAACGAGCTGAGCCCCATCACGACGCCGCGGGCGGCGGCAGCGCGTGCAACCGCCACCTCGCCTTCGGGGTGTACTGCTTGCACGCCCGTGGGGCTGATCATCACCGGCATCGACATCGACTGGCCCATCACATCGGTTGCCATGTCGCGTGTGGCCGGCTGTCCAGCGGTGAGTGGTCGCAAGCCGATCTCGTCGAACGCAGCGCAGTTGTCATCTCGAGTGACGCCGCGCTCGGCGCCAGCGATCAGTGCGCCGTAGACCGACTTCGGCAGGCGCCGCTTTGCTCGCTTTTGTGCCACGGCGATCGACTCGAACCACGGGTTGAACCAGGGATTTTCCACCGTGCCAGCGTACGGCAGGAATCCGAGCCAGTCCCAGCCGACCGTTCGTTACGGGCCTGGCTTGTAACGAACGGTGTGTGAGGCGGCCAGAGTGAGGTGCGTTCGTTACAAGCCAGGCCCGTAACGAACGTGGTAGTCGGCGGGGTCGGCCGAGCGCGTCTGCTGCCAATACTCGAGCAGGCTGAACGGCCAGTTCTGGGCAACGCGACCGGAGTCGGCCTTGTACCAGCTGTTCACGGTGGACACGCCCCACGCCATCTTCAGGTTGCCGTCGTCGATGCGTTGGTTGTACTCGTCGTGTACCTCTTGGCGGCAGTCGGCTGACGACCATCCGTTGAGCAGCAGCATCTCGATTGTGGCGACGGCGTAGCGCACCTCGCACTCGGAGAAGTAGATGATCGATCCGTTCACGACGATGTTGGTGTTGGGTCCGTAGCAGAGAAAGAAGTTCGGGAAGCCAGGGTGGACCACGCCGAGGTACGCCCGCGCATCTCCGTCCCACACCTCATGGAGGTCGCGTCCGCCCGTGCCGACCACCTTCATCGGGGTCAGGAACTTCGAGGCTTGAAACCCAGTGGCGTAGATGATCACGTCGGCCCGGTGACGCGACTCCACTCCGTCGCCGTCGACGGTCACGACGGCATCGGCTTCGATACGGGCGATCGGGGATCCGTCGAGCGTGACGTCGTCGCGCTTCATCGTCGTCGACCATGAACCGTTGTCGAGCACGATCCGTTTCGACGCTGGTGGATACATGGGCCGAACCGTGTCGTGGAGGTCCGGTCGGTCGGCGTAGCAGAGGTACAGCCACTGCTCCAGCAGTTCACGTAGCTCGGCGTTCTTCTCGCCGGTCGTGAGCGACATGTCGCCCCAGTCTTCGTCGACCGCGCAGGCGGGCAGCAGGCCTTCCGTCGATCGCCAGAACATCCAAAACCGATACCACTGGGCGTACCCGGGTACGTGGCGGAACAGCCATTGGAGACCGTCGGCGACAGGGTGGTGATAGTTCGGAACGGGGACGAACCAGTTCGGAGTTCGCTGGAGCACCGACAGGTGAGCAGCTTGCTCGGCGACGTGGGGCGCGAATTGCACGGCGCTGGCACCGGCTCCGATCACCACCACGTGCTTGTTGGTGAGGTCGACGTCGTGGTTCCACTGCGCCGAATGGAACGACGGTCCGCCGAAGTCATTCATGCCGTCGATGTTCGGCATGTTCGGACGGTTCAGTTGCCCGACGGCGCTGATCACTGCGGAGTAGGTGGCGACCGTTGTGCCGTCGGGACCATCGACGTCCACGGTCCACTGTTGTTCGTCGTCCGACCAGGCCATGGCGGTGACTTCGTGCCCGAATCGGATGTGTTCACGAATGCCGAATTCGTCCGCGCAGGTGCGGAAGTAGTCGAGCAGTTCCGGTTGCGGCGAGAAGTAGTACGGCCAGTCGTTGCGCTGCGCGAAGGAATAGCTGTACACGTGGTTCGACACGTCGACCCGACAGCCCGGGTACGTGTTCTCGAGCCACGTTCCGCCCACGTCGTCGTTCTTTTCGTACACGACGAACGGAACACCGGCGTGCTGCAGTCGGTGAGCTGCGAGGATGCCCGACATCCCTGCACCGATGATCGCAACGGGAAAGGCTCGGTCCGGCGCCAGCTCGTCGGCGCGCCACTGCGGTGCACGCAGGTCGTCATCTGTGACGGAGAGTTCCTCGCGCATCAACGGCACGTAGTCGCCGTCGATGGCTTGGCCGATCGCGTGCGACATCAATCGCTGGATCCGCTGATCGTCCGCGAATCCAGTGACCGTGCTGTCGGCGAACGTGCGCCGTGCGTCACGAACGTCGATCAGGACCTCCACGGCGAGTCGTCGAATCGCCATCTGTTGATCGGGTGTGAGCCCCGCTGTTTCATCTCGGATCAGCTCGCCATCGGGTCGAAGCGAGTCGATCAGCAATGATTCATCGTCGAGTGCATGAGAGAGGGCGGGGAGCAGCGCTGGGAGGAAGCTCGCCAGATCCGCTCCGTCGACGGCCGAGCGGATCTCGTCGTCTGACGCCGTGATGGGTTCGATCTGGTTGTCCAGCAGCGAGTGGGTCATGGGCGCATTCTTGTCAGCAGCTGCGTCCGGTGGTGCAGCGGAGTCGTCAGGAAGAACGGGTCTCGGCGGACTGGTCGGGCAGGGTGCGGAACGCATTGCCGGGCAGGCCGCACGCCTGACCGACGGCGTTGCTCGACAGCAGGTGTTGCGCTCGCTGGACCAGGCCGCCGTACCCGTGTTCGCCGGCAATCGAGATCACCCGCTCGCTGATCGAACGCGCTGCGTCGGCATCACCCGATTCGTTGCGACGGATGAGCAGCTCGGCGTGTGATTGGTCGGCAGCAGTGCGCATCCAGCGGGCATTCAGATCGTCGGCCAATCGGCCTGCCAACTCGAAGTGATCGAGGGCCTCGTCCCAGCGACCGAGCCGCGTGGCCAAGTTCATGGTGGTCATTGCCGTTTGTTGGATCACGTGGTTCACGTACGACGCCATCAGGTGCCGGTGCGGGAGCAGCCGGTCATAGATCGACAGGACTGCGGGCTCGTCGCCGACCATCCAGGCGCTCAGCCCCCAGGAGTTGAGGTTCTGGCCGTGCTGCGCAGTGTCGGGAACATCGAAGTCCGAGCGCGCTGCTTCGTCGACCAAGGCCTTGGCCTGATCGAACCGACCGGCCTCGCAGAACACGTAGGCGGCGGCGGACTTGCGTGTCGTGCTGTCCGGGTCTTCGGCCATCCAGGCTTCGATCAGTGGGGCCACGTCGGCGTTCTTTCCCTGCATCGACCAGAGATAGATCAAATGTGTTTGGAACACGATCGGGGATTCCTCGGCGCCGATCGATGTGCCGAGTGCGAATGCGTCGTTGTTGAGTTGCTCGAACCGCGGCAGGTCAGCGTGCACGCTTGCTTGCAGCGTCTGGCAGTGCAGGGCGCCGAGCCGATTGATCGGAATCGGGAAGCGTTCGGCGCGCTCGACTGCTTGATCGACGAGCGCAGCACATGCTGAACCGTCGCCAATTCGATAGGCCACTGCGAGGCGGGAGCGGGCGAGGTCGAAGTCGAGGAGGGGTTCGTCCACATCGGAGCGAGCGAGGATTTCAGCCACTTCGTCGTGCAGTGCCGCCTGTTCGTCGAGCGGGAGTGGATCGGTGGCGCTGCGCGCCATTCTCAGCAGGGCGTTGGCCAGTGTGACCGGGTCACCGAGCCGTCGTGCCATCGCCACAGCCTCGCCTCGCAATCGCACTCGTTCGTTGCGGTGTTCAGGTCCGAAGAGTTGCGTTGCGAGGCTGGCGAGCAGGTTTGCTCGGGCCACGGAGTCGCCTTCGACACACACGTCGAGCGCAGCCTGCGTTCGCTCTCGGCGCTCCGGGGCATCGACGTACAGGCTGGCCGCGGTCGGTCCCGGATCTGCGCAGGCCGCGTCGATGAGCAGTTCGTCGGCTCCGACGCGGCGTGCGACGTCACCAGCGCGACCGAGCCACTCGCGGTACTCGATGTTCCCGGCGATTCGCTGCTGAACTGCTCGCTCGACCCACACCTGGGCGGTGGCGATTTCGTCGTCGACGTGTTCGAGCGCGGCGTCGAACCACTGGCACGCTTCGGCGGTGGCGAAGCGGGCACGAGCGTCGCGGGCTGCTGCCAAACATGCGTCGAAGACCCGTTGGCGCTCGACGCTGCTGCCGGCGCGGATCAAGTGCTGTGCGACGTCGCTGACCTCTGAGGAACGGCGGCCACCGGTCGACTCCAGCGCATCGGCCGCAGCAACATGGAGCCGCTGACGTCGGCTCGTGCTGAGCCCGGCGATCAACGCCGCTGGGATGAGGTCGTGCGCAAATGCAAAGACTTCGTCTTCGCCGTCGATCTCGATCACGAGCTTGGACGCCGTTGCGGCGTCGAGCACGTCGAGGACGTCGTCGATGGTGCTGCTCGTCATCGACTTCAGCTGCTCGACAGAGAAAACCCGCCCGCGCACTGCAGCGGCGCGCAGCGTTCGCACCGCGTCATCGCCGAGACGTGCCGCACGGCGTTCGATCACGCGCTGCACCGTCGTGGGCACCTCTGACGGGGCGTGATCACGTTCGGCGCGATCGCGCAGGACCTCCACGACGAACAAGGGGTTACCGCCCGTCCGTTCGAGGAGTTCGGACGCCGTGGTGTTTGGATCATCCGAGGCGCCGTGCGCTTGGATGAGCGTTTCGATGTCCGATTCGCCGAGGCCACTCAGCTCGATGCGGTGGTGCGCTCCACCGGTGGCAGTGGAGACCATCGCATCTCGCAGCGGAGCGTCGGCGGCCACCTCGCCGTCGCGGAAGGTGGCAATCACGAGCAGCCGGCCGTCGAGACGGTCGCCGAGGTGATCGAGCAGCGCACACGAGGTCGGGGTTGCCCACTGGAGATCATCGAGAATCAGCAGGGTTGGCTGGTGTGCGCAGGATTCGATGAGCAGGTCGGTGACGGCGTCGAACACTCGCAGTCGCACGGTTTCGGCGTCAGCCTCGGCATCGGGTTGTGTGTCCGGCGCTCGCCGCGCAAGCCCTGGGAGCAGTGAGAACAGCGCCGTGCCATGCGTGACCACATGCTCATGGATCAGATCGTCGGAGGCTTGGCGCACAATATCGGTCAGCGCATCGATCCATGCCTCATAGGAGACCGAGAGCGCTTCGCTCGATCGGCCGTACCGCACCGCCCAGCCGTCTGCGTGGGCTTCCGCTGCGAGTTCGGCTGCCACGCGGGTCTTGCCGAGTCCTGGGTCGCCGGACACAAAGACGAGGTCGGGTTCGCCATTCGAGGCCTTCTCCAGACGAAGCCGTAGCTCGTCGAGCGGTGCAGTGTGCCCTGTCATGGTGGTACCGAGCGTGCGATCGAGCACCACCGGGAGCCGAGCGTGAATGAGCCGGTCACTCGTCGGCGCTGCGGTTGCCTGAGCTGTCGTCGTGTTGCTCAGGTCAGCAATGTCGGGATCATCGGCAAAGACCATTCGTTCGAGGTCAGCGACCGCCTTCGACGGCTCCAAGCCCACGTCGGCGAGGTGGGCGCGGTGCGTCCGCAACGACGTAGCGGCCTCGCGCCGCAGACCGCTCATACTTTGCGCCTCTGCGAGCAGCAGCCACAGTTGCTCCCGATGCGGGTTCGCTGTCGTTTCCCGTTCGAGGCTGGCCAAGGCTGCCCGGTGATCGTCGAGGGCGAGGCGAGACGCTGCGCATTCTTCGACTGCCTGGAGACGGAGTTCGGTGATCGCCGCGCTCGCGCCGACGGCGAAATCAGGTGTACCGATCCCGGCCAGTGGCCGGCCGGTCCACATCGCAAGCGCCTGTTCGAACCGATCGATTGCATCGGTGTGGTCGCCCGCGGCGGCTGCTGCGCGCGCTGTGTCGACGAGCGATTCGACCTCGCGGAGATCGACGACCGCAGTGCCGAGTCGATACCCGCCCGCAGAGCTCTCGAGCTGGTGAGCATCGTCGCCGAGCGCTCGTCGCAGGTCCGAGACGAAGCGTTGGACGGAGTTTCGGGCACCCTCTGGTGGTTCGTCAGGCCACAGTTCGTCGATCAGCCGCTCCGTGGAAACGGAGTTGGGCGCGTCGAGCGCAAGCAGTGCACCGACGGCCCGCTGTCGACGGCCGCTGATCCGCTGAATTCCAGCGCCGCTCTTGAGTGCGATCTCTCCAAGAAGGACCCAGCTTTTCCCCTCCATGGGAGCAGTTTCGCACGTCTGGCTGGGGTTGCGCTGTTCGGTCAACCCTGTGACTGATGATCGTTGCGTCTGAGTGCTCAGCAGCACTCAGAAAACACTCAGAGCGGTGCTGCACCATGGTCAACAGATCGAGCCACATAGCTGCTCGAGACAGGTGACACGGGAGGGATACCGTGTTGTCGATGCCGCTGCCGGCTCCGTGCCGGCGCGGCATCGGACACCGTCTTGTTGTTTGTGCGTGACGACTCGAAGCCGGTCACGATCAGTTCAGCTCTTGAGCCACACCGTGGAGTCTGGTGGGATGACGCCGGGGGTGTGCATTTCGCCGGGTTCGGATGCGAATACCGGGGTGGCGATCTCCACCAGGTCGTTCTCCATATCGAGCGCAATGGGCTCCGACGTGGTGTTCGACACCGCAACGAGGTCGCCTCGTCGAACCGCAACGAGGCCGGGTCCCAGGTCGACCACGGCTGCCACCATGCCCTCCGGAACCGCGAACTCCTTTCGAGCATCGATCACGGCGCGGTACAGCTCGAGCGTGGACATGTCGTCACCATCGAGTTCGTCCACGGCGCTCGTTCCCCACCAGTTGGGCTGAGGGAGCCACGAATCGGGAGCGGTGGTCTCGGTGTCGACGCTCGAGAACCCGAAGTTGGTGGACGGGTCGTCGGTCCAGGGGAGCGGCACGCGACAGCCGTCGCGGCCGATGCGTTCGCCGTTGGTGGTGATGAAGACCGGGTCCTCGCGTCGATCCGCAGGGATGTCGAGCACCTCGGGCAACCCCAGTTCTTCACCCATGTAGAGGTAGATCGAGCCCGGCATCGCCATGGCCAAGGTGATCATCGCCCGGGCGCGACGGGTGCCGAGCTCGACATCGACGTCAGAGTTGCTGTTCTCGAGTGCGTTGTTGGAGACCGTGTTCGGGTCGGTGGCATTCGATCGACCGAGGCGCGTGACCATTCGCTGGACGTCGTGGTTGTTGAGCGTCCACGTCGGCGTGGAACCGATCTTCATGATGTCGAGTGTGTCGCTGATCGCCCGCTCGATCTGGCCCTTGTCCCATGGCGAGAGCAACAGGTCGAACGCGAAGGCTTGGTGGAACTGTTCGTCGTTGACGAAGGCGGCCATCAGGTCGGGGCGGCCGTTCATGTACGCCTCGGCAACCATCATCAGGTCGCGGCTCGGGTGGCGTTCCATGTAGTCGTCGATCGTGGTGCGGAACTGGCGCCAGACGTCATGGCCCTCGGGGCGGAACACCGTGTACGGGTTCTCCCATGTGACCTGGAGGATGCCGGTGCCGGGCGGAACCGGTGGGGCGTCAGGGAGTGATGCGTCTTTGCCGACGGGGGCAATGGCGTCCACGCGGAATCCCTCGACGCCGCGATCGAACCAGAAGTCGAGCACGTCGGCAAACATGGCCTGCACGTCGGTGTTCGTGTGGTCGAAGTCCGGCTGATGCGGTGAGAACGTACCGAGATACCACTGGGCGTCGCCATCCGCGACGCGTGTCCACGCCGATCCGCCGAAGGCTGCCATCCAGTTGTTCGGGGGGCTCGCGTGGGGGTCGCTGCCGTCGCTGCTGGGGAGGCCGTCGCGGAAGTAGAAGCGGGCTCGTTCGGAGCTGTTCGGGGCAGCGTCGAGCGCCTCGAGGAACCAGGCGTGATCGTTCGAGCAGTGATTGGGCACGAGATCCATCAGGATCTTGATGCCGCGTTCTCGGGCGTCAGCCAGCAGCGCATCGAAGGTGTCGAGGTTGCCATACTCGTCGTGGATTGCCAGGTAGTCGGCCACGTCGTAGCCGTGGTCGCGTTGCGGTGACGGGTAGCACGGGTTCAGCCAGATGGCGTCCACGCCGAGTGACGCAATGTGGTCGAGGCGACTGCGGATTCCTTCGAGGTCACCGACGCCGTCGCCGTTCGCATCGGCAAACGAGCGGACGTACACCTGGTAGACGATCGCTTCTTGCCACCAATGCTGTGCTTCCATACGCCCAATGTAAGCGCTTTCATTGCCGACCGACACCGATTCGACGAGATGTCAGCCGCTCGCTGCCTCACTGGGTGTGTGCCCCACAACGGTCGAGTCGTCGTGGCGGTTGTTGAGGTGAGTGACACCTTGGACCTGGGACCGAGAACGGCTGAACTGGGCCCGCCGGCCCCGTCGGCACGACCCAACCACGTTGATCACGAATTATTGAGGAGTCGCTCGAAACGCTGCCGCGCACCCTGACGGGTCACACCCAATTGCGCCCCGATCGCGCCCCACGACAACCCAGCCTCCTTGGCCGCAACCACAGCAGCTTCCAACCGCTCCTCAGCCGCACGACGACCCGACGCCGCAGCCCGCAACTCACGGAACACAACACCATCGACCTGACGAACGCGCCCCTGATCGACTGCCTCGTCAAACGCAGCAACAATTCCATCGACATCGGTGTCGGTGAGCTCCCGAGGGTGCTTCTTCGTCGTAGCCATTCTGATCACAACCATTCCAGGTATTGCGTTCGTGCCCGCATTGCATGGATTGCGTACTCAATGTCATCGGTGACGACAATGCCGATCTCCAGCATGTTCCCGGACTGGTCCGGTCCCACCAACATCATGAAATCGTTCTCGTCGAGACCGTGACCACCGCAACCGAGTTCTCCACGGCATGCCGTATGTCATCGTCAGAGACTCCGTGCCTGCGAGCACTCGCCAGAATCTCCTCAACGACAACAATAGTTGTCACCACCGATCAATGCAACAGTCGCCCGGACGAATCAGGTGTTGGGGCAGCCGAGGCTCGGAGGCCGACAGCTTTTCCGCCTGCCGCGATGCCGAAGCTGTTGGGGCTCAGTGCGAGATGACTGCATCTCGGCTCACTTCCGCGAGCACCGAGTGCTCGAACGCCTGAACGACCAGCGGTTCGACCTTCAGACAGCGTCGTGGTGTGCACGACATCGTGACCGTGCAATCAGGCGATGGTGATGCGAATGCGCTGGTGCTCGGCAGCCGGTGACGATGAGCTCGCCAGCACGATGTCGTACTCGCCTGCCGCAACCGTCCAGGCGCCTGACTCGACGTCCCAATGGTGGAATGCGTCGGGTCCGAAGTGCAACACCGCCTCGTCAGGTGATCCGGAAGCGACGGTGGTCTTGGACCAGGCCTTCAGTTCTCGCGCCGGGCGCTCCACCGGCGAGTCGATCGGCGCAACGTAGCCCTGCACCACCACGGTGGCGAGGCGGTCGTTCGTGGATTCAATCGGCACGGTCACCACGACCGGCGACGTTGCGAGATCGCCAGCGGCAACGGAGGTCGTCGACGCAGCTGCTTCACCCCATTCGACGCTGCCGTAGCTCAGGCCATGACCGAACCAGAATCGCGGTTCGATTCCCGCTCGCTCGAAATGGCGGTGGCCGATGAACAAACCTTCGGCGTAGCGCTGCTGCGGCGGGCCATCGGCCGGTCGCTCGGGTTCGTGGTTGTCGAACGCTGCGTGGTCGGCGAGACGCTTCGGGTACGTGACCGAGAGCCGTCCGCCGGGATCGGACACGCCGGTGATCACGTCGACCATCGCCTCTGCTTGCTCTTGGCCGGCGAAGAACGAGGTGACCACTGCTGCCGCGGGATTCGGGTGATCGTCGCTGGCCCAGTCCATGGTCACGGGTGACCCGGCGTTCACGACCACGACGGTGTTCGGGTTGGCAGCCACGACGGCTTCCACGAGATCGTCTTGCGCTCCCGGCAAGTCCATCACTTCGCGGTCGAAGCCTTCGGTTTCCCACTCGTCGTTGGTGCCCACCACGACAATGGCGACGTCCGCGGCAGCTGCTGCTGCGACGGCCTGATCGAACAGGTCGTCGGGGTCCGGAGCGCGAACTCCGATGCGTAACGCCGCGAATCCGTCCCCAGCGCCGGTCTTCCACTTCACGGACAGCTCGATCGGCACGCCGGCAACCGCTTCAACGGTTGCGGTGCTCTCCTCGCTGCCGTATCCGAAGAACTCGCGGGTGCGCGGCAGGAGCATGTTCGGGTCGTCCACGACGGTCACGGGTTCTGCGCCGCCCGCGGCTGCGGTCATGACGACCGGCCCCGTCGACACGATGCCGATCACGTGCGGACCGTCGACGGTGGGAACGAAGGAGCCGGTGACGCGGGTGCCGAAGGAAACCGGGTTGACCGCGTCGGGCGTGGTGCCGAAGAAGCGCAGCATCGAGGTGGTGCTCGTGGTGTCGATGACCGCCTCGGCGTCCCAGTCGTCGCCATTGATGTACTCGAGCCGGAGGCCAGGCTCTCCTGACGGCGTGCGGAGCTCACCACGCCGCACGATCGGTGTGAGTCGATCGATACGAACACCCGCGTCGTAGGTGACGTCGATGTCACTGGTGTGTTCGGCGAGTCGGTCGGTCACGGCGTCCAGCAGCGTTCGATGACCGAACGGTGTGAGGCTCGCCGAGCCGCCACCCATCGAGCGGTCAACGACCGCATTCGGTCCGATGACGGCGACTGAGCGCAGGTCGTCGGCTGCGATCGGCAGAACGCAACGACCCGAGTCGTCGATTGGCTCGTTGCGCAACAGCACCGTGCCCGACACCGCAGCCCGCCGGGTCAACGCCCGCTCGGTGGGATCATCGACGGACTCCTCGGCGTCGTCGCAGCTGCGCTCATCAGCACGAGTGCGGTTCATCACGACGAGCAGGTCGCGTACCAAACCGTCGACGGTGTCCTCGGTGACGAGCCCGGCTTCCACTGCGCTCACCAGTCGTTTGCCGTACACGCGAACCGGTGCGGGCATCTCGAGCGTGAGGCCCGCGTTGGCCGCGCCGACCGGTTCGTGAACGCCGAACCAATCGGACACCACGTAGCCATCGAACCCCCACTCGTTGCGGAGGATGTCGGTGAGCAGTCGCCGGTTCTCGGCTGCGAACGTGCCGTCGACGCGGTTGTACGCGCTCATGATGCCCCACGCGTTGGCTTCCTTGACGGCACGTTCGAACGGGCGCAGGTACAGCTCGCGCAACGGCCGCTCGTCGACGAGAACGTTCACCGTCAAGCGGTCGATCTCGGTGTCGTTGCAGACGAAGTGCTTCACGGTGACCGCGACCTCGTGTGCTTGCACGGCTCGCACGTACGACGCAGCGAGCGCGCCCGACAGTTCGGGGTCCTCGCTGTAGCACTCGAACGTGCGCCCGCCCACCGGTGTGCGATGGAGGTTGACGGTCGGGCCGAGCAACACGTGGGCTCGCTTGCGACGAGCTTCTTTACCGAGGAGGTCGCCGACCTCGCTCAGCAGTTCGGGATCCCACGAGGCGCCGAGCGTGATGCCCGCAGGGACCGCGACGCCCGGTGTGCCCGAACTGCCGTGGCCCTCGCCGCGGATTCCGGTGGGCCCGTCGGACATCTTCAATTGCGGAATTCCAGCATCGGGGAACGCCTTGGTTCGCCAGTTCGTCTCTCCGGCGACCAGGCGACACTTGTCGTCCAGAGTCAGGGCTGCCAGCGCTGCATCGATGTCGATCACGGCGAGAGTCTGCCAGCTCGCACGGCGACGAAGTGGCCCGCAGGACTGCCTTGCGGGTGTTGACGGGATCGTTCTCGCGCGAGTCGCGCGACATCAACCACTCGGCGCGCGATGTTTCCTAACATCAGCCGCCATGCCTGCGTCCACCCCCGTCATCTCACCAGGTCACGTCGCCGTGATCACCGGCGGAGCGAGCGGCATCGGTCTGTCGGTCGCAGAGCAGTTGATCGAGCGCGGCATGCGCGTGGTGCTGGCCGACATCGATGAACCGAAATTGCGCGATGTCGAGGCTCGACTCACCGAGTCGGGTGCGGAGGTGTCCGGCGTGGTGTGCGACACCGCCTCGGCCGAATCGGTGACCGGACTCGCAGAAGCGACACTCGAACGCTTCGGTGCTGCGCACCTGCTGTTCAACAATGCGGGGATCGCCGGTATCGGCGATGCGTGGAATGGCCCCATCGATCTGTGGGATCGCGTCATCGGCATCAACCTCTACGGCGTCGTGCATGGAATCCGGGCCTTCTTGCCGGTCATGACCGAGCAGGGCGTGGGCCACATCGTCAACACCGCGTCGATGGCGGGGCTGATGGCGCTGCCGGGTGCGGCGCCGTACAACGCCACCAAGCATGGCGTCGTGGCGATCAGCGAATCGTTGTTCCTCGAACTCGGTTCGACCGAATCGCCCGTGGGTGTGAGCGTGCTCTGCCCCGGATTCGTGAAGACCGACCTGATGCAGCATGAGCCCGACGAGGTGTCGAGCCCGATCGGGACGCTCATCGGTCAGGTCCTCACGTCAGGTGTCGAAACCGGTATTCCGGCGAGCGACGTTGCTGACGCCGTCGTGTCCGCTGTGGACGACGGTCAATTCTGGATCCTCACTCACGAGGAGATGCGGGCTGTGCCCGTGGAGCGGATGGAGCGGGCCGCGAACCAGACCAACCCGCCACTGTTGGGAGCAGAGTAATGGGTACTTCGACTTCGGCGTTCGGCGCCGGCAAGCGAGAGTCGCACGACGCGACCGACTTCTACGCGCGTTTCGCGCCGCCGGAAGTGAGCGATGACTCCACGCTCGGCGAACGTGGCGACGTCGACGTGATCCACGTGGGTGACGCCCGCGACATGTCGCACGTGCCCGATGCATCGGTGGCGCTCGTCGTCACCTCGCCGCCGTATTTCGCAGGCAAGGAATACGAGACAGCGCTCGGTGAGGGACACGTGCCCGCCGACTACATCGAGTACCTCGAAATGCTGCGCGACGTGCTGCGCGAATCGGTGCGCACGTTGGAGCCCGGCGGCCGAATCGCGGTCAACGTCGCCAACCTCGGTCGTAAGCCCTACCGCAACCTGGCTGCTGACGTCACCGCGATCCTGCAGGACGACCTGCGGCTCCTGCTGCGCGGCGATGTCGTGTGGCAGAAGCAGCGCGGCGCCAGCGGCTCCTGCGCGTGGGGCTCGTACCAATCGCCTGCCAACCCGGTGCTGCGCGACACGACCGAACGGTTGATCATCGCCAGCAAGGGCCGGTTCGATCGCGTTGGCCGCGGTGGCGAAGGCCGCGGTGCCGACGGAGTCGAAGGCCACTCGACGATCCCAGGCGACGAATTCATGGAAGCGACGCTCGACGTGTGGGAGATCCCCGCCGAGTCAGCTACACGAGTAGGGCACCCCGCGCCGTTCCCGGTGGCGCTCGTTGAGCGCTGCGTGCATCTGTTCACTTACGACGGCGACGTGGTGCTCGACCCGTTCATGGGTTCGGGCACGACCGGCGTGGCTGCCAAGCGCACCGGTCGTCACTACATCGGCTACGACACCGACGGTGACTACGTCCGCGCCGCAGATGAGCGCATTGCATCGCTCGCGCCAACGGACCTGCCCGACCGTCGCACGGTCAAGGAGATGGCTCGGACGTTGCTCGCCGACTGCGGGTTCGAGACGCTCGACGACAATGCCCGCATTGCTCCAGGAGTCACCGTGAGCGTCCGCGGCACGCGTGCGGACGGAGTGTCCCAGCTGTTCGAATTCGGTGGTGTGAACACTCCGTCGCGTCCCGGCATGAATCGCATCGAGACCGTGTGGAAAACGATTGCGAAGGCATCGATCCTGCGCGAGTCACCGATGGAAGCCGTTGCTGGCCAGTCGCTCATCGTGCTCACGGCTGGCGCTGTACGAGGTGGCCCTCTGGCTTCGGTCACCGGCGAGGGTCGTCCGATCGCGGCGATCATCGATCTCACTGCACCCGATGCCGTCGAACGCCTCGCGAATGCCATCGACCAACTCCACTGACGTGAAGAAGTGCCAGGCACTTCTTCACGGGACTCTCTCACTTCGGTGATCGCGGATGGATGACGACGGGCTGTCCGAGGTCGACCGGCGGGCGCTGACGTCGGTTGCTGTCCAGTTCTTCGTCAACGGGCTGCTGTTCGCGTCGTTCATCCCGCGGCTTCCCGAGATCCGCGATCGCATCGATGTCGGCAACGACGCACTCGGCCAACTGCTGGCAGTCGGTGCGCTGTCCGGACTGCTGGGCAGCCTCGTGGTGGGTCGCCTCGTCGAACGTCTGGGGACCGCGCGTCTGCTCACGGTGGCTGGGGTGATGCTGTGCGCCTCGCTGTCGATCATCGGCGTGGCGACGGCACCCGCGGTGCTCGTGATCGGCCTCGCACTGATGTCGATCTTCGATGTGCTCGTGGATTCGGCGATGAACCTGCAGGGCTCGTGGATCAGCGGTCGGCGCACCACCCCGGTGATGAACCGCTTGCACGGATTGTGGAGTCTCGGCACGGTCGTCGGCGGCATTGGTGCGTCGCAGCTGGCAGGAATCGGCGTGTCGTTGCAGGTGCATCTCTTCGTCGTCGCAGCGGTCTTGTTGCTCGTCGTGGGATTCGTCGGAGCTGGGTTACTGCGTGTTGACGAACACGTTGCAGAAGAGACGCAGGTCGCAGCGACGCCTCAGGCCGCGACCGCAAAGGTTCGACGAACGCGTTGGACATTGGTCCTGTTCGCCGTGCTGTCCGCCTGTTCGATTGCGATGGAGATGACCTCGAGTGATTGGGCGGCGATCCGCTTGAGTGACGACTTCGGAGCGTCACCCGGAATTGCAGGTCTGGGGTTCGTGGCGTTCACGGTGGGCATGACCTCGGGGCGTTTCGGTGGCGACACAGCGGTTGTGAGACTCGGTCTGCAGCGCGTTGCCGACATCGGGATCGCAGTGTCGATCGTCGGGCTTGCGCTCGCATCGTTCGCAGGAGTGCAAGTACTGGTGATGCTCGGGTACTTCCTGGCTGGGCTCGGTATCGCCACGCAGTTCCCGAAGATGTACGACGATGCCGCCAAGCATCCGGGAAGGCCGGGGGCGGGGCTTGGCGCCTTGACGGCAGGGTCACGCGTCGCCATGTTGATCACTCCGGTGCTCGTCGGCGCGCTGGCATCGTCTCGACTCTCCGTCGGCGCTGCCATCGCCGTGGTCACGCTGCCGGCAGCGTTGCTGTTCCTGGCGTTCTCGCGCCGCACCCCGACGGCCCCGACTCCGGTCGGGTCATGAGCCAGGTCTCTGCCAACGCCGGCGAGTTCGAGGTTTTGTTCACGCGCCCGTTCGCCCGGATCAGTTTGAAGGCGACGCGGGAATGCGCAGCCTGAACTCGCATCCCTCGCCGGGATTCGTGACGAGGTCGATCGTGCCGCCCTGTGCTTGGGCGATGGACTGCGCAATGGCAAGCCCGAGCCCCGATCCGCCCGTGGTGCGAGCGCGAGATGCATCGCCTCGGTAGAAGCGGTCGAACACCTGGGAACTCTGCTCCGGTGTGAGCCCCGGGCCGTTGTCGATCACCGAGATGGTCAGTTCCTCGGCCGCAATGATGGCGCGCACCTCGACGTCGGCATGAGGGGCGTGGGTGAGCGCATTGTCGACGAGCGACGCAACCAGTTGCTTCACCCTCGCGGTGTCAACCGCCACGACTGCGTCGCCGTCCTCAGGAGCCGTTGCCAGAATCCGGCGTTCCGGATGCCTGGCGAGTGCGTCGGCAACCACATCTCGGCTGAGTCGACCAACGTCGGTCGGGGAGATGTCGAGTGAGAGTTGCTCGTCGAGTCGGGCGAGTTGCAGGAGATCGCCGACCAGCAAGCCCATCCGGTCCGCTTCTGACTGCATGCGCCGGATGACGTCGTCGAGTTGGCCGGGTCCGCGGAAACCACCATCGGCGTACAGGTCGAGGTAGCCGCGAATCGAGGTGAGCGGTGTGCGCAACTCGTGCGATGCGTCGGAGGCGAACCGACGCAATCGGGCCTCGGCCTCGTCGCGTTGGTCCAGCATCACGTTGAACGCGGTGGCGAGTTCGGCTGCTTCGGTCCGCCCCTCGAGTCGGGGAGCGCGGCGATCTCGATCGCCCTGCGCAATGGCTCGTGCCGTCTCGGTCATAGCGGAAATCGGTCGGAGACCGAGCCGAGTCACCCACCATGCAATGACACCGAGAACGGCGGCGACGAACATGCTGAAGACGACGAACGTGATCGCGAGTGCACGCGTGGTCTCCTCGACGTTGGTGGTGGGTAGCGCCACGACGATCGAGAACGTCTCCCCAGATGCCGGTTCGGCGAGCACACGGAACTGTCCGTCACCGTCGATTGCGCCGACGGTTGCGAACGTTCGCTGGGTGCGTGTCACTCCGGCGAAACCACTCAGATCTGGGATGTCGCCGAGCAACTGCCCTTGCACCACCGGCTCGACCGTGCCATCGGAATGCACTGCAGCGATGAACAGTTCCGAGATGGGTGCGTCCGTCGGGCGGTCCGGACCGAACGGGGCGCGATCATCGCCGCCGCCGCCGCCACCCCCGGCGGCTGGCGCAGGTGCGGGCGCTGCCCGATTGAGTGGCACCACCGCTTCGAGTTGCCGGTCGAGTTGATCGATCAAGCGGCCACGCTGGGCACCGACCACGAAGATGCCGAGGGCAGCCACGAGGAGTACGACCAAGGCGAACCCGGTGAGGATTCGGTTGCGTAACGTCATTCGTCGACGCGCAGACAGAACCCGATGCCTCGGATGGTATGGATCAGCTTCGGCTCGGTGGCATCGAGCTTGCGGCGCAGGTAGCTGATGTAGGTGTCGACGATCGACGAGTCGCCATCGAAGTCGTAGTCCCACACGTGCTGCAAGAGCTGCGCTCGACTGAGGACCCGGCCGGTGTTGCTGATGAGCACATGGAGCAACTTGTACTCGGTGGGGGAAAGGTCGACGACGGCGCCTGCACGCGTCACCCGGTGTGCGTCCTGGTCCAACTCGAGGTCAGCACAACGCAGGACGCTGCTGGGCCTCGAACCGACACCGGAGTTGAGCCGCAGTTGAACGCGTGCCACGAGTTCGGCAATGGCGAACGGCTTCACCACGTAGTCGTCGGCGCCGTCGGTGAGCCCCTTCACGCGATCGTCGGTCGAATCCCGAGCGGTGAGGAAGATCACGGGCGTGCGGTTTCCTGCATCGCGCAGCCGCCGCAGTGTCTCGAAGCCATCGAGCTCGGGCATCATCACATCGAGCACGATCAGGTCCGGGCGGCGATCCGACACGATCGACAGCGCTTCTCGGCCGTTGGAGGCCGACACCGTGTCGAGCCCGGCCAACTGCAGGCCGGACTCGACGAGGTATCTGATGTTCTCCTCGTCATCGACAACGAGTACGAGTGGGTGGTGTTGGGTCATCAGGCGTTCTGGATGGAGGACACGATGGCGTCAGCATCGCGCTGAATCGTGGTCGCGTCCACGATGTCGTCGGCCTGAGCGGTCAGCGTGTCCACCCAGACGTCGATGATCTCGGTGGCGGTTCCACTCGTGTAGAGGGAGTTGGTGAGCTCGATGGTGGCATCGTCGTACATCTGCGCGAAGAGGGCGTTGTCCATGAATCGTTCGGCGAGCACGTTGCCGCCGAGTTGGCCGCCACCGCCACCGCCGCCCGCTCCGCCGCCGGCACCTCGACCTCCGCCACCACCTTGACCTCCGCCACCCAGCGGTGGTTCGGACCCGTCGGGCAGGCCTTGCGAGGGATCGAAGTCCTCAGGGATCTCAACGCCCACCGGCGGGCCACCCCGGCCGCCGCCGTTCGCCCCACCGCCGTTGACGTTCGACGTGTCGAACGCAAGGTTCAGGTCCCAGCTGACCACGGTGAACTGCCCGGTCGCGTCGTCGAAGTACAGATAGCTGTTGTTGCCCGGTCCATCGATGTCGTCGAAGTTGCCGATCAGGTCCTGGAAGGCGAGATAGGTGGCGAATGCGTCGATGTCGAGCAGCGCTTCGAGGCCGTTGGCGAACTCATCGTCATCGGCGTTGTTGATGAACTCGAGGAAGTCGATCAACGGCTCGAGGTCATCGTCGCCGGCTTTCTGATCGAATACCTCGTCGTAGTCGTCGGGGTCGTCGCCGCGGTAGCTGTAGTCGCCGGTGCTATCGGCCTTGTAGAGGGGCCCGCTGCTCGTGTCGAAGTTCGCTTCGGTCCAGACCTCATCGGGGTGTTCGATGGCCAGACGGAGTTCGGTGTCGCCGCCGTTGACGGTGAGCCGCGTGGAGATTGCCTCCTGTGTCGCCAGCCCCGCTGCGCCGAGAAGTTCGAGCGCAACGGCTTCGTTCATCGAGGTCTCGGTGGAGTTGGATCGGATGACGATGTCGCCGTATTCCTGGTACGTCTGGTCGTCCACGAATTTGTCGAATCGAATCAGCCAGGGCAACTCCTCGGGGTTCTCGGCGGTGTCCGACGTGAGACCGAACAACGACGAGTTGCCCTTCAAGCGCAAGCCGACCTGCTCGATCACCGTGCCATCGATGGTGATGGTGGCCTCGATCCAGTCCTTCTCGCTCGACTCCTCGTACGTTGCGATCATCTCGTCGTAGTCGTCTTGATCGAACTCGATGTCGATGTCGTGGACCGCGGTGCTGTCGAACAGTTCGATTGATGATGCTTCGCCGACCGCAGCATCAGCCGGCGCGACATCAGCGGTGACGACCTCGGCAGCAGTCGCAGTTGCGGCCGTGGTGGTGTCGGCGGCCTCGACATCGTCGGTGGTGGAGCATGCGGTGGACGCCGAAACGAGCACGAGTCCGAACACTGCGGTCGTGATTCGCTTGGCGATTGTTGGGTTGATCCTCATCGTTGGTTCCTCGTTTCGTCGGGTTGGTGATGACGATCCAATTCGACGTGCTGGTGGATGGGCTGCGAGCTGTCTGGGAGTTCTCTGTGAACGGCGAACCAGCGCGCACGTCGACGCTCAGGAAGCCCGGAGCGAGTTCACAGAGAACTCCCAAGCTGGTGCGTTTGGTTTGTGCCATGACCAACCCACTGATCATCTCCGCCGACGTCGTCGCCATCACCGTGCTCGTCTTTGGCCTGTACTTCCCCCGCTATCAACGCAAGGACATGATGGTTGCCATTCTCAGCCTCAACATCGGGGTGATGGCGGTCGCCACCGCACTGTCGTCCGCTGAGGTGTCCGCCGGACTCGGGCTCGGATTGTTCGGTGTGCTGTCGATCATCCGCTTGCGCAGTTCTGAGATTGCCCAGGAAGAGATCGCCTACTACTTCTCGGCGTTGGCGCTCGGGCTGCTGGCCGGGTTCGAGGTGAACCCGCTCTGGCTCACGCCAGCACTCATGGCAGCGATCATCGTCGCCCTGTTCGTCGGCGACCACCCGCGAGTGTTCGCGAGTAGTCGCCAGCAGTCCATGAATCTCGACTCCGCGTTCACCGACGAACGCAAGCTGGTCGAGCGCCTGGAGAACCTGCTTGGCGCAGATGTGGTGAAGGTCAAGGTGAAGCGGGTCGACCTCGTCAACGACACCACGTCGGTCGATGTGAGATTTCGAGTTCGGCCACCGCTGGCCACGTCGGCATCGAACCCGGCTCGCATCTCGGTGGGTGTTGGATCGTGAGCGCCGTGTCCTCGCTTGCCGCTCGAGGCATCGCACCGGTCGACGGCCTTGGATCGATCTCGTTGACGGATCTGAACGAGGCGGCTGCGCTCCAAGAACGAGTGGACCGCAAGTACGTGCTGTCACCGCGGCAGTTGTCGGCCATGGTGGCCGGGCTGACGAACCGGTTGGCGGTCCTCGAGATCGATGGCCTCCGGAGCTTCGAGTACGAGTCGGTGTACTTCGACACCTCTGACCTCGACTCCTATCTCGGGGCAGCGCGGCGCCGACGCAGGCGGTTCAAGGTCCGTACCCGCTCATATCTCGATTCGGGCACGGCGATGCTCGAGGTGAAGACCCGTGGCGCTCATGGCAAGACCATCAAGCAGCGTCGTGATCACGATGTCCAGCTGAGACACCACCTCGGTGACGACGGGCGCGCCTTCGTTGCCGCCGCAACGGGTCGCCCAGAGTTGGCTGATGCATTGCGCCCAACACTCACGTCGCACTACCGCCGAACGACACTCGTGGATCTCGATGACGTGTCGCGCGTGACCTTCGACGTTGGCCTGCGCTGCAGTGACCGGATCGGCGCCGAGGTCGGCCTGGCCGACGCAATCGTGGTGGAAACGAAGTCGGCGGGCGCTGCGAGTGCCACCGATGCGTGGCTGTGGCGCAACGGTGTGCGCCCCGAGAAGATCAGCAAATACGGCACCGGTCTTGCTGCGCTCCACCCCGAGCTTCCCTCGAACAAGTGGCACCGCACCTTGCAGCGTCACTTCGTCTGAGGTGCCAAACTCGACGGCTCCAACCATTCGCGCCACCATCCATCGCGATCCCGTCGAAAGCAACGATTGACATGAGTTCCACCGGTTCCTCCACCCGCACGGTCATCCGGAACGCCACGGTGCTGAATACCGGGACGATGACCTACACCGAGGCGCGGACGATCGTGATCGAGGACGGGATGATCGTCGATGTTGCGTCGAGCTACGTCGGCGATGCCGATGTCGACATCGACGCAGCGGGCCGATACGTACTGCCTGGACTGATCGACGGCCATGTTCACTTCCGCCTGGCGACGCTCAACTTTCGGGCGCTCGCGTCGTGGAGCGAGGTGGAGTTCGGGATCGCAATGGCGGCGTCTTCGACCGCCACGGTTCAACGCGGGTTCACGACCGTGCGCGATCTCGGCGGTGACGTGAATGGCCTCATCAGTGCAATCAAGCGCGGTGCCACCCAAGGACCACGCATCGTACGAGCGGGTTTGATGCTCACCCAGACCGGCGGCCACGGCGACACCCGCTCGGGCGAGATCGAGGTGGCGAGCTGTGGCTGTCTGCTCGACTCGAACGTGATGTCGATCGTGGCTGACGGGTGCGACGCCGTGCGAAAGGCCGCCCGACACCTGCTTCGAGACGGGAGCGACTTCCTGAAGATCCACGTGTCCGGAGGTGTGGCGTCGCCGTCTGACCCGCTCGAAAGCGTTCAGTACACACCCGAGGAGATCCGGACCGTGGTCACCGAGGCCCAGCATCGAAACACCTACGTGTCCGCCCATGCGTACACACCTGAGTCCATCGCAATGGCGGTGAACGCCGGGGTGCATTGCATCGAACACGGGAACCTCATGGACGACGAGACGGCGAGCCTCGTCGCGGAGTCGAACGCTGTGGTGGTGCCGACGCTGGTGACGTATCACGCCATGGACGATGTGGGAAGGCAACTCGGGCTCCCGGCCGCAAACCTCGCCAAGAACAGCGTGGTGCTGGAATCCGGTCTTGCGTCGCTGGAACTCGCTCACCGCGCTGGAGTGACCATGGGCTTCGGCACCGACTTGATCGGTGAATCCCAACCGCGCCAGAACGATGAGCTCGCCATTCGAGGCACGGTTCTGCCGGCGCAGGACGTTCTGCGATCGATGTGGCTGGTGAACGCGCGACTGTGCCACCTCGAAGGCCGCATCGGCGTGCTCGCCCCCGGCGCATTCGGCGACGTGGTGATCTCCAACGTCGATCCGCTCGATGATCTCGCTGGCTTTGCGCAACACGAGTCAGCACTCAGCCATGTGATCCAGCACGGCACGCTGGTCGTCGATCGCTCTGAGCCATGAGCTGACAACTGCGCTGAGGACGCGAGCTGATCGTGCGCCTTGCAATCGCGGCTCGTCTCGGGCAAGATTGGAACACTGTTCAAATCACCTCGCTTCGAGGTGCGCACACGTTCGGAGTACCGCATGCAGATCCATCTCGACGCCGAGAAGTGCCAGGGGCACAATCGCTGTTACGCCCTCGCGCCCGAATTGTTCGACGTGGACGACTATGGACAGGCAGTGCTGATGGTGGACGGCGACGTTCCCGCCGAACTGCACGACAAGGCCCGCCTGGCCGCTTCGAATTGCCCGGAATACGCCATCACCATCACGGACAAGGACTGACATGACCGACACCGTCGACGAGACCAACGCAGCCGACCGATACGAAGGCGCTGCCACGAGCCGCGGCTTCGGTGAGCGAGACCCGATCTTCGGCGACTCACCCGAAGGTACCGATGTGTGGCAACGCGTGCCGTACAACGCCGACGACTACGGACCGGTGTCGGACTTCGCGACCGACTTCGACCATGCCGACCCGGAGTACAACCCGAACGCACCCAAGGTGTGGAAGGAACTGCGCGACGAGGGCTGCCCCGTTGCTCACTCCGAACGCTACGGCGGCATGTGGGTGCCGATCACCCACGAGGCCGTGCACGAGATCGCGTACGACACGGACCACTTCACCAGCCGCGCCGTCGTGGTGTCGGTGGGTCGCCCCGGCGACATGGCGATGCCGGCACCGATTGGTGGTGTGCCGCCGATCTCCAGTGACCCGCCTTTCCACGGCCAGGCCCGCCGCATGTTGCTGCCGCCGTTCGCACCCAAGCAGATCGAGCCCTGGGAAGAAGAAGTTCGCACGCTGTGTCGTCGCCTGCTCGACGATATGGGCGAGATCGTTCCCGGCGAAACCACGGTCGATGCGGCAGTGCAGTACGCACAGCACATTCCCGTCAACGTGATCGGTCGCATGCTCGGCTTCCCCGAGAAGGACGAAGCGCTGTTCCGCAAGTTCGTGCACGATGCGCTCGAGCGGATCAACGAAGAGCCGGGCACACGTGACGGCCTCGACGACCTCGGCAAGTACATCGCTGCGCAGATCCAGGATCACCGCGAGAACCCGCGCGAGGACCTCACCAGCTACCTGATGGGTCAGGAACTCAACGGTGAGCCGCTGTCTGACGAGATCGTCGGTGGAGCCATCATCTTGCTGCTGGTTGCCGGTATCGACACCACGTGGTCGGCCATCGGCTCATCGCTCTGGCACCTCGCTCAGACCCCTGACGATCGTCAGCGCCTTGCCGACGACCCCGAGGTGATGACTTTCGCCATCGAAGAATTCCTTCGTGCGTACGCTCCGGTCACCATGGCGCGCATGGTGGCCAAGGACAACGATTTCCATGGCTGCCCGATGAAGAAGGACGACTGGGTCTTGCTGCCATTCCCGGCGGCGAATCATGATCCGAAGCAGTTCGAGGATGCGGACAAGTTCATCATCGACCGCGAAGTGAATCGTCATGCTGCGTTCGGTCTTGGTATTCATCGTTGCCTCGGCTCGAACCTCGCCCGGCTGGAACTCCGAGTGGCGATCGAAGAGTTCGTGGCTCGCTTCCCGCACTTCGAACTCGACGGCGACGTCAGCTGGTCGGTCGGTCAGATCCGCGGTCCCCGCGTGCTGCCCGTCAAGATCCTCGAACAAGCCTGACGCACTGAAATCGAGTTGCGGTGGGTCCGAGTAGGCGAGCAGCCGACGCAGACCCACCGCAGCAGAGAGTTTCACCATGACCGCTGTCGACCGCTGGGCGGAGCAGCTCGCCGAGTGGGCAATCCCCGAGCACATTCTGGACCAAGCGCCGCGTTCACCGTGGGCGCATGACACGGCGACGTTCGCAGTCGATGACACCCTCGACCGATCGGTGCTCTCCGCCGACGTGGCGCGAACAGTGCTGCCCAAAACTGGTGGATCGGTGCTCGACATCGGCTGCGGAGGCGGCCGCGCAGCGATGTCGCTCGTGCCACCGGCGGAGCGTGTGATCGGCGTTGATCAGGACGCAGCGATGCTCGCGGCGTTTACCAGTGCCGCCGCCGACGCTGGCGTGCGGTCCATGACCATCCAGGGCGCGTGGCCCGACGTGGTGCTCGATGCGCCGATTGCCGATGTGGTGGTGTGCCACCACGTTGCCTACAACGTCGCTGACATCGCTCCGTTCATCGGCGCACTGACCGGCCGAGCGCGCCTGGCAGTGGTGGTGGTACTCCCCGTGCGCCATCCAATGACCGCCTGGAACAACGCATGGCGCAGGTTCTGGAACATCGAACGCCCGAACGGCCCGACCTCGGACGACTTCGCCGCGGTGCTCGCCGAGATGAATCTCGATGCCGAGCGATGGGAGATGCCGCGTCCACCACTTGCACGAGCAGCCGACGACACCTCCTCGCGAGTGCCGTCGACGCTGCGGCGCCTCTGCCTTCCCGAAGCGCGTGCCGACGACGTTGCTGAGTTCCTCGAACTGCACGAGCCGAACTGGGCCTCGGTGCACTCCGTGTATCGATGGCCCGGCGAAGCAACCTGACACGCACAGCAACCTGACACGCGTACGGTGACGCCATGGGTGATCGATTGCAAGGCAGGCGCGTTCTCGTCACGAGCAGTGAGACCTATATGGGGCCACCGATCGTGGACTTGTTCCGTGCCGAAGGCGCCGACGTCGTTGCCGACCCGGGTGCGCTGCTCGGTCCAGCCGAGCCGGATGAGCTGATCGAGCGCGCCGGTGACATCGACGTACTGGTGGCGAACCTCGACCTGCCCGCGTACTCGGCCCGAGTCGGCGACATCGACGACGAACAGTGGGTTGCAGGCTTCGACGCAATGGTGCACCCGTTGATGCGGCTCGTGCGCGGCGTTGCTCGGGCAATGACCGATCGCGGTGGCGGTTCGATCGTGGCGCTCACCTCATCGTCGCCGCTGCGGCGCATGCGCCCCCAAGCCGCCTCGTATGTGGCAGCGCGGGCAGCGCAGAACGCCTTCGTTCGCTCTGCCGGCCACGAACTCGCTGCGAGCAATGTCCGATTGAACGCGATTGCGCAGAACTTCGTCGAGAACGAGACGTACTACCCGCCGGCGATCATGGAGAACGAGAAGTTCCGTGACCGGTTGCGCACCGAGGTTCCAGCACAACGCCTGGGAACACCGAGCGAGACGGCCGAACTCGCACTGTTCCTCGCGAGCGACGCATCGAGCTTCGTGTTCGGTCAGGTGATCAGCAACGACGGTGGATGGTCGTGATGCCTCGCAGTACGCCGCCGACGTCCTGCTTGCTCAGCCCACGCCGAGATGGCGAGCAATGATGTTGCGTTGGATGTCCGAGGTGCCGGAGTAAGCGAGGCCGCCGACTGCGTCGCGGACTTCGCGCTCCACCTCGTATTCCGAGACGTAGCCACGAGCACCGTGGATCGATGCCGCGTCGATGGCGGAAGCGATCCCGAGGTTGCAGGCGGTGATCTTCGCAAGTGCCGAGGCAATCGACGCCTGCTTGCCGGTGACCGCGGCGATCGCCGCCTTGTACACGAAGAGGCGTGCGGTTTCATGGCGCTGCTTCATATCGACGATCCGATGCGCGATCACCTGATGGCCGCTGATCGGGCCTCCGCCCTGTATGCGTCCATTGGCGAACGCAATCGTGTCGTCCACCTGGCGCTGCATCGAGCCGACCTGGGTGACGAATACGAAGCTGCGTTCCACTTCGAGCACCGCAGCAAAGATGCTGGCCCCAGAGCCCACCCGCCCGAGCACCGCATCGGCGGGAACGACCACGTCGGTGAAGGTCATGTCACCGAATGGTGTGGTGCGCATGCCCATCTTGTCGCGATTCCCGACGCGTTCGACGCCGGGGAGGTCGGCCGGGACGAGGAATGCGGTGATGCCCCACTGACCCGCATCGGGGTTGGTCTTGGCGAACACGATCGCCATGTCGAATCGCGACCCGAAGGTGATGTACGCCTTGTGCCCGTTGATCTTGAACGAACCATCATCGAGCAGTTCGGCGGTTGCAGACAACGCGAAGGCGTCGGACCCCGTCTCGGGCTCGGTCATCGAGAGTGCGACCATTGCCGAGCCGTCGAGCAACGGGGCGAGCCACCGTTCACGCTGCTCCTCGTTGCCGAAACGTTCGAGCGCAACCTGGGTGCTGAGGATTTGGCTGGCGAGTGCGAAGTTCAGGCCGTTGTCTCGGCAACCGTGGCCGAGACCTTCGAGCGTCAACAGAGTGTGGGCGAGCCCGAGGCCGGTGCCACCGTGCTCTTCGGCGACCATCGAACGCATCAACCCGCGATCGGCCATTCGCTGCCAATCATCGGCGGCAAAGGCGCTGGCCAGGTCGGCTGCCACACGGTCGTGCTGGGCGAGGTTGGCAGCCGCCCACTCCGACACGTCGACCTTGGTCGGATGATCGAGGTCGGCCATGGCGTGGGCCAACGCCAAGAGTTCGTCATCGATGCTCATGTCGCGCTCCCGTCCTCGGCGCCGCGCAGCAGGATCCGTCCGCGCTCGTCGACGTCTTTCCATTCGTCCTGGAAGTCGGCGTTGTTCCAGTTGCCGAGGCCGGGATAGAACACGCGTGAACCGCCGTGCCCTTCGATCGTGGCACCGTTCCATCGCGGATCCGCAGGCTCGTCGATCCGCTGATATCGGCTGTCGGAGGACAGGCGACACCGCCCAGTGCTCGATCCGTTGTCGATGGCGCCGTGGAGTGTGTGCATCCCGAAGCACAGCACGTCACCGGGTTCGAAGTCGGTGGTGAGCCAGCGGTCGCCATACTGCTCCTGGGTGACCGATGGGTCAGCGTCGAGCCACTCGAGGCCGTCCACGTCAGCGTCGGCTTTCAGATACCCGTTCTGGAGCCGCTCGGAGCGGTGGCTGTTCTCGAGGAGAACGAGTGCGCCTTCGTGGCGATGCACCCGACCGAGCGGAATCCAACTCGACACGATGCGGCTGGTTCCACGGTTCATGTACGGGCCGTCGCAATGAAACCCGCAACCCTCACCGGGGCGCACGAAGCGTGGCCACCGGAAGTCGAATGACCGCACGGGGCCGCCGAGCAGCGCTTCGTGAATGCCGAGCACCCGCTCGTGGTCGGTCACCGCGAGATAGTCGCTGCCAGTGCGGACCGATTCCGAGAACGCCCGAAGGTTTGCGTGCATCACGCCGTGTCCGTCACCGGCGATGGCCTCGTCGATCGGGTGTCGGTCGTCGATCTCGCCGAGGACGGCATATTTGGTGAGGATCTCGTGGCGAGCGGCCAGCACCGTGTCTGCATCCAGCAGCCCACGGAAGAAGAGGTAGCCCCGCTCGGCCAGTGCCGCTTGCAGAGCAGGAGCGTCGCCGAGGAGATCGCTGGCGTCAGCCAGTTCGCCGAAGCGGGCGGCGTCGGTGTCGAGCACATGGCCGTTCGTGGTGAGTTGCATGGTGGGATCTCGAGTCGGTCCGTTGGAGACCGGCACAAAGTATCTGGGGCGGTGGGCGTGTTTGGGCGTCGAGCCGTACGATTTTCCTGTGACATCGATATGCGTGCTCGCCGACCTCCTCGATCGCCAACGCATCGAGCCGGGCGCGCCCGCACTCAGTGACGGCACCGACGCACTCTCCTACGGTGAGTTCGCCGACGCCGTGGCAACGGTGGCCGACCTGCTCGTCCAGCTGCAAGTGCAGCCAGGAGATCGGGTTGGCGTCCATCAGCTGAAGTCGGTGTGGTCCTTCGTAGCGGTGCACGCCGTGCTGCGTGCCGGAGCAGTGATGGTGCCAATCGATCCGCTCGCCCCTGTGGAGCATGCGGTTGCCGTCATCGCCGACGCGCGTATCGAGGTGTTGCTCACCGACACACGCCAGTCCACCTTCGATGCGCTCGTGGGTGCAGATGCAGGCCTGCGCGCAGCGGTGGTGCGCCGCGACCTCACGGCAGACGATGTCGCGATCATGCCCTGGCCATCGTTGGCAGCATCAGCGCCGTCGACCGATCCGGTGCTGCGACAGCCGGACGACGATGCCTACATCATCTACACGTCGGGCTCGACCGGCCAGCCGAAGGGCATCGTGCACACGCATCGCAGCGCGCTCGCATACGCCCGCATCGCTGCGGCCGAATACGGGTTGCGCGCCGACGATCGCTTGGTCAACATTGCATCGCTGCATTTCGACCAGTCGACCTTCGAGCTGTACGCAGCTCCGTTGGTTGGTGCGGCGGTCACGGTGGCCCCAGATGCCGTGATGCGGTTTCCTGCCAGCCTCAGCGAGTTGGTGGCGAACGAGCGGGCCACGGTCTGGTATTCGGTGCCGTACGTGTTGCGACAGCTCGTCACGCGTGGTGCTCTCGACGACCGCGACCTCACATCGCTGCGATGGATCCTCTACGGGGGCGAGTCGTACCCGGTCGACGAACTGGCGGACCTCATGGCGGCGTTGCCGGACGCAACGGTGTCGAACGTCTACGGCCCGGCGGAGGTCAACCAGTGCACACGCTTCGACATCGCGGAGATGCCAGCAGCTGGTGGCGTGGTTCCGATCGGTGCTGCGTGGCCGGAGACCGAGGTCGTGGTGGTCGATGAGTCCGGTGAGTCGGCCGAACAGGGTCCCGGGGAGCTGTGGGTCGCCACGTCGACCATGATGGATCGGTATTGGAACCGCCCCGATCTCACAGCTGCGGCAGTGGTCGACCGGTCGTTCGACGACGCTCGAGCTACCCGCTGGTATCGAACCGGCGATCTCGTCGACACCGATCCCGATGGCGCACTCGTGTTTCTCGGACGGGCCGACAATCAGGTGAAGATCCGGGGCCAGCGCGTCGAGCTGGAAGCCATCGACCAGACGGTTCGCGAGTTGCACGAAGTCCATGAGGTGTCGATGGTCGTCGACGTTGATGAAGCGGGTGAACGAGGGCTCGTTGCGGTGGTGGAACTCGAGCCGGGCTCAGAGCTGACGCTGCGCCACGTGCAGCGCGCTGTGGCTGCGTCGCACCAGCGTGTCGCGGTGCCGGTTGCGGTGGTGATCGTGGCGTCCCTGCAACGAACCGGCACGGGAAAAGTCGACCGAAACGCTGCGTTGAGGGAGTCGCGGGCTGCCCGGGAGGGATAGGTTCGCCCTGCCGACACCGCATCGAACAGCCGGCGAGAAGCTTGACCATGACGACGCAGACACATCCCGACACGTTCGCTGACGAACTGCTGGTGTTCCTCGTGGACGAGGTCGCACTCGAAGACGACCCGATCGACCTCGACACCGACCTGCTGCTCACCGGCCTGGTCGATTCGCTCGGCGTCGTGATCGTGTCGGAATGGATGCAAGAGCGGCTCGGTATTCGAATCGATGCTGTCGACATCGTGCTGGAGCATTTCCAGACCCCGCGCAACATGGTCGACTACGCCACCGCACGAGGCGCCCTCTCCGGAGATGGCTGAACAGCCGATCGAACTCGGCGCGCGCGTCGAGCAGCGCTACGACCTGTCGGTGTTGCAGCGCGAGGTGTGGACGAGCCAGCGACTGCATCCTGAGGTCGCGCTTGCAAACATGGGCCACGCCCACCGCGTGTCCGGCCCAATCGACCCCGCCCGATTCCGTGAGGCGTTTGATCGAGTCGTGTCCTCGTCTGACGCGCTTCGCACGGTCGTGGCGGAACACAATGGGCGCCCGGTGGCCCACGTGCTCGCTCGGCCGCCAGCCACCACCGAGCTGATCGAGCTCGAGCCCGGCGAACTCGAGGAGTGGGAACGGGTCAGAGTTGCGCAACCCGTCGACGCCACCATGTGCTCGTACGACTCGGTGCTCATTCGCCACGGCGACGACGACTGGACCTGGTGGCTGAATCTGCACCACGTGGTCACCGATGCCGCATCGCAGTTCATTGTCTTTGAACTGCTCGCACAAGCGTATGACGACCCGGAGGCCGAGCTCGATGTCGCCTCGTTCGCCGCGCACGTGGAGCAGGGGCGGAGTTCGGCGCCCGAGGCGGGGGCTGCTTCCTCTGCACCGCGCCCAGCGCCGCTGACGCCGTTCGGGCGGCGCGGCCCGACCACCGCGACGAGCCCTGCGACGTCGGTGAAGCTGGACAGCTCGACAGGCGAGTCGTTGGCGGATCGTGCCAAGGCGACGTTCGCTTCGATCAGTCCGGATCTGAGTTTGCTCGCCCTGCTGTCGTCTGCATTGGCACTGACGATGCACCGCCTGGATGGACGACGCGAGTTCGTGGTCGGTGTGCCGGTTCACCACCGCCGTGGTCGAGCCAGTCGACGAATCGTCGGTCCGCTGATGGAGCTTCATCCGGTCGCAGTGTCGATCGAGAACGACGACACCGTCGATTCGCTCGTAACCCGCACGCTCTCGGCGGTGCTGCAAACGTTGCGTGCGAAACCATCTGACGGCAGCGACCGACAGGACTTCGAGTTGGTTGTCAATGTGTTCCGCGCCGCCGATGTTCAGTTTGCGGGTGCTCCCGTCGACGTGCGTTGGGTGCGTGCACCCGCGGTCGATCCCGCACACTCGCTGCGACTCCACGCCTTCGAATTCGGAGCGGGCACCGAGATACAGCTCGACGTGAACGATGCACTGGTTGCGGACACAACCGCTGATCGGTTGGCGGGCAACGTCGCAACCGTGGTCGATTCGATGCTGGCGTCACCGACGGACCCGGTGTCGTCTTTGGGTGCGGCGACCGACGAAGACCGAGCCGAGCTTGCCGCACTGGTGCCTCCGGCGTCGCCGGAGGATGCTGCCAGGCCGATCCACGAACACGTTGCGCAGCGATTGCAGGACGACCCGGCTTGGGTCGTTGCACATGACCGAGCGGGTGCGGTGTCTGCAGCGGAGTTCGAGGATCGGACGGGTCGAGCGGTTGCGTGGCTGCGCCACGAAGGTGTGATCGTCGGTGACCGAGTCGGGCTGCGGATGGATCGCAGTATCGACGTGATGGTCGCCGTGCAGGCCGTGCTGCGATGCGGAGCGGCCTTCGTCATGCTGGATCCAGCTGATCCCGAGACACGTCATCAAGCAATCGCGGACGACGCCGATCTGCGATTGATCGTCGACGACCTCGACGCAACGACCGCATATGACCAAGACCCTCACGTCGCCGACGTCGACATCGACGCCGTTGCCTACGTGCTCTACACGTCGGGCTCGACCGGGCTTCCCAAGGGCGTGCCGATCCCGCACCGAGGTCTTGGCGACTACCTCGACTTCGCGGTGGAGGCGTATTGCGATCCAGCCGTTGCCCCGGTCGTGGCATTGCACTCGAAGCTGATCTTCGATCTCACCATCACGAGCCTGTTCCTGTCGTTCGTGACCGGCGGCAGTGTCGTGGTGTTCGATGGTGATCCAATCGTGGCGCTCGGTCGTATCGCCACCGATGACCGCATCACGTTCTTGAAGGCCACTCCGTCGCAACTCGAGATCTTCGCCCGGATGGTCGACACACCGCGACCCATTCGCACGGTGGTGGTGGGTGGCGAGTCGTTCCGGCGGCCGGTGGCGGTGGCCACGGCGCTGTCGTGTCGCCCCGGTGTTCGAATCTTCAACGAGTACGGCCCGACCGAAGCAGTCGTGGGGTGCATGATCCACGAGTGGTCGCCGAGTGCGGACACCGATGTGGACGTGCCGATCGGAGCTGCAGCTCCCGGATGTGAGCTGACGGTGCTCGATGCCGACGGCAACCTCGTGCCCGCTGGAGCCTGGGGTGAGCTGTATGTGCGGCGACGCGGGATGGCCGTGGGCTATCTCAACCGTCCGGACCTCACCGCCGAACGGTTCGTGTCGCTCGACCACCTCGCGCACGACGGCGTGAGCGGCGTCCCCGGACAGCTCGCAGGCGCCGAGCGCGGGCCCTGGTACCGGACCGGCGACCGCGTGCGACAGCAGCGCCACGGCGTGCTCGTGTACGGCGGCCGCCTCGACGACCAGATGAAGGTCAATGGCGTGCGTCTCGAGCCCGCCGAGGTCGAGGCGGCGCTCGTGCAGCACCCCAAGGTGGCCAGCGCCGTTGTTCGTCTGTGGACACCAGCCGACCGTGTGGCGGGGGAGCGATGCGTGCGATGCGGACTCGGCACCGATGTCCCCGATGTCGAGATCGACGGAGCCGGCGTGTGCTCGGTGTGCCGTTCGTTCGATGCAATCGCCCCGCAGACCGAGGCCTGGTTCCACGACGAGGTCGACCTGGAGATGGAGCTGGCCAGCGCACGTCTGCGGAGCAAGGGGGACTACGACTGTCTTCACTTGCTGTCAGGCGGAAAGGACTCGTCGTATGCGCTGTACCAGCTCGTCGAACGAGGCTGGCGAGTGCACGCCCTCACCCTCGACAACGGATTCATCTCCGATGGAGCGAAGGAGAACATCCAACGCAGCATCGACACGCTCGGCATCACCCATGAGTTCGTCACGACCGACGCAATGAACGAGATCTTCCGTGACAGTCTCGATCGCTACTCGAACGTGTGTCAGGGCTGCTACAAGACGATCTACACCATGGCAGTGGCACGAGCAGACCAGCTCGGGATTCCGGTCATCGTCACCGGGCTGTCTCGAGGCCAGTTCTTCGAGACCCGCTTGATTCCCGCTCAGTTCGAGGAAGGTCGTTTCGATCCGGAGGCCATCGATGCCACGGTGCTCGAAGCGCGCAAGGTGTATCACCAGGTGCCCGATGCCGTCACGGAACTGCTGCCCGAACAGCGCGTGTTCGACGACGAGGCGGTGTTCGACCGGATTCGATTCGTCGACTTCTACCGCTACGTCGACGTGGATCTGGAAGAGCTGTATCGGTACCTGGAGGACCATGCTCCGTGGGTCCGGCCCGCCGACACCGGTCGATCCACCAACTGTCTCATCAACGTCGCTGGCATCCAGGTGCACCACGCCGAACGCGGGTACCACAACTACGCCGAGCCCTATGCGTGGGACGTTCGCCTCGGTCACAAGACGCGTTCGGAAGCACTCGCCGAGTTGGATGATCGCCTTGCGGGCGGGGTCGACGACCCCGAGGTGGTACCGATGCTCGGCGCGGTCGGATACAAGCCCAAGCGGGTCGAGATTCTCACGGCCTGGTACCAGACCGTCGATGGTGCTGATCTCGACGTCGAGGAACTGCGCCGACACGTGCGTTCGCTCGTTGCTGATTCTGCGGTGCCGTCGGCGTTCGTGCGTATCGACGACATGCCGTTGGCAGCCAGTGCGAAGGCCGACGCCGCGGCGCTGCCGGCGCCCACCCGCATCCATCGTCAGACCGATGCGATCGTGCAGCCTCAGACACCGGTCGAGCGTGCCCTCGCAGAGATCTGGGCAGAGGTGCTGCACCTCGAAGGTGTGGGCGTGACCGACGACTTCTTCGACCTCGGCGGCGACTCGCTCGCCGCACTCGAAGTGGTGGCCACGATCGGTGACACGATGGGCGCCGCGTTGGACGACGCTGCGGTGTTCCAATCCCGCACGATTCGTGAGATCGCCGCGTTGATCGAAGCCGATCCGCTGGGTGCGGTGGTCCGGTCCGAGGCCGACATCGACCCGCTCGACGACGATGCACCAGCACCGCTGTCGGCGGGTGAGGAGGCAATGCTCTTCGAGTACCGCCGCGACCCCAGCGACACCCGCTACAACGTCACGCGCTGGTATCGATTGCCCGACGATGCCGACGTGGAGCGACTCGAGGCCGCCATCCGCTCGGTCGCGGCGCTGCATGGGCCGTTGCGACGGAGCTATGCCTCCGACCGTCGCGAGTTGGACGCCTCCGATGCTGTGAGCTTCACGCAGCTCGGCGCCTCGTCGACCGTCGAATTCCGCGACGAGGCGATGCGGCTGCAAACACTGCCGTTCGATCTCGACAACGGACCGCTCGTTCGGGTCCACGCGGCGCACACCACGGATGAGTCAGCTGGTGGAGCGGGGAGCGAATCGCCGCAGTTGTCGATGCTGATTGGAGTGCATCACATCAGCATCGGCGCCGACGCGTTCGATGTGTTCTGGCAGCAGATCGTGCAGGCGTATGACGGTGCGGTGCCCGAGGCTCTGGGTGTCGACTACGCACAGCACGCACAATGGCAGCGCGGCAACGTCGAGCAACATCGAGACTTCTGGCTCGAAGCACGACGACGAGGCGACGCAGCGGGCCCGCCGGTTGAACTCGCACTGGCCGCGCCATCGGAACCGGAGCCCCCGGGATACCTCCTTCGCCAGCTTGATCTCACACCGACCGCACTGCGCCGAGGCATTGCACCGACGCCGTTCATCGCTGCGCTGTCAGCCGCAGCGGTGGCATTCGATCGTCACTCGATGGGAGTGTCCGGTGCGCAGCGATCCGTCGAGCTCGGCATCACGGCGTCGGTCAAAGATCATCCGGTCACCGGCCCACTCGTCGGGTACTTCCTCAACACGCTCCCGCTTCGAATCGACCTCCCCGAAGGCCAGCGGGTCGGCGAACTCGTCGGTCACGTCGGCGCATCGGTTGCGGCGGCGATCGAGCACCGCACATATCCGTTTGCCTCGATGGTGCGCGACGCTCGAGCTGAGATTCTTGGGGTCCCGAACGTCTCGCTGATGCTGGCGTACGAACGTCAAAGCGTGCCGCTCTTCGCCGGCACCCCGGTCGAGCACGAAGTGCTCGCATCGGGTGGTTCGGTCAGCGACGTGACGTTGTTCGTGCACGAGCGCGGAGATCGGTTGTCGATCGCAATCGAATACTCCGGTCACGTGCTGTCGGCGGGAGATGCCGAGCGGCTCCTCGACCTGTTCGGGAACGCCCTGTCGGACATGGCGTCATCTGGTGACCAGGCGGTGTCGTCGCTTGCCGCAGTGACTCGTGCCAGTGAACTCATCGGCGACGACCTGGCCGAACACCCGCTGACGGTGCTCCACGCCATCGTCGATGCCGCACAGCGTCGGCCCGATGACGTGGCCGTCGTGGATGCCTCGGGTCGGTCGATGACGTACGCAGGTCTCCTCGCTGCAGCGATGGACACCGCGTCGGCAGCGTCGTCGGTCGTCGGCCCTCTGAAGGGCCGCCTCGTCGGCGTGTGCCTGCACCGCTCTGTCGACATGGTCGTCGCCATGCTCGCCGCTCAGCTTGCCGGCGGCTGCTACGTACCGCTCGACCCGACCTCACCGGACGAGCGACTCGACACGATTGCCGGCGGCGTCGACCTGGCCGTGGTGCTGGTCGATCATGCGAGTAACGGCCGACTGCCGGGCAGCGTCTCGGTGCTCGTTGCCGATGGTGTGCACGCCGAGGCGGAGTCGATCGTCGACCGAGCACGTGAGCTTCTGACGGAGGTCAGCGCTGACGACGAGGCCTACGTGATCTTCACGTCCGGTTCCACTGGCGTGCCTCGCGGTGTCGCGGTGTCGCACGCGAACCTCGCCGCCAGCACAGCGGCGCGCCGTCAGACCTACCCGTCGACGCCCGAACGCTTCCTGCTCACGTCCAGCATCGGATTCGATTCGTCGATCGTCGGATTGTTCTGGCCACTCGCCACCGGCGGAACCATCGTCATCCCGACCGACGACGACGTCCACGACGTCGATCGGCTCGTGGAGATCATCGAGCAGGCGGGCGTGACGCATCTGTTGATGGTGCCGACGCTCTATCGGGCGCTGCTCGTTCGAGGCGAAGGTGGCCTTGCGTCGCTGCAGGTCGCGATCGTGGCGGGAGAAGCGTGCAGCACCGAGGTGGTCGATGCCCACCGTGGCGCGTTCGACCGCAATGTTCCCCTGATCAATGAGTACGGGCCGACCGAAGCAACGGTCTGGTCGAGTGCCCACCGCCTCGATGACGACCCGTCCGGAATGGTCCCGATCGGAACGCCCATCGCAGGCGTGACCTTGCGCGTGGCCGATACAGCGGGCAGGTCCGTGCCGATCGGTGTCGCTGGTGAACTGTTCATCAGTGGCGCCACGGTCACCAACGGCTATCTCGGCGACCCGGATGACGCCGGTGGGCGATTCGCGTTCGTCGACGGGTACCGCTGGTACCGCACCGGTGACCGCGTTCGTGCTGTCGAGCGGGCCGATGAAACCGTCTTGACGTTCGTTGGTCGCGTGGACGACCAGTTGAACGTTGGTGGCGTGCGAATCGAGCCGGGTGAGATCGAAACTGTGCTCACGGGTCTCGCTGGCGTCGACGACGCAGTGGTGGTTGCCAAAGCCGATGGCTCGCGGGTTCGACTCGTTGCCCACGTGGCGAGCGGTGCGCCGGACCAGGTCGACATCGACGACGTTCGCCAACGATTGGCCGCTGCCCTGCCAGGCAGCCACGTGCCTTCGAGGATCATCGTTCACTCGCAGCTGCCACGCACGTCGCACGGCAAGCTCGACCGAGCAGCGGCAGCCGCGCTCTCAACCGACGAACGCCACCCCTCCGAAGCGATAGCGCCTGCTGCCATGGCATCTCCGCTCGTCGACGACATCGTTGCGATCTGGTGCGACGCGCTGGGTCGAACTGACGTCTCGCCGGACACGGACTACTTCGAAGCGGGAGGTGACTCACTGGCAGCGGTCGAGATCGTTGCCGCAATCGAAGCGCGAGTCGACCGCAAGCTCACCATCGCAGTGCTGCTCGATGGACGAACCCCTGCCGGTATTGCCGAACTCGTCGAACCGGCTCGACCGATTCCAGCTCAGCACGAGCCGGGCGACGGCATCCGGTTGATCACGATGCAGGCCGGAGCGCACGACGGTCCGGTCCTGGTGCTCACGCCAGCGTGGGATGACGTCTTCGGCTATCGAGCGCTGGTTGACGCGTTGCCCGACGACATCCGGGTGATTGCGGTCTCAGCAGCCGACGTCGATCCCGATCGGATCGTCGTCACGATCGATGCGCTGGCGGAGCAGTTCGAGCGGGCACTGCTCGACAGCGACACGAACGACGTCGAGCGGCCGATCACGGTGTTTGGATGGTCGACCGGCGGCGTCGTTGCCTTCGACCTCGCTGATCGATTGCGCTTGGACGGGTGCCAAGTCGATCGCATTGTCATGATCGACACGTTCTTTCCTGGCGCCGAACAGCATCTTTGGGCGAACCGCTGGTCGATCTACAAGTCACTCGCAACACCTCGAGCGGTGGCCGACGAGTTGACCACGTTCGCACGTCGGCGGTCTCGCTCAGCCGCCAAGTCCATCGGGACTCGGTTGCTCCAGCTGTCGGGCAGCGACGTTCCCGACACCCCGAAACGAACCTCGGTCGGTGGTGTGCCGCTCGAAGCGTTCAGTTACCGACCTGCCGGCAGCAGAGTGCCCGTGCTGTTGTACGCCGCCAACACCACGAACCCCGACCGGACTCACCACCTGTGGTCGAACGTGGCCGACGTCGAGGTGGTCCCGATCGAGGGGCGTCACCGCGGGTTCCAGTCGGTGATGGATGCGGACCGTGTTGGCCAGATCGCCGACGACCTCCAACGCCGCCTTCGCGGCTGAACTCCACGGCCACGACCGGCCTGGAACCACTGTCGGGTTCGTCGGCGGCACGAGCGACGCCGACGACTGATCGAGCCGACGACTGAAGAATCTGACGCGACGGATCAGTCGTCGAGGAGGCTGATGGCTTCGTGTACGGCCACGTTGGGTTCGTCGCGCAATCCGAGCTTCTTGCGAAGTGCGACCAGTTCGTCGAGGTCCTCGCCTTCGATCGCCAACGTGTTCAACACCTCGGAGGTCTCGACCACCTCGATGTCGGTGACCTCGGCGCGGAGTTTGTCGATCGTGTAGCGACGGCGGTGCTTGATCACGAAGACCGCCTCGGTGTTGGGATCCTCGTCGAGCCGCCCGATTGCCTCATAGAGGTCGTACGACTTCCCGCGTTGCGGCCGATCGAGTCGCAACCGCTCGAACAGTTCGTCGAAGGGTGAGGGCGTGTCGTCAGCAGTGCGGTGCTTGTCCGCAGTCCACTGCTCGAACCCCTTGTTCTCTGCGACCAACTGCTTCACCTTGAGCGTGTTGTTGCGAACTTTGGCGTTCCAGGTGACGTCGTCGACGATGAGATAGCAGTCCTTGACCGTCTCCTCGGTCACGCTGCTTGCAAGCTTCTCGAGCTGTTTGCGTGCGCTTCGGTGTTTGCCCCAGACGCGGTACTCGTACCGGGCGCCGTCGACGAGTTGTGGTTGCCTGCTCATGTGATCCAATCAGCGCCCGAAGAAGGCCCGTGAGGGGCGCCAGCGTACGCGATGTCTGGGCGTTCGCTCGGCACCCCCACGATCAACGAGCGCGTCGACCGGACGAGGTCGATGCGCTGGCGGGTTCGGATCGCGCCTGGTCACGCCGTCCAGACGTGCGCAACCGTGACCGCGTCGTCAGCGATGATCGCCGTCGACGAGCTTGGTGTTCGCGAGATCGATGCGGCAAGCGGCGTCTGTTCGTGGATGATCAGGCGGGCTCCGGTTGCGAGACGGTCGAGCGTGTCATCGAGGATCTCGGCCACGACGTCCATTGGTAAGAACATGAACGCAACGCTCACCGCCGACAGATCGATCTCGCGAGCGTCGCCTTCCACGATCGTGACCAACTCGGTCACCGCAGCCGATTCGACAGCGAGGCGGGCCCGTGCGGCCAGATCCGCATCGAGTTCAGCGCCCATCGACGTGCAGCCACGCGTGGTCGCCGCGGCTATGGCGAGCCGACCATCGCCGCAACCCAGGTCGAGGAGCACATCGTCAGCGCGCAGATCCACGACGTCGAACAACGCCTCGATCATCGATTCAGGTGTCGACAGAAACGGACCGAGGCCTGCGGCGTGTGGATCGCGTCGGCCCGTGCGCTCCAGTACGAGTCGAACCGGCCGCAGTATCGAGTAGAGCGGCCAGAGTCGGACGGGCAGCGACGTCATTGCCCAGTCGCCCTGGGTGGGTCGCAACAGCGAGCGGAGCAGGCGGCGGACGCGCCCGGTCGACGGCTCGGTTCTCCAGGAGATCCGGAGCACCTCGCTGTGTGCCCGGGTCCGTGCCACGGTGAGATGCGTGCCATGAGCAGCGAAGGAACGGGACGCCGCGCCCGTCCAACGTTCCCACTGTTCGAAGCCCAACGGCTCGAGTGCGGCAGCGGCGGCCGCGGCGGTGGCGAACGAGTCCACCTCGATGCGCACCTCGTGGCGCTGCCGTGGACGTTGCCGATCATCGATGGAGATGTCGATGTCGGAAGCTGCGAGGTGCTGCTGGAGCTCCGATGCAAGCGTCGCCATCTGCTCACCGATGGTCGAACAGGCAGCGCGCGCAGCATCGGCGACATCGTCGACCTCACCGTTGTTCGGCGCTGGGTCGGATCGTGTCGAATGCGCCCAGTCGGCCAACCGCTGTGCACCGACTGCTTCGACGACCTCGGGATCGGTGGTGGAGAGAGCAGACATGGAATCAGGGATCGGACAACCACGGGATCGTGGGCGCAGATCGACGCTACAAGCTGCTTGCCACGGAGGCAGCGCCGCACACGCACAACATCGTCGTGGTTGCGTACAGCGCTCCGTACCTCGGTCCCATCGTGCGCACCTCGGAGGCAAAGGAGCTGAACGTGGTGAGCGCGCCACAGAAGCCGACACCGAACACGGTCATCGCAGGCTCGGACAGATCCTGTGTTGCAAGCCAGCCGAGCAGCGCGGCCCCGGCGGTGTTCACCCCGAGCAGCGCATGCCAGCTGCACAGGAACGACGCAACCACATGGCGCCCAACAGCACCGAGCGATGCCGCGAGCACGAACAGCGCCGGCGTCATGACTCGTGTCCGAATCGGGGAGGCTTCGCCACTCGTTCCGCAAGCAGAAACGCTCCCGCAGCAATCGCAAAGGTGGCCCCGAGGTACAGCGCGGCGGTGTCGGTGCGGTCGGCATCGACCAGTTCGTTCAGCTCGACACCAAACGCCGACATGGTCGTGAATCCGCCGAGCACCCCGGTCACCGTGAACGCCCACCGCGCGGTGCCGCGCTCGATGTTCGCTGTTGCGACCGCGACGAGGAGTGCACCGACGACGTTGACGGCGAACGTTGCCCACGGAAACGCGGCGGCCACCGTGGGGTCGGTCGTTGCATTCGTCACGGAGGCGACCAGTTCGTTGCTTCCCCAACGAGCCGTGGCGCCGATGGCGCCGCCAACCGCAACCGCACCCACCACCCGGGGCCGGAGGCCCGAGTCGGCGCTCGCAACGATCTGCACGGCCCAACTCTAGAGACCATGACGAGGTGGGGGAGCGAGCGTCTCTGCGTATCGTCGCCACGTGATCTGTGTCGACGTCTCCGGAGTGCACCTCGCGCAGCCGGACAAAGTGCTGTTCGACGATCTGGCGGTCACCATCTCACGCGGCGATCGCGTTGCGGTGGTCGGCGTGAACGGCTCCGGAAAAACTACGTTGCTACGCGTACTGACCGGTGCAATCGCCCCCGACAAGGGCGACGTCCGCTTCGGTCGCGGTGCACGAATCACGATGCTCGAGCAGGATCCCGTTCTGCCGCCGGGCACGGTGTCCGAGTACCTCGGCGACGGCTGGGAAGTCGCCGCAGTCGCAACGTCGCTCGGTGTACTGCCCCTCTTCGACCGGCGCACGAACGAGCTGTCGGGTGGGCAGGCCAAGCGGGTGGCGCTTGCCAAGATGCTCGCCGACAACTCCGGCTCGGGCGATGCGGAGAACGGGCACGACATGATCGTGCTGGACGAGCCCACGAACCACCTCGATCTCGAAGCAATCGAGTGGCTCGAAGCGCGACTGGTGTCGATGTCCGCAGCGCTGGTGCTGGTGACCCACGATCGGCATGCGCTGGACCGGCTGACCACGAAGGTCGGCCCCAGCAAGGTGGTGGAACTCGATCACGGCCGATCCTTCGTCCATCAGGCTGAAGCCGGCTCCAGCGCCTATGCGACCTACCTGGATGCTCGTGCCGAGCGGATCGAACGCGAAGCGCAGGAGGAATCCACGCGCAAGATCCTGGCTCGAAAGGAACTGGCGTGGCTGCGCCGGGGTGCCCCAGCGCGCACGGCCAAGCCGAAGGCCCGACTGCGCACCGCGAACGAGATCGTGTCGGGCGGCCCGCGTGATCTCGGAGTGCGTGCGAACGAACTGGAGTTGGGTGCCGGCACCACTCGCTTGGGCAATCAGGTCGTGGAGCTGATCGATGTCGGGCAGCGCTTCGACGCAGCGACACCCGACGGCGAACCAACCGTGGTTTTCCGTGGTGTGGATCTGGTCATCGAGCCAGGCGCCCGACTGTGCATCGTCGGCCCGAACGGCTCGGGCAAGACCACGCTGCTGGACATCATTGCCGAGCGTCGTGCGCCGGCCATGGGTCAGATCAGCATCGGCAAGACCGTCGTGGTCGGTTATGCGGATCAACACTCGGCGTCGCTCGACCCTGACATGACGGTGCGCAAGATGGTTGCGGGGCCGCTGCGAGAACCGGACCACGAAGACAAAGCGCTGCTCGAGAAGTTCTGGTTCGACTCCACTGCGCAGTACGCCCCGGTACGGATGCTGTCGGGGGGCGAGAAGCGCCGATTGCAGCTGGTGATGGTGCTTGCGCGCCAGCCGAACCTGCTGATCCTCGACGAACCCACGAACGATCTCGACCTCGACACGCTTCGTTCGCTCGAGGAGTTTCTCGACGATTGGCCCGGGGCGTTGGTCGTGGCGAGTCACGATCGGGCGTTCCTCGATCGGGTTGCTGATCACGTGCTCGCCATCGAGCCGGGCGGCACCATGCGGCGAGTCCCCGGTGGGGTCACCGGTTGGCTCGCCGAGCGCGCCGCCGTCGGGACCTCGCGTTCTGGAGCTCCTGGTGCACCCAAGGCAAAGAAGGCGTCGACTTCGGGGTCGTCCGGTAAGCCCAAGGCTGCCCGAACGGGGCCAAGCCCCTCGACCATTGGTCGGCGTCTGCGCGAAACCGAGCAGGCGATGGTGAAGGCGCAGAAGAAGGTCGATGGTCTGCACGAGGAACTGGCGTCCACCACGGACCACGAGGTGCTCGCCGAGCGCGGGGCGGTGCTGGTCGAGGCTCAGGCAACGCTGGACGAGCTCGAGTCCACCTGGATCGAGCTCGCCGAACTCGTCGACGGCTGACGGGTCGATCCATCGATTGTGGTGCTGGGATGTGGCGTCCTCGCACGCCGCGAATCAGGCGAACATATGACACGTGATTTCCGTCGTCAATCTCGACGAATCGCTCAACCTGCCGGTGTCCATGACCGAAGAATGTGTCGTGAGCGCATTGGAATCAGGACACATCTTGGTAAATCCACGAGGGCGGGTGCGGATTGTTCGCACACGCACCGCTGCGGGTGATGGCTGGAACTGCACCGATGGCGCTCCCATTCTCGACATCGAAGCCGACGACCCGTCGCAGTGGACGCCGTACACCGCAGATCAACTCGCCACGGCACTCGAAGTCGCCGGTCAGGTCGGTCGGCTCTCTTCCGAGCCGCTCATGTCAGGCGGGATCCGCACGTGGGATGCGTGTTCGGGCCGTCCCTGTGTGCTTCCGAAGCTTGCCGGCGTCGTGCGCGACTGTTCCGCAACGCTCGTCCGGTCCTGAGTCTCGCCACCCGGTCCGCCTCGTCGCCCGAATTCCACGTGAGGTTGTGAAACCTCCGCGTGCCTGATCCCCACGTCGTTCGCCTCGAGCCCTTCAGGCGGGGTGCGCGTCGGTGTCCTCCATTGCAGCGACCGCGACGGGAATCTCGATACCGGAGGTGAGGTCGGCTGCCGAGTACGGCGTTCCCCATGTCGAAGTGAGCGGCACGATCCCCGCCCAGTACGGACCGTCGTAGTCGCCATCGTCATCGATCGGATCCCCGTCACGGACTTTCGCAGAGGCCTCGGCGAGCGGGACCGCCAGCACCAGTGTCTTGCGGACATCCGACGCAGACGGGGCGCGTGCCGAGTCCCAGATCGGGGCGATGTGGTCGTTGATGATCTTGAGCGCGTCGAGCTTGTCGCCGGCGTCGTCGAGGGCAGCTGCGGTGCCTCGAACTACGACGGACCGGTAGTTCATCGAGTTGTGGAATGGGCTTCGTGCCACGACGAGGCCGTCGATGATCGTGACGGTGATGCACACGTCCACGGAGCGGCCGGCGTTCAGCAGTGCGTTCGCCAAGGCACCGTGGATCAGTATCTCGGTGTCGTCGCCGTCGCCACGTAGTCCGTACGCCATGGGCAGGACCATCGGCCCATCGTCGGTCTGCACCCCGACGTGTGCGATGACGCCGGCTTCCAAGATCGACCGAATTCGGTCACGTTCGTACACCGCTCGATTCGTTCCTCGTCGCAAGGTGGTGCGTCGAGAAGCAGGGGTTGCGTCGGTCATGGCGGCAACGTACCCGGCGCAGAACGATCGAGCCGAGGAGGTTTCGGTGCCCGCCGAGTCGAGTGGTTGATGCCGTTCGATTCGTCGACCTGCGGAGCCTGTTCGACGTGCCAAGGTGACCTCATGTCAGAGGCGGGGAACGTTCGTGCCGAGCTCGTCGAGTTCTACGAGGAAGAAGCAGCGTCGCGCCGCCGTGGTGCGCCGAGTGGCCGTCGAGTCGAGTGGCTGAACGAGTTCGTCGGCGCGATCGGGGACGCGCGTGCGCGACGCGTGATCGACCTGGGTGCCGGACCGGGAACCGACGCTGACGCGTTCGTCGACGCTGGATGGCGTTACATCGGCGTCGACCTCGCTCCGGCCAACGGCGCCCTCGCTCGTGAACGAGGTTGTGATGTCCTTGCCGGATCGTTGTTCGAACTGCCCTTCGTCAACGACACGTTTGATGTTGGGTGGTCCATGAGCACGTTGATGCACGTTCCCGACGCCGAGATGGCAACGGCGCTTGCTTCGATCTCCCGTGTGCTGCGCCCTGGTTCACCGCTGGCGGTCGGCCAATGGGGCGGCTCGCTCGGTGCGGTCTACTCCGAGCGGGAACCGCCCGGAATGCGTCGACTCTTCGATCTGCGCTCGGCCGAGCGCAACCGGGATCTGCTCGGATCGATCGGCGTCGTCGAGCACTTCGACGTGTGGGACACCGGGCCGGACGACTGGGAGTACCACGCCGCCATCGTCCGTACCGCTACGGATGCTTGAACCGAGTCGCAGAATCCGTAGTTACTCGCCGGCGAAGTGATCAGGGGTGAGTCCGAGTGCGGTGGCGTCTTTGGCTTCCGGATCGAATGATGGGACTCCCACGGGGCCATGTTGACCTCTCGATGCTCTCGTCATCTCATTCCAGAAGTGGAGCATTGGTGGCGGCCTGTGTCATGAGTGAAGTGAAGTCGCTGTTGTGGTACGCTCATGACATGAGTGTTGCAGCTCTCGTTTCAGCTGACTTGCCATCGGCGCCTCCACAGCTCGACCACGCGGCCATCGAGCAGGCCCGCCTCGTGCGGCTTGCACGTGATCACCTGGCATCGACGGAGAATTCGGTCGGCTATGACGGCCTCGCTCGCGGTCGTGACAGCACGGTGCTCGCGGCAAGGCAGTGGGTGAAGCGCCAGCGTGGTCGAGGTCGACTCTTCGTGGTCGACCACGGCGGCATCACGCTCATCCCGTCGTTCCAGCTCGACGACGTGTTCGACGTCGACGACCGAGTCGGCGCTGCCATCACTCGTCTCACTGCAGCGGGACTGAGCGGTTGGGCTCAGTGGCAATGGTTCACGGCGCGCAACCCGTGGATCGATGCACGCCCGATCGACGCGGTCGGCACCGATGCGATCGATCAGGCGATCGACGGCTTGGTCGACGCCTGACTCATGCAAGGGGCTCCGTGCGGTCGGCCTGACTGCCCGATCGTCGATCCGGATGCCATCGATCGTCGATCGTTACGGCTGCACACCTTTGCGGCAGGCACCTCGCGGTTCCGGGTCGCACGCACCGAGTTCGGCTCGTCTGCGTTCGCACCGCTGGGCGTCGGCAACGGCCGATTCTCGCCCCTGGATGGTCGAGGCCACACCTACGTGGCCGAACAGCGATCTGCCGCAGTGCTCGAATCGGCCTTGCACGAAGCTGCCGGTCCCAACCCCCGGATCTACGCCGGCACGCTGGCAGCGTTCGGGCTCTATCGACTTCGATTCGACACCGATGTCCAACTCGTCGATCTTCGTGACGCAGCGCTGACGAAGTTTGGACTGCACCGCGGCCAACTCACCGGCGCAGACCCGATCCACTATCCGTGTACGCGTCGCGTGGCTGAGACGATCGTTGGAACGAAGCGAACTGCCGGATTCGTATGGACATCGCGCCAGGGTGCGCTGCACGCAGAGCGAAATCCCGACGGGCTGGCATCGGAAGTACTGCGCCACGACAGCCTCGACGTCGCGGTCCTGTACCAACCCGACACCCCCGGCCCGATCACGCTGACCGGCCCTGAGCCGCTCGTCGTCGGCGGGTCGCCAACTCGTTTCGTCGTCGAGTTGGCCAACCTGCTCAGGATCGCAATCCTCTAGCCCGTTCGATCAATCGAAGAACGACGGCGCACACGACCGGCGTGTTCGTCTTGTCTGTCGCACCCCGTCTCTAGAGTGGTCGGTGCCATGACCGATGAGCAGCTGTTCGCCGACATTCCGCACCCGGCCGAATCGTCTGGCGCCCCGCCGCCGACGAGCGACGACCTCGACCGGGGTGCCGCAGATCTGATCGCACGTCCGCCGGACGGACCGCGGCCGAAGGGGCCGTCGCCGTTCGTTGAAGGGTTGAATCCCGATCAGCTCGATGCCGTTGTTCACGAAGACGGCCCGCTACTCGTGGTTGCGGGTGCCGGTTCCGGCAAGACCCGCGTGCTCACCCACCGGATCGCAAACCTGGTCCACCTCGGTGTGCATCCATCCAAGATCTTGGCGATCACGTTCACCAACAAGGCCGCAGCGGAGATGCGCGAGCGTGTCCACGAGTTGGTCGGGCCGGTGGTGAAGACCATGTGGGTTTCCACGTTCCACTCGGCCTGCGTCCGGATTCTGCGTGCGAACGGCGAAGCCATCGGCTATCCCCGCCAGTTCTCCATCTACGACTCCGCAGACTCGAACCGGCTCGTGTCGTACGTCATTCGCGACCTCGGACTCGACGCGAAGCGGTTCACCCCGCGTGGTGTGCAAGGGATCATCTCGCTCAAGAAGAACGAGTTGGTCACACCCGAGCAGATGATGGAGAACGCGGAGAACATCTTCGACCGCAAGCACGCTGAGGTCTACGCCGAATATCAGGCCCGGCTGCTCAAGGCTGGCGCCATGGACTTCGACGACCTGCTCATCAACGTCGTGCACCTGTTCCGTGAACACGGCAACATCCTCGAGCACTACCGCGAGCGCTTCACCAACATCCTCGTCGACGAATACCAGGACACGAACCAAGCGCAGAACGAGATCGTCTTGATGCTCGCGGGTGGTCACCGTCGCGTGACGGTGGTGGGCGACAGCGATCAGGGTGTCTACGGATGGAGAGGCGCTGACCTTCGGAACATTCTCGACTTCGAAGAGGCGTTCCCTGACGTCACGACGGTTGTTCTCGACCAGAACTACCGCAGCACGCAGACGATCCTCGATGCGGCCAACGCGGTCATCGACAACAACACCGAACGCAAGCCGAAGGCCCTCTGGACCGATCTGGGTAGCGGTGACGTCATCACGCGCTACCACGCTGACGACGAGGGCGATGAAGCCACGTTCATTGCGTCCACGGCCCGTCAGATCAACGAAAACGTCGGGACCAACTGGCGCGACATGGCGGTGCTGTACCGCACGAATGCGCAGAGCCGAGTGCTCGAAGAAGCCTTCATGCGCGTGGGCGTGCCCTACAAGGTCGTCGGCGGAACGAGGTTCTATGATCGCCGTGAGGTGAAAGACGCCATGGCGTACCTCCGCACCGTCGTGAACCCGACCGATGAGGTGTCGCTCAAGCGCGTGTTGAACACGCCCAAGCGCGGCGTCGGTGATGCGAGCGTGGCGAAGCTCGACGCGTTCGCCCGCGCTGAGGCGATCTCGTTCATCGAGGCGCTTCGCCGCTGCGAGGAAGCCGGAGTCGGCGGCAAGGCGCTGCGCGGCATCACACAATTCACCGAGCTGCTTGACGGGCTCAACGCCACCGCCGCGGACTCCACCTACGGTCCGGGTGACGTGTTGCAGTTGGCGCTTGAGGGGTCGGGGTACCTTGCCGAACTCGAAGCCGAAGACACGATCGAAGCGCACACCCGCATCGAGAACCTCGGCGAACTCGTTGGCTCAGCCCGCGAGTTCACGGTGATCGAAGAGTTCATGGAACAGGTGGCGCTGGTTGCTGATACCGATCAACTCGACGACGACAACCAGGTCGTGTTGATGACCCTGCACTCAGCCAAGGGTCTCGAATACCCCACCGTGTTCCTCGCCGGTGTGGAAGAGGGCGTGTTCCCGCACGTGCGGGCGCTCACCGAGCCCGACCAGATGGAAGAGGAACGGCGCCTCGCCTATGTCGGGATCACCCGCGCCATGCAGAAGCTCTACATGAGTCACGCCTGGAGCCGTCAGCTGTTCGGTTCCACGCAGTACAACCCGCCGTCGCGCTTCTTCGATGAGATCCCGACCGAGCTGATCGAGTCGAAGGGCAACGTGTCGGGGCGGTCGTCGTACGGTCGCCAGAGTTACCGCGAAGAACGCGGCTCGGCGTATCGGTCCGATCCGCCGCCGTACCGCAGGGCGCGCCCAGACGGCGAAGAATCTGGCGGCATCGACATCAACGCCGACATCAAAGATGCTGAGGACGCGCACAAGAACCGCGTGGTCGATGCAGCACTGCGAGCCGGCCAGAAGGTCATCGAACCGTCGAACAGCCAAGAGCTCCAGCTGAGCGTGGGTGACCAGGTCGAGCACCCGGCATTCGGTGCTGGCACCATCATCGCCGTTGACGGCGAAGGTGAAAAGACCGAAGCGGTCATCAACTTCTCCGGCGGTGTCGGACTCAAGCACCTGTCGCTCGCCTGGGCTCCCCTCAAGAAGATCGACTGAGACCATGGGCGTGACACCGACGGCTCATGAGTGGATACTGTAAAATAGTATCAATGAGTGCTCATAAGCAGTAACTTGTGTTCATGGAGTTGAGCCCGTTCCCTCACCACGGGCCACTGGATCCGGGCCTGCTGCCAGCAAATCGCGACCTCGTCGACGATCTCGTTCAGCGCGTCACCGAGCGCCGCGTGACGGCCTTGCTCGGTCCTCGGCGTTTCGGCAAGACGACGGCGTTGCGATCAGTCGCCGAGCGGCTGGCCGGTACAGCAGTGCCGGTGTGGCTCGACCTCTACGAGCTCACGTCGTGGGCGGATTTCGCAATCCGGCTCGATCGAGCGATCTCCAGCGTGATGGGGCCGGCGTCGAGTGTGTTTGCCGAGATCGCAGCAAGCGTGCAGCTGCAACTCGGCGTGCTCGGCGTCGAGTTTCGCAAGCCCGCTGCGCAACGTCCCGACGCGATGCTCACCGTGCATGCGCAATTCGACGTCCTCGTCAAGGCATCGGCGAGGCAGCCGGTGGTCCTGATCGTCGACGAGTTCTCGGGGATCGTCGGTGTGGATGGCGCAGCGGCGTTGATGCGAACCGCATTGCAGCATCACTTCCAAGAAATCGGCTTGCTCTTTGCCGGGTCGGAACCATCGACGATGCAGATGCTCTTCACCGACCGTGCAGAGCCCTTCTATGCGCAGGCCGACCTGGTCGATGCGCCGGCGCTGTCAACCGCCGCCGTCGAAGAGGTCGTGCGCTCCGGCTTCGTGGCGACCGGACGCAGTGCCGGTCCCGTTGCTGCACACATCTGGTCGTTCACCAAGGGTCACCCGCATCGAGTCATGGAGCTGGCCGACGCAGTGTGGCGGCAGGTGGAACCGGGTGAAGACGCCATGGCCGAGCACGTCGTTCGTGGCATCGACGCCGTGTTGGCTGCCGGGTCGGCGGGGATGGAGCGATTGTTCTCGTCGCTGTCCACCGGTGAGCAGTTGGTGCTGCGTTCCGCAGCTCACGGTGACAGCATCTTCGGTCCGCTCGCCAAGTCGCTCGGTCAATCGAACGGTGGCGCGCAGCATGCTCGCTCAACGCTGATCGACCGTGGTCACCTGCAGCGTTCGGGGAATACGCTCGTCATCATCGACCCGGTACTCGCCGAGTGGGTCCGTCGGACGTTTGGTTGATCGATATGGGAACAGACAGAACGATCGCCGAGAAGCTCGTTCGCGTGAACATCGTCCTCGGAACCATCTGCTTCCTCCTGCTCATCGTCAGCGTGGTGCGCCAGCTGTGGTTCCCGGCGGCCGTGTTCGCCGTACTCGTTTTCTCCAACGGATTTCAGTACGTCACGCGGAAGCGGACCGTGGATCATCCCCCCAGCGAGTAGCCGTGGCAGACTGTCGAACGTGAAGGCAGCAATTCTGGTCGAGAGCTTGACGGGCAACACGTGGAAGGCAGCGGAGCAAACCGCCGACCTGCTGCAGCAGGAGCGGTGGTCCATCACCGGCCTGTCGAAAGTGCGCCGGCCGGACCTGTCCTCCATCCAAGCCGCCGACATCGTGCTCGTTGGCTCGTGGGTGCACGGCGCGTTCGTGTTCGGGCAAGCACCGTGGGCCGTGAACAGCATCTCGAACCTTCCGGCGATGCGTGGCAAGAAGGCCGCAGCCTTCTGCACCTTTGCGCTGCATCCGGGCAGCTCGCTCGATCGGCTCACGAGCGCCGTCGGTGACACGGGTGCCTACGTCATCGGCGGTCTCGCGATCAGCCGCAGCAAGCTCGAGCAGCACACCGAAGAGTTCGCCGTACGTCTGGTCGACGCACTCGCTGCGTCTGACGTCTGAGCCGCTCGCTGGCGAGCCCTGTCAGCTGCTGATCAGCCGATCAGCTGCCGGTTGTTGGTGGCACCGGCGCCTGCGAGAAGGCGCTGAGGTCCAGATACAGGCGTGATTCGTCCTCCACGACCGGTCGTACGGGATCGGTCGGCGGCGACAGTTCGGTCACATCCAATTCGTTGCCGTCGCAGTCGATGAACGTTGCCGTGCCCCGAATTTGTGACACGGGGCAGTCCGGGCGATCGGGAGGGAACGCGTAGTACAGCCGCCAACCGTTCGCTGGATCTTCGCCCTGATGGTCGAGAACGAGCGACCGCGCCCCGGTGATGGTGGACAACTCGGCAAAAAGCAGCGGGCCATCCTCGGCGACGTCGTTCGCTCGCCCGTTCACCGATCCCAACTCGAGGCGTGGAGGAGCGAGGTTCTCGGTGGGTTCGGTGCTGTCACTTGCGAGGAATGCAGCGATGCCCCACATGATCAGACCGAGCACGGCGAAGAAGAGGATTCCGGCGGCGACCGGCGCCACGGCTCTCATCACCGGCGAACGCAACTCGGGCACCTTGGGGATCGCAGCCACGATGTCAGTCTGGCGACTCCGAACCCAGATGCAACGACGGACCGAACGAGTGCGTCAGGTTGGTGAAAACCGTGACCGGTTGCGTAGGGTCTGATGTTCGTGGAACGTCCGTACAGAATCGTCGTCGCCAAGCCCGGACTCGACGGCCATGACCGTGGAGCAAAGACCATCACGCGAGCCCTGCGAGATCATGGTTTCGAGGTCATCTACACCGGTCTGCATCAGACCCCGGAGCAGATTGCCGAGACCGTCTTGCAAGAAGACGCCGATGGTGTGGGCCTCTCTTTGCTGTCTGGCGCACACCTCACGCTGTTTCCACGCGTGATGGAGGAACTGAAGCAACGCGACCTCGATGACGTGATGATCTTCGGCGGCGGAGTCATTCCAGACGGAGACGTGACCGTGCTCAAAGAGCAGGGCGTCTCGGAGATCTTCGGACCCGGTTCGTCGCTGCGCGCCATCGGCGAATGGCTCGAGACCGCACTCGACGAACGCGAAACCCAGTGAAGAAGTGCCAGGCACTTCTTCACTGAACGACCAATCGACAACATAGAGAAAGCAGTGATCTGACGTGGATCTCTTCGAATACCAGGGCAAGCAGTACTTCGCCCGCTACGACATCCCGGTGAGCAAGGGTGGCCCGGCTGACACGGTTGAAGAAGCCGTGGCCGAAGCCAACAACGCTGGCTACCCCGTCGTCGTCAAGGCGCAGGTGCAAGTCGGTGGGCGCGGGAAAGCTGGCGGTATCCAACTGGCCGACGACGAAGCTGCCGTGCGCGAGCACGCCGGCAACATCTTGGGCATGGACATCAAGGGCCACGTCGTCAAGCGCGTCTGGGTCGAACAGGCCTCGGACATCGACGAGGAGTACTACGTCTCGTTCACGCTCGATCGTGCCGAGAAGAAGCATCTGATGATGCTGTCGCGCGAGGGTGGCGTCGAGATCGAAGTGGTCGCAGAGGAGAACCCGGATGCGATCATCAAGCGCCACATCGACCCGGTCGACGGTCTGTCCGCAGAGGCGGCCCGCGACGCCGTCGTCGCAGCCAACCTGCCCGAGCGTGCCGTCGAGGGTGCGACCGACATCATCGTGAAGCTGTACCGCTGCTACACCGAGGGCGACTGTGACCTTGCGGAGATCAACCCGTTGATCCTCAAGCCGACTGGCGAAGTGCACGCACTCGACGCCAAGGTCACCCTCGACGACAACGCCGAATTCCGTCACCCCGAATGGGAAGACTTCAAGGGTCTCACGGTCATGGACGACCGCGAGAAGATGGCCGCTGAGAAGGACCTGCAGTACATCGGCCTCGACGGCACCGTGGGCATCATCGCCAACGGAGCTGGCCTCGCGATGTCGACACTCGACGTCGTCAACCAGGTCGGCGGCTCCGCAGCGAACTTCCTCGACATCGGCGGCGGCGCCAACGCCGACGTCATGGCTGGAGCACTCGAAGTGATCAACTCCGATGAAGCGGTGAAGTCCATCTTCATCAACATCTTCGGCGGAATCACTCGCGGTGAAGAGGTTGCCAAGGGAATCGTCGAGGCCATGAGCCGTGTCGACCTGAAGGCGCCGATCGTCATCCGCCTGGACGGAACGAATGCAGAAGAAGGGCGTCAGATTTTGCTTGACGCCGGTATCCCGCAAGACAAGCTCCGCTCGGAGCCGACCATGCTCGACGCTGCACGTGCAGCGGTTGAGCTCGCAAGCTGAGGATTTGAATCATGGCAATTTTTGTTGACGAGAACACCAAGGTCCTGGTTCAAGGACTCACCGGCGGGCAGGGCAAGTACCACGGCCTGCGCAACCGCGACTATGGCACCCAGGTCGTCGGTGGCGTCACGCCCGGCAAGGGCGGCCAGGATGTCGATGGCATCCCGATCTTCAACTCGGTGGCCGAGGCCGTCGAGGCAACCGGAGCGAACGCATCGTTCGCCACCGTGCCGCCGAAGTTCGCATCGGGCGCCATCCTCGAAGCAGCCGAAGCCGGTATCGGTTTCATCGTGTGCATCACCGAGGGCATCCCCGCCCAGGACGAGGCG
>JBGCEY010000002.1:0-122886 GCA_045106645.1 Ilumatobacter sp.
CTCGATCGGGAGACGCGTGGACTCGAACTGTCGCCGATGAGCAAGCCGATTGCGTTGGTGCCGGCTGCCGCAGTCGATGTTGCTTCTGCGACGACGTTGTCGATTCGCGGTGCTGACAGCGTGAGCGCGATCCCCACTGCGTCGGCGGCGCCCGATGCGGACGCCGAGACCGTGTCGATGATGAGGCCTGAGGCCTGATCGATCCTCAGTGCGACGGCGACGTCACCTCCACCGGTGTTCACGATCGTCAGGTCGCGGATCTCAGTGCCGCCGATGACCGATGCCGACATCGTGGAACTGTTGGCGCCCGAAGCAACTGCGGTGTCGGTCCCGCCGCACGCACACGTAATGGTCGTGGCCGAGCGGCCGGAGCCTTCGATCACGATGTCGCTCGGCAACACGATCGGAGCGGTTTCGGTATAGGTGCCGGGCGCGACCTTGATCAGCGTGTTCGGGGTGGCAGCAGCGACCGCTGCGCTCACCAGCGTGTAGTCGCCGCCCGATGGAGCAACCCACACGACGTTGTCCGGCGTGGTGGCGTCCATGCCGTCAGCGCCGTCGATTCCGTCGATGCCGTCCATTCCGTTCGTGCCGTCGGCGCCGGCCGGTCCGGGCGTGCCGGTGCCGCCCGTGACGGCAGTGGTGTAGCCGACGATGTCGACCAGCAGGTTGGTGGTGGCACCCGCTGTCCCGCTTCCGTACCAGATGTCGATGGTGCCGGCATCGGGTCCGGTGGTCGGGAGTGCGACGGTCACGGCGTTCGGTACCGCGGCGCCGACCTGCACGTTGAGGTTCGACGACGATGGCTCGCCGGTGGCGTCCCCGGGACGAATCGACACGAAGCCCCGTGCGTCGGGTCGAACGGCGGTGACGTTCAACAGCACGCCGGTTGCTCCATCGGGAACGATGGTGGCGGTGACATCGTCGGAGCCGACGCGGGTGGGGATTGCTCCGGTGACGTCCAGCTTCACGTTCGTATTCGCCGCAACGGGACCGCTGAGCCCGGTGGCCGACCGGCTGTCGGCAGCGCGCGCCGGCTCGACGGTGACGATCGACGACGCAACGCCGCCGGTTGCCTGAACGACCGACAGATTTCCGACGCCTGCGGACCCGACGGCAAACGCCGTCGCTGCCAGTCCGATCGCCGCCGCGACGGCACCGAGGCGCCGTGGTTGTTTCCCGTGTGATGTGCTCATGTGAACAAGTTCAGCAGAGCGGCGGCAATCCCGCGTCGATTTTCGTTCGGGCGGCCATTCTCGGTGGGTTCCGTAGCGGCTGTTCAACATGTCGTCGCAAGTCGTTCATCGGGTTCGACATACAGTCGAGGCGATGCCCCGCAGCCGCACGAGAACGTGGAGGTGGAAAGACCTCGGTCTCGCCATCCCCATGCTCGCCCCATCGGCGTTGATCCTCGGGTTGTTCATCGTGTACCCGCTGGGCCGGGCGGTGTGGCTCGGCCAGCAGCGATGCAATGCCTTCGGCGATCAGTGTGTGTCGAACGGCTGGGATCAGTATCCCGACCTGTTCCGATCGGTCGAGTTTCAGGCTGCCTTGCTCGTGACCATCAAGTTCGCGTTGATCACGGTGCCGCTCGGCCTTGCCTTGGGCGTCGGTCTGGCCGTACTCGCCGACAAACACCTGTCCGGTGTCGGATTCTTCCGGACTATCTTCTCATCGACCATCGCCACCTCCGTTGCCGTTGCGAGCCTGATGTGGTTGTTCCTGTTGCAGCCGTCGGTCGGTGCACTCGCCAACGTCGGGTGGTTCAACTCGCTCTTCCCATCCGTCAAGGAACCCGGCTGGTTGCAGGACTCCGGCACGGCACTCACCTCGGTCGCCATGTCGAGCGTGTGGGCGGGGCTCGGGTTCACGTTCATTCTCGTGACGGCATCGCTGCAGTCGGTGCCTCAGGAATTGCACGAAGCCGCCGCAGTCGACGGTGCAACCGGAACCAAACGGTTCTGGAAGATCACGGTGCCGATGCTCGCGCCGACGCTGCTGTTCGTCGTGATCGTGTTGACCACGAGGGCGTTCCAGACGTTCGGCGAAGTCGACCTGTTGACCAACGGTGGGCCGCGCCCGCAGAATTCGACGACGACGATCACCTACTTCATCTACGGCGAATCATCGGTGATCGCCAGCGACGCAGGTACCCAAGCCGGTGGTGCGGTGCTGCTGTTCGTCATCCTGCTCGCGCTCTCGGCAATCCAGCTCCGCGGCCTCGGACGGCGAGTGAACCTCGATGGGTGACGTGAAGGCGCTCGAGACCGTGGCGCATGGGCGGCGCACCGACGACGGCAAGATCCCCGGACACACCACCGACCCCGAATTGCTGCGGGTGGCTCGATCGCAGCGTGGTTGGGGCGACCCGAAAGGGATCCGCCGCTTCGGCCGATACCTGCTGCTCGCCTCCATTGCGTTCGTGGTGCTGTTCCCCGTGTACACCACGGTCGTCGCGGCCTTCAAGCCCGGCGATCAGGTGATCGACCGTCCGCTCGTTCCAGATGCGTTCACACTCGACATCATCCGGGAGGCGTGGACTTCGGGTCGCCTCGGTCGCTATCTGTGGAACTCGTTTGTTGTTGCTGCAGTCGTGACACTGTTGCAGGTCGTGACGTCGCTGCTGTCGGGCTATGCGTTCGCTTACCTGAGATTCCCCGGCCGCAACATCGTGTTCCTTGCGTTCCTGGCCACCCTGCTCGTGCCACTCGAAGCGACCGTCGTGGTCAACCTCGACACGGTGGGCGCCACGATGCCCGACTGGCTTCCCCTCGTTGGGGGCCGCCGACCGTTCGGTGGGGCGAACAGCTACCGCGGCCTGGTGGCCCCGTTCCTCGCCACCGCATTCGGCACGTTCTTGATCCGACAGGCGCTCCTCGCGCTGCCTTCGGAACTCCGCGATGCAGCACGCATCGACGGCATCGGCCACCTCGGGTTCATCCGCCACGTCGCGATCCCGCTGGTGCGACCCACCCTCGCGGCGCTCGCACTGTTCAGCTTTCTGTCGTCGTGGAACCAGTACCTCTGGCCCAGCTTGATCATCACGAACGACGACCAGCACACGGTGCAGAGCGGGTTGCGGCTGCTCAGCAAGTCCAATCTGGACGCTCCCAACCTCGTCATGGCGGGTACGATCATCGCGGCTATCCCGATCATGATCGTGCTGGTGGCGTTCCAGAAGCAACTCGTACGCGGGCTCACCGCAGGGGCGGTCAAGGGATGAACACAAGAATCACGGCACTCGCCCTTGCGGCCTGTCTCGGCGTGGCTGCGTGCAGCTCCGGCAAGTCGGCGCTCGACGCTGGCAACGACGACGAAGCCCCTGAGCAAACAGCTACGCCCTCGGTCGATGGCGACGCCGATTCCGAGACAGCGGTCGACGAGACGTCCGATCCGTCCGAGGACACCGGTAGCGGCGACGAGACCGACACGAAAGCGCCGACCTCGGCTCCCGCTCCGACCACCACGATCGCACCGCTTCGCGACCTGCCTCCCTGTCCCGTCGATGCACTCGACGCAGCCGACAGCCCCGTCGAGCTCACCTTTTGGTACGGGTTGGGCAACGAACTCGAGACTGCCCTGATCGACACCGTTGCCGATTACAACGCCAGTCAGGATCGTGTGGTCGTCGAGATCGAGAACCAGGTCTCCTACGAGGCGATTGCGGACAAGTACATCCAAAGTGGAGTGAACGAGCGGCCCGACATCGTGCAGCTGCCCGAGTACGTGGTGCAAGCGTTTGCCCAATCGGACACGTTTGTTCCGGTCGAAGCGTGCATCGAGGCCAGTGGCTATGACACGACGGCGTTTCTTCCGGGTGCCCTGAGCGCCTACGAGTTCGAAGGCATTCAGTGGGGCATGCCGTTCAACGTGTCCAACCCTGTTCTCTTCTACAACCGTCAGATGTTCGAGGCCGCAGGGCTCGACCCAGACGATCCGCCGGTCACGCTCGACGAGCTTCGAACCGTGTCCCAGCAACTCGTCGATTCCGGGGTGGCAGGCACCGGTATTGCCCTGGACTCCGGTCGGGATTCCGGAGGAGGCTGGTTCTTCGAGCAATGGTTTGGGCGTGCCGGCGAGTTGTACGCCGACAACGACAACGGCCGAACCGCACCTGCCACCCAAGTGCTGTTCAACAACGAACTCGGCGTCGAGTTGCTCACCTACTTGCAAGAACTCATCGACAGCGGCCTCGCCGTCACCGTGGGCGACAACGCTGGCGGGCAGGACACGTTCTTTCGAATGATCGATGCCGAATCGCCGGCGGCAATGACGATCTCCACCTCGGCAGCCATCTCCAGCGTGCTCGCGGCGCTCGGTTCGGGGATTGCCGAAGGACTCACGCCTGCCGACATCGGTGTCGGCCCGATGCCCGGTCCCGGCAACACTCCGGCCGCGCAGGTGGGCGGCGCATCGCTCTGGATTCCTGCGGGTCGCGGCGATGCAGAAACATCCGCTGCCTGGGATTTCCTCGAGTACCTCATCGATGCGCAAACGCAGTCCACGTGGGCAACCCGGACCGGATACATCCCGATCCGGAGCGATGCGCTCGAGGTGGAACCGGTTGCATCGCTCTACGTCGACGACGTTCGCTACCGCGTGGCATTCGACCAGTTGCTCGGTGCTGGCGACGATGCAGCTGCTGCGGTGCCTGCGATCGGTCCGCAACGCGAAGTGCGTTCAGTGACCGCGGATGCGATCGCTGCGGTCTACGCAGGCGCCGATGTCACCCAGATACTGATCGATGCCGAGGCCGCAGCCAACGGATTGATCACGAACTACAACGCTCGCAACTGATCGAGCTTGCGCGGACGTGCGCTGCGCATCGGGTGTTCAGGTTGAAGCAGCGGGGCCCGTCGGTGGACCCCAGTCCGCGTGCGTCGGCAACCCGTCGGGTTCGCCCGCTGTACGGCGAGCATCGACGGTGTTCATCCACCTGCGATTCTCTGGGTTGAACAACGCGTCACGAGCAGCGGCGTTTGCCTTCATGAACCGCTTTCGACGTTGGCGTCGCCACCGATAGCGACCGAACACGACCGCAAGGACCAAGAGAACAGTCGCTGCCACCGTGAAGGTGGCGAGCTCGGTCACGCTGCGCTCACTCACGAAGCTGACAATGGCGATCAACACCGTCAGCACGCACGCGACCGCCAACGTGACGACGAGCGCCTTGGTGATGGTCATGCGTTGCACGCCCGCCAAGGTTAGGCGGGCGGGTGGTGAGCAGCTCCCTCGGTAGGGTTGGATGCCATGGCTACAGACTTCCCGCCCTTCGACGGATCCGCCCCCAAGTCCCAGAAGTTCTCCGGCCCTCCGGAGATGGGCATCGACACAGCGAAGCGCTACACCGCTGCGATGGACACCTCGCTCGGCGAGATCGTGATCGCGCTCGATGCGATCAAGGCGCCCAAGACCGTGAACAACTTCGTGTTCCTGGCGCTGAACCACTACTACGACGGTGTGATCTTCCACCGCATCATCAACGGCTTCATGTGCCAGGGCGGCGACCCCACCGGCACCGGCACCGGTGGCCCCGGCTACAAGTTCGAAGACGAACTCCCCGCCCCTCGCGAGTACCAGATCGGTTCCGTCGCAATGGCCAACGCCGGCCCGAACACCAACGGCAGCCAGTTCTTCCTGGTGTCGGGCAGCTCGGGTGTCGGCTTGCCGCCGCAGTACAGCCTGTTCGGCCAGATCGTGAAGGGCCTCGACGTGCTCGAAACCATGCAGAACGTCCCGACCGCTCGCGGCGACAAGCCGAAGACGGACGTCGTCATCAACTCGGTCACCATCACCGAAGCCGACTGATCCCACCGACCACCCCGAGGGCCTCACGGCTCGCTCGACGTCGCACTTTGGGTCTGACTCCAAGTCCGACATTGCGAAGGCGTCACTCGTTTCGGCGGGTGGCGCCTTCGTCGCGTCTACAGTCCAGCGCGTGTCGGAACTGAGCAATGCACAGGCGCGACGAATAGCGCTCGGAGCGCAGGGATTCGCCGACAAGCGACCCACCGGTCGCGTCGACCAGCGCCACCTCCGAAAGGTGCTCGATCGCATCGGACTGATCCAGATCGATGCCGTGAACGTTCTGGTGCGCAGCCAAGAGTTGCCGCTTTTCGCTCGATTGGGCACGCATCCGCGCACGCTCATTCCGGACGCCACGAAGTCGGGAGCACTCTTCGAGTACTGGGTGCACGAGGCATGCCATGTGCCCGTCGAACAGCGACCCCTGTACGGGTGGATGATGACATCGCATCCGCGCTGGAAGTCCATGCGCGAGTTCGCAGCTCAACGACCGGAGCTGATCGAAACCGTCCTCGGACGACTCCGTGACGACGGACCGCTCGTGGCAAGTGACCTCGAGATGCGCAATCGACCCAAGGGTGAGTGGTGGGATTGGGATGACGGCAAGCATGCGCTGGAGCATTTGTTTCGAACCGGCGAGGTGGCAGCAGTTCGACGTCCCAATGACTTCGCACGCCTGTACGACCTCGCTGAACGGGTGATCCCCGCCGAGATCCTGAATGCCCCGGTGCCGAGCGAGCGCGACGCCAAGAAAGAACTGCTCGTGCTCGCTGCGAGCTACCACGGGGTGGGTACGGCGGCTGATCTCGGCGACTACCACCGCCTCACCCACGTGCGACCACTCCTGGGTGAGTTGGTGGAGGAGAGGCGACTGGAAGCGGTGACGGTGCAGGGCTGGTCCAAGCCGGCGTTTCGTCATCCTGACGCACGGCTCCCGCGTCAGATCACCGCTCGGGCATTGCTGAGCCCGTTCGACCCGGTCGTGTGGTTCCGAGACCGAGCAGAGCAACTGTTCGGCTTCCACTACCGGATCGAGATCTACACGCCGCAGGCGAAACGTCAGTTCGGCTACTACGTGCTGCCGTTCTTGCTCGGCGATGAACTCGTGGGTCGCGTCGATCTGAAAGCCGATCGCGCCACTGGCCGCTTGCTCGTGCGGGGAGCGTTTGCCGAGCCCGGTGTCGACCGCGGCTACGTGGGTTCCGAGATGCGAGCGGAACTCGATGAGATGGCGGCATGGCTCGGGCTGCACGAAGGTGTCGAGATCAACGACAACGGTGACCTCGCTGCAGCACTCGTGCGTTCCTGAGTCGAGACTGAGCATCGATGAGCGACGATTCGTCTGACGCCCGAACCGGACCATCGGCGGCCCGACCGCTGTCGCTGCGGCGTCGGAGTCGTAATGTGCGCATCATGTTGTTCGTGTTGATCCCTGTTGTCGTCATCGCCGTTCTCGTCGCTGGTCTGTCGGTGATGACGCGTCGAGCCGAGGTCAAGCCAAGTGAGTGGCACATCGACCCCACCACGGCGCCACCGACCGGCAATCCGAACTGGTATCGAGTCACCCCTGACAGCGCGCCCGCCGATCGCGACGCCGAGCGAGACGGCTCGGCCCCGATATTCACCGCCGACGTCGCTGCGCTGGCAGCGGCGTTCGATGCCGTGGCGCTCGCCGACGCTCGCGTGGAAGTGATCGCCGGGTCCGCCGCCGACGGGTTCGTCACCTACATGCAGCGCAGCGCGCTGTTCGGATTTCCCGATTTCATCTCGGTCAAGTTCGTGGAGGTCTCCAACGGCTCGTCGCTCGCGATCTTCTCCCGAGCCCGCGATGGCAAGAGCGACCTCGATGTGAACAACAAGCGCGTCACGCGTTGGCTCGATGCAACCGCCGCACGCCTCAACTGACAACCACGACGCAATCAGTACGACGCAATCAGTTCTTAGTGGGCGGGGACGATTGCCCAGCGCAGCGTCTTGGTCACCGCATCGCCGAGGGCACGTCCGACGGTTGCCTCGCTGACCGGCATCCACGGCAGTCGAAGCGGCCAGCGTGTCCACACCGGCATCAACGACACCGACGCTGCGGCGATCAATCCGTACGGCACACGCCCAGCGGCTGGTAGCGGGGGCTGCACCAGCAGATAGCGAGCGGCCTCGCGTGCCTCTCGGCTGCCGCGCAACTCCGGTCGGAACTCGTCGAGCTGGCGGCGGAGTTGGCATTCGGTTGTCGGCGGCTCGATCACACCAAGCGCACGCGCCACCACGGCAGCGTCGGCAACGTACCGATCGCGCTCGGAGCCGACGAGGGGCTGCTCGCCGAAGCGATCATGCGCCGACAGGAAGCTGTCGAGCTCAGCGATGTGCACCCATCGAAGTAGGTGGGGATCGTTGGCTGCGTAGGCCTGTCCGTCGCTCGTGGTGCCCACCACGTGGCCGTGCACGCGATGCACGATGTCGACAGCGCGCTGGGCCTGGCTTGCCGGGCCGAATGTGGTGGCAGCGAGAAAATCCGCGGTGCGCTGCAAGCGGCCCCACGGGTCGCGGCGGTAGTCGGAATGCTGTGCGACCCCCGCCATGGCCCTCGGATGCAGCGATTGGAACAGCAGGGCCCGTAGACCGCCGACGAACATCGAGGCGTCGCCGTGAACCCGCCGGATGGGCGCGTCCTCGTCGAACCAGCCGGGCTCACCTGTGTCGAACAGCTCGGCGTGACGCGTGTTTGCATCGGGTCCAACGACGCGGCTCCGCACCTGTTCGCCCAGCCACGCACGCATTCCAGTTGCCGGCGGGGTCAACGTCGCCGACGGCGACGGGGCGTTCGTCTGAGGAGTGCTCACCGTTCGATCGTCTCACGGCGCGGCTCCCGATGCGTTGCTGTGCACCACTGGCGCTCGGCGACGGGGTACGTTCCGTGACGTGACGGCAAAGGATCGACCTGGTGAAGAATCAGGCAAGCCGCATCCGTTCGACGCGTTGAGCGCGGAAGAGGAGCTTGCTGAGCGGGACCGCCTCGACCGCGACTCCACCGGGCCCGTGCCTCGACGAGACGCATTCGGACGCCGAATCGATCCGGATACCGGGCGCCCCTACGACCGTCGCTCGACCGATCGCACCTTGCCCAGATGGACCGTTCCGGCGGTCACGATCTTCTGGATCGGCTTCCTGCTGACCTTTGTGGCTCGTCATGTGTTCGATCGGCTGTCCGGCCTGCTGGTGCTGCTGCTCGTGTCGATGTTCTTGACCCTGGCGATCGAGCCGGGTGTCGAGAAGCTCGCGGCTCGCGGCTGGCGACGTGGGACCGCGACCGTCACCATCCTCGGTGGCGTCTTCGGATCGTTTCTGCTGTTCCTCGTGGCCATGGGCACACTCGTCGGTGGTCAGGTCGCCGACCTGCTGGCCGAGTCCGATCGATACATCACCGACTCGATCGACTGGGTCAACTCCACGTTCGGAACCCAGATCGAAGCACAAGCCGTCATTCAAGAGTTCAACGACCCTGATGGCCGGGTCCAGGAGTTCATCCAGTCGCAAGGCGACGAAGCCGTACGCCTGTCCGTCACCGCAGTCGGAATCATCTTCCAGCTGCTGTCGGTGCTGCTGTTCACCTACTACCTCGTGGCTGACGGGCCGCGGTTGCGTCGAGCCGTGTGCTCGCGTTTGCGGCCCAGCCGACAGGAGCAAGTGCTGCGGGCATGGGAGGTAGCCATCACCAAGACCGGCGGCTACCTGTATTCGCGGGCCCTGCTTGCGCTGCTGTCGGCCATCTCGCACTGGGTGCTGTTCCAATCAATCGGAACGCCGGCGCCGCTGGCGCTCGCACTGTGGGTTGGCTTGGTGAGCCAGTTCCTCCCGGTCGTCGGTACCTACCTGGCCGGCGTCTTGCCGGTGTTGTTGACCCTGCTCGAATCACCCGTTGATGCAGCCATCGTCGTGGTGTTCATCATCTTGTACCAGCAGATAGAGAACTACCTCTTCGCACCGCGCATCACGGCGCGCACCATGGAACTACACCCGGCGGTGGCCTTCGGTGCAGCACTCGGGGGCGCGGCACTGCTCGGCGCCGTCGGTGCAGTTCTGGCGCTGCCCGCTGCCGCCATGGCCCAGGCGCTGGCGACGGGTTGGGGGCAGCGATACGACGTCATCGATGACCCGTTGACCGAGATGGTGGAACCGCGGAGGTTCCGCATTCCATTCCAACGCGGTGGCAGCTGATGATGAGCGACGAGTCGACGAAGCGGACCCGCTTCACAGCCGACTCGTTCGCGCCGATTGCGGTGGCCACGCGCAACGGTGTCGACGAATCGCTGCACAGCGGTGCTGGCGTCGTTGTCGATGCCGCCGGCGACATCACGGTGTCGGTCGGAGATCCGGAACTACTGATCCACCCGCGATCCGCACTCAAGCCGTTCCAAGCATCGGCGATGGTGTCGCTCGGGCTCGATCTCCCAGCCCCCCTGCTCGCTGTCGTGGCAGCAAGTCACTCGGGCGAGCAACAGCACCTCGATGCGGTGATGGAGATCCTCACTCGCCACGACTTGAAGCTGGACGATCTGGCAAACACTCCGGCTCGCCCGTACGGAGCGGCAGCTCGCGATGAAGCTCGCTCGGCGGGGCTCGAACCGTCGAGCCTCCAGCAGAACTGTTCAGGCAAGCACGCAGGACTGCTCGCAACGTGTCGGATCAATGGCTGGTCGATCGATTCCTACCTTGACCCAGATCACCCGATTCAGGCCGCGATCACCGACGAGATCGATCGGTTGGCTGGTCGCATCGGTGGATCCGTCGCCGATGTCGGCGTCGACGGATGCGGTGCTCCGACTCACGTGATGCCACTGGTCGACGTGGCGCGGTCGCTCGGATCGATGCAACGAGAAAGTTCCCCGGTGACGGCGGCCATGTCGGCGCATCCGGAGATGGTGGGCGGCACCGATCGAGATGTCACGTCGTGGATGATTGCGGTGCCGGAACTCGCTGCCAAGGAAGGCGCCGCCGGGGTGATGGTCGTGGGGCTGCGCGACGGACGCGCTGCGGCGTTGAAGGTCGCCGACGGATCCGACGACGTGCGTCGGGCTGTGACACCGGCGCTGCTTCGGCACCTCGGCATCGATGTGGAAACTCGCCACCGCAGCGTCCTGGACAGCGTGCGCGTGAAGGTGATGGGACACGGTGCCGAGGTGGGAGCCGTGAACCCACTCGACTGGGCCTGAGCGGCCGACGCAGCTCGCCACCCGGTTCTTGCCTAGGTTCGACCCATGGACTTCGTGACACTGGAAGCCGAAGAATTCGCGTATGCCGAGCCTGCTGAGGTGCTGCCCGGGGTGCAGCGGGTCGTTGCCGAAAATCCTTCGAAGTTCACCTATCGCGGCACCGGGACCTACATCATTGGTGACCGCGACGTTGCGGTGATCGACCCCGGCCCTCGGCTCGATGCGCATCGCGATGCGCTCGAACAAGCGCTCGAAGGTCGCAGCGTTCGCTCCATCCTCGTGACCCACTGCCACGCAGACCATTCGCCGCTCGCAGACTGGTTGCGAACCGAGACCGGGGCGCCCACCTTCGCCTTTGGCCCGCATGCGGGAGCGGTGGAGGAATGGGACATCGGGTCGTTGCCTGAGGACTTCGGTCGACCGCCGGCTTCGGATCCGGCGGCTCCTGGCGAGACCGAACCCGACGGCGCCGAACCCAAGGTGGAAGAGTCGACCGACACCGAGTTCTCGCCCGACGTTGCGGTGCGTACCGGCGATGTGGTGTTCGCTGCCGACGGATTGAACATGCTGGCGCTGCACACCCCGGGGCACACCTCCAACCACACGTGCTTTTCCCTCGCTGGCCCTGACACGGGCAACGTGTTGTTCACCGGAGACCACGTGATGGGCTGGAGTACCACCGTGGTGTCGCCGCCCGACGGCGACATGGGCGCCTACATGGAGTCGCTGCGCCTGGTTGCCGGCCGCAACGACGACGTGGCCATTCCCACCCACGGCGCCCCCATCCCGAATCCGGCGCGCTACGTGACCCAACTCGTAGCGCATCGCCTCGAACGCGAGCGGCAAGTGCTGGATGCGGTTCGGCGCGGCCTCACGACGATTCCAGAGATGGTCACCGAGTTGTATGCGGCGGTCCGCGTCGAACTCCACCGCCCCGCCGGTGCGAGCGTGCTGGGCCACCTCGTGAAGCTCGTCGACGACGAGCTCATCAGCATCGAATCCGGGGTGCGTCCCCGACTCGACAGCGTGTTCTCTGCGCGTTGAGCCAACGACCACGATCCGTTGTTGCAGCGACCGTGAGTGGCAGGATCGCCCAATGCGGAATTTGACAACAACGGCAGCGGTGGTGGCGATGCTGGCGATTGCGGCGTGTGGTGGCTCGGATGCAACGCAGGACGACGCCACAGATGTTGAAGATCAAGCGGTCGACGAGGTCGTTGAAACGGTCGAGCCCGACCCGACCCTGCCGCCAGCCACCGAACCACCAGCCACCGAACCGCCGGGAACGGAACCGCCAGATGCCGAGCCTGTAGAGACGCCGCCCTCCACCGAACTGCTGGTCGAGCCGGTTGCGTGGGCACAGATCATCCCGGACTCGCCTGACTGTGCGTGCAGCGACGGAAGCGAGTTCAGTTTCTTCGAGCGTGCGGGCGATCCGACGAAGGTGATGTTCTACTTCGAGGGCGGCGGAGCGTGCTTCAACCTCGCCACCTGTGATCCGAACGGCGACCCCACATACACGATCTCGATCGGACAGACCGTTGACGACCTCGGTGGTCGTGGTGGATTGTTCGATGCAACGAACCCCGAGAATCCGCTGGCCGACTACTCGATCGTCTACGTCCCGTACTGCACGGGTGACGTGCACCTCGGAAACACGACGACCGAGTACTCGCCAGAGGTGACCGTGGAGCATCGAGGCGCGGCCAACTCGCAAGCCGCGCTCGACTACCTCACGCAGCAGTACCCCGACGCCGATCAGGTGCTCGTGACGGGCGCGAGTGCTGGCTCGGTGCCCACACCGGTGGTTGCGGGGTTGGTGTCCGATGAGCTGCCCGACGCTCGGATCATCACGCTCGGTGACAGCTCGGGCGCCTACCCCGATGTGCCAGCGGTGAACGAGTTGATCGGAAACCTGTGGGGCACCACCAACGCCATTCCCGAGTGGCCGGTGAACGAGAACCTTGCGGCCGCCGACTGGAGCTTCCCGGACCTCTACGTTCAGGCGGGTCGTCATGCGCCCGACATCACGTTCGCTCGATTCGACTACGCATTCGACGAAGTCCAGGCGACATTTGCGGCACTGGCCGGAGTCGGTGCCGATGCGGTGGTCGATCAGATCGACGCCACCGAAGACCAGATCGAAGCGCTCGGTATCCCGCTTGCGACCTACGTCGCGCCCGGCTCAGCGCACACGATCATCGGCGGCGATGAGGTGTACGAGATGGAGGTCGAAGGTGTTCGCCTCATCGAGTGGATCATCGAACTCGTCGACGGCGGAGTGCCGGCCGACGTGCACTGCATCGACTGTCAGGGCTGATCGACAGGGTTCGGACGCCGAGCGGTCACCTCGCCGGTATCGGCCAGGTCTGGAGCGTGTCGTACCGGGCGCCGTCCGCGTGCAGCGTGCTCTCCACCAGTGCCACGGTCGAGGGTTCCCACTCGGCGTCGATCAGCTCACCCAACACCCGGGGCATGTTCGCCCGCTTCTTGATCCGAGCGATCGTGATGTGACCGAGGAAGCGAGATCGAATTTTCTCGTCTCCGAGTGAGCCCGTGGCGTCGACCACCTCTGCTGCCAGAGCATCAGCACCGGCTGCCGGAACGAACAGTGTCCGCTCGTTGCCGATGTCGACCGCCGGGCCGAGTCGCACCGTGGTCGGTTCGAATGTGGCGGTGCTCAACGCCGCAGCCACGTCGTTCGGGTCGGCATTGCCGAGGAAGCGGAGCGTCACGTGCCAGTTCTCCGGCATGACGAAACGTGCGCCGACCTGGTCTTTTCGATGCAGTTCCTCCAACGAGGTAACGACATGGTCAGGAGGCCACAGGCACACGAACAGTCGACTCATTGGACCCAGTGTGCCTCGCCGAGTTGGTCGCAGCCCCGGCTCGGCCCTGGGCCAAGGCCGGATACGGCGACTTCGGGTGCGGCTGAGGAAGATCGGCGTGCGTTTGCGACACTGGAGGCGATGGAGGTTTCGATCAGTGCTCGCCCCGATGGTGCTTCGGCGCTTGCTCGACTCGAAGCGGTGCTCGATGGCATCCCGGCGCGCATCGTTGCGTGCAGTGGTGGCATCGATTCGCTGTTGCTTGCCCACGTGGCGCACCGCACATCACCCGGTGCAACCGTCATTGCCCACACCGTCACCCCTGCGGTGCCCGGCGACGGTACGGCTCGCGTCGCGGACCACGCCGAACGGGAAGGCTGGAACCTTCGAGTGGTGCGTTCGGGCGAGTTCGATGACGAGGCCTACCTGTCCAATCCGGTCGACCGCTGCTACCACTGCAAGAGCAACCTGTATGACGCGGTCGCAGCGCTGCGCGAACAGACGCGTGAGTTCGGCGACGATGCGGTGATCCTGAGCGGGGCCAACCTCGACGATCTCGGCGAATATCGACCAGGCCTTGCCGCGGCGGCGGAGCGACAGGTGCAACACCCCTACGTGGACGCTCAGGTCACGAAAGCCGAGATTCGAGCGATGGCACATCAGCTGGGTCTCGCCGAAGCCGACCTCCCGGCATCACCGTGTCTCGCGAGTCGCCTGTACACCGGCACCCGGGTCACAGCGTCGCGGCTGCGGGCGGTCGAAGCAGGCGAGGCACTCGTTCGAGAGCGCTCCGGTGTTGGCGTGGTGCGATGCCGTGTGCGTGACGACATCGTCCTCGTCGAAGTGTCCGACGTGGATCGCGAGCTGATCAACGAGCAGCTGCTGGCAGGAATCGAGTCCACGATGCGTTCGATCGAGCCGTCTATCAGCGCCGTGATGTTGGACGGAGACGCCTACCAGCCCGGCCGTGCGTTCGTCGGGGCCACCGGGACCGGGCATGGTGCGCCCGTTGACCGAATTGCCGAGCGGAACCAGGCGAACTGATGCATCAGCACGACCACGCCCGCTCTGAACGAGTCGGCATGCCCGAAGCGGTGCTGTGCGAGCCGAAGTCGGTCGACCAGGTTCGGTCGATCGCTGTCGAACTCGCTCAGGCCACCACCGAACCGCGCCTGTTCACCCGGCTGACCGACGAACAACTCGCAGCCCTGCCGAGCTCGGTCACCGACTGCCTCGATGACGATCGACTCTCGCGCACGGCGATCCTGAACGGGATGTTGCCGCACCGCGCCGGTTCGGTTGCCGTGGTTGCTGCGGGAACGTCGGACGCGTCGGTCGCAGCTGAGGCGGCTCGAACCCTCGAGTTCTCCGGTGTCGATCACCAGCTCATCGTCGATGTCGGTGTTGCTGGCTTGTGGCGCCTCGAAGCCCGACTGGACGACATCCGCGCTGCCGACATCGTCATCGCCGTGGCCGGCATGGACGCAGCGTTGGTGTCGGTACTCGGCGGGCTCGTGTCCGCGCCGCTCATCGGGGTGCCGACCTCGGTCGGGTACGGCGTCGCTGCGGGTGGGAGCACGGCACTCAACAGTGCACTCGCCAGCTGCGCGCAAGGTGTGTCGGTGGTGAACATCGACAACGGGTTCGGTGCTGCGTGCGCAGCGGTGCGAATGCTGTCGCTGTTGGGCGGGCCACCGTCGAAGCGACCTCGGCGATGATCGGCTGGATCGGATGATCGGCTGGGTCGACGGGACCGCTGGTGCGAGCGGTGACATGTTGCTCGGCGCACTCGTGGATGCAGGGGTGGCGCTCGACGCCGTCCAGTCCGCCATCGACCTGCTCGACCTCGGCGTCGAGCTGCGGCCCGAACAGGTGTCGCGGGCCGGGCTCGCCGCCACCAGAGTGCACGTGGATGTTCCCGAAACCACCACCGTCCGTCACCTCGCGGACATCATCGACATGCTGGCCGTGCTGCCGACCGAAGTACGCGATCATTCGGTCGCCGTGTTTCAACTGCTCGCCCGCGCCGAGGCTGATGTGCATGGGACGACCCTCGACCAGGTGCACTTTCACGAGGTTGGCGCGCTCGACTCGATTGCGGACATCGTCGGTGTCTGTGCCGGCTTTCATGCGTTGGGTCTCGATGCGCTCCACTGCTCGACGCTCAGCTTGGGGAGCGGCACCACCCGGGGTGCGCATGGCCCGATCCCGGTGCCGGCGCCCGCCGTGCTCGCATTGACCCAAGGCGTGGCGCTCACCGCCGGCGGACCTGCCCCGTATGAGTCCACCACTCCAACGGGAGCGGCACTGCTCGTTCACTGGGTCACCCAGTGGGGACCGATGCCGTCGATGATCCCGCAGGCCACGGGAATGGGCGCCGGGACGAAGGACACCGATGCGGTCGCGAACGTCTGTCGCTTGGTCCTCGGTCATGTCGATGCGATATCGCAGGAGCCGTCGATGGTGCAATTGGATGCGAACGTCGACGACCTCGACCCCAGGGTGTGGCCCGAAGCGATCGCTGCGGTCATGAGCGCGGGAGCGGTGGACGCATGGGTCACCCCGATCGTCATGAAGAAGGGGCGCCCGGCGCACACCTTCAGCGCACTCTGCGCCGCTGATGATGCCGATTCGGTGTCTGAAGCGGTGTTCGTGCAGACCAGCACCATCGGTATTCGCCAGCACGATGTCACCCGGTCCGTCCTCGCCCGAACCGAATCGACGGTCGACTTCCAGGGGTGCACGATCCGTGTGAAGACCGCTCATCGCAATGGAGCGGTGGTCAACCGCAGCGCCGAGTGGGACGACGTGGTCGCTGCGGCTGCATCGCTCGACCAGTCGCCGAACGATGTGCTCAGCGCAGTGAACCGTTTGCTCTGATCAGTCGGCCTGCGGCGCGTTTCGGCGAGCCAGGATTTCGTCGAACTGATCCCACGTGAGCTCGCCGTTGAGGAGCGCAACCACCGATCGGCCGATCGGATGCCGGGGCCACTCGTCGCCGTCCATCAGGTGTACCTCGCTCTGGATCGTGCCATCGGAAGCGAACTCGTAGGTGCGATAGCCCGGAGGCAGCAGCGTCTTGTTCGCGAGGTCGAAGTTGTTTTTCAATGCGGGGCACACGAACACCGGGCGGTTGCCAAGCACGTAGTCGGCGGGGACATGGGTGTGGCCTGCGCCCAGGCCACGAACGTTCGGGAGCGTTTCGATCAGGGCGTGCCACTCAGCGGCGTATGCAGCATCTTCGGTCAGCCCCACGGGAGCGTCCGGCGGATGATGCAACCAGATGAAGACGTGCTCGGCCTCGGTCGCAGCGCACATCGCCGCAATCCATGCGGCTTCTCGGTCGCCGAGTGACCCGTTGGCGTGCAGGCGATCTTCGTAGCGGTCGGGGTCGACCAGACGTCCGCTGTCGTCGGGAATCATCATGCCGGCGTTCGAGTCGACGAAGAGAAAACACCAGTTCCCGATCTCCATTGCTCTGGATGTTCCGACGGTCGGCGCGGCCATGCCGAGCGCGAAGGCTTGGTCCTGGTCGTGGTTGCCCGGGCAGACGTTCACCGGCGCAGGCAGCGTCGCGAAGGCGTCAGCGGCGCGCCGGTACTGCGCTGGCCGGCCGTGGTCGGCAATATCGCCGGTCACCGCCACCATGTCGAGTGAATCGAGCTGCTCGATGTGGGTGCGAACAGCATCGAACGCGGCCGCGGTGTCGTAGGCGAAGCCTCCTTCGGCGTCGGCATCCTGCTCCAGGAAGTGCGTGTCGGAGAGTTGCGCAACGCGGATCACGACGCTCCTCGAGTGCTGACGGCGGAGTTCCACATGGTGCGGACATCTTCGCATTCCGCAGGATCCGGCGTGGCAGGGGTCCGTTGCAAACACGGCGAATCGCGGAGATTTGGAGCAGGTGGTGTGCCGATTGCTCGCGCGTCTGGACGCCCTACCTACTGGACGGTAGGCTGGGGATCGTGAACGACAAGGAGATCCTCTTCGAGCTGACGCCCGTGGTCGAGCAGCTCCTCGAACGCCACCTCGAAGCGTCCAAGGAGTGGTATCCCCACGAGCACATTCCGCATTCGCGCGGTCGGGATTTCGAGCCCGGCCATCAGTGGACCGAAGCCGATGCTGACCTCGGCGGCCATGAACTCACCCCTGAAGTGCGCAGTGCCCTGTACGTGAACCTGCTCACGGAAGACAACCTGCCGTACTACTTCCGCACCGTGGAGTCGCTGTTCGGAGCGGACGGCCCGTGGGGGACGTGGGTGCGGCGCTGGACTGCAGAAGAAGGTCGCCATTCGATGGTGATCTACGGATATCTGGCAGCGACCCGAGCGGTTGATCTGGTGGAGCTCGAACGAGGCCGTATGGCCCAAGTGTCACTCGGCGAAACCCCCGCACCGCAGACCCTGCACGACGGTTTCGTGTATCTCGCACTGCAGGAACTCGCCACCCGGATCTCGCACCGCAATACGGGGCTGCAGATGGGCGATCCCGTTGGATACGACGTCATGAAGCGTGTGTGCGGCGACGAGAACTTGCACCAACTCTTCTACCGTGATCTGGCCGCCGCCGCGGTCGAGGTCGACCCGAACACGATGATGATCGCAATGGAGCAGCAAGTCCGCAATTTCTCGATGCCCGGCACCGGCATCCCCGGGTTCGACGAGCACTCCAAGCGGATTGCCAAAGCGGGTATCTACGACCTGCAGATCCACCATGAGCAGATTCTCGCTCCCGTCGTGTTGCGCCAGTGGGACGCAGCGAACATCTCCGGGCTGTCCGGTGAAGGCGCTGCTGCACAAGAAAAGCTGATGAAGCGGATGGCAACGAGCGAGCGAGTTGCCAATCGCTACGCCGAGAAGCGTGCCAAAGAGCAGGACGAGGAACTCCAGCTCGCCTGAGACCTGGCGCCGCGGGTGGATCTCGTCAGAGGTCGTTCGCTGCGGTGAAGCTGCGATAGATGTCGAGCAGCGACTGCTTTTGGACGTCGGTGAGTGCCTCGTCGAGCAGGATTGCCTTCTCGGTCGTGATCTCGTCGGTCTGCTCTGGTTCGTCGTCTCGGCCGAGGAACCGCAGCAACCGATCGGTTGGCACGTTGAGCGCGCCGGAGAGCCCGTTGAGCACTCGAACGCTCGGCTCGTGCAGGCCGCGTTCGAGCTGTGACAGATACGCGTCGGACAGGTCGGCGAGCTTCGCGAGTTCGCGTTGACTCAGTTCGGCCAGCTTGCGTTGACTCTTGATGAAGTCGCCGAACGTGCGGGCTGGTGATGTCGATTCGCTCATGGTGTCCTCACGGTCATGGTGCCTGGCCGCATTCCACAATATGTGCGGAGCGGGGAACGCGTGAGATCCCGAACCGGGGGGAGGTTCGGGATCTCATCGAATGTGGTGGTGCCGCCCTGTGGCGGCGGTGATCACTTGGCCTTCGAAGCGGTCTTCGTGGTCTTCGCAGTGCGAGTGGCCTTTGCCTTGGCCGGAACAGCGGTGCCGGTCGGGAGCTGGGCAACGACCTTGGCGGTGAAGTCACGATTGACGGACACGGCACGCTCGACGAAGTCGATGTAGCGGGCGCCGGTTTCGGCGGGGGTCGGCAGCTTGTCAGCGAGCGGCAGTTCGACCTTCGGTGCCCGGTCGGCAATCTCGACGGCGGTGTCGACGATGCGACGGTTGACGCTGACGACGGTGTCGAGCACACGCTCGTTGGCGTCCACGAAGGACTTCGAGGCGGTGTCGATGTTGTCGGTGATCTGGGTGGGGACGTTCATGGGAGGGGCTCCTGTGTGGTGGGGTTGGTCGAGTGATTCGGTTGCTCACTCGTTGTTCGTGCTGCGTACTTTATCACGCACTGCGTGAGAGTCAACCCCTTTGCAAGAAATACTTCGCAATCGTGCAGGGCGGAACGGTCAAACGCTGCCCCGAGGAGGCAGGAAGGTGGCAGGATTGGGGGATCGAGACAGCACGTGTGGATCAATGGGTGTGGTCGGTTCGCCTGACCAAGACGCGGGCGGACGCGGCAGCGGCGTGCCGTGCTGGGCACGTGAAGGTGAACGGCAAGGCGGCCAAACCGTCCACTGCGCTCAAGGTCGGTGACCGTGTCGAGGCTCGTCTGGCATCGCGAGAACGAGTGGTCGACGTGTCCCGGCTGATCGTCAAGCGGGTGGGCGCCGGCGTGGCGGTGGAGTGCTACGTGGATCACTCGCCGCCCCCGCCCGAACGCTTGCCAGAAGTGGCGGTGTTCGCCGAACGCGATCGCGGCACCGGGCGTCCAACGAAGCGGGACCGCCGAGACATCGACCGCTTGCGCGGGCGCCGCTCGTAGTCGAACTCCAGACCGAAGACTTCAGGACTGGGAGATGCGCGTGGCTTGGCGTAGTGCCCCGTTGCCGGTGTCGTCGATCGACTCGTACGGCGTGCCGGGCTCGCGGAGAAAGCCGAGGTCGGTGACGTTGAAGTTGGCGATGTTGGGCACCACCGTGCTCAGCTCGCTTGACCCAGCGCCCATCCATCGGGCGAGCGTCGACGCGTATTGATCAACCGACGTGGTGGGGAGCAGTCGCCCCCGCCCGACGTCGTCGGGACCGTCGTCGGCAATCGTCGGAACGGTGCCGAACACGCGGCGACCGCGTACCGAGCCGCCCATCACCATGTGGTGGCCGCCCCACCCGTGGTCCGAGCCGTCACCGTTACTCGTGAGCGTGCGGCCGAAGTCCGACGCGGTGAACGTGGTGACGCCGTCGTCGATGCCCATTGCTTGCGTGGCCCGGTGGAACCCGGACAGCGCCCCGCTGAGGCCGCTGAGGAGTTGAGGGTGGCGCGAAGCCAACCCATCGTGATTGTCGAACCCACCCATGGACACGAAGAACACCTGGCGTCGCAGCCCCAGCGTGTCTCGGCCAGCTGCGATCAACGTCGAGACCATCTTCAGTTGGCTGGCCAGTCGAGCCAGATCCTGATTCTCGGACTCGAGATCGAAGTGCTCATCGAGGTCATACCGAGCATTTGCTGCCGAGACTGCATCAGCGAGGTCGTCAGCCGCAGACAGCGCACGAGCTGACACCGTCGAGTACGACGACGGGAAGGGTCCGGCGCCTTGGAGTTCCATCACTTCGCGCAATCCGGCGAGCGACGGGTCGTAGCGGAAGGTGTCCTCGCGTAGTTGGGTGACTCCCCGAGGGGACACCTGGTACTGGATTGCGTCGCGCCCCGTCATCATCACGGCGTTCCCGGCAACCGACACGCAGGTGAACGTGGAGTTCGAACTCGCGCCATCGAGGAGCAGGTCCGCAATGCGGCCGCCCCACCCGGTGGTCGCTCCCTCAGGACTCGACGATTGCCAGTACGACTGCTGGTCGTTGTGGGAGAACAGTTGCGGCGGACGATTCGAGGCAACGCCGTACCCGGACTTCGTGAGTGGACGAACCAGTGTGCCGATGTTGGGCAGCACCGCCAGGTCGCCTTCGTCGAAGATCTGCTTCAAGCCGCTCATCTCTGGAGCGAAGCCGAACGTACCTGCGCCGGAGAAGCCATCCTTCGGATCGATCGACAGGACCGTCGACAGTGGGCGGGTGATGCCGGCGCGAGCCTCGGCGTAGGCCGCGTAACTGGCGGGGTCGTTCGGGATGAACGTGTTGTAGTGGTCGTTGCCGCCGTACATGAAGAGGCAGACGAGCGCCCGGTAGTCGTTACCTGGCGCAGGGGCTGCCGATGCCAGCCCGGCGAGGTCGAGCGCCCACGGTGCAGCGAAGCCGGCGCCGGCAACCACGGCCGATCGGCGGATGAACTCGCGTCGAGAATGTGGTCCCAGCATGTCAGCGCTCCCAGAGGAAATCGGTAGAGGCAACGACCATCGCGGCAGCGGCGCCGACCCGGTCGCGGTGGACGTAGTCGCGACGGCGAACGTGGTAGTCCTCAGTCCGGTCGGGGTCGTAGCGCTCGTCTTGGATTTCCGTCACGCGCCGAACGATCACCGCCCGCACCGCTGGCGACAATCCGCTCGGGCACAGCCGAGCAGCGAGTTCGTCGACGAGCGCGCCCGCCTCGGCGTTCGTGACGGTCTGGCTGTCGATCATTGCAAGCAACTCGTCCAACTCGAACCCGACCTGCAATCGGTACTCACTCGGAGTCCCTCGATCAACGGTGCGTCCCGGAGGCCGCATCAAGAAGCGTGCGATGTAGTTGATCCAGCCGATCGCGGTGGTTTCGTTCGCGATCTGCATCTCGGGAGCGGTGAGGCCTTCGTCACCCAGTTCGGACTGCGGCGGAACGTAGCCGGGTCGGTAGAAGTTGAACACCGAGTTCGACATGAACGGCTGCTGAGCAAGTTCCGTTGCTGCGTCGCTGAGGTCGTCGAGCGGCCACGGGAGATGCGAGGTCGATACCCCGAGTGCGCGCACCGCAGTGGTGAACCGCAGGACCGGCTCGCGCAGCTTGCCGAAGGTGTCCGGTGGCGAGGTCTGCCACGCTTCGTCATCGGTCAGAATGGCGCGGATCACGGCGGCAAGATTGCCGCGTACTCCGCTTCCGTCGTCGGCGAACACGTTGGCCACCCGCTGCACGTACTGGGCGCTGGGGTTTGACGTGATGAGCCGCTGGATCAACTGGTGGCCGATGAACGGCCCGACATTCGGATGGTCGGCCAGCGTGTCGAGCGCCGCCTCCAGGCTTTGGTCCACGGTTCGGGTCTCACTTGCCGGGATGACGGTTCCGAGGAAACGCTTCTCGCCGGTTTCGTGGTACCGATCGGCGAAGTCGCCCGTGGACATCAGCGGGAGCACATGTCTCGCTGGGTCGTCGCCGACGTCGGGTGACCGTAGGCCGGTGAACACCCGGGCCAGCCCGAGAATATCCTCGGTGTCATACGTGGGAATCGGATTGCCCGAGCCGTCCGTGCGACGTGTTCCGTCCTGGTTCAGTTCCCACAGGCCGATGGTGAACAGCTGCATCACTTCGCGGGCGTAGTTCTCGTCGGGCACGGTCCCGCGGCGGTCGTCTGCACGTCGATTCCGGTTGTAGGTGAGGTACTCGCCCATCGCCACCGAACGTGTCACGGCTTCGAGGAGCTCGCGGAACGTATCGAAACAGTGCGCTTCGAGCAGGTCGGCATAGACGGCCACGTCTCGATCGTTCACGTCGCGTCGTGACGCGACCAGGATCTGGGAGAGCGCATAGCCCACACGCTTGCGGAGCTGGTCGGGGTCCGACAGGTAGCTCTGCCAGATCGAGCCGTGGAATCGAACCTCGTTCAGTCGACGCTGATGATGGGTTTGGGCTGGCTGCAACGCCAGTTGCTCATCGATCCACGCATCGATACCGATCGTGAGCAGGCGGTCCACCTCGTCGGGCGTGCCGCCGAACGAGGCGCGCTGGAGAAATCGCACCGCATCGGATCGGGATATGTCGGTCGGAGCGGCAGAAAGCAGCGTCACGGGTGGTCATCGGCCTGTCTCGCCCGCACGGTGAGTCAAGAACTGTTCAAAAAGGTAGCGGTCATCGTGGCGGTCAAGGAGGCGGATCGCCAGAAAAATACTTGCGCTGAGTTGCGGTTGCTCGTTGACGGCGAGCACTAGTGTTCCCGCTCTGGCCGCCACCGATTCGGACCTTCCCGCCGCTGCATCAGCCGAGCCGAGCGGGCCATCCGAAGCAGACTCAACGCGTCCCGGAGCCGGTCTCGCCGGGATGTGGGCGCTGTTTGTGGGCCTGGGTCTGATGATGATCGGAAACGGTCTCAACGGCGCGGTCATCGGCATTCGCTCGCAGGCAGAAGGCTTCAGCCTCATCGTCACCGGCGTCATCATGGCGGGGTACTTTGCCGGATTTCTGATCGCCCCGACCGTCATCGTGTCGCGGATCCCGAAGGTCGGCCACATCCGCGCGTTCGCCGGGCTTGCCTCGACGGCGTCGAGTGCTGTGCTGGTCCATGCCGTGTCGGTGTCGCCGATCACCTGGACGCTGATGCGGTTTGTGTTCGGCTTCTGCGTCGCTGGTTTGTACGTGGTGATCGAGTCGTGGCTCGGTGAGATGACCGATTCGAAGAACCGCGGTCGCACGCTGGCGGTGTACATGATCGTGTCGATGGGTGGGCTGGGTGTCGGGCAGTATCTCGTTGCTGTTGCTGACCCTCGAACGTTCCGGTTGTTCATCGTCTCGTCGGTTCTGGTGTCGATGTCTCTGGTGCCGATCACGTTGGCAGCCACCACGAAAGCCCCGGTGGTGGCGGTGCCGGACAAGGTCTCGATTCGAGAATTGGTGGCCCAGGTTCCCACGGGAGTCGTGGGTTCGTTCATGACGGGAGCAGCCACGGGTGTGCTCCTCGGGCTCGGCGCGGTGTACGCCACTGAGATCGACCTGTCGATCGATCGAACGGCGCTCTTCCTGCTCGCCCCCTTCGTCGGAGCGATCCTGTTGCAGTGGCCGATCGGCCGATTGTCGGACAAGATCTCACGACGCAAAGTCATCTTCTGGGTCGGCGCTGCAGGAGCCGTTGTGGCGCTCTCGATGGCCACGCTGCCGCCTGGCAACCTGGCGGTTGCATTCTTCATGTTCGTGCTCGGTGGCCTGCTGTTCCCGCTCTACTCGCTCGTTGTTTCGTACTCACTCGACTGGACCGCAGATGGCAAGCTGGTCGGCACCTCCGGCACCCTGGTGCGTATCAATGGCGCGGGGGCGCTGGCGGGGCCCTTGGTGGCTGCGCCACTGATCTCGACATTCGGTCCACAGTGGTTCTTCTGGGCGATCGGCATCGCCTTTTCGGTGGTGGTCGGGTTCGTCGCAATTCGAATCGTCTTCCGGGAGGCGCTTCCTCAGGATCGTCAGCGCAAGTTCATTCCATTCCCAGCGCGTGCGGGAATGCTTGCGATCAACATCGCCGTGCAGCCGGTTCGCAAAGCGGCGAACAGGACGGTTCGATCTGCACAGCAACGCAAGAGCAACGTGGCGAAACACCCCTCGAACTCCACCAGCGAGATCTTCGACGGACCATCGATGACATCGCCACTCGACGGCGACTGAGCAACGACGCATCAGGAGTGCGTACGGGGCACCTCGCACGGGGCCCGCGCGTGCCGCCGTTCGGAGCCGTTTCGTCGTTGGCGGTACTCTTCGCCTGTGAGCGACCCCGAGCAGTTGGATGCTGCGCTCGCTGATGTGGTGCTTGGTGCCACCGGTGCGCTGAAGGTCGTGAGCATCGAGCACGTGCAGCGTTTGTGGAGTGGGTACGGGCAGATCGTGCGCTGCCACCTCCATGGTGGTCCACGCAGCAGCGTGATCGTCAAGCACGTGCGCTGGCCCGACCAACGAGATCACCCGCGTGGATGGAGTTCCGACCGCTCCCATCAGCGCAAGGTGCAGTCGTATCGGGTCGAGGCGAACTGGTACGACGAGTACGCACTCGGCTGCAACGACCGATGTCGGGTGCCCGATTGCCTGGCGATCGAAGCTCGTGCCGACGGGGTCGTCATCGTGCTGGAGGATCTCGACGCCGCCGGGTTTGCCGGCCGACGCGAACGGGTGAGCGATATGGAGCTCGACAGCTGCTTGGTGTGGCTTGCGAATTTCCACGCCACGTTCATGGGTGTGCAGCCCGAAGGCTTGTGGCCCGTCGGCACGTACTGGCACCTGGCGACTCGCCCTGACGAGTTCGATGCACTCGAGGACGGTCCGCTCAAGTCAGCAGCCGACGCCATCGATCGTCGACTCACCGACTGCGCGTTTCCTACGCTCGTTCACGGCGACGCCAAGCTGGCCAACTTCTGCTTCAGCGCTGATGGGAGTCAGGCTGGCGCCGTTGACTTCCAATACGTCGGTGGCGGATGCGGCATGAAAGACGTTGCGTATTTCATCAGCAGCTGCCTCAACGAAGACGACTGCGAGCGCCTGGCGCCCGACCTGCTCGACCGGTACTTCGAACTCCTTGGTGAGGCGCTGGTGCGTGCTGACAACGCGGTCGAATTCGTTGCGCTGGAGGCCGAATGGCGAGCGCTGTACCCGGTGGCATGGGCCGACTTCTCGCGGTTTCTCCAAGGATGGAGCCCCGGTCACTGGAAGCTCCACCGCTACAGCGAACGACTCGCTCGCCAAGTGCTGGACGAACTGCTCGACGAGGTGCGCGGGGTTTCAGTGCCACAGGCAGAGCAGTGAAGTTGTCTCCCTCCGATCTTCACCAGCTCGCCGACATCGCTGTTCGTGCGGCTCGAGAAGCAGGGCAGATGATCGCCGGGTCGCGACCTCTTGATGTGCAGCACAAACGGGGAAGCGACAGCCTGGCAGCTCAGGTGGTGACCGACATCGACCGCCGCAGTGAGGGCATCATCGTTGACTTCCTGGCGCCGACGCTCGACCGTTTCGACCTCGGCCTCCTGACCGAGGAGCGACATGACGACCGCAGCCGACTGACCACCGACCACTTCTGGTGCGTCGACCCGCTCGACGGGACGCTGCCGTTCATCGAAGGGTTGCCTGGCTACGCCGTGTCCATCGCGCTCGTCAGTCGCAGCGGCACCCCCATGATCGGCGTGGTCTACGATCCGATCGAGGATGTGTTGCTGCACGCGATCAGCGGTGCCGGGGTATTCATTGATCGCCGGTCGTCGTCGTTCGACACGGAGCCTCGAGGCGAGGTGCTCTCGGTGTTTGCCGATCGCAGTTTCCACACGAGAGACGACCACGACGCTGTCGTCGATGCACTCGAACAGATCGCGCACGAACTCGGACTGGCCGGGCTACGAATGCAGCCGGCCGCCGGTGCGGTGATGAATGCGTGCGGCGTGCTCCGGAACTCGCCGGCCTGCTACTTCAAGTATCCGACGCGAGGTGGCGGTGGCAGCTCGTGGGATGTCGCCGCGACCGCATGTCTCTTCCATGAAGGAGGTGCGGTTGCCACCGACATGTTTGGCGGCCCACTCGACTTGAACCGAGCGGGCTCCAACAGCATGTCGCATCGCGGCGTGTTGTTCGCCTCTGACGAGCTGCTGGCGCAGCGGATCCGAGCAACCAACCAGACCCTCAGCTGACCCGACCGACGCGGGTCGCTGCGACGAGTCGGGCTCCTTCACTTTGTCAGCGTGCGCGTTCTCCACGTCTCGGTGGCTGCGACCTGGTTGAAGGTGTAGAGGTGGATGCCGCCGATGCCGAGTCGCTCGAGGTCTCGTGCCAGCGGCTTGAGCAACATGTCCGGCTCGAACGAACGCTGGGTCATCAGCTTGCCGATTGCCTTCTTGTTCTTCGAGAGGTAGCGAAGCGAGGTTCCCACGCCGAGCCGCACGCCCATGGACATCAGCTTGGTCTTGTCGATCACCCCGGGCACGCCGAGGTGAACCGGAACCGTGAGACCGGCTGCCCGCTCGTTCGTCAGCCATGAGCGGATCTGATCGGCGGAGAAGCACATCTGGGTGGACACATGCGCGGTGCGTCCGGACTCCAGGATCATCTGCTGCTTGATGTGCAGCGCCGCGTGGAGTTGGTCATTGGTGATGAAGGGGTGGGTGTCGGGGTACGAGGTGTAGCCGATGTGGTCGACGTGTCGGCCCGTGGATCGAGGGCTGTCATCGAGCGCAATGAACGCATCGATGAACTCGATTGCATCGAAGAAGCAGCCGGGAGGATCAGCGTCACCGCCGACGACGAAGATCTCGCGGACACCGAGCACTCCGAGGCGATCGTGAATTCGCAGGAGATGGTCGGTGCTTTCCACCATCCGAGCGGAGATGTGCGGCGTGACGCGATGGCCAGCGGCGAGGAGTCGTTCGGTTTCGTCGAGGGTGGCGTCGATGGACTTGGCCGGTGAACAGGTCATCGAGATGTTCGAGTCGGGCTGCAGCTCGCCGACGGCGCGCTCGAGCGACTTCATGGGGATCAGTTCGACCTTGGCATCGCTCACCAGCCGCCGCAACGTCGACGGACCTGGAGGGACGAGGCCGCGTTTCAAGATCCGCTTCGTGCGTGTCGTGGGAAGTGTGGTTGCTCGGGCAGACATCGTTGTCACCCCTCTCATCTCATCGTGAAGAAGTGCCAGGCACTTCTTCACTGGGGTCAGCTGAGTCCGACGATCTTGCCGTCTGCGTCGATGTCGATCTGTTGCAGCGCTGGCGTCTTGCCGAGGCCCGGCATCGTGCGCATGTCACCGCAGATGGGGTAGACGAATCCGGCACCCACCGACGCTCGCACTTCGCGCACGGGCAGCGTCCAGCCGGTGGGCGCACCCTTGAGGCTCGGGTCGTGGCTGAGAGACAGATGGGACTTCGCGATGCACACGGGGAGGTTGCCGAAGCCGTTGGCCTCGTAGTTGTCCAACTGCTTTGCCGCCTGCGGGGAGAACTCGGCTCCATCCGCGCCGTACACCTTCTGGGCCACCGTGGTGATCTTGTCGCGCAAGCTCATCTCATCGGGATACAGCACCTGGAAGTTCGACGCTTCCTCGGCGGCGTCGGCAACGGCGTGCGCAAGCTCGGTAGCACCGGCACCGCCTTCGGTGAAGTGCATGGATACCGCGGCGCGTGCGTTGTACTCCTCGGCAATCTCTTTGATCGCGGCGATGTCACCGTCATGATCGCCGGGGAACACGTTGATGGCGACGACCGGGGTGCAGCCGTGTACTCGCATGTTCTCCAGCTGCTTGCGGAGGTTGTCGCCGCCTTGGTGCACCTCATCCGGATTTTCCTTCAACAGATCCTCGGGTAAGGGCTTGCCGGCCACGATCTTGTGGTTGCCGCTGTGAGCCTTGAGTCCACGGACCGTGGCGACGAGCACGGCGGCGTCAGGAGCAAGACCCGATGCCCGGCACTTGATGTTGAAGAAGCGCTCCGCACCCATGTCGGCGCCGAAGCCGGCTTCGGTGATGAGGTAGTCACCCATGTGGATGCCGACGCGGTCGGCGACGATCGACGAGTTGCCGGTAGCGATGTTGCCGAACGGTCCGGTGTGCACGAGCGCCGGCGTGTTCTCGAGCGTCTGCATCAAGTTGGGCTTGATGGCTTCCATCAAGATCACCGCCATCGAGCCAGCGACCTTGAGCTCTTCGGCGGTGACCGGTGTGCCTGCCTTGGTGTAGCCGACGACGATTCGACCGAGTCGTTCGCGCAAGTCCTGCAGCGAGGTGCACAGTGCGAGCGTGGCCATCACTTCAGACGCAGCGGTGATGTCGAAGCCGGTTTCGCGGGGAACCCCATCGAGGCGGCCGCCGAGTCCGATCGTGGTGTTGCGCAGTGCGCGGTCGTTCACATCGAGCACTCGTCGCCAGGTGATGTTGTACTGATCCAGGCCCGATTCATTGCCGTGGTACAAGTGCGCATCGAGTGCAGCGGAGCACATGTTGTGTGCTGCGGTCACGGCATGCATGTCGCCGGTGAGGTGCAGGTTCAACAGCTCCATCGGCACCACCTGGCTGTATCCGCCGCCGGCAGCACCGCCCTTGATGCCGAACGTCGGCCCCATCGACGGTTGACGAATGGCGATGACGCCCTGTTTGCCGATATGGCTGAAGCCCTGGCCGAGCCCGACGGTCGTGGTGGTCTTGCCTTCTCCCAGCGGGGTCGGCGTGATTGCCGAGACAACGACGTACTTGGCCTTCGGGCGATCGGACATCTTGTCGATCGCATCGAGGCTGATCTTTGCGGCGCCAGATCCGTACGGTTCGAGGCATTCCAGCGGAATTCCGGACGCACCAGCGATCTCGGTCAACGGCTTGAGTGTTGCCGTGCTGGCGATGTCGAGGTCGGAGGGGAAGCCCATGTCATCGTGTCCGTTCTGTGCGATGTTCCGTATTGCGGAACGGTTCCACTATACAGAACCAGCGAGGGTGTGTCGAACGTCATGTCGCTGCAGTGCTGCCGATGTCATGTGCGGCTGGAAAAGACGAGCATGGGACCCGTCGAATCTGCTCAACTCGCCGTCGAGGCCACTCGCTCATCCCGGGCGAGCTGAAGACCAAGGAGAACCTCCATGAAAATTGTACGAGGCATCACGATTGCGGTGCTCGGAGCGAGCACATTCGTCGCATGTGGTGGAAGTGATGCGGGCGGGAGCGGAGAATCGTTCTGCAACAGCGTCAAGGAACTCGATGATTCCGGTGTCGACCCTGATTCCGATCCGGACGCAGCGGTTGCGGCGCTTGAGGACCTGACCGACAAAGCGCCGTCCGAGATCAAGGATGAGTTTGCGGAGTTCACCGCAGCGTTGAAGTCCGTCGTGGACGGCGACCTCGACGCATTGGCTGAACTCGATCCCGCAGCGATCGAGGCGAACATCACCACCATCGGCACCTACATCGGGGACAACTGCGACGGCGTCGGCGCTGACGTGTTCGACCTCTGATCAGTCGACCAACAGATCGTTGAATGACCTGCGAAGCGGGTCACGCCCGGCCGTGGCGCCGATGCGTGGCCCGCTTCTGCTCTACTGGCGCCCATGCAACGTGAGAAGCTGAGCTGTCTGCTGATCGGGACTGCGCTGGCGGTTGCCTCGTGCGGCGCGAGTGACGCGACAGAAGCCGGCGACGTCGAATCGTTCTGTGCATCGCTTGCAGCGCTGGAGGAGATCGACACGGCCAGCGAAGACATCGAGCCGTTCGTCGACGGATTGCGCGACGTGGATTCGGCCGCGCCGGCGGTGATCGCAAGCGACACCGCACAACTGCTGTCCTTCATCGAACGCAGCGCCGAGATCTCGGGGCTACCGGGTGATGAACAGGCCGCAGCTATTGCGGAGTTCGCGACGCTGCAAGCCGACTTCGACGAGGCAGCGATCAACGTCGAGGACTACGCACGAGCCAACTGTCCCGATCTGGAGGCGTCGTTCTTCGGATCCTGATCTGAGTGCGGCGCGGTCAGTCGTCGTCGCTGACAGCGGCCGCCACGGCGGCCAACGTGTCGTCCAATTCTCTGAGGTCTTCGAGTTCCTCTTCGTCGATCTCGTCGTCGACACCCGGGGCGACGTAGCCCGCAGCGAATGCCACGGCGGTGGGGATGACCAGCAGCGGCCACCACGCAACCGACGGCAGCGGGAAGACCCGAAGCACGGAGAATGCAACGGTCAGCAGGAGGCCCACACCAAGGCCGGATGCTGCGAATCGCAAGGCTCGCCGGAACCGGTTCGGGGGCAGCGTCCGACGTGCGAGTCCTGTGAGATTGACGAAGAGCGAGGCGGCCGTGACGATCAGCAACAGCACCGCGAACAGTGCCATCGTGGAGGTGACGCTCCCGCGGACGTCGACCGCGAACTCGTCGGTGCCGAGCAGTTCTCGATCGGCGCCCGGCGCATATAGGGCGAGCTTGGAGCGTAAGAAGCCATGGGCTTGCGTGTCGATGTCGAAGAAGTCGAGCGGGACCGCAACGGTGCGCTGCTCGCCCGGAGCCAGTTCGACTCCGACGCGAGTCGTGTACGTGAGGAACGTCAGGCCGACCATCTCGCCTTCCAGACGGAGGTATCGAATGGCCTGTGGGGCGTTGCTCACGTTGGTCATCGTCAACACGAGCTCAGATTCCTCGGTCGACAGCGGCAGTGGATCCGATGCATCCGCAGCATCGAGCGAGATGCCGTCGATGGCTGCATCGATCTCGATCGCATCGGACGAACTCGGTCCGCACGCGCCCAGCATCACCGCCGCGGCGACGATTGCGCCGACCTTCACTTTCCACCGATGCCCGGCGCTCGTTGGTGATTTCTCGTCTCGTGAGGTGATCATCGTGTCGTCTCCGAATGGGGTGATGTCGGAGTGTTCGACGGTCGGTCGGCTCCGGTGGTGACGGGTGGGGTCGGTTCGTCTTCTACGATTGGGAGGTGCATCCGGTCGTCGAGATCAAACAACCGAATCAAACAACACTGTATGTGTCGGTCCGCGGGCCGCTGACAGTGGGTCGTGAGTGCGATGGTCTCTTGCTCGCCGACCCTCAGGTGTCGCGCCGGCACTTGTCGCTGGATGTGGCGGACGGGCGCGTGATCGTGACGGATCTTGCCAGTACCAACGGATCGATGATCGACGGTCGACGTCTCGCGACTCCCGTCGCTCTGGCTCCCGGCAACGTGGTGCAGTGCGGCGAGACCACGATCCGCCTCGACGTTCCCGACGATCAGACGGTGCGAAGTGGTGGAGTCGGGCGCGGCACCATGGTGGCGGGTGCCACCGAAGCAGTCGACCCCACGCGGACGATCGTGAGTGGTCAGGTTGCCGCTGCGCCATCTGCTCCGAGACCTGATCCGAGCGGCACACCGCCACCGGGTCCGATCGGCAGTCCGCCTCCGCCCGTCACTTCGTTTCCCGTGCAGCGACCCGAGCCGAGCAGCGCCGAGTTTCGTCGTACGTCGATCGACATCGTTGCGGCCCGTGCGCAAGATGACGGCGTCGACGTCCGTTCGTTGCCGGTCGACCAGGGCACGGTGACCATCGTGTTCAGCGACATCGAGTCGTCCACCGAACGCAACGTGGAACTCGGTGACCAGGTGTGGTTCGAGGTGCTCGGGGTGCACAACCGCATCGTTGCCGACCGCGTCAAGGAGTTCGGCGGGACGATCATCAAGAACCAGGGCGATGGCTTCATGCTGTCGTTCCCTGGCGCTCGACGGGCACTCGATTGCATGATGGACGTGCAGCGCGATCTCATGGTCCACTCGAGTGCGCATCCCGAACGGGCGGTTCGAATCCGAATCGGCATGCACACCGGTGAGGTGTTGGCCGATGCTGACGGCGACCTCTTTGGTCAACACGTGGTGGTGGCCGCACGCGTTGCGAACCTCGCTGACGGCGGCGAGATCCTGGTGTCGTCGCTGAGCAAGGAGATCATTGTCTCGCGCGGCGACATCGTGTTCGGCGAGCCGCGGTCGGTGCATCTGAAAGGCATCGGCGACGCAATCGTCTACCCAATGGACTGGGCGCGTCTCTGATCGTCGGGTGACGCGAGCCGAAGAGCCCTGAGCGCTCATTGCTTGGCCAGTGCCTTGATGGCGGTGTGGCGGAGTTCTTGACGGGCTGCGCGCCGCCGTTTCCGATTGGCTCTCGTGGCGAGACCGAGTGCGACTGCCCCCGCAGCGCAGAGTGCGGCGGGACCGGCGATTCCGACGATGGTTCGCTGAGTCGCAAACACGATCGTGCACGCCACCGCCCCGGCCCCACCGAGGAGCGCACCGCTGGTGAGCAGCCCGGCAAACGTCGTGATTCGACCCTTGCCTCGGCGGAACGCTCGCAGGTATGACTCGATGCCGGCGGCAGCGAACAGCGTGAGGATCAGCGAGATGATTCCGGCGGCGCTGAGGAACCAGGGATTGGTTGCCGCTGCGGCGAACGAGGCGACCTCGACGGGGATCGCGTCGCCATCCGGATCGACGACCGTGATGGTCGCGTCGAGTGCTCCCGATGTGATTCGACCGAGGAAGCCAGTGTCGAGTGGCGTCGCCAGATCTGCAATGCCGCTCGTTGCTGAGCCGATGGGTGCACCGAGCTGCTCGAAGTCGATCGCATAGCGGACCGCTCCATTCTCGGGGAGCCCGCCGAGCACGATGGGTTCGGTCAGGTCCAACTCGATCGGCTGGACGTCGAGCCCAGCGCCGTTGATCGTGATGTTGGCCGCGGGTGAGCCCGGTTCAACCAGCACCGACGTCGTGCCCGAACCGCTTCCGAGCCATGCCCACGCGCACCCTGCCACGAACAATGCCGCTGCGATCAAGTACTGGGCGACGGGGCGAGCGGGTGCCTTGAGGATCTCGGAGATGTCGACCAACTGATCGATCTGGTCGGCGCGGGCTCGGCCGATGTCTCGGTCGGTCGCCGCTGGCTTGACCGCAACATCTGGTGCGGGTGCGGGTACAGCATTCGGTGCCGGAGCCGCGTTCGGTGTCGAGGTCGGTGCCGGTTGAGATGCAGGAGCGTCCTCGGGAGCGACCGGATCGGTTTCGCTCGATACCTGATTCGGCAAGACCGTGTCCGAGGCCCGTGTTGGGTCCGTCGGGCTCGTGGTACCCGGGGTCATGGTGGAGCGCCCGTCTGTCGGTGCGGTGCCCGGTCCGGTCGCGCGTGCCGCTCGCTGGATCACGTCGGAGCCATCCACCACGATGTCGGCAGCATCCAGCCAACTCGGACCCCATGCACCTGCCGCTGCTTCGGCAATCTCGCGCCCGAAGGCCTCCGCGGTGGGTGTGCGTTGATTCACATCGCGAACCAGGCCACGCATCGTTGCGTCGGCGATTGCAGCAGGAACGTGCGGTGCCACGGTCGCGAGCTCGATCGGATCGTTGAGAATCCGCTGGGTCAGCATTCCCGTCAACGATTCGGTGCGCTCGAACGGGAGACGCCCGGACAGCATCTCGTACAACATGGTCGCGGTGGCATACACGTCGACCGCGGCGCCCACGGTCTTGCCCTCGGCTTGCTCGGGCGCCATGTACGCCGGCGTGCCGAGCACCGAACCGGCAGCGGTTGCCTTGGTGCTCGCACCGTTCACGACTCGAGCGATTCCGAAGTCGGTGACCTTCATCGATCCGGCGCCATCGAACATCAAGTTCTCGGGTTTTACGTCGCGGTGAAGCACTCCGCTGTCGTGAGCATGCTGCATGGCCGAACACGTGGCGAGCGTGATCGCTGCGGCATGGGGCATGGTGACGCCGTGCTCGACGAAGCGATCCCACACCGTGCCGCCAGGGAGCTGCTCCATCACGAGCGCACAGCGGTCATCACGTTCGATGAAGTCGTACACCGGCACCACATGGGGATGATCGAGTGCGGCCATCACCTTGGCCTCGACGACGAACCGTGCACGGGTTGCCGGGTCGGCAGCGAGCAGGCCTTGCAGTTCCTTCACTGCGACCAGTCGTCCCAGTGACTCGTGACGCGCAAGGTAGACCACGCCCATTGCGCCGCGGCCGAGTTCACGCTCGACCGTGTAACCGGGCAACAAAGGCGAGAGGTCAGGCCCCGAAGTACTCACGGTGCACACCGTAATGTTCGGGTGTGAATGCACCGTCAACCAGGTGGTAAGCCATGTCGCCCGGGCGATGCAAACGCCCTCTGACACGCTGTTGACGCCAGGTTCACGCGGGTTCTCTAGTGTTGTGCGCATGGGAATGCAGCGGAGCGCTCAGCGGCCACGCCACGTTGTCACGCGTGCGTTCGCGTGCCTCGCCGCCCTACCGATCGGCCTCGGGCCGTCCGTTGTCGCGTTTGCGCAAGAGGCTCCCGCGTTCGAACCCGATCCAGCGCCGGCGGTCATCACTGCACCGCCACCGACGACGTCGCCTCCCACTACGGCGTCACCCCCCACTACGAGTGCTCCGCCCAGCACTGCTCCGCCCAGCACTGTCTCGCCCAGCACGGTCTCGCCCAGCACGGTCTCGCCCAATACCGCAGCCCCAGTCACCGACGCACCGGCGACCGATCCCGTCACTGCGCCGAGTTCCACCGTTCCAGCATCCACTTCGTCGTCTGATCCCGCAACCACGACACCGCCGCTGCCAACGACGAGCGTTTCGGTCACGACGGACGCGCCAGCCACCGGAACCAGCACCACCATCTCGTCGAACACAAGTCCAGCGACGAACCCAGCGACCGACGTGCCAGCCTCGACCTCTACCTCAACGTCAGACCCAGCAGGAAGCGCGAATGGTCCTACCGACCCGAACGCTGCGACACCGACGACCGATGCCCCGGCGACCTCGACCACCGTCAGCCCAATCACCGTTGCCGACACCACCACGACCACCACGACCACCACGACGGTCGATCCGAAGCTGACCACCACGACGCTGGATGTCACGCCCCGCAACGTCGTCTCGATTCCGACCGAAACGGTCTGGACGCTGGGTTTGCAGGTCACCGGCGGATGGAACTACACCGGCCCGTTCGGGGTGAACTTGCGCAACTTCATCGGTGGGACGTCACTCGACCTCGTCGATGGCCAAGTCTCGGGGCCGCTCGTGCGGCGGGTCGGTACTCCGTATGCGGTCCGGATCGGGGCGGGGTCTCCTTTCACACCGGAATTCGTTTTCCGTTGGGAATGCACCGGTGACATCACACCGACGCAAACCAGCACACTGGTCACGTTCACGCCGACGCTCGATCCGCTTGAAGCAACGATGGACTGCGTGGTCGTCGTCGACAACTCGAACCCCCCGACCGTGACCGTCGAGACCGTCGTGGAAGGTGACCCCGACGGCCTCGTCGAGTTCGACACGACGCTGAACTACAACTTCTTCGGTGTTCACGCGATTGGCTCGTTCCGCTCCTCGAACGGCGTGAGTCGAACGTTCGACGCGGTGCCCGGGTTCCGGATCGACATTGCCAGTGTCGCAGCGGGAGCCACGCCAGCCGACACGCAATCGAACACCTCGTGCTTCGACGCAGGTGGGAACTTCGCTGGCGGCTCTGGACTCGCAGCATCGCTGCGCATCGACACACCGGGTGCTGCGTTCAGGTGCGTCATCACCCACACGATCCCGCCCACGTTGACCGTGGTCGAAGACGTCGTTCCCAACGATCCCGCAGCTCCGGCGGCGGACTACTCGAAGAGTCGCTTCACGCGATTCATCGGGCCGAACAGCTGGAGCCTCTTGGATGGCGAGAGTCAACTCCTCACCTTCGGCGCCGGGGGTTTCGTCGAGCCATCGCTCACTCGGTCCGAAACCGCTGGCTGGGATCTGACCGGCGTCGAGTGCAACGAACTCCTCGCAGGTGGCGCCGTCCAGGCATACACGAACTTCACCACCTCGCTTCGGACCACCTCAACGGTGGTGTCGTTCCCGTTCCCGCCGCCAGGAACCGATCTCGTGTGCCGCTTCGTCGTCGAACCGTCCGGCCCGCCGTCGGTGTCACTCAATGTCTCGCCGAACGTGTTCGACGCATCAGGTCTCGCAGACTTCCAGGTGTCGGTCACCGGACCGTCCGGACCGATCGACACGCTGACGTTCCCGGCAACCGGGTCGTCGGCAACGGTGCTCCTCGATCCGCTCGCTGGCGACCACACACTGCAGCTCATCAATGATCAGGGTCTCGAACTCGCGTGGGGTTGTGACGCGGTCTCCTCGACCACGACGACGATCACCTTCCCGACCATTCTCGGCGAGACCGTGCGCTGCACGCTGCTGGCAGCCGATCCCTTCCCCGCCGGCGCCGGATCGATCACGATCTTGAAGAACGAGGAGCCCGACAACTTCGAGAGTTACTTCGTCAGTGTGAGTCAGGGTGACTTCGTCATCGGCAGCGGCACGATCTTCGACGGAGGTCCAGGGCTACTCATCGACAACGTGGCGCTGGGCGACTACGTCGTCACCGAGACCGGGACCAACACCGACTACGAGTTGGCATCTGTCGGGTGCCTCTCCGGCATCACCTCGGGAATCACGCGCACCGCCGGCACCTTCTCGGGCGACGACGGCAACTCGTTCAGATCCGCCACCTTCACGCTCGACACCGCGACGGGGAATGCTCCCGACACCGACGTGGTGTGCACGCTCGTGAACTCGCCGAGCACGACGCCGGCGATCGTGCGGATCGAGACCATCACCGATCCGACCGGCGACCCGCAGTCGTTCAGCTATGAGATCGACCCACCTGGATTGCTCACATCGGGCACCGCCAACTTCAGCCAGGTCGACGGTGACATCGGGTCTCGCGGCGTCGACCCGGGTTTCATCACCATCCAGCAGATCCCGGTTGCGGGGTACACCACCCAGTCCGACTGCGTCTCGACCGGATCGCTGTTCGACCTGACCGACAACTTGGACCCGGGCTTCTTCGTGTCGCCCGGCTTCGACTACACGTGTCGCTTCGTGAACACGGCGGTCACCGCAACCTCGGCAACACTCGACGTAGAGACGGTGATCGATCCCGCGAACTCCGAGGAGATCGACTACGCCGTCGTGCCCGCCGCGGCGGTCATCGCGCCCGACTCGGCGACCTTCTCGCAACGCAACGGAGACACCACGTCGGTCACCACCACCGCAGGTGACCCGATCACGGTGGGCCAGGTTGCGGGCATCGGCTATCGCACCAGTTCGGAGTGTCTCGAAGGATCGACGGTCGTTGCCACGGGCGGCTCATCGATCACGTACACGCCGGCTGATGGAGAAGCGATCCTGTGCACCTTCACGCACGTGCCCCTGCCATCGCTCACGATCATCGAAGAACGCGTTCCTGCCGGGCTCGGAGTGGACGACACGCAGTTCGTTCTCCTGCCCGTCACAGGCATCGTGTCCGGTCCGGCAGCGTTCGAACTCGGCGATTCCGAACGCCAGACCGTGTATCTGGAACCTGGTGTCAGCGTTGCTGCGACGCGTACGGCGCCGGCTGGATTGGTGTCGTCGGTGCCCACCTGCACCGTTCCACTCTTCGACACAGCGGTGCCATACACGCCGCTCAGTGCCACGCCGTCTGCGCTCTTCGTGAGTGCGGCCCTCGGGGAACAGATCACGTGCGAGTTCCGATCGTTCCCTGACACCGGGCCGTTCGACCTGACGATCAATGCTGTTGTCGACACGGGTGCCGTCGACCTGTCGACCGGGTTCAGCTTCCTCACTGATGTCAGCGGGCCGGGTGTCCAAGGTGCGACCACGCCGGGCACGTCGAGGACCTACACGCTCGGCAACGGCGACTCCGCCACCGTCGAGGTGCAGAGCGGTTCGCAGGTGAACCTCGCGGAGATCGACGATCTCGCAGGGGTCGGGTTGTTCCGCACCTCGATCGATTGCGGGGCAGCGGCTTCACCGGTCGTGAATGTCACATCGACGTTCACGATGGTCGCCGACACCACCTGCACGGTGACGTTTTCCGCACGCACCTTGACCGTCGAAAAGCAACTGGTGGCGTTTGTCATCGGTGGCTTCGACCTGTTCGACTTCAACGTCAGCCCGGTGATCGACTACTCCGGTGACTTCTCGCTGAGCGACGGCGATCAGACCACCCTCGTGGTGCCGTTGGGTGAAAGCATCGACCTGGGTGAGGTCGACGCCGGCCCGTACGGCACGGAGATCGATTGCACGGTGCAAACCGCTACCGGCCCCACCCGACCCTCCACCGGACCGTACGAGCCATCAGATTTCATCACGATCACGAACCTGACCGAGAGCTACTTCTGCGACGTCTTCAACTTCGATGCTGGGCCCCCGGTGCAAGAAGTGATCGTGAACAGCGTCATCGATCTCGGTGATCTCGCGGTGCCGGACGATCTGGCGGGCTTCTTCGTGGATCTCGATGGCGAGTTCGCGTTCGATGACCAGATTCCAGAACCCAGTGGGTTCGCACTCAGCGCGCAGTTCGGTCCTGGCTCGTCGTCTCTGTCGCTCGTCGGACCCACTCGATCCCAGTTCGTTGCGTCCGCATCCGCACTCGGTCGCTCCGAGTTCCTCAGTGCGAATGGCTCGTTCTCGGTGTTCGTCGCCGACGGCAGCGACCTGCTCCTCGGTGCCGGTTCGGGCTCGGACCGCTTTGCCAACTCGTTCAGCTGCGGAGGGGTGAGCGGAACCGGCTCGGTGTCGTTGACCAACATCAGCTCGACGGTTCGATGCGACCTCACCAGCTCCGCCGGGGTGCTCGAAGTCGAACACATCGTGAACGGTGTCACCACGGTGACGGACTGGCCCTTCTCGATCTCACAGGTCATCGCAGGAAACGCATCGGTGTCGCTGAGTGCAGGAGCCAACTCGATGGCCGCCGTTGCCGCCGGTCAGTCGTTGACGGTGGCACTGGATGATCTGCGCGGCGCCGACTCGGTGAGCGGTTCGTGTCGTGATGTCTCGACGCCGTTGCGAGCCGCTGGCGGGTCGTCCACCGGCGCCTTCACGTCAGCACTCTCGCTTGCGAACCCGCAACGTGTGAGTGTGACGGTGCCCGGTGGCGACACCTGGCGCTGCACGTTCATCACGACCTATGTCACCGTTGCGCCACCGACCGTCCCGGCCCCGACAACCACCACGACGCCGACCAACACGACACCGACCAGCCCGGTGTCGACGACCGTTTCAACACCGGTGCCGGCGCCCACCACACCCACGACGCTCCCTGTTGGGGTGCCGCCGACGAACGTTCCCACCACGACCGTCTCGCCGACGAGCACACCAGCGACGACCACCCCTGCGGCGCCGCTCGCGCCGATCACCCCCGTCGCCACGGTGACCGTCGGCGTCGTGACGACGACCACGGTGCCCGCTGCGGAGCCACCGCTCGACGAGCCGGCCGACACTGCGCCGCCGCCCTCGCAGCCGCCAGTCGAGGCCGAGCCGCCAGCGTCCGTGCCGCCGAGCGACGAACCGGCTGCCACCACCGTGCCCGAACCCGATGATCCGCCTGCAGTCATCACCGAGACCGAAGTCCCGGAGGACATCTATGTCGACATCGGTGACCCGATTCCCGTCGATGTCGACTGTGCTGGCGAACTCGTCATCGCCGTGAACGGGGAGCGCCAGGACCGCGTCGATCAGATCGAACCGTCATCGCTCGGCCTCGGTGACCACGTGATCGACGTGTCATGCGACGGTGAGCAGATCACGTCGGTCCGTGCCGTGGTATTCGAACAGGAAGAGTCATCGCCTGCCGGGCGCAACATGACCGTCATCGTGATGTTCGTGGTGATGGCGTCGGCCGGCTTCCTGTTCGCTCCGTCAGCGGCTGGCCGCAAGCGTCTCGCTGCTTGAGGCGCTCACTGTTCGCCGGCGCAGGCAACGCTGTGTCGTGCTGAGGCGCGCGCCGTCCAACGATCAACTCGAGGCGGTCAACGGGGCGTTCAGTCGGTCGGTCACCGCAGCGCGGACCTGGGCATCGAAGGAGTTGACGTGGCCTTCGATGAGCCGGGCCACGGTGTCGCCGTCACCGGTGCGCAGCGCCGCGTGAATCGCTGCGTGCTCATCGACGGCATGGTGCATGTCGTGGACGTCGGACAGGTACATGTGCCAGAGCCGATCGCTCTGTGCGTACAGCGTGTCGAGCGTGGTGGTCAAGAAGCGGTTGCCTGACGCGCGCCAGATGATTTCGTGGCATCGGCGATCGAGTTCGAGGAGCTCGATGGGTTGCTTGCCGGGCACTTCGGTTTCGGCCAACACTTCGGCCATCTCGCTCCAGTCAGACGCTGTTCCTCGCTGCGTGGCGAGGCGCGCCGCGTACGGCTCCATGATCGCTCGGGTTTCGTAGAGCATCGCGAGCTCATCGAATTCGATGGCGCTCACGAACATGCCACGCCGCGGGATCACCGTCACGAAGTGGTCTCGTGCGAGGCGCTGAAGAGCTTCGCGAATCGGAGTACGACTCATATCGAGAGCGGCTTGCAGGTCGACCTCGCGAACGACGTCACCCGGTGCCAGGTCGAGCCGGATGATCATCCTGCGGATCTCGTCGTAGGCGCGCTCGGCAAGCGAGGGCGGTGACGAGTTCGCAGTTGACATGTCGCTCATACTCTGTTGATATATCACCACTGTCAAGCGCAGAGTCCGAAACGTGTCCGGCACTTCTTGGATCTCCGCCGTCTCTTCGAACCGGAGTCATCCATGAGCGAGCAAGAAGTTCCGACCACCGCAAAGGTCGTCATCATCGGTGCCGGCATCGTCGGCAACTGCTTGGCCGGGCATTTGGCTCGGCTGGGGTGGACCGACATGGTGCTGCTCGACAAGGGCCCGCTCCCGAACCCAGGGGGCTCGACTGGGCATGCGTCCAACTTCATCTTCCCGGTCGACCACAACAAGGAGATGGCGCTGCTCGGTGTGCAGAGCGCGAACCAGTACCGCGATGTGGAGCGCAGCGTCGATTCCGGTGGTATCGAAGTGGCTCGCACCCAGGAGCGCATGGACGAGTTCGATCGCCGGATGACCTCGGCCAAAGCATGGGGTGTCGATGCCGAGATGCTCACCCCCGCGCAGATCAAAGAACTCGTGCCGTTCATCTCCGAAGACGTGATCCTCGGCGGCTTCCACTGCCCGACCGTCAGCGTGGTCGACTCGCTCGACACCGGCACACTCTTCCGCAACGAAGCAATCGAGAAGACGGGCATGAAGGTGTTTGCCAACACCGAGGTGCTCGATGTGGAGACAGAAGACGAGCCCGGCACCGGCCTTGCGAAGGTCACTGCTGTGGTGACCGACAAGGGTCGTATCGAGGCCGAGTATGTCGTTGTTGCCTGCGGCGTTTGGTCGAACCGCATCGCGAACATGGCAGGCGCCACGATCCCGCTGGTTCCCGCCGTGCACCAGATGGCCGATGTGGGCCCGATGGACGTACTGGCTGAGACCAACAGCGAGATCAGCTACCCGATCGTTCGCGACATGGACACGTTCTGTTACGAGCGTCAGTCGTCCGGATCGATGGAGGTCGGCTCCTATGCGCACCGTCCGATCCTGCATCATCCCGACGACATCCCGTCCAACGAGGAGGCCGCACTCAGCCCCACCGAGATGCCGTTCACCCCCGATGATTTCGACCAGCAGATGGAAGAAGCGATCGAGCTGATGGACATGCTCGGTGACGCCGAGATCAAGTACGCCATCAACGGTCTGCTGTCGCTCACGCCGGATGCCATGCCGTGCCTCGGGGAAACCACCGAAGTGCGCAACCTGTGGTCGGCAGCGGCGGTGTGGGTGAAAGAAGGCCCGGGGATGGCTCAGGTCGTCGCCGAGTGGATGACCTACGGCTACCCGCGCGTGATCGATGCGCACGGCGCCGACATCGCTCGCTTCTACGACCACGAACGCAACGACGAACACATCTGGAGCCGCGCCGAGGAACACTTCAACAAGACCTACGGCATCGTGCACCCCGCCGAGCAGTGGGAGAACCGCCGCAACCTGCAGGTGAGTCCGCTGTTCGAGCGTCAGCAAGCGCTCGATGCCTTCTTCTTCCAGGCCCGAACGTGGGAACGGCCGCAGTGGTATGGCGCCAATGAGGACTTGGTTGCTCGCTACGACGTCGCTGAGAGAGAGGTGGAATGGGACAACCGCTGGTGGAGCCCGATCACGGTTGGCGAGCATCTGAATATGCGTGAGAACGTCGGCCTCGTCGACCTGTCGGCGTTCCAGGAGTTCGAGATCTCAGGGCCCGGGGCCATCGAATTCGCGGACTACCTGTGCGTCAACAAGGTCGGCCCAGTCGGCCGTGCCACCTACACCCCATGGCTCACTCCCGATGGTGGGTTCCACTCCGACCTCACGATGCATCGCACCGACGAGGACAAGGTCATGGTCGTGACCGGTGTGTTCGACGGCGGGCGCGACCTGTCGTGGATGAAGAAGTACATGCCCAAAGATGGCTCGGTCACGGTGACCGACCGCACCCTCGAGATCTCCACCCTCGGTCTGTGGGGTCCGAATGCTCCAGCCACGCTAGCAAAACTCACCGACGCCGATCTCTCGCACAACGGTTCCTCATACGGCTCGCTCACCAACGTCACCTTGAACCTCGGTGGCACGGAAGTGGCAGCCACGCTGTTCCGCATCTCCTACGTCGGCGATACCGGCTGGGAGATCTACGTGGCGTGGGACGACGCACCGAAGCTGTGGGACGAGCTGATGGACGCAGGTGCAGACCTCGGAATCCGCGCCACCGGTGGCGGTGTGTACGGCACGTCGGGTCGCATCGAGAAGGGATACCGCCTGCAGGGCGCCGAATTGGAGAGCGAGTACAACCCGCTCGAAGCTGGCCTCGCTCGCCCCAAGGTGAAGTCGGCAGACTTCATTGGCAAGGAGGCGTACCTCGCTGCTCGTGAAGCCGGTGACCCCGAGGTGCTGATGGTGACCATGACGGTCGATGATCAGACCGATTCGCAGGGTCGCATTCGCTGGATGCAGGGTGGCAACGAGCCGATCTGTGACCTCGATGGCAACACGCTCATGGACAGCCACAACCGTCCTGCCCGCGTGACCACGGCGGGCTACGGCCCGTCGGTCGCAAAGATGGTCCTGATGGGCTACGTGCCTCGCGAGCTCGCCGTACCCGGTACGAAGCTTCAAACGATGTACATGAACGAGTTCTTCCCGGTGACCGTCGTCGGTACTGACGGTCCGTTCGATCCCGACAACACCCGCCTCAAGGGCTGAGGCGATCGACCATGTTGAAACGAGTGAGTACGACATGAGAGTCCTGGTCTGTGTGAAGCGCGTGCCTGCACCTGGCGCGAAGATCAACATCACCGACGATGGGCAAGCCGTCGACGCGACGAATCTTGGTCACACGATGTCGCCTCACGAGGAGTGTGCGCTCGAACTGGCTGTCCAGTTGGTGGAGACGCATGGCGGCGAGTCGCATGTGCTCACTCTCGGAACCGCCGAGGCGGACGAGCAGTGCCGCTGGGCGGCATCGATCGGCATCAGCAAGGCCACGCTGGTCGAGGTCGATTCCATGGACTGGGACCCTCAGCGCACGGCTCGTGCGCTCACGGATTCGATCCGTTCGATCGAGGAGGCGGACGGCGTGTTCGACGTGATGATCTTCGGCAACGAGTCCGCAGACACCGGAGGTTTCCAGGTCGGAATCCGAGTGGCCCGAGCGCTCGGTCGTCCGATGGTCAATGCGATCAAGGGCGTCGAGGTCTCGGAATCGGGCGACGTTCTCGAAGCTCGCCGCGAGACCGACAGTGGCTTCGAGGTCTACCAGTTGCCCATGCCGTGTGCGATCGGGGTGAAGGAGGGCATCACGTGGCCCCGCTATCCGACGATGCGAGGTCGGCTCGCCTCGAAGAAGCTCGCCGTCGAGTCGATGTCGTCGGATGCAGCACCCGGTGGTCAGTCGAAAGTTCGTTTGAACCGTCCCGAGGAGAAGGTGTCCGAGACAATCATCCTCGGCGAAGGACCCGATGCGGCATCGAAGGTCGTGGAACTGCTGAACGAGCTGGGGGTGCTGCCATGAGCGTGCTCGTGGTGGTCGAACACGACCGAGGGCAGATGGTCGACGCAACGCTCGAGGCGTTTGCATTCGCCGTCGACATCGCGGCGCAGGGCGACATTGCTGTGGAGGCGCTCGTGATCGGGCAGGACGCAGCGGGCCTTGCCGATGAGTGCGCAGCTCACGGCGCAAGCGTGGTCCATCATGTGACGGACGCTGCGCTGACCGACTACGGCCCAGATGCCTACGGTGCCGTCGTCGCCGCTGCGGTGACTGCGCTCGAGCCGAGTGCCCTCGTTGCCTCGGGTTCAGATCGTGGCAACGAGGTGTTGGCCTGGGCTGCTGGCGAACTCGACCTGCCGTTCGTTGCGAATTGTCTGTCCGTGAAGGTCGCCGACGACTGGGAGATGACCCGCGTGCAGTGGGGCGGCTCGTTGAACGAAGACGCTCGGCTGGCGTCGTCGATGCCGATCGTGTCGGTTGCGCCGCATGCGATCGACGCAGCACCGGTGGCAGCCGGCGCCGTTGCTGTCGTTCATCCCATGACCGTGTCGCTTCCCGCATCGGTCACCGCCACGACGATCCAGGACCGAATCATCATGTCCGAAGGAGTCACGCTCGCAACGGCTCCGGTGGTCATCGGGGGCGGTCGCGGCGTGGGTTCTGCTGAGGGGTTCGATGTGCTCGAAGCGCTCGCTGCGAAGCTCGGTGGTGTGGTGGGTTGCAGCCGTGCGGTCACGAACAACGGCTGGCGTCCGCATGCTGACCAGGTCGGACAGACCGGCACGCGCATCGCTCCGCAGCTCTACATCGCCTGCGGCATCAGCGGCGCGATTCAGCACTGGGTCGGAGCGAAGGCGGCCAAGAAGATCCTGGCGATCAACACCGACTCCGCTGCGAACATGGTCGTGAAAGCCGACTTTGAGATCATCGGCGACCTGTTCGACGTGCTCCCCGCCATCACCGACGCGATCACCGACGCCTGCTGACGACGAACGGGTCGACTACGACACCGCGCGTTCGGCTGGCCGGGCAGCGGGCCTCCTGAGCGGGAGCGCCCGGTTGCGCAGCGTTGATTGGTCGGTGTCGATGAGGCGTCGAAACGGGTGGAAGCTCTGCTCGATTTCAACCGTCGACATCGGCCGACCGAAGTGGTAGCCCTGAGCCAGCAGCGTCGTGGCGACGTCACGCAGCGCCAGCAGCTGGTGATCGGATTCGACGCACTCGGCGACGATGCTCATGCCAAGACTGGCCGCAAGAATCGCCTGTGCCCTCACGATGGCCATGTCGACGGGAGAATCGGCGATCTGGTCGATGAACTCGCCATCGATCTTGATTTGGTCGGGACGGAACCGCTTGAGGTTGACCAGTGAGTTGTACCCGGTCCCGAAGTCGTCGATCGAGAATCGGATTCCTGCTGTTCGCAGCTCCGCAAACGCTCGATCGAGGGCTACCTGATGCTCGAACAGCATCGATTCGGTCAACTCGATCACGAGCGCCTCAGGTGGCACGCGTTGGGCTTCCAAGGCGTCGAGGAGGAACGTCGTGAGGTCGGCGTCGACGATCTGGGAGGCCGACAGGTTGACGTGCATGGACAACGCCTCGCCGGACGCGCGGCGCCAACGTCCGAGCTGGCTGATTGCTTCGGTGAACACGGTCCGTCCAACGGCGTCCATCAAGCCGAGGCGCTCGAGGATCGGCACGAACTTGCCTGGTGATTCACCATGGCCGGGGCCGGTTTCCCATCGAAGCAGCGCTTCGAACCCGTCGAGTCGCCCTCGCCCGAGGTCGATGATCGGTTGGTAGTGCAGCGTGAAGTCGTTGTGCCTGACTGCATGCGCGACCTGCTCATCGAGTTCGAATGCCGCAAGCAGTTCGGCGTCGAGATCGTCGGTGAACAGGGTCAGTCGGTTCTTTCCGCCCTGCTTTGCCCGATACAGCGCAGCATCTGCAGACTTTTCGACCCACTCACCGCTCAACTCGCGTCCGGTCCCGCCCGCAACGGACACCCCAACGCTGATGGTGACCGGGATGATGGAGCGCTCGATGGTGATCGGCGTGCTGATCTCTGTGATCAGCTTCTCCGCGACCTGTACAGCGAGTTCAGGGTGGGCGAGGTTCTCGATCAACACGGAGAACTCGTCGCCGCCGCTGCGTGCAACCGTGTCTTCGTTCCGGACCGTCGAACGCAGACGAGCGGCGATTTCTTTCAGATAGACATCGCCTCCATCGTGTCCGAGTGCGTCGTTCACGCTCTTGAAGTCGTCCACGTCGATCGCCAAGACGGCGTAGGACAGCCCCGACCGCCGACTCCGTTCGATTGCGTGATGCAGGCGGTCGGACCACACGGCTCGGTTCGGGAGACCGGTCAACGGATCGCGCCGTTGCTGATGTCGCTGCTTGGCGACCTCGATCGAGAATCCAATGGTGTTGACCAGCGTCTCCGCGCTCCAGACGGTCTTGGGGAGCATGGCATCGATGCCGGCTGCGGCCATTTCGGCGTCCGACCGATCGTCGAAGAACTCCGAGCACATCAGAATGGGTTGTTCGTCAGCGACCGATCGGAGACGTTTGACCAGGCGAGTTGCGGAGCTGTGGACGTCGCGTCGCCCAACCAGAATTGCATCGAACGGGACGGTGGTGGACCGTATGAGGTCGGCTGCATCGTCGCCGTCAATGGAGGTCAGTTCGAACGTATGCGTTCGGTCGTCAGCAAGCAGGTTGTTCAGTACGGCAAGGTCGCCGTTGCCGACGTCGACAACGAGGAGTTGCGTCGTTGAGATCACGATGTCACCTCGGTGGGTTCGCTGGGTACGTGGCCGACGAGTGGCAGGATGAACGAGATCGCCGCGCCACCTTCGATCGGGCCGTCGACGTAGATTTCGCCGCCGTGGTGGTCGACGATGCGCCGCGCGATGGTGAGGCCGGCACCGACTCCGGGTGCATCACCACGTTCCCGGAGCCGCTTGAACAGATCGAACACGGCGTGTCGCTGTCCGATCGGAATACCGGTGCCGTTGTCCGACACGGTCACGCGGACCATCTCGTTGTTGTGGGTGGTCGCCGAGATCGAGATCCGTACTGCGGAGTCGCTTCTGAACTTCAGTGAGTTGGTGATCAGCTCGCCGAACAGCCACGACAGCTGCACGGTCTCGCCCACCACAGTGGGAAGGTCGCCGACTTCGATGCTCGCGTGAGCGGCATCGAGTTCGGCCTCGCGACGCCGCAGGATCTCGCCGACGGTGTCGTTCAACGAGCAACGTTCGAATTCGCCGCCTCGTGTGTCGACACGCGAGAACATGAGCATTGCATCGAGCATTGCCCGCAACCGATCGGATGCGGTCTTGACCTGGTCGAGCAAGAAGGTGAGTTCTGTGTCGCCGTCGGCCTCGCCCGCCAGCCGGGACACGAGCACGTCGCCCAGGTTGGTGATGACCCGAACGGGCTCCTGCATGTCATGCGACACGCCATAGGCGAAGCTGCGCAGATCAGCGTTGCTGCGAGCCAAGCTGGCCGACACGTGCTTCAACGTCCCGATGTCGATCAGGGTGATGACCACGCCTTGGACGATGCGCTGAGCGAAGTACGGGTGGAGCCGCATCAGGTACCACTGGCCGTTGTTGTGTTCGGCTTCGAACTCGAGCGGGCGGCCGGTGTCGAGCACCTGGTGGAGGAGGTCGCTGAAACCATCGACCTCGATGTTGTGGCTGAGGTGCGAAATCGGTCGTCCGATGTCTTGCGCGAGCAAGTTGAATTCGTCGGCTGCGGCGGGGGTGAACTTGCGAATCCGGAGGTTCCTGTCGAGGAAGATGGTGCCGATCCGGGTGCTCTCGAGCAGGTTCTCGACGTCATCGGTGAGCTGGGTGAGTTCCTCGATCTTCGACTCGTATTCCTTGTTGACGGTGTACAGCTCCTCGTTGACCGAGTGCAGTTCCTCGTTCGAACTCTGCAGCTCTTCGTTCGACGCTGCGAGTTCTTCGTTCGTGGCCTGGAGCTCTTCGTTGGTTGTTTCGAGTTCTTCGACGGTCGTTTGCAGATTCTCTTGCGCGAAGCGCAACTCGGCTTCGAGTTCTTTGAGGTGAGCTGGTACTGCCTGGTTCCACTCCAGCGGGTCGACAGGGGTGGATGTCGTGTCGACGGTGCGCTTGCTCGCTTCGGACTCTTCGAGGGTGATCAGCACCGTTGCTGATCCGCCGGACCCTGACACGGGGGCCAGGTGGACGTCGACGGCGATGTCGTCGTCATCGCCACTTTGGCTGATGCGCACGCCGTGGTACGAGAGGTTCTTTCGCTCGCGCTGTAGGCGCTGCAGTCCGCTGATGAGCGGCAATCGGAGCTCGTCGAAAACCAGTTCGGTCACGTCGATCGTCGTGCGACCTGAGATCGGCTTGAAGTACGAACTCGCTGCACCGAACGCATGAAGCAGCAATCCGCTTGCATTGACCAGCAGCGATGGTGGTGCGTATTTCTGCAAGAGTTCGTCGTAGGCCCGCATCAGCTGGACCTGGTCGCTGAGGCCCGGGATGGCGTCTCGTCGCGCCGGCGTGGTCGGGTTCCGCAGCTCGCGAAGTCCCAGTGAGATGCTCCGATCGTGCTGCTTGACGAAGATCTTCTGTCGGCGGTCCAGTGTCTCGAATTCGGTGTCCAGTTCGCCAATCGACTCGCTCGACCCGAGGAACAACGTGCCGCCTCGACGTAGGCCGAACTGGAATCGAGTCAATGCGCGCAACTGCGCCTGGGGTTGGAAGTAGATGAGGACGTTGCGGCAGGTGATGAGGTCGAGCTTGGTGAACGGCGGATCCGAGATGAGGTTGTGCTGCGCGAACACCACCAGCTTGCGGGTGTCGGTGGAGATCTGAACGTTGTCGCTGTCACGCTCGGTGAAGTAGTTCGTTCGGCGTTCGTCGGAGAGATGCTCGACCGATTCGACCGGATACACACCCTGGCTGGCGGTGTCGATGGAGGCCTGATGCAGGTCGGTTGCGAAGATTCGCGCGCGTAGCGGCACGTTGCGCTCGTCGGCTGCTTCCTGGAGGAGGATGGCCAACGTGTAGGCCTCTTGCCCTGATGCGGTTCCTGCAACCCAGCATCGAATTTCTTCGCCGGGCTCGACGGTGTCGAACAATTCCGGAATCACGATCTCAGCAAGCCGCGCCCACGCAGCTTCGTCGCGGAAGAACTCGGTGACCCCGATCAAGAGATCGTGATAGAGCACGGTGATCTGCTCGGGCTCCTCGTAGAGCAGCGAGAGGTAGTCGCTCACCGAACTCGATCCAGCGAGCCGCAGTCGCCGCTCGATGCGACGAGCGATCGTTCCGAGTTTGTACTGGTTGAAATCGACGTGGTGATGCTCGCTGAGTAGCTCGAACACCGGTTGGTAGACGGCACTCTCGTCTGGGCTCTCAGGCGCGTCGACCGCGATGTGGGAGAGTCCGGCAGCGCGCGTGAGGTAGCCGGGCATGTCGGAGGGCGGCAGGCGGACGTCGGCGACGCCGGTGGCGATCGTGGAGTTCGGCATGCCGTCGAACGCGGCGGTGAGTGGATCTTGTACGACGACGCGCCCGCCGGCTTCGTGGACAGCCACCACGCCGCGGGACCCATCGCTGCCCGTTCCTGACAGAACGACGGCCACGGCTCGATCGCCGAGGTCGGTTGCCATGGACTTGAAGAATCGATCGATCGGAAGATTGAGCGTCTCGGTGTTGTCGCGTTCGCTCAGCAGCAGCCGGCCACCGGACATGATCATGTCGAAGTTCGGCGGGATGAGGGAGATGGAGTCGGGGAGAAGGAGTTGGTCGTTCTCGGCCACGTGGACGGGCAGGCTCGTGTGGCGTCGGATCAATTCGTCCATCAGGCTCTTGAAGTCCGGAGCGAGATGCTGCACCACGACGAACGCGAAGCCGGTCTTCTCCTTGGGCAAGTCGTCAAAGAAATACTCGAGCGCCTCGAGGCCGCCGGCCGATGCGCCGATTCCGATCACCAAGCGCGGTGAGACGACGACGTCAGATGCCTCGCCGTTCGAGGCCTCGGTCATGTTCTCGGCATCCATGAGCTTTCCCGTCCGTTGATGCGGGTGACGGGATCAATTGTCACCCAAACTCACCGCTCGGCGAATAATAACCCTCATCGCGAACTTGTGCTTGCATGGTCTCTTCTAGTGGTCAAGATGTGGTTGATATGCTTCACAACGTGGGCAGACGAGCACTGAGAGTGCCGAACTGGACTCAGGGGTGACTTCGACTACGATCATCACCATGGATGAGCCTGAGCAGTCACCTGCAGGCTCCCAACTGCACTATCTCGAGCGCGAGCTTCGTGACGAGATCGCAGCAAACCCAGACATCTTCAAGTTCATCGAGCAAAGCTCGCTCGAAGGCCTTTGGTATTGGGATCTCACCGACCCCGAACACGAATGGATGAGCCCCGAATTCTGGGTGACGCTCGGCGTCGACCCCGAAACGATGCCACATCGTGCCGACTCATGGCAGGAACTCATCAATGCCGAGGATCTGGCCGTAGCGCTCGACAACTTCGAGAAGCACTGTGCAGATCCGAATCACCCCTACGACCAGACGGTCCGGTACCTCCATGCTGACGGGTCGACCGTGTGGGTGCGCTGTCGCGGCATGGCAATCCGTGATGAGAACGGGCGTCCGACACGGATGCTGGGAGCGCACAACGACATCACCGCCGAGCGCCAGGCACTCGTCGAGGCCCGCGGTCTGTTGGAACTCGAGCGGCAGAAAGATGCGCTCGCCGAGTTCGTACAAGTCACCGCGCATGATCTCCGCTCGCCGCTCAACACGATGGCGGGGCACCTCGATTTTCTCTCCGAGAACTACATCGACACGCTCCCCGAGGAGGGTCGTGCGTTGTTGGCGTTCAGCCTGGATGCGGCGCAACGCATGCTTGCGCTGCTTGACTCGCTCAAGCCGTTCACTCGTTCGTTCGACAGCCTCGACTTCGGCGAGGTCGATCTCGACCAGATGGTTGCCGACGTGTGGAATGACCTGAGCTCGGAGACCGAGCCTGCTGGCGCCGTACTGGTTGCCGACAACCTTGGCGTGGTCCGAGCCGACCGGGATCAGCTTCGAATCGTCTTCCAGAACATCATCTCGAACTCGATCAAATTTCGGGGTTTCCGGCCTCCGACCGTCACAGTCGAGCGTGCAACGGACGGTGCCGATTGCGTCATCACCGTGAGAGACAACGGTCGCGGTGTCGATGCTGCGACCAGTGAACGAGCGTTCGACCTCTTCTTTCGGGGAGCGCTCGTGGCGGAATTGAGTGGCGGCGGAACCGGCCTCACCTTGTGCGAACGAATCGTGCGGCGCCACGGCGGATCGATCGCGATCGAACCGGTGTCCACTGGCGGTGCCGTGGTGACGATCAGACTGCCGGGGATGCAATGAGTTCCGAACAGCCGGAGGAGCAGGGCGAGCAGCGAAAGCGCGTGCGCTGTGTCGCGCTCATCGACGACAACCCGGCCGACAACTATCTGCACCGTCTGGTCGCGGAGCGCAGTGGACTCGTCGAGCAAGTCGTCGATTTCGTCGACCCGAGGGACGCGCTCGAGGCACTCGTCGGCAATCAGCTCCCCGACAACACGCTGGTGCTCCTCGACATTCGAATGCCTCACCTCGACGGCTTCGAGTTCCTGGAGGAGTTCGAGTTGCGTGGTCGGCACCGATCTGACGTGGTGGTCATGATGCTCTCGACGAGCCTGTTGCCCGAGGACCAAGAGCGCGCCAGGTCGTTCGGCGCGGTGGAAGGGTTTCTGCAAAAGCCCCTCACCGCCAAGATTTTTCGCGACATCGTCGACACGCACTATCCCCTCGACTGACGATCCCCTCGGTTCACGGTGATGATCGGAGAGGTGGCGGGCGCCAGTCGGCGCTGTGCGCCTTACTTCGCTGTGACGGTGATACCGGTGGTCACGGCGGACTCGTCGAGGCCGATTGGTTCGGCGTCGATGCCGAAAACCCAGCGATAAAAGCCGGTTGCGCCTTGGTGCATGCCAGGCCACACGTCTTCGACCGGTCGGTTCGGCGCTTCGCATCCGTCGGTGCCAAGCGAGCGAAGCCGATCATCGACCAGTGCGCCGAGACCTGCTGCTTCGGCAAGGTCGATCAGCGTTGCTCCCTCGGTGCCGACCGCACACAGGTCGGAGAACGCCAGGTGGCCGGAGTCGGCGAACGACCACAACCACGATGGTGACGGTGCTGCGTCGAACGCCGCAGCGGTCCGTTCGACCGGATCGACGATCATGTCGAGTTCGCCCGCCATGAACATCGACGGCACCTCAGGAGCGGCGTCACCGAGGCCTGATGCGTACGACACGTAGCCGAGGATCCCGTCGTCGCCTGCCATCTGCACGATGGTCCCGCCGCCTGCTGAGTGCCCGCCGAGCGCCACACGCGAGTTGTCGAGTACTCCGCCGAGAACCGGATCGTCGTCGAACGTGGTGAGCAGGGTGCGAAGCGAACGGAAATCATCAACCGATGGTGGCTGTCCTTCGGTCGTGCCGCCGATCGCATTCAGCAGATCCCGTGATGGGTGGTCGGTCGAGGCCGTGACGATTCCCCACGAGGCGAGGTGCTGGGCGAGCACGCTGGACTGCAAGCGGAACGACGTGGATCCGTGACTGAAGAGCACGATCGGGAACGGACCGGTGGCATCGGGTGTGGCATCTCGGGTGGCATCGATGGTTCGCGTGTCATCCACGGTGTCGGGGACGAGATCACCGATTGCGGGCGGGAGGAAACTCCGCACGGTGTAGCTCACGGTCCCACCGCGAGACGTTTCGTCGGCCGGGTACCAGACCTCGACGAGATTTCCCTCGGGGAGTGCCCGTGTGACGACCCCAACGGCGTAGGGCCCCGGACCCGCCAGATCGGCAGCGATGACTTGCGCCTCCGGCGGTTCGGTCGTTGGAGGGTCCGTCACAGGCGGGTCGGTCGCGGGTGGCTCGGTGGCGGCTGGTTCGGTGTTCGGTGGTTCGGTGGCGGGCGGATCGGTGTTCGGTGGATCGGTGACGTCCGGCGCTGGCTCGGCGTCGGTGCTGGCCGGAGCGTCCGGAGTCGACGTGCTTCCCGCAGTGTCTGCTGTGTCGTCAGCACCAGAAGAACATGCCGCGATGGTAAGCAGAGAAACAATCAAGGCAGCTCGTTTGCGCATGTGGCGACAGTACGCGGCGCACGCCTCGCGCCAGGCACCGGATCCGATGCCTGAGGAGCGAACGTGTTCGTGACAGGCCTGGAACGGACGAGACGATCAGACGGACTGGAGGGTGGCCGCGCGACCATCGGCGGTCTGCGCTTGGATGACGTAGAAGTTGGCTTCGCGGGCGAGGCGCTGCGCGGGGTGAGCCAGGTCCATGCCCTGTCCGCCCACCGCAGCAAGGAGCGCACGAGTCGACCGCTGGCCGACGTCGAGGCACGCAGCTCGGTGGGCGCTTGCCAAGCCGATCAGCTTCGACTCATCGGCGGTGTCGTCAGCAAGCAACTCGATGAGTTCATCGTCTCGGTTCCACGTGGCCGTCAGCGCAACGTCGAGTCGGTCGGCGGCCCGCTCGGCATGCTCGTCGTCCGCCCGAGTCGAGTCGCGCAGCAGTCGGATTGCTCGCTCGGCGACGCCCAGCACTGCGGGTTGCCCGAGCGCGGCTCGGCGCCGGTCGGTCTTGCGCCATTGGTTTGCCGCGCTGACGAGCGCGATGTGGTCATCGGCGATCTCGCAGCCATCGAAGTGCAACGCAACGGTTCCTGTGGCGGCAAAGACGGGCAGGTGGAGTGGGGTTGCGTTCACGCCTGGCCCTCCATTGCCCGGGAGCATGGCCCACACCATCTGTCCGTCAGCGTTCTCGGCGGCGACGCAGAAGCGGTCGGCGAATCCCCACGATGTCGCCCACGGCGCGGTGCCGGTCAAGCTCCACCCGCCGTCGATGCGTGTCGCCGAGACCGCCGGGCGACCGGCGCGTCGGACATGCGCGAAGGCGGTGCCCGCCAAGAGCTGACCGGTCCTCAACGGCTCGGCGAGCGTCGCCCGAAGGGCATGGTTGCCAGACTCGGTCAGCGTTCGCCGGACACCGTGATGTTGCACCCACACGAAGAACGTTGCGCCGCATCCACCAGCGATGGCCGCCATCACCCGGCGGGCGTCGCTCGGTGACAGCCCATCGAGCGAGAACAACCCGGCGCTCGCCAAAGCGGAAAGATGCGACATTGGGATCGTGGACTGGTCCACCTCTTCGGCCATCGGTGCGAGCACGCCATCGGCAAGCTGTCGTGCGGTTTCGATCACGGTTTGAGCGTAGGTGAGGGCGTCGGGCTGCTTTGTTGTTGCTCAGGTGATGCTCGAGCATCATCTGGGGTGAAACAAACGGAGCGGCTCGGTTGGAGCTACTGGTAGGTGACGTCGAGCTCCACGTGCTCGAGTCCACGCAGGATGAAGCTGCTGCCGTAGCGCAGCGCATCTGGCTCCACGACGGAAATCGTGTCGAGACGACGAGCGAGCACCTTGAGCGCCACCACCGATTCGAGACGAGCCAGTGCGGCACCGAGGCAGAAGTGAATGCCGTGCCCGAAGGCGATGTGGCTGTTGAGTCGTTCGCGGTCGGGGTTGAACGCTTCGGGGTCGTCGAACACGCGGTCGTCGTGGTCCGCTGACCCGTACAGAATCCACAGTGTCGAACCCTCCGGCACCGAAATCCCGGCGATCTCGGTGTCCTCTTTGACGATCCGGTACAAGCCCTGGTTCGGGCTCGCCCACCGAAGCCCTTCCTCGACCACCTTTGCTGCCCGCGTTGGATCCGCCTTGAGCTTCTCCCATTCATCGGGATGGTTGGCGAGTTGCACCATCAGGTCGGCGAGCAGGCTTGCGGTGGTCTCGCTGCCGGCGACTTGGATCTGGCGGATGATGGAGAGCATCTCGGGAATGTTCAGCGGTCCGCCTTCCACGCCACCGTTGTCGGGATCGCCTGCGGGGAGTTCGGCGTTCAAGAGGTCCGTCAGGAAGTCATCTTGGGGCTCGGTTCGCCGCGCTTCGAGTTCGCTGACGAAGTAGTGCTGCTGCTCGACGATGTCACGTTCGAATCCGACGCGCTCGTCGTCGCTGATGATCCGTCCGATTGCTGCCACGGACGAGTCTGCCCAGCGGCGGAAGTCGTCTCGGCGAGTGTCGGGGACCTGGAGGATGGTGGCAACGGCGGCGACGGGGAGCGGAGCGGCGAACCGGTCGATGAAGTCCACCGTCGGCGATTGCTCGAACCCATCGACGAGTTCTTCACAGATCCGGAGGATCTCGGGCTCCAAACGTGCGACCCGCTTGGGTGTGAACGCCATCGACACCAGTCGTCGATAGCGGGTGTGCGACGGAGGATCCTCCGTCAGCATCGTCGACACGTTCGGCCAGCCGTTGGCGTAGACCTCGCGCATCCGTTCGCGCAGCTCGGGTGACGGCTTGGCTGCCGAGCTGCCGAACTGGGACGAGAACGTGTGCGGATCATGGAGGATTCGCTTGACGTCTTCGTGGCGCGACACCGCGAACACGCGCTCACCGGACCGGCCGATCATCGCGCCATCGAGCTCCAGCACCGGTGCCTCGTCGCGCATGTGCTGGTAGTGCGGATACGGGCACTGCACCACCGAGTCATCGGAGGCATCGAACGTCACGTCGGCTGCGGTCATGACTCCATGATCGTCGCCGCGGTGTCCCGCATCGTGGTCGGAGCGGAATAGGGGAAGCGTGGCGGCGGTTCCACCAGGTCCACGAACAAGGAGTACCCCGATGGCAACCATTGATCTGAAGAGCGCCGAATTCGAAGAGACGGTCACGGCCGACGGGATCGTCCTGGTCGACTTCTGGGCGGAGTGGTGCGGTCCCTGCAAATCGTTCGGGCCGGTGTTCGAGGCAGCCTCCGAAAAGAACGACGACATCACGTTTGCGAAGATCGACACCGAAGCCGAGCAGGAGATCGCCGGTGCGCTCGAGATTCGTTCGATCCCGACGCTGATGGTGTTCCGAGACGGCATCCAGCTGTTCTCACAGGCCGGTGCGCTGCCCGGCCATGCGCTCGACGACCTGATCGGCCAGGTGAAGGATCTCGACATGGACGAGGTGCGCGCCCAGATCGCCGCACAGCATGAAGCCGACGGTGTGACGTCCACCGACTGAGACCACTCGTGGCGTCAACCCGTGCGCGACGATGTCGGCGTGGACAACACGCGCGAACTGACCGAGCTCCTTCACGTGGGCATGACGCTCACCAAGACGCTCGGCATGCGGGCGGTGGAGAACGCTCCGGAGCGTGTCGTGATCGACATGGACGGGTCGCCCGACCGCGTCACCGCCGGCGGCTTGCGCCACGGTGGAGCGATCATGGCGCTGGCTGATGCCGCCGGTGGTCTGTCGGCGTTCATGAATCTGCCGGACGGCTCTGGCGGTACCTCGACCATCGAGTCGAAGACCAACTTCATCGGTGGCGTCAAGGAGGGACAGACGGTTCGTGCAACGTCGACTCCGCTTCACGTTGGTGGCTCGACGATCGTGGTCGAAACGACACTGACCGTCGAGGGTCGTCTCGTTGCGAAGGTGACCCAAACCCAGACCGTGCTGCGGCCGCCCGCGTAGATGGCGAGGAGTTCATCGGTCACATCGAGTGGCCGGAATTCTGGGCGAGCGGTGTGCGACGATCAAGTTCATGTCGAACACCGGTGTGGAAGTCACGGCTGCAACAGGTGGTGGGTCGATGCCGCCGCGATGGCTGATTCCAACGATCGTCGGGGTGATCGTTGCGCTGCTCGTCGCGATCGGCGTGGTACTGGTGACGGGCGACGATGCGAGCGCGCCGGTCGTCTCCGAGGCGTCGTCGTCGGAACCAGCAACCATTGAGCCGGTGGCGTCCGCCGCACCGATGCCGACCGAGGTTCCGACCACTGAAGCGCCGACTTCTGAGGTCCCCGTCACCGAACCGGTTGCGACCGAGACCCCGCCGACTGAATCCACCACCGTGCCAGCTCTGCCAGAGGAGTCTGTTCCTGAGACGACCGCTGCGTCCGTGAACGACAGCGTGGTCACTACGGCCACCGACGGCTTCGTGCGGATCGCCGGCGACGAGTTCCCGATCGAACGGACGTGTGTCTCCAACCCGCTGCCCGGCTTCAGTGTCACGACGCACGTGTTCGACGACAATGGCCGCCCCGAGGTCGTGGAACTCGGGATCGACGAAGGCAACATCTTCGGGCTGGTGTTCGGCGAGGGTTATGACGTGGTCGATTTCGGCGATGACGGCTTCGGAATGGAAGTTCAGGAAGGAGACTCGGTCTTTTCGGTCTCGGTCAACCCATCGGGTGCAGAGCCAACGAACTGCCCCGGTGAGTTCACCATCAGCAGTCCTCGCAACCCTGACTTCTCGATGTCTCACGCAGTTGTGGACCTGTGTTTCGGTGACGTCGGACGCGTCGATGCCGCCGGCGAGTTCGTGACGGAGACCGGCTACATCGGGATCGTTGCCGAAGGGACACGCTTCACCGCACGTCCGACGGCCGAGGATTCGTTCGCCGTGGACTACACGTCCGTCGGGGGAACGGGCTTCACTTCCGATGAGTCGACGGTGAGCTTCGACGGTCCACTGGGTCTGCAGATCCGAGCGACGCTCATCGGCGTCGCAGAGGGAGCGTCTGCCGGGCAGCCGCGCGACGTGGAGATCGATATCGACGAATCACTTGTGGAGACCTGCAGGCCGATCTGACCCAGGTGCTACCCGCGGCAGTGTTCGACGAAGTTCTCGAGGAACGTTCCGAGTTGGTCGAGCGTGTTGGCGTCGACGATGGCGCCGGTGTCGTCCATGCGTTCTCCGTAGTCGCCGAAACCAATCGTCGGGAACAGTCGAGTTGCCTGACGCGGCATGATTGCCTCGAAGTGTTCGCGTGCCCCCGCTGCTGCGCGGCCGCCCGGCGACAACGAGACCATGGTGATGCCGGTTCCGTCCCACGCGGAAGGGTCGCGGGACAGCCAGTCGATCACGTTCTTGGTGACGGCCGGAAGCGAGCTGTTGTACTCCGGCGAGAACAAGATGATGCCGTCAGCGGCTCGGACGGCTTCCAACAACGCCTGAACTGCTTCGGGCAGTCCGGCCTCTTCTTCGTCACCGTGGTAGAGCGGCAGGTGCCCGACGTCATGGATGTCGAGTCGAGCGTCATCGGTCAGCAGAGTCTGAGCCGAGAGCGCCGCGGCGGCGTTCACCGAACTGGCCCGCAGGCTGCCGACGATACCGATGATGGAAATGGAGTCGCTCACTTGGACAGTCTGCTGGCTGCGCCACACTCAATGCTGCATTCCGCGGGCAGTTCTCCCCATTCCGCCCCGTCGGTGAGTTCCGTACCTTCGATCACATGGACAAGATCTCCACCGATCCGCTCATGGTCAACCATCGCCGAAGCCCACCGGCAGTCCTGGTGCTGCCCCACAATGTGGTCGACCTGGCGTTGCGCCGCCGGTCGCGAGCAACGTTGCGGGTCATTGCCCCCGAAGATGACCCACCGCCGATCGCGAGCTGACCTCGCCACCGAGTTCGGATGTTTCAACCCGGTTCGAACATCCGAACGTGCACGAGTGTGCTGTGCAAAGTCGCGGGGCCGGACCTGCATCGGCAACGATGGGCGGATGGACTTCGACTTGACCCAGACCGACGCATTGCTTTCGACGACTCGCGCCGTCCGCAAGCGGCTGGATCTGGATCGAGACGTCCCTGACGATGTGTTGCTCGAATGCCTTCAGCTCGCAGTACAGGCACCCACCGGCTCGAACCAGCAGGGCTGGCGTTGGATGATCGTGAAGGATTCGGCGAAGAAGCAGGCGCTTGCCGACCTCTACATCGAAGCGGGCGGCGAGTACTTGGCGTCGGCCGCAGCGAGTCTCGACAGTTCGACGCAGCAGGGCCGTGTGATCGACTCCGCCAACTACCTTGCGCAGAACCTTGGGAAGGTCCCCGCGCTGCTGATTCCGTTGATCATCGGACGGCTCCCGGACAACAGCGCCAACGCTGCTGCTGGCCTCATGGGCTCGATCATGCCGGCCATGTGGAGCTTCCAACTCGCGTTGCGCAGCCGCGGGCTCGGCAGTTGTCTCACCACACTCCACCTCGGCAAGGAGCAAGAAGCTGCTGATCTGCTGGGTATCCCCGATCACATGACCCAGGCCGGTCTGATCCCGGTGGCGTACACGGTCGGCACCGACTTCAAAGCAGCCAAGCGCGACGACGTGGCGAAGATCACCTACCTCGACACGTACAAGAATCCGATCCGCCCCGACTGACGACGGATTCTGCCACTGGCTTGAAACATCCGTAGTGACGAGGCCGAGGCCGCCGACCTACGGTGACGACATGCGCATCTGGAGACTGCAAGAACACGGCGACCCGATCGATCAGCTCGAGCTGGTCGAGGAAGACGCGCCAGCGCCTGGCCCTGGACAAGTGTTGATCGACACCGAGGCGGTCGGCCTTGCATTCCCCGACGTGCTGCAGTGCCGCGGGATGTACCAGGTGAAGACCTTCCCCGGCCATACCCCAGGCGGTGAGTCGTGTGGACGAATCGCTGCGCTCGGCGCCGACGTGACCGGCTTGGAAGTGGGCCAGCGTGTGGCGTTCCTCGGATCGGGTGGACTCGCCGAACAAGTCATTCACCCGGCAGCGGGCGTGTTCCCGGTTCCAGACGGAGTGTCGGCCGAGACCGCGGCCGCAATTCCGATCAACTACTGCACGACGCTGTACGGACTGCACGACCGCGCCAAGCTGCAGGCCGGCGAGACCGTGCTGATCACCGGAGCAGCAGGTGGCACCGGCACGGCGGCGATCCAGTTGGCCAAGGCGGCAGGTGCGCGGACCATCGCCATTGCGGGCGGCCGGACCAAGGTCGACCTCGTCACCGAGATCGGGGCCGATGTGGTGATCGATCACAACGAGAATCCCGACTGGGTGGATGCCGTGCGTGAAGCTTCCGGCGGTGGAGTCGACGTGGCCTACGACCCGGTGGGTGGCGACACGTTCCATCAGGTCCGCCGTTGCATGGGGTGGGACAGCCGTTTGCTCGTGATCGGGTTCGTTGCCGGGATCCCCGAAGTGAAGACCAACCACGCACTGCTGAAGAGCTACTCGATCGTGGGTGTCCACTGGGGAGCTTCGCTGGCCAAGTTCCCGGATTCACTCGGCGAACAGATGAACACGCTGCTCGGCATGGCGTCTGCCGGCACCGTTGACCCGCCGCTGTACCCGCCGTACTCGTTCGACAGCGCCGCGCAGGCGCTGCAGGACATCGCGGATCGCAAGATCCACGGCAAGGTCGTCGTCACCCTCTGACGCCGGCAGCTCGGTGCGAACGTGCCCAGTGTGAAAGTGCCTGGCACTTTCACACTGTCAGCTGATGTTGCAGACGTAGTTGTCGCTGCTGATCGCTCGTCGACGTGAGATCGAGGCCTCGGCGTCGGGCGTGCTGAGTGCTTGCACCGTGGCCACCGGGAAGCAGGTGCCGGAGTCGAGATTCTCGATGCTGTGAGTGGGGTTGGCCACCTCGACACACAGCTCGCTGGGGAGTGCACCGTTGAACGCTCCAAGGTTGGTGCTGTAGCCCGACGGGTCATCCCAGACTTCCCACAAACCGCTGCCGTTCGAGAGGCCGCCGTTCGGAGTGCCAGCGTCGACCGGTTCATTCACGTCACCGTTGTAGAAGTGCAGGTGGTAGCCACCCTGGGTGTTGAGCTGAGCATCGTCGGCCGGGAACCCGAAATCGAAGCTGGCGAACAGCGTGGTGCCATCGAACTCGGCGTTGGTGATGCAGACCCAGCGATCCTGTTGCTGGATCTCGTCGGTGCACACTTGGTTCTCGGCGAGGCGGACGATCTCATCGGTGACGCCGAGGACTCCCTCCACCCCTTGGGCGGCGCTCACGGCGTTGTTCGCCGAGTCCTCATCGGTTCGGCCAGTCAACAGCGCCACGCCTTGATCGACGAACACGCCGAGGTCAGGTCCGATCACGCTGGCAACCGCTGCCTGAATCGTTGCATCGTCGGGGGCTTCCGGCTCGGGCTGGGTGGTCTCAGGAGCCACTGTGTTCTCAGGAGCCACGGTGGTTTCAGCGGCAACGGTGTCCGGCGCGACCGTGGTGTCAGCTGCAACGGTGTCGACCGGGTCGTCAACTGGGGCGGCTTCCTCGTCGGCGACGTCCAGGGTGGCCACGGGTTCCGGGTCGGCAGTTCCTTCGTCGCCTCCGCCGCCGAGCACCACGAAGGCGCCGACGGCGAGCACGGCAACCGCAGCCACGGCCCCGAGGATCAACGGCATCTTGGATCCGTCGTCGGAAGCAGCAGGTGCGGGAGCGCCACCCGTGGGGGGCGCGCCGGGCGCAACGGGTGCGGCTGCTGCGGCGACCGTGGCCTGCTGCGGAATGGGCGTGGTCGGTTCATACGACTGCGGTGCAGCAGCGGCTGGTTGCGGCGCAGGCTGAGGTGTTGATTGCGGGGCCGGAGCAGCAGCGGGAGGCGTCGCCGGAGTCGCAGGCATCGGCGTGGTCGGCGGCAGCGATGGTGCTGCGGCGGCGGCTGCGGCCGCTGCGGCACCCCCTGTCGCACCGGTACCTGCCGCGCCGTCAGCTGCGGCAGCGCCGAGCGTGCGCTGGTGTGCGGTGGCTGCATAACCAGCAGCGCCGAGCGCGATGGCGTGCTTCGGGTCGGCGTCGACCGCAACGGGGCGGCCGAGCTCGGACGACACCATCTGGCTGATGAGCGGAATGCGGCTGGATCCGCCCACGAGCAGGACCTTGGCAACATCTGCCGCGGTGATACCTGCTGACTGCAGCGCCCGGTGCATGGCCGCAATGCTGTCGCTCAACGACGGTCGAATGAGTGATTCGAACTCGTTGCGGGTGATGCGCACGTCGGTCTGCAGGTTCGGCAACAACACGGCAATCGTGGCGTCGGTATCCGACGACAGCGCGATCTTCGCATCGACGCACTCCTCGCGCAGTCGAGCCACGCCGCTCATGACCATTGGATCCTCGGGGTCGAGCTCTTGCAGCTTGCCCTCGAGGGCCCGGTTCACGTGTGCGAACACGGCTGCGTCGAAGTCGATACCACCCATTCGCTCGATGCCCTCGGGGCGACCCATGATCTCGAAGCCGTCTTCGGTCCGTCGCAGTACGGCGGCGTCGAACGTGCCACCGCCGAGGTCGTAGACCGCCACGATCTGGCCGGGGTCCACTCGCTCTTGATTGGCGTAGGAGATGGCGGCAGCTTCGGGCTCCGTGAGCAGATCGACCCGGTCCTCCGGGACGCCGGCGATGCGAATGGCCTGGTTGAGGAGGTCGATCTTGTACGGACCCCAGTTCGCCGGGTGCGTGACGGCAACACGGTCAGGCGCACCGCCTTCTCGCTGGGCGATATCGGTGATCGTGCGGGTGAGGAGACGAGCCATCAGCTGCTCGGCCGAGTACGGCGCTCCACCGACGATGATCGGGGTGCTGTCGCCGAGGCGCCGCTTGAACTCTCGCGCAACTCGCTCGGGTTCGTTGAGCGCTCGCCGCACGGCGGCCTCGCCGGTGAGTTCGGTCGCGTCCTCGCGCAGCAGCACCACCGACGGCATTGCCGCGGTCTGGGTGCCCAACCCGAAGATCTGGCTGCGCCCATCACGGTGCACCGCTGCAGCGGTGAACGTGGTTCCGAGATCGATTCCTACCTGGTAACCCACTGGCGTTTCCTCTTTCCGTCCGGTCGTGCATGACGCCGGGTGCTGATGCTGAACTTGATGCTACGTGTCGTGCGTGAACCGAGCGTGTCGTGTTCGACAAGTGCGGGGATCGAAGGGGGAAGTCCCCCATTTACCCCGAGGTCGTGGTGAGTACCGTGACCCACGTGACCATTCGAGACGACGTACGCGCCATGCTGGACGGCCCCGGCCCGACGTCGGGCGCGTTTGGTGACGTCGACGCCGAGTTGGTCGGTACGGCACTGGGGCACTTTGCCGACACGTCGTCGCTGACGGACGCAGACGCATTGGCGCCGATCGTCACGGCGGCGAGTCCGATCCCTTTCGACCCGGAGTTGGATGACATCGGTGGACCGCCAGCTGTTGACACCGACCCCGTTGGCCACCGCACTGATGCCGATGACGATGCTGGCGATGACCATGCTGGCGATGACGATGCTGGCGATGACCATGATGCCGATGACCATGATCCGGACGATTTCGATCGACCCGACGAGGCGGGGGAGTCCGACGCGGGCATCGACAACGCCGCCGTCGACGCCGAGGATCGAGATCCCGACGGTTTCGACCAACTCGGGACGACCGGAGCCGCCGATGCCGCCGAGTATGACGAGTACGACGAGTCCACCCGGGAATCCTTCGGGTCGGGCGACGACGTGGAGCGAGAGGCTTCCGATCGTCCGGGCGACACGCCGACTGCTGTCGCCGACGAATCGTCCGTCGATTCCCAAGCCGCTTGGCACGAGGACCCGTTCTCGGTGAGCAGCGACCCGGTCGCAGACGCGGGCATCGAAGATGCAGCGGACGAGTTCGTACCGGCCGACATCGATGACGAGATCGACGGCGGGTTCGGTGAGGACCCGGCTGGCGACTTCGATGCCATCGGCTGACCTCGTTCGGGCGGCCGGGCGTGCTGCGTCGTCGGTCTCAGCGAGGTGACGCAACGAGTCCCTCGAGTGAGCGGATCGCAACTCGGATGGCGGTGGACATGTCGAGCGCCGTCAACGGGTTCTCGGCAAGACGTTGCCATCGACCGAGCTGATCGATCGCTGCAGCCTTGATGACATCCGGCTGTTGTGGCGCGTCGAACGCAAGGCGCTGCCAGCCGCTGGTGCCGCCTGCTCCGAGTAGCCGTTCCAGTTCGCCGAGTTGCCGTGCGGGGCCGGTGACCCAACCGCTGCGGATCGCGGCCATGGTGTTCATCTCGTTGAACGGGTGCGCGCTGGCCATGACCCGTTCGAGATCGGCGTCCAGTGCTTCGACGCCTGGCCGACCCGGATGCTCGTCACACAGCCGCTCGACAGCGAGAAGGCCCGAACGCGCCTTGAGCACGTCGGCCCGGTCGACGAACAGCGAGGTGAGAACGTGACGCAGCCGCACGAGCCCTGACATCTCCAGCAGGCGGTCGGACAGCGCGGTCGAAGTGCTCACTTCACCTGAAGCGATCAGCGAGATCGCGGCGCGCACGCCGAACAACCCGAAGCGAGACAGCAGCCGTTGGCGCTCGATCGACGTGAGCGGGGTTTCTGGTCGACCCTCCACGAAGCGGTCGGCGGACAGCAGCAGGATCTCGAGTTCGTCGGCGCGCTCGGCGAGGCGTTGCACGTCTCGGAACTCCGCTTCGGTCATGGTCTCGGCGGTCTCGGCAAGCAGACCTGCCACCGGAATCACCATCTGCACGAGACGCCGAAGCCGACTGTCCTCGCCGAGCCGGCCAGCGATCTTGGCTGCCGACTCCATCGAGTCCGCCCGTCCCACGCCGATCTCGTCAGCTCTCGAGAGCACGGCGATTGCGTTGACCGGGTTCGGATTGGCGACCGAGTCGTCGTGGAACGACTCCAGTAGGCGCAGGTCCGATGAGTGGATGTGCTTCATGAGGTAGAGCACTGCATCGGCGGGTGTCTCTGAGTCTTCCGGGTCGAGAAACTCGAACGCACGTGTCGACACGCTCTCGGTCATCGAACCCACGCCGGGTGTGTCGATCAGCGTGAGTGCGCGGAGTCCACTCGATGGCCAGGTGACCTCGAGCCGCTCGACCTGAGCAGCATCGCGCCCGTCGAGGTCGATGTCGATGGCGCCGTCATCGCGGCGGAACCTCGCCTGCACGGCGGGTCCCCCGCCGACCGGGTGCAACAGCACCTCATAGGTGTGTCCGTCGCGATACCAGGTGACGACCTTGGTGCACTCGCCCGTGTCGGTGGGTGCCAACAGCTCGCCGACCAGTGCGTTCAACAGCGTGGACTTGCCCGCCTTCACCTTGCCGGCAATCGCCACGCGCAGCGGGGCGTCGAGCCGGTCGCGCAACCGCACCACCTCATCCAGTTGCGGGGTGCCGGCAAAGACCTGCTCGGCCTGCCCGAGAATGTCTCGGGTCTGATCGACGAGGCTCATTGCGCACCTCCGCCGGTGGGTCCTGATCCGAGCGCCACGCCCCGAGATCGGAGTCGGCCCAGTCGTTCGAGTTCCGCCTTCACGTCACGAATCCGGCTACTCCGCTCACGGTCATCGACCTGGGCTGCTTGGTTGGCAGCGGTGAGCGCGTCGCTGGTGGAGCGATGCAGCTCTTCTGCTCGCAACGAGTAGAAGTCACGGAGCTGTCGCTGCGTCTGGCGCAACGTGTCGCGGCTGTCCTTGTTCACCTGGAACGACACCTCGTCGCTGAAGCGACGGACGAGGTTCTTCGCCTGTGCCCGACGCTGCGTGCGCTGACGCTCCTTTTCGTCGCGCAGGCTCTTGCGGCCCATGGCGAGCCCGATGCCGATGGCGATTGGACCGAGCGCTACGCCCACCATCGTGCCGAGCATCGTGAACATCAGCACGCCGGAGTACGAGCCACGCAGCACGGTCATTCCCTTCGCCGCTCCCGAGGCATCCTCGGTGTCGAGGGACGTGTCCGTGGTGACCCGGCCGAGCGCGCCCGCTGGGCTCTCGATATCGAGATGTTCGAGCACATCACCTCCGGCGAACTGGAAGTGCTCGGCCACTCGATGGCTCAGCTCGGTCGACTGTTCGGTCAGGAATTTGTAGTTGCCGACCACTTCGAACGACATCCGGTTCGTGAGCCACGGCTCGAACTCCGCCCAGGTCTCCATGGGATCGCTGTTCTCGATCGCTGCGTCGGCCTCGGCGAGCACGTTGCGGACGCGCTGGCGAAAGTCGTGGTCCACGTTGCTGGTGAGGTCGGTGACACCGTCGTTGAGTGTGGTGCTCCACTTTGCGGCCGAACCGCGAAGCTGTTCTGAACGGGCCTTGGCCTCTTCGAGGCGTCGTGTCAGTTCGGCGCTGGCTTCGGGGTCTTCCAGTGCGGCCAACTCCGATTCGAACTGTGACGCCAGCTGATCGGTCACCGACAGCAGATCTTGGCGGGCGCGAGCATGTTCGCGTGCCTCGACGCCGCCGACGATCTCGTCGGTCAACAGACTGACGACGTCGAGAAACCCGGACTCCGTATTCAGTTGACGATCATCTCGACGCAGCGCCTCGGTCCGCAGCATGGACGACACTGGGAGCACTCTGGCGTCGTAGCCAGCGCGTGCGAGGTGACCTTCATTGATCTCTTTCACTCGGCGCCACGCCGGGTAGAAGTCGGTCTTGGTCATCACCGATACCACGTGCGGGCACATGTCGATGGCTTGTTTCAGAAAGTCCATTTCGGCGCGGGTGTACTCCTGGGAGGCGTCACTCAAGAAGATGGCAGCGTCGGCGACCGACAGTGCGCCGAGTGCGGCGGTGGCGTGCGCCGAGCCCAACCCGCCGACACCGGGGGTGTCCACGAGGACGAGACCATCGGCGAGGAGTCGGCGGGGGAGCACGACGTCGACACCGTCGATCTGCACGCTGGGGTCGTTTGCGCGTTCGGTGGCGAAGTCGACGATCTGTTCGAAGTCGATCGGTCGACGAGTGGAGCTGACCTGTTCGGCGTCGGCGTCGCCGGTGGGTGCTGGTCGAGTGAGTGCCCACGCCGCACGTTCCTCGCCGTGTCGAACCGAGGTGGGCACCGCCGTCGCGATGTCGTCATCGACCGGGCAGATCGGTGCGTTCAGCAGTGCGTTGATGAACGAGCTCTTGCCCTGCTTGAACTCGCCGACGATCACCACGTTCACGGTCGGTTCCAACAGCTTGCGTCGCGTCTCTTCGAGTCGAGCAGACAGATCGTTGCGGCCATACGCCGTGGCGGCGCGTGACCCCTGCTGCAAGGCATCGGCTGCTTCGTTGGCGGCGGGAGAAGAAGGAGGAGATTCAGAAGTACTCATGGTCAGGCTCTCGATGGTGACGCGTGGAACGCCCCGGGGCAAAGCCCGGGGCGTTCACTGGTGGACGGATGTCCGTGTTGGGGGGGGGGCGCTACGTGATGGCGATGGTCACTCGCTCATCATGTCGTCGTCCATCGGCTCGGGCTCGCTCATCGGTGCTTCGTCGACGTAAGCGACCTCGGGCTCGGGGTGGTGAACCGGTGCTTCCTCGACGTACTCGGGCTCGACGTAGACCGGGGCTTCTTCGACCACCATCGGCTCGGGTGCCATCTCCTGCACTTGGTGGTGCACCTCTTGCACTTCTGCCTCGGGATGGCCGTTGCCGTAGTCGTCGGCCATTGGTGCGGCCTGTTCGTCGTGCATCCCGCCGCCGTTGTTCATCGGTGCCGGATCGTGGCCGTTGCCGTACTCGTCGGCCACCGGTGCTGGCTGGGTGTAGCCGGGATCGACGGCCATATCGCCACCGTCGTAGTTGTTGTCGTAGTCGGCTGGCTTGGGGGCTTCGCCGTCGTGGTTGTTGTCGTAGTCGGCCGGCTTCGGGGCTTCGCCGTCATAGCCGTTGTCCTTGTCGTCCATCTCGTACGGATCGCCACGGTGGTCGTCCTGTACCGGACGCTCCTGGCCGTAGTCGTCCGCCCGGGGCTCCCCGTTGTCGTAGTCGGCGTCTCGACGCTCGGCCTCGACGTCACGACGGTCGTAGTCCGGCTTGTCGTTCATCTCGTCATCGGGGTGCTGGACGTATTCCGGGTTCTCGTTGTAGTCGTCCGGCTTCTCGTGTCGGTCGTCCATGTACTTGTCGTCGGGCATGTAGCCATCGCCCTGCTCGCCGTTGTCCGGCTTGTCGTAACGCTCTTCTTCGGTGATCGGGCGGCGGTCGCCTTCGTTCATCTCGTCACGACCGTTGCGGTGCATGTCTTCGCGGGGCTCTTCGTAGTCAGCTCGGTCGTCGCTGGTGCCAGGCACATAGTTCGGGTAGTCGGAGTCGTCGCCGGAGTGAGGCGCTGCTTGGTTGCCGTGCTCGTCCACGTGCCCGTCGTCGTACTTGTTCTCCGGATCCTTCGGGTCGTAGTCCTTGTTGACCCGGTCGAGTTCGTCGTTGTCGTAGTCCAGACCGGGTCCGGGGCCGTACTCGTAGGCGTCGGCGTATTCCGGGTGCTGCTCGATCGGGGCGTCGGCGAATCCGTGGCTCTCGTCCATGCGGTTGTACTTGTCGTCGTAGTCACGGGTCTCGCAGAGCTTGTCGGCGATCTCCGGCTTGTCGTGGTACATCGTCGTGACGCAGTTGCTCACGGAATACTCGACGCAGCCGAGGTCCATCTCGGTGTCGGGCTGGTAGTTGTCGGGGTGGTAGTTCTCGGGGGCGTAGTTCTCAGGCGCTTCCATGCGGTAGCCGCCCCCGTCCATCATCTCGTAGCCCTCGGGGATCTCGTCCTTGATCGGGGGAAGCTCACGGTGGTCTTCAACGATCGGCGGGCGACCGTCGTTCATGTCGTTGCGATCCATGTCGTTGCGGTCGTGGTCCCGATCGTTGCGGTCACGATCCATGTCGTTGCGGTCACGATCTTGCATGCCACCGTTGTCCATGCCGCCATCGCGTTGTGGGTCCTCGACCGGCTTGCCCTGTTCGTCGACGAAGCTGCGCACGCCCTCGTCGACGCCGACGTCCTTGACCGGGTAGTCCTTGCCACCCTCGTAGGTGTCGTCCTGGTACTCACGGGGGACCGGAACTCGAATCGCAGCCGCCGGCTGGTAGATCGCCTGATTGAGCTGCTCGGTCATCTCCGGGCTGACCTTGGCTTCGACGGCGGCGTCGTGAACGGCGGCCGGCATGTCCACGCCGGTCATGTCGTAGTCGCCCATCTTGTCGTCGAGGTAGGCCTGCGGGTTCGTGGCGTAAGCATGTGCGTTCTGCGGGTCCCGGAAGAGGCCGCAAATCGTGTCCACGAGCATGTGCTGGACGTTCTGGGTGTTCATTGTTCTGTCTCCTGTGTGAGTGGCTTCGGTGCTTGTTGTTGCCGGCCTCGACCGGACAATGACCATGTTGACGACGCAGCGTCAACGGGGCGTCGGTGGGATCCCCGTCATGACCCCAGGGGAGTAGGGGATTGTGGACAAGAGCCTGGGGGGTCTCGCCAAAGGGTCAACAAAACCCCAGCTCAGTGGGCATTGCCACGTCATGGGTCGCCGGACATTTCGCGGATGAGCGACAGCATTTCTGCACGCGTGGAGGCGCCGAGCCGCGTTTTGATGCGCGCCACATGGTGTTCGACCGTCTTCGCGGAGATGAAGAGCTGTGTCCCGATGGCCTTGTATGCCCGGCCTTCGGCCACCAGGCGTGCGACCTCGGCCTCGCGTTCGGACAACCCGGCTGCAATCAGGCCGTCGGTGGCCTCGACGGGGTCGGACACGAGCAGCCGGGCCCGTTCCAGGAGGCCGCGAGCGGTCGCGGGGTCATCGTGATCCAGTGCGAGTTGACCGAGGAGGCGCGACGCTTCCCAGGCATCCCCGACGTCGACGAGTGATGTGATCACGGTGTCGAGGTCGTCCGCTCCATCGTCGGTGATCGGCGCGGCGGCCTGTTCGAAGCGAGTGGCGATCGTGGCCCACACGCCGGCGGCGCCGCGGCGAGCGGCACTGCGAGCATCTGGTGACGTTGTCGAGCGCAGCGCCTGTGCGGACACTCGGACTCCGGCCCAGTCCTCGCCTGCAACGGCGAGCTGGAGGCGAACCCACGCGAGCATCGCTGGAGCTGGCCCGTCGACGGGCCAATCGGTGAGTTGCTCATCGAGCTGGGCCAGCGCAGTGTTCACGACCGAGCCGTCGCCGACGCGACGGCCCGCTGCGAGTATCTCGATCGTCGGGTCGAGCAGCAGCCAGGTCGACGACTGACGTTCGACCAGTGGTGCTGCTCGCCGCCATGCGTCGCGCAGGCGCGCCGTGTCGCCCGACCGCCGGGCGATGGCGGCGTCGAGCGCCGCGAGAAGGAAGTGGTCGCGATGCGCCCAGCCGAGTTGCGGGCCGGTCCGAACCAGATCGAGTGCGGCGGAGTACTCACCGATCGCTACGTCGGCGAGCGCTGCGAGGAGGTGATGCGCTGCCTGCTCGCCGGGGCCGCCGAGCCCATCGCTGATTGCAGCACGCAACACGGAACGAGCTGACTCCGGGCGACCGCACTGCATCATCAACGCCGCACACATCGACGCCGGGGTCCACCCTGCTCGGAGATCGACCTGGGCACGACCCGCGTCGTCGGCGACTCGCGTGCAGCGTGCGACGACCTGCGCATCGGTGCCGCTGGCGAATGCGGCGACGACCTGGCGCGTGTCGAAGAGAACCTGCTCGCTCACACTGCCGGGAACATCCGTGGCGAGGTCGGTCGGCGAGGTGATCCCGCCAAGTGTGTTGGCCAGACCCAGCAGATCGGTGTCATCTGGGTCGATGTTGCGGCCCGCGGCGCGTTCCCAACGCATTGCTCGCATGTCGAGGGCGTAGGCCAAACGTGCGGCGTGCGACTCGTTCACGTCCACGAGCGCACCGACGAGTTCGTCGGCCTGAGGATCGCCGAGGTGGATGGCGGCGCGAGCGCGATCGAGCGGATCGCTCGCGCCTGCGAGTGCCAGTCGCGCTCGGGCGTCCGGGTCGAGTCGGTCGTGTGCCGTGCTCGCAAGCGCAATCGAGGCGTGCCGATCAGCCTGCGTCATGTCGGCGTCGACGGCGGTCGCAGCCACGGGAATGAGGTGATCTGCTGCCACCATGCCGCTGGCCCGGAGGCGTCGTTCGAGATCGCCATGCCCGCGCTCGAGCCGGTTGCTGTCGATCAACGCTGCGGCGGTGGCGGCGTCGAGGCCGTGCACCATCACGCGTGTGGCATCGAGGACATCGTCTCCGGCAGCGCGCGCTCGTCGCACGATGGCGTCGACGACGTGAGGAGCGAGGTCGGTGTGAGTAGCTTCGGTCAGGGTGACCTCTGCCTCGATCAGGAGGTGGGTAAGCGCGGGAGAGCCTGCGGTCGCAGCGAGGAGCGCCGCTCGTTCTGCCTCGCCAAGGTCATCACCGAAGGTCGATGCGAGCGTCTCGTCATCGAGCGGCTCGAGGCGGAGCGCTGGCTCGAGGATGGTGAGTGCTGCCTCCAGTTCGCGAAGTGGGGTGGAATCGGGCCATGGTGCTCGCGTCACGCCAGTCGGTGTGCGCTCCGCCAGATCGATGATGCGCTCCACGATGTCGTCGGCGAGCCAATGAGCGTCGTCCACTGCGAGCGCGTCATCGTCGGCCACCGAATCCAAGCCTTCCATCACCCGCCGGCCAGCATTGGCCCGACCCCGATGATCGATCGTGCCGCGCACCCAGATGACTCGTCCATCGATCTGACGCTGCTGAGCATCGGCCCATGCGCGCAGATGATGCGTACGTCCCGATCCGCCGCTGCCGACGATCAGTAGTCGCTGCGTCGCTCGCGCCATCCGCCGGAAAGCTAGTTGAGCATCAGCACCCGACGCGGCCGATAGCGAGCGAGTGCGAGCTCGCGGGTCGATCTACGCTTGCCACCATGAATCTCGCCGACCTCACGATCTTCACCGAACCCCAGCAGGGCGCCACGTACGACGACCTCTTGGCGGTCGCGCAACGCGCCGAGCGGTTGGGGTTCGGTGGCTTCTTTCGTTCGGACCACTACCTCTCGATGGGCGGTGGAGACGGCATGCCAGGACCCACCGATGCCTGGGTCACGCTCGGTGCTCTCGCACGCGAGACGTCGAAGATTCGGCTCGGCACCCTGGTCACCTCCGCCACGTTCCGCCACCCAGGGCCGCTCGCGATCTCCGTGGCTCAAGTGGACCAGATGTCGCACGGGCGAGTCGACTTCGGCCTGGGTGCAGGCTGGTTCACGCAGGAACACGAGGCGTATGGCATCGAATTCCCGGAGTTGGGAGAGCGCTTCGACCGACTCGAAGAGCAGCTGGCGATCATCACGGGGCTCTGGTCGACACCATCGGGTTCGACCTTCGACTATGCCGGTCAGCACTACCAGCTGCAGGAGTCACCGGCGCTCCCCAAGCCGGTGCAGTCACCGGTGCCGATCGTCATCGGCGGTGGCGGTCCACGCCGGACCCCGGCGCTGGCTGCCCGGTACGCAACCGAGTTCAACACGCCGTTCGTGTCATTGGATTTCTTCGTCGAACAAACCGACCGGGTGCGTGCGGCGTGCACTGCGATCGATCGCGACCCTGCATCGCTGACGTACTCGGCGGCGCTGGTCGTGTGCGTTGGACAAGACGACGCCGAATTCGCCGAACGAGCCGCGATGATCGGCCGCGAACCGGACGAACTCCGCGAGAACGGAGCGGCGGGCACTCCCGATGAACTGTTGGCCACCATCGCTCGGTGGCGTGCCAAGGGCGCCCAGCGAATCCATCTGCAGGTGCTCGACCTCGCGGACCTCGACCACCTCGATCTGATCGCTGCCACGCTTGCGTGACGTCGAGGTGCTCGTTGGTCAACTCGCCTGACGAGTCGATGCGATTTCGTTGGCTGGCTGCGGCACCGGTCGAACGACCGCCCACAGGCACACGACCGATGCAATCACCATCCCGGCAGTGAGTGGAACACGGGCAGAGCTGACGGTGGCGATCACCCCGGCGAGTGCGATCGTGATGACCTGCGCCCCGTAGTGCGCCCCTCCGGCCACCGCCATGGCAGCAGACCTGCCCTCGGTCGGCAGACGTTCGCCGACCACCTGATTGGTCGGCACCGCAATCGCATCCACGGCGCCGGACATGATGAATGCCAGCCCGGCCACGACCGGCACGGTGCCGGTGACGAACAGCAACGCCGACAGTGCCGAGAGACCCGCGGCGCGGATGGCTGCAGCACGAAGCAGTGCCAGGTGATCCTCGACGTTCGGCGTGAGCACCATGCCGACGATCGAGCCGATTGCGATCAGTGCTGCGAACACGCCGACGAACTCGTCGGCCACATCGAGTTCGTCGGTCAGTGGCACGACGAGCGCCTCGGGGAGGATCATGAACATCGAGACGCCGACGAAGAGCAGTAGCGCACGCATGCAGATGGGATCGTCGACCCACACGTGCAGGCCCGCCTTGACTCCCTTCCAGCCAACGGGGGTGCGTTCGTTTGGTGATGCTGCTGCTGTGGATCGCAACGAGACCAGGAGTGCAGCGGACAGCAAGAAGGTGCCAGCGTTGATTCCCAACGCGGTGTTGGCGCCGAGCACAGCGATCAGGAGACCACCGACGGCATAGCCGACGAGGATCTCGATCTGCGACAGGACTCCCTTGAGTGCAATGGCCTGGCCGTACTTGTCCGGTTCCACCACTTCGACGAGTGCCGACGCGCTGGCTCCGGTGAACGGAGGGGCGGCAAGACCTGCGATGAAGGCGAGGACCAGCAGCGTCCACACCGGTTGCGGGATGAGGATGAATCCGAAGATCGCAGCGCGAGCGACGTCGGACATGATCATCACACGGATCCGACCGAAGCGATCTGCGAAGGTGGCGAGCACCTGCCCCGGGCCGAGCCAGGGGAGCAGGGAGGCAACCGTCGTGGCCGCGGCCCACCAGGCGGATTGGGATCGGTCGAACACCAGCACGGCAAGCGCGAGCCGCCCCGCCCAGTCGCCGAGCCCGGAGATGAGCTGCGCACCCACGAGTGCCTTGACCTCACGCTGGCGCAGCGGCGACGCCAAGGCGGACAGGCGAGACGGCACGGGCGCAGTCTGGCACAAGATTGCAGGTTCTCTCCCGGCAGCTCCGAGCGCATGGCCGTGCCTCGTGAAGTGACGGATGCCCTTGACGTGAGCGACACAACAACTTGACAGGTCCTTGAGGCTGCGATAATTTCACTCTCAGCGGGCAACGACTACTGAAAGGGAGCTTCCAATGCGTACACGCGGAGCACACTGGGGCTGATTTAGCCCAATTCAAGAATTTCACGAGGCCGCACCGATCTTTCGGTGCGGCCTCGGGCGTTTTCGGAACGTGATTCGTTTTCGGAACGTGGTTCGGTTTCCGGAACGTGCTTCGTTCGGAACATGGTCCGACTTCGAGTCGCTACGGGTGCGAGCCGATCAGACGCATGATCTGTGCCATTGTCGGCAGCGACGGAACCGCGCCGGGTGTCGTCGTGGCAAGCGCTCCCGCTGCGGCTGCGAACCGCAGCGACGTCGCCATGTCATCGCCGCTCGCCAGCCGAGCCGCGAGGGCTCCGCACAGCGCATCGCCTGCGCCGGTCGTGTCGACCGGGTCAACGGGAAAAGCAGGGACCGAGTGGGTGTGGTGACCGAGGCGGTGGTGTTCGGCGCCCGCGGCGCCACGTGTGACGATGACGTCGTCCACCCCGGCGTCGAGAAGCCCGTCGACGCCGCCGATCAATTCCACTTCGTGTTCGTTGGGGACCACGACGTTGCAGCACTCCAAGAGAGACGCTGACATGGAAGCCGCAGGCGCAGGGTTCAACAGCGTGCGCATCTCCTGGGACTGCGCTGCGATGAAGGCGGCCTCGATTGCGCTGGTTGGCACCTCGAGTTGTGCGAGCAGGAGTGGTGCCGAGGCCAGGGTGTCGAAGCGCAACAGCGAGTTCGCACCGGGAATCACGATGATCGAGTTCTCGGCCTGATCGTCGACGGCGATGATTGCTCGCCCCGTCGCTGCGCCGTCGTGTGTCAGCACGTGGCGGTCCTCGATGCCTTCATCTTGCAGCACCCGTCGCAAGGACGCTCCTGCGGCGTCGTCGCCGACTGCTCCGATCAACGCCACGCGCGCACCGCAGCGCGCAGCGGACACCGCCTGATTGAGGCCCTTGCCGCCGGGGAATTCCGAGTAACTCGTTCCGCTGAGCGTTTCGCCTGGTCCGGGCAGCCGCGGTGTGCGGGCCACGATGTCCATGTTCAGGCTGCCGATGACGACGACGTCGAACTCGCTCATTGGAGTCGAGCGTACGTGTCGAGTGCCCAACCGCTTCCGTCAGCAGCTATCGGTCGGCGAGGCATCCGGCTGCTGGTGCCAGCACCTCGGCGATGATCCGGCGGTTGAGGTCGAAGCTCCCGGACACCAGGTCGCCGTTGGTCTCCGGCGAGCCCGGCCACGTGTGCGGGCCGTCGGCCACCGTGATCAAGTCGGTGCATGACCCGCAGCCGGTTGCGACGAATCGTTCGGTGAGCTCGGTCAACCGGATTGCGTCGTCGACGTCAGTGCAGCCGCGGGCCTTGGCAACCTGGTCGAACCATTGCGGTTGCGCCAGCAGACCATTCCCGCCATCGAAGGGCGTGGTCTTATCGAGGAGGCCGGCGATTGCCGTGATCGATACCGCCTGGTCGATGAAGTCAGCGCAGGGTGCAAGGACACCGTCATCCACCGCGGGGACGACCATCACGGCGGAGCGGAAGACACCGTCGAATCGCTTGTCACAGAGGGCTGCGAGCGTCATCCCTGCTCCGTTCGACTCGCCGGCGATGACCAACCTCGAGCGCTCGACGCAGCCCGTGGCGATCATGGCGTCGATCATGTCGACGAGTCCCGATCCGTCGTCGATGTCGCTGCTGGCAAACACCGATGCTCCACTGTTCCACGCAAACCCACCTGGCGTCGCGGGTGAACCTTGCGGGTAGGCAACCACTACGCCGGCTGCGTTGCTGGCTGCGGTGAGGTTCGCAACACGCTCGATGCCGTTGGGAGTGCCGGTGAACCCGTGAAGAACGAGCACGGTCGGAGCGGAAGACACGATCCCGTTGGTCCGAAGGACGATGCGACGCCCGCTCGAGGTGGCGATCTCGTCGCCGGGGGGAGCAATGCATGGTGGTGGCGTCAGGCGACCGGGCGTTGTCGTGGTTTCGATTGAGACGGTGGCATCAGGAGAGCTTGCGGGTGATCTGGTGACGGGTTGGGCAGGAGCGTCGGGCTGGGGTGGGAGTGAGTCGACGTCGGTGGTGGTGGCACCGGTGCTGCATGCGGCGAGTACGAGCAGAGCGCTCACTGCGATGGTTGCTCGGTTCATGTCCAGGTGCACTGTGCAACCGTGTCCAGTGCGACCGGGTCGTTGCGGATCGCTTCGGGCTGTGCATTGCCTGCCCAGGTGGCGAGCACCCGTCCATTCACTTGCGTGACCGTCCCCGGGCCGGTCGCCACGTCCCAGCGAAGGCAGTACAACGATGTCTGGGCGGCATCGAGTTCCACGGCGACCGATACGAGCAGGAGCTGGTCGACGCCGTCCTGGCGGCGAGCATCTGCCAGCATCAGCGAGATTCGGTTGGTGCCGGCGTAGCCAGCTGCGAACGCTGCATCGGGCTCACCGGCGAGTTCGGGCAGGAGCATGCGGGCGAGGTTCCAGTCCTGGAGCGCGAGCGCATCTCCAAGCGACTGGCTGATGGCGAACGAGGGAGCGACATCGTCATACGCAATTCCGGACGGGAACACGTTCGCCAACACCTGTGGACTTCCCGGCGCGTCGACGGGTCCGGGCTCAGCGGGAACGGCGGGCACCGCCGCCGGATCCGGAAGGGTCGACGCCACCGGAGCCTCGGTCGTCGTGGTCGTCGTCGTCGTGGTGGTCGTCGTGGTCGTCGTCGTTGTGGTGGCCGCCGTCGTCGACGTTGGCGCTGGCGTCTGCGGGTTGGAGGTTTCGGTGGTCGCGAGCGTCGTGACGGGAAGGGTGGCAGTCGGGCTCGGGGTGTCCGATGCGGAGGTCTCGGCGGAACCGGCAGCGTCGAGCGTGTCAGGAGCGTCGTCAGAGCCACCGGTCAAGATGAGGAGGACGCCGACGAGCATGACGGCGCCGACTGCGACGATCGCCACGGCAACCGGAAAGATCGACGATCGCCGGTCGACCGGGGCGAGGAAGGGTGGTGTGTCGATGACGGGCTCGGGTTGAGTCGAGTACGCCCTGGTCGGAGTCGGAGCTGGCTGTGGTGCCGGAGTCGGCTGTGGTGGCGATCCGGCTTCGGGTTGTGTCTGATCAGTTGCCGACCGACGGGTGGTTGACACATCGAGCGGAGCGTTGTTGACGAGCCCGGCGATCTCGCCCCGGTCCCCTGTGTGCTCAGCAAGCCGGACCCCGCAGCTTCCACAGAACTGAGCGTCGTGCGGGTTGAGTTCGTGGCAGTTGGCGCAGTTCATCGGTTCGAGTCGCACGTGTGCCCGTCGCGGCCGAGCATCGCCATGACCTTTGCAGCTGCCGACGTCACGTGGTCAGCAGCGAGGAGGTCATTGTTCACAGCGGCTTCGATGGCGTCGATCACCTCGTCGGTCTGAGATGTGAGCGTGAACAGCACGACATCGATCCCGGCCTGCAGCGCCAGGACCGACGCCTCGGGTTCGGCAATGCCGACCGCTGCCATACCGAGCGCATCGGTGATCAAGAGCGCATTGCCATATCCGAGATCGGAGCGGAGGTAGTCGATCGCTGCGGGACTGCGCGTGGCAGGCACGCCGTCCGTCAATCCAGGCACGGTGAGATGTCCGATCATCACGGCGGCTTGGTTGTCCGCCGCCAGATCGACGAGGTCGCGATACGGCTTCAGGTCGAAGCCTTCCAAATCGCTCAGTGACGGCGTGATGCCCGCCGTGATGTGGGTGTCGCCGGAGGCCGCACCGTGGCCGGGGAAGTGCTTGAGCGTGGCGAACAGATCGGAGCGAGCCCAACCCTCGAGGTACGCAGCACCGTATGCCGTGACCGTGTCGGGTGGTCCGGCGAAGAACCGAGAGACGTCGAGGGGAACCTCGCCGAGATTTGGTTCCACGTCGATCACTGGCCCCAGCACCATGTCGACGCCGACGCCACGCACGGTCGCACCGTGGGCGGCGATCGCGGCGGTGGCCGCATCGGTGTCGAGCGAGCGTGCGATGTCGCGTTGTGACGACAGTCGTGCAAGCTCGCGCAGCCGTTGCACGTCGCCACCTTCTTCGTCGGTAGAGATGATCAAGCCGTGTCGGCTCGCGGCCTCGAGTTCTGCCAGCCGCCTGCGCAGCGTTTCCTCGTCGACTCCGTCCTGGCTCATCAGCAGCACGCCGCCGATGTCGTTGTCGCGGACGGTGGCGATCGCAGCGGGCCATGCGTTGGCATAGACAGCGGGCCACACGAGTAGTGCCGCTTGTTCGCGCACGCTGAGTTCGGTGACACACGACGGCGAGGTATCGGCCGTGAGCCCGTCGAGCGGTGCGGTGTCGGCGGCGGCGTCGTTCGGGGCAGCCGTGCTTGTGGTCGTGGTCGTGGCAGCCGTTGTCGTGGTTGTGGTCGTGGTTGTCGTCGTCGTGGTGATGGTGGTCGGGGTCGTAGGTGGTGGCTCGGTGTCGGCGACCGTGCCAGCCGTGGGGGTGCCAGCCGCGGTGGTGTCAGCCGTGGGGGTGTCAGAAGGAGATTCGGTGGGTGAGCACCCCACTGCACTTGCGATCACTGCGATGCCGACGGCGATCCGGCGGCAGGTGTTCGAGGATCGCATGGGAGGCGTGTGGCTCGTCATTGGAGAACGAGTGTCGGGTTTGCGGCCTGATCGTTCGTGATCAGTTTTGCCGCACAGTTCTCTCGGTCGATCGAGTTGTCGCGGCACCAGTCCAACGCGCCGTCGGGGTTCGGAAACGATGCATCGGCAATCGTGATGAACCAATTGGACATGGGTGCGTTGTCGATCTGGAAGTTGTAGTCAGCACCGCTCACCAGCAGCGCACCGTACCGGTCGTCGAGTTCTCGATGGAGTGCAGCGATGAGGGGGAGGTCGTAGGTGACGCCCTCCCACTCGAGCCCGTCGCGTTTTGCGCTGATCTGTGGGACCCATGATCCGAGCACCGAGTCCACCGCTGCTCGATCCTCGTCGATCGTGAGTACCAACTGCGCCGCGGCGGTTTCCACTGGGTCCTGGGCGATGGTGGTCGAGGCGATGGTGGAAGGGATGGTGGAAGGGATGGTGGAAGAGATGACGGTGGAGGCAACGGTCGTCGAGGCGATCGTGGTGGAGTCAGCGCTGCTCGTGGAGTTGGCGGTCGCGCCGGTTCCGGGCGCACCGGAAGTCTCGCTCGATGAGTCTCGCCCCACCAGGAAGGCTGCGCCGCCGAGCACCAGGGCCAACGCGACGATGGCGAACATCACGACGGGTGCGAACGAGCGTGCTCGCTGAGAAGCCGACACGACCGCCGGGCCAGATGGGGGTGTCGCAGCGGGTGCGGGGCCGTTGGCGACCGAGGTGGCCGGAGCGGCGTGAGACGCAGCGGTTGCGACTCCACAGGACGGACAGAAGGCGGCGTCGTCCGGGCGGTTCTGATTGCAGTTGTGGCAGCGCACCGTGTTGGCTCCTTCCTCGAGCATCGTCGGCAGGTCTCCGTGAGTCTGCCATCGCACGTTGGCACGCTTCTCGGAGTTGCGCTCGTCGTGAGATGCCGGGCACGACGTTGAGTGGTGGCGATCGGGCTTGCGTCGTGGAATCGAACCGAGCAGACTCCGCTCCGGGTCGCAAGGTCGTGACTCGCATGAAAGGGGTCGAAATGGGAGCGGGAGCAACGCCGGCAGGCTGGTATCCGGACGTCGAACGACCGGGCGGCGAGCGCTACTGGGATGGGTCGCTCTGGACCGATCAGCGGCGCAGCGCCGCCGAGTCCGGCGGTGCCGATGGCGGCCAGCCTTTCGGTTCGCAGGCCGATGCAACAGCGACTCCGCCGAGCTACGGGCAGCCGCCAAGCGCCGGACAGCCGCCGACATACGGCCAGCCCCCCTCGTACGGTCAGCCGCCGGCATACGGGCAGTCGGCTCCACAACCGGCGTACGGTTCACCCGCTGGGTACACGCCCTACGGCGCTGCGGGGACGACCTATCCGCCGAGTACCGCTGCCGGATGGGCGCTGGGTCTGTCGATCACCGGCCTGATCTTGACCATCTGTTGCGTCGGGATCCTGCTCGCCGTGCCGGGAACCGTGATGGGGTGGACCACCATGAAGGCAGTGGATCGCGGGGAACGCGACCCGAACACGCGCGGAACCGCCAAGGCGGCCTTCATCGTCGGGCTCGTGGCGATCGGGTTCTTCGTGGTTGGGCTGCTCTTTGTGATCCTCGGCAACGTCTCCGCCTCGGTGTGAGCGGTTGGTCGCAGTGCCCGTCACCCTGGTGATCGATGCATCGTCGGTCGCAACGGTCCGAGAACGCACGTGCTCTATGATTTGCCACGTTGCGGGCTGTGTCTCGCAACGCTTTGGTTCGCATGACCTTCGCTGACGCATCCCCTCACGGTCCCGGTACACCGGGGCACCGCGGTCTCTCGCCCGGGGCACTGCTCACCTGGGTGATCTCGTCGCCGCTGCGCGTTGGTGTCGTCGCTGCAGCAGCCGTGCTCGCCGTCGATGCAGGAGGTTCCGATGACGGAGCGGGCGTGTGCTTGTTTCGTCGCTCCAGCGGCGGGTACTGCCCCGGCTGTGGGTTGACGCGGTCTGCCCGCCACCTCACACGCGGTGAGGTGGCGTTGGCGTGGCAGGACCACCCCTGGCTCTTGCTCGTGACGTTGCAGGTGGCGGTTGCCGGACTCTTCTACGCCGTTTTCGAGCGCACCAGAGTGCACGTTCGCCGCCCACGCAACCTTGCGATCCTCGCATCCCTCAACGGCGTGCTGCTGCTGACGATCTGGGCCATTCGCCTCGTCGACGGATCGATTCCAAGGTTTTTCTGATGAGTGACCAGCCGATGACCCCGGTCGAGTCAGACGGCGGCGAGCAGCTTCGACCCGTGTTCACGTGGGGCGGCGGCACCCATGTCGGCGGCGTTCGTGACCACAACGAGGATGCGTTCTACGTCAGCCCCGAGGTGTGCGTCGTCGCCGATGGAATGGGCGGCCACGAGGCGGGTGAAGTCGCCAGCCAGTTGGTGACCAGCGTCGTGGCGGACCTGTTCTCGTCGAGGCGGTTCGACGTGGCGGAACTGCCGCGATTCGTGTCGTCACTCAATGCCGCGGTGCTGCGGCGTGGCGCTGAAAACAACACGCCCGGAATGGGGACCACGGTCATCGGTGTCGCCATTGCCGACAACGGCGACACACCGTCGGCGGTGATTTTCCACGTGGGAGATTCGCGGTGTTATCGCCTGCACGGCGGGGTCATGACGCAACTCACCACCGATCATTCTCACGTTCAAGAACTGGTGCAGATCGGGCGCATCACGGCTGAGGAGGCGCTGACGCATCCGTTGCGCAACGTGATCACTCGTGCGCTCGGTGCGGATGCGGCAGTCGTCGCCGACTTCCATGTTCTCGATGAAGAGAACTGTCGATTGCTGCTGTGTTCGGACGGGCTGTCAGGCGAGATCGATGATGACCGAATCTGGGATCTGCTGACATCGAATGAAGATCCAACGGCCGCCGCGGTTGCCTTGATCGACGCGGTGTTGGAAGGTCCGGCTCGCGACAACGTCACCGCCATCGTGGTGGATGTTGAGTTTCCGCAGCGCGTTGACGGCCGAGCGACCGCGATCCACGACATCACTGACGTGCCCGCCGATGTGACCGCAGAAATCGAGGTCACCACAGCGGCCGAGATCACTGCCGAACGACCGGTCGCTGCCACAGCGCAAGCGCGTGCGTGGAGCGACCCCGATCCGGCGACGGAGTCGACAGCTGTTGTCGCTTCGCGGTCGGGTGCTGACCCGACCAATGAAGTGATGGTGGTTCGGCCCTGGGCTCCTCCTGCGGTCGATGATCGCCGTGGGGAACAGATTGATCGCCCATCGACACCCTCGGATGGGGCACCATGGGAGTCACCCGAGGCGAACAGCACTCGATCCACTAGTCACCAGGAGATAGGCAATGCCAGCCAACACGAACACTGACGCCGATTCGAACGACGACTCCGGTGCGGTTCTTGCGTGGGGAACGACGTCGTTCGCCGCGGGTGTCCACGTGGGACTGATCGCTCCCAACACCGTGGGACTGATAGAGCGGGACAACCCGTCGACCCGTGAGCGGCTTTGGGGACTCGTTGCCGACGACGCGCCGTTGGACGACATCCTCGACGAGCTGTCCTCGACAGGGCTCAAGGCGCTTCCCGACTTCGGCATTGCCCAGGTGGAAGGCAGCGACGTGCGAGTCGTGGCCCGAGGGCGCACGGTGATCTCAGCGGAGTTGTCGTCGGGGGAGACCCATGAGATCGACCCGTCGGGCGTTCGGACGTGGATCGAAGAGGTCATTTCCGGGGTGTCGTCGATCACGATGTCGATTGCCGACGATGACGGTGACGATGATGACGATGACGATGATGCGCCCAGCGACGCGTATGCGGTGCTTGCGGGATCTGTCCCTGCGGGTTCACTCACGCGTCGCTACGACGTCGCGGACGACCACGCCGACATTGCCGAGTCCGGCGCTGGCTGGACGCCGAGTGCTGCTGGTGCTGGTGCTGGCGCTGGTGCTGCTGGTGGCGTAGTTGTCGCGGACGAAGCCGTTGCTGTTGCTGACGATGCAGCGCAACCAGCTCCCGTCGAAGCCGTCGAGGATGACATCGCAGCGAGCGCCCAGGACGCGCCAGGCGCCGATCTGGAGATGGATGTCGATTTGGAAATGGTCGACGACCTCGATGATCACGTACCGGAGGTCGAGGCCGAACCAGCGCCGGACGGCGAGCCCGACCCGTCGCCCGTCAGCTCCGGAGATGCCTGGTTCGAGGACAGCGACGCCGACAGCGGTGCGGTCGTTCCTCCCCAACCCGAGGTCGCAGGCGAACCTGCTGATCCCCAGCCCGCGAGTCCGCAACCGGCCGATCCGCAGCCGGCATCGCCGCAGCCGCCAGCGCCTCAGCCATCGGGACCTCCGGCCTCGGCGACATCGGATGCGGTCCCCGCTGGAATTGCGCCAGCTGACCCGCAGCCGCCGGCACCCGGCGCCGGCCCGTCGGGCCCGCCGCCGTCCGGTCCGGGCGCCGGCGGACCGCCTCCCGTCGATGCCAGCGGGGCCATTCCCGGGGTCTCCGGCCCCGAAGCCACGATCGTCGTGGGCTCCAACGACGGCCCGGCACGTGGCCCGGTCAGCTCGATCTTCGATGACGATGCCGCGCCGATCACCGGATCCATGCCCGGCAACGACCTCTCGAACACGCTGAGTCCCTCGGAGCTCGCGGCGCTTCAGGCCGATGCCGAGGCACCATCGAACGACGACCCCGTGTACGGCGTGCTCGTGTTCTCGAACGGTGAGCGAATCGATGTGGACCGTTCGGTACTCATCGGTCGCAACCCAAAGGTCGCCGGCGCCGTGGAAGGCGGACTTCCGCACATCATGAAGTTCGACGGTCCGGGTCAGGGGCTGTCGCGAACACATGCCGAGGTCCGCGTGGAAGATGCCGTGGTGTACGTCGAAGATCTGCAGTCGACCAACGGCACCGAAGTGCAACTCCCCGGCCAGCAGCGACGACGTCTTCGTGGCGGTGAACCGGTGGCGATCGTGCCGGGCACGCTCATCGATTTCGGTGACGAGTTGCATTGCACACTCGAATCGGCGAGCTGAGGATCGGACCGTGGGGCTGATCGTCGACTTCGTCGGCGTGCAGACGCCCCTGGCCTCCGGGGCAACATTCGTGATCGGTCGCGAGGGTGACCTCGTGGTCGATGACAACCAGTTCTTGCATCGACAGTTCTTGACGCTCTCGGATCCGGGTGGGGTCTGGCTGCTCACCAACGTGGGTGACCAACTCGCTGCAACGGTGTCGGATCCGCAGGGGCGTTTGGAGGCATTTCTCGGACCCGGCGCAGTGCTGCCGATCGTGTTCGAGGAGACGACCGTGCGCTTCACCGCCGGTCCAACGACGTACGAAATTCTGCTGTTGCACAGCGAGCCTGCGTTTCGGCCGAGCGCGTTGGAAGTGGACACGACCGACGAATCCGGTGGAGCCAAGACGATTGGACGCATCGTGCTCACTCAGGATCAGCGGCTGTTGATCCTGGCGCTCGCCGAGGCAGGACTGCAGTCCGGTGGGGGTGCATCTGCCGTGCTTCCCACATCGGCACAAGCAGCCCGACGACTCGACTGGACCGTCACCAAGTTCAACCGCAAGCTCGACAACGTGTGCGACAAGTTGAGCAAGCTCGGCGTCCGTGGGCTGCAGGGCGATGCTGGTCGGCTTGCGTCGAATCGCAGGGCACGGCTGGTGGAATACGCCTTGGCGGTGCGGATGGTCACCCGCGAGGACCTCGCGATCCTCGACGCTGCAAGCGTCACCGGCGATTGACCTGGTTTTGGCAATCGACTGCATGAGCGCTGCACGGTCGGCCATGATGTCGAGGTGACGCCGTCTGACCGCATCGAGCTGTTTGCCGGTGGCGCTCGTGTGTGAGCGGTGCGTGCCGGTGCTGTCGCGCCGTCGAGCACTGGCGCTCGCTGGCGCGGCCGCGACCGCAGTCGTGCTCGGCGATCCCGTCCGGAGTGCGCATGCGCAGGCTTGGCAAACCGGCTACGGGGTGGACATCCAGCCCCGAGCGGTGTGGGCTGGCGATACTCGACCCTTCGTCGGTGAAGCGCAACCCGAAGACGTCCGATTTCTGCTCGTGCATCACACGGCGGGGTCGAGCAGTGGCGATCCGATCGAGTTGATGCGTGACGTGTACCGCTTCCACACCAGCGCCGAGAAGGGGTGGCCGGACGTGGCGTACAATTTCTTCATCGAGCCCGGCGGACAGGTGTACGAAGCCCGAGCGGGAAGCTTGGACCGCGCCGTCGAGGCCTCGGCAAGCGGCGGAAACCAAGGTTTCGCTCAGCTGGTGTGCCTGCTCGGTGACTTCACGTCCGAGAACCCGACCCCGGCCGCCCTCACTGCACTGAACGCCACCCTTGCATGGCTGGCGGACCGCTACGGCCTCGACACGTCACCTGGCGCGACCACCGAGTTCGTGTCGCGCGGATCCAACAGGTGGGACGAAGGCGCGGTGGTGATGGCGAAGGTCATTTCGGGGCACCGCGACATGAGTGCCACCGCCTGTCCGGGCGACACCTTCTACCCGTACCTCGTCGAGAACGTCCAAGCCGAGGTCGAGTTGCTTCGAAACGGAGCGCCGAGCATCGAGCCGCCCGACACCGAGCCGCCGGTGACCGAGCGGCCGGTGACCGAGCGGCCGTTGGAGACCGTGGCGACGAACACCGATCCCGATCCCGGTCCTGGTCCCGACTCGACAAGCTCGACGTCTGCTCCGTCGCCTTCGACTGTGCCGCCTTCAATCGTGCCGCCCACCGTCGCACGCGGTGCGGAGGATTCCGCTCCCGGTGCGTCTGGGCTCGACACCGTGCCCGGGGCTGGGCCGACGGCGTCCACCGAGTCCTCGAATGCCGCTGCCTGGACGCTCGGCGCCGGGGCGACGGCGCTCGTCGGAGCAGTTGCGGTCGCCGCTGGGATCAGAGCTCACCGCAGCGATTCCGAATCAGCCGTCGAGCCGCTTCAGGGCGAGTGAATCGTGGCCCGACACCGGGATGCGAGTCGCCAACCGGATCAGCACACGAGGTCGGTGTCGCTCGTCGATGGAGCGTCGCCGATCTCGAGGATGGCGGGACCATGCGCGATCTCCTAGCGTGGCACCGTTGTGAGGGCTGACGTCGCGCGCCAGTGCCCACCCCGAGCGGGCGGGCAGGAGAGTCGCCGAACCAGCGCGCGTGTGGAGCCATTGCGCAGGTGTGCACGATGAGCCTGCGTGTCGACGGCTTCACCGACGTCTCACCGCTGGCGGGTGGCGGTTTCGGGTCGGTGTACAAGGCAACGCGAGCCTCGACGGGCGGCGTGGTGGCGTTGAAGGTGCTCGATCGCGCTCCCGGAGACGATGATGATCTTCTCGAACGTCGATTGCGACGTGAGATCGCTGCGTTGGTGGCGCTCAAGGGGCACCCGAACGTGGTGCAGGTCGAGCAGGTCGTCAGCACTGCGAATGGTCCAGCGATCGTCATGGAGTTCATGGGCCGCGGCTCGGTGCTCGATTCCGACGACGCTGGCAACATCTCGCCAACGCGGGTCGGCTTCATCGGAGCCGCAACGGCGTCCGGGCTCGCAGCGGGTCACGATGTCGGCATCGTGCATCGCGACGTGAAGCCCCAGAACGTGCTGGTCAACAACTTCGGGCAGGTGAAGCTGTGTGACTTCGGAATCGCCGCGATCCAGCGGTCGGCCGAGTTCCAGACCCGCACCACTGCGCTGTCTGTGCGCTACGCCAGCCCGGAGGAACTGGACAACGACATCAATATCGGTGCTCCGACCGACGTGTACTCGTTGGGGGCGTCGCTGTTCCACCTGATGTTCGGCGAACCGCCGTCCTTTCGAGGTGGCCGTGGCGCTGACCCGAACCTCACCCGCAACGGTCGGGGCCGTGACGCCATCGCCGATCAGGTGGCCTCGATCATCGAGCAGTGTCTGTCCGAGGAGCCTGCGCACCGACCCACGGCCAGCGAATGCGCTCGCCTGCTTTCGGCGCTGTCGGGTGGGGTCGTGCCCGAGCCGACACCGAAGGGGTCCCCGCTCGCTCAGCGCCGACGGCGCGCACGTGAGTCGAGCGGCGACGACATCACCGCCGAGCGTCCGGACCGATCGGATGAGTCGCCGTCGCAACCTCCACCCCCGAATGCGGCCGAGCGTGGCCCGGACCGCCGTCCCGCGTCGAACCAGCCATCGTCGAACCAGCCACCTCCACCGCTGCCCGGTCAAGTGTCAGCACCACGGCTACCCGCCACCTCGAATGAACGTTGGTGGACGTGAGCGGTTCGAGCCGCTGGCCGACAGGAACCGAATACGCAGCTTCGGTGCAACAGCCCAGCACCTCGTTCTCCGATGCCGAGCTACAGACCGGTGAACTGACGTTGACGCCGCTCGGCATCCCCGCGTCGGCGAGCGGTCAGAATGCGATTGCCTTTCACATGCAGGCGGCCGAGCGCCCGGTCGCCATCCGCTGCTTGCTGAGCGCAAACGATGACGGACGAATCCGGTATCGGGCGATGCAGGAGCACGTCGAGGCGTATCGAGTTCCCGCAGTCGTTCCAGCGACCTGGCTGGACGAAGGCGTCCGCGTGCATGGCCGCTGGTGGCCGGTAGTGATCATGCCCTGGGTGTCGGGCGATCCGTTGCACATTGCACTGGAGGATCGGCTCGATCAACCCGGGCGTCTGTCGCGTCTGGCTGACCGCTGGCTGGACTTGGTGGAGATCCTGCAGGCCAAAGAGTTCGCACACGGCGACTACCAGCACGGCAACGTGCTGCTCACCGAGGACGACGAGTTCGAGTTGGTCGACCTCGACGGGATCTGGGTGCCTGACATGGGCGTTGGCCCGCCGAACGAGTTCGGGCATCCGAACTATCAGCACGTGAACCGATCCGACACGGATTGGGGACCCCACGTCGACACGTTCTCGGCGTTATCGATCGCGCTGTCGATGTTGGCCCTGGCCAACGATGCGAGCCTGTCTCGATTCATGACCGGAGAGAATCTTCTGTTCCTGAAGTCGGACTTCGAACAACCCGACTCGGCAGAGATCTGGAACGCACTGGCGACCTCGTCAGATGAAGAGGTCGTGGACCTGGCGGGCCGACTGCATGCGTTTGCGCGTGCGGGGCGGCCTCCTGCGATGTCGGTTCGTGAAGTGCTGGACGCATCGTTCGATCCGTCTGCGTTGCGGTCCGAAGCCCAAGCCGCGCCCAGTGCGACGACCGGCGCGCTTCCATCGACAGCACCGGAAAGCGACTGGTGGTCTGGCGATCCGGTGGCGCCGAGTGCTCCCATCGTGCACACACCGGAATCAGCGAGCTTCTGGCAGAACGAGGGAGATCAGGGGATCGGGGCAGCTCAACCCGCGACGCCGGGAGCCCCGGGGCAAACGAACCGATTCCCCGTGCAGCCGGCACCGGTGCAACCAGCGCTTGTGCAGCCAGCGCCACAGCCGGTGCAGCACGGCGGTCCGGCAACGATCCCGCAGCCGTTCGCTGCTGCAGGTGCTGCGATTGTCGGCGTCGGCGTCCCCCCGCCGCCCGGGCGTTCGCCTCACGCAACCGGGCTGGCACGGATCACGGGTCAACCCGTGCTCGCCGGGCTCGTCAGCGGTGCGCTCGCAGGTCTCCTCGGATCCCTGCTCGGAGGTCTCTTGCAGTCGCTGGCAACCGATGCGTCGCTCGATGGGGGACTCTTCGTCGGGATGATCGCCGGGATGCTCGGCGGCATGGTGCACTCGTGGTCGGCACTGAACCTGTCGAACTATGCGCTCGCGTTCCGGCGGTTCCTGATCGGCGCTGCGGTGGGATTGGTCGCGGGGATCATCGCGGTGTTCATCGCCGACCTGATGACCCGAGCCACGCTCGATGTCGGCGACACGGAGAACGCGGTGCTCGTGGCGTACGTGTGGGCGCTGACCGCTGCGCTGGTGGGGTTGGCGGTCGGCTTGCTGCGCTCGCCGAAGGCCGGGGCATTCGCGTTTTCCGGCGGCGCAGTCGCGGGCTTTGTCGGCGGTCTGGTGCACGGAGCCACCAGCGCCGAGTTCGACAATCGTGCACTGCAAGTGAACGGGTTCGATGGCCAGGTCCTGTTGATTGCCAGCTTCGTTGCCATGCTCATCGGTGTGTCGGTGGCGGTGTCGATCCGCACGGCGCGCAACGGGTCGCTGCGGGTCATCGAAGGCCCCGGTCAAGGCACGGTGATCGACTTCCACACCAGCAAGGTCACGATCGGCGGCAGCAACATCGACACACTCGTGATCAAGGGCAAGCACCTCGGGCCGGGCGCCGTGCAACTCAACGTTGGGGACCATCACGCAGAGGTCACGTCGGAGATTGCGATACTCGTCGATGGTGCACCTCAACCTCAACGCTTCGCGATGTATCCCGGCCAGGTGATGGCGGTCGCAGGCGTGTTCGTGCGCTTGGAGATCAAGGCCGAGACCGGCCAGGGGGTGCGACCATGAACCCGCAACGTCTGGTCGCAGCGGTTGCTGCCTTGGCGATCGGGTTCGGCGTCACGCTCGCAGGTGTGATCGTTGCCGACGAGGATTCGACAGCGTCGAGCAATCAGGTCGACGAGCCGGTCGCAGCACAGGACGACGCCGACGACGACATCGAGGTCGAGGAAACCGATGACGTCGAAGAAGCAGATGACGCCGGCGGCGTCGAGCAAGAAGAGGCACCTGCGCCTGAGCCCGCTCCCGCCGAAGCCGAACCAGCGGTCGACTCCGACGACGCCGAATCGCAACAGCCGTCTCAGGAAGCGCCTTCCCAATCGCCGGAATCACCACCGGAGCAGCCCGGGAACCAAGACGAAGCCGGTGACGAGGCCGAGTGTCAGTTGGTGTACGTCGTTGTCGGTGTGGACGGCAAGGTCGCGGTCCTGGGTGAAGACGAGTTGTTCCTCGCCGGTGATGGCAGCGTCTTCTTGCCTGGGGCGGATGTGTCGCTCGATGACCTGTCGGTCGTGCAGGAGGTGAGCGTTCGCGTCGCGGTGTTGGTGCGAGCAGGCGGAACCGGTGACGTGTTCATCGACTGCGAAACCGAGGCCCTGATCGAGGAACGTGACCCCGATGAACTCATCGATGAGATCGATCGCATCCTCGACGACGTGTCGACGGGTGACCCGACCGGTGGTGGAGACAGCGGGAGCGCTGACGCAGGCGTGAGTCTCGACTTCCCGTGCGGGACGCCACTGCTGGCTGCGATCGAACAGACCTACATCGACCAGTTCGGCGTCGACATCGGCTCCGACACCGACTACGCCATCGTGCTGGTCAGTTTGGCGCAGCGGGTCACGGCGGTGTCGATCGAGTTCAACCGGCCGGAAAACGATCTCGAGTTCTGGGTGAACGAACTGCAGGGCCCCTTCGTTGGATTCCGCGACGATCTCGCGACCGCTGGCAGGGACATCGTCGAAGCATGTTCGCTACTCGGTGACAATCTGTCGCCATCGACGCAAACGCGTGACGGGTTCTTCTGCGCTGTCGGGCAACTCGCAAGCGATGACGAGCTGCTCGAATTCCTCGACGGGCTCGTTCCAGTCGCAGCAGACTGCGCCTACCCGAACGCAGCTGCCGGTGGTGTTGGAAGCATCCTCGACGAGACCGACCAAGGAGACAACTGATGTACACGCAGCGAGTCGACCGGGCCACGCCCAGCTGTCTGATCTTCCTGGTCGATCAATCAGCATCGATGTATGACCCGATGGCAGGCACGGACACTCCCAAGTCGGTGGTGGTCGCCGAACAGCTCAACTCGACGGTGATGGAACTCATCCAGCGGTGCTCCAAGTCGCACACCGAACCACCTCGGCCGTACTTCGCCGTGTCGGTCGTTGGCTACCGGACCAACGAGCATGCGCAGGCAGTGGTGGAGTCGTGCATCGACGTGCCCGGTCAGCAGGGTGACCTCGCATGGACGACTGACCTTGCGCAGCATCCGTTGCGAATCGAAGAACGCAATCGCCAAACCAGCGACGGTCCACTGTCGTATCGCATGCCGATCTGGGTCGAGCCGCTCAACGAAGGCGGAACGCCGATGTGCGCAGCCATGGATCGAGCCGGCCGAATCGCGCACTCCTGGATCCAGACGTACCCGCAGAGCTTTCCGCCGATCGTGATCAACCTCACCGACGGGGAATCCACCGATGGTGACGCAGCGGTGTGGGCGGAGCGTTTGAAACAGCTCGGATCCGAGGATGGTCCGCTGCTGCTGTTCAACATCATGCTCGCCACCGGCAACGTCTTGTCGCCGGCCATGTTTCCCAACGACCCGAACCAAGTGAGTGATCGTTTCGCCCGCCAGTTGTTCACCATGTCGAGCGAGCTGCCCGAGTTCATGAGAACTGCGGCCGTGCGTCAGGGCTACCAAGCCGAACCAGGCGCTCGCGGCATGTCGATGAACGCCGACTTTCGAGCGGTGGTCTCGTTCCTCAACGTCGGAACATCGGTGGGGCATCTGTTGCGATGACGAACCAACCAACGGGTGCCGCGGCCCATCAGCAGGCCGCAGCTCCCGCGAGCGACCTGGCGGCCAAAGTGGTGCTGTCGGTGATCATCGCCGTCGTCATTGCGGTGGTGGCGGCCATCAGTGTCGACAACATCGTCGTGGTGTTGCTGGCCGTGGCGGCTGGGGTCATCGGGTTCTGGGCCATCGATGGCATCGTTGCGCCGTCGAGAGTTGGCGATGCCGGGCCCATGATCTCGGGACCGGCGGGAACTCAGCCGCCTCCATCACCTACTGCGCCGCCCACCGCGCCATCGGCCACGTTGGACCCGGCGATCTTCGATCCGGAGAGCATCGAGATCGCCAGCAATCCACTGGGCAAGAGTCGGGTGTTCGCGATCCGAGTCGCGAAGCATGGCAACGCGATCTCGGAATGCGAGGATGCGGTCGCACTCGACCCGAGGCGCGGAGTGCTGGCGGTGGCGGACGGCGCGTCATCGTCGTTCGGTGCGGGCGAGTGGGCAGACACGCTCGCAAAGCAGTTCGTGCACTCCCCGCCAAAGCCGTTGTCCGTCGGTTCGTTCGCGACCTGGCTGGGATCGGCACGCAGTGCGCTGCCTGCGCCGGTGAACGAGGCATCCGACGGTCCAAACGGTTGGTGGAGCGAGCAGGGAGCACGCCAGGGTGCGTTCTCGACGGTGATCGGCGCAGCGATCATGACCGACGGCGAGGCGCGCGTCGCCACCGTGATGTGTCTCGGGGATTCGTGTGCGTTCGTACTGACCGGTGCGCCAGGAGAGCGCACCGTGCGACGATCGCTGCCCTACGAGGATGCAACGCAGTTCGGTTCGCACCCGTCGCTCTTGGGTTCGATGGTTGCACAGGGCCACGACGAACCGACCTGGACCACGATCCCCACCGGACCAGGCGACTTGCTCGTTCTGGCGAGCGATGCCGTGTCTGAGTGGCTCCTCGCAGACCCCAAGCGGTTCGGGGTGCTCGATGGGCACGAACCCGCTGCCATCGCCAATCGATTGGTGGCTGAACGCAGCGACGGTCGGATCGTCAACGACGACATGACCCTCGCCGTGCTGGAACTCGCGTCCTGAACGCCACCTCGGCGGACGTGTCGCGGCGCAGTGAGCGGTGACCCGATGTGCAGGTTGGGGAGTGGTCCCCTCAGCATGCGTCGCCGCGAACGGGTAGACACGGAGCTGGCAGAACCATCGCAGGGCGAGTGCGGGAAAGGACCGAGACGTTGTCGACCGACGCCGAACTGATTGCAACGCTGAACATCTCGGGGCTCGGCCAGCACTCCATGCGCGGACACGTGACAATCGGGCGCGACCCGAGAGCGAGCGGTGGTGTCGCGATCCAGATCGAGGACGATCCACTGATCTCGAAATCGCACTGTGCGATCGACGTCGATCGAGATCGGGACGACGCAACCGGCACCGATGCCAGCGATCTGATCATCACCGATCTCGGCTCATCGAATGGCACCTACCTGCACCACCGTGACGGTGAGATCTCGGTGCCGAGCGATCGCTGGATACCGATTCCGGATGGTGCCGAGATCGAGATCGGCGATCAGCGGATCGCCATCGTCCGCGCAATCGATCCGGCCCTCACGGTGGGTGTCGATGACGACGAGACCCCCGAGCGGTTACTGCGCCCCACCGCACCGCCAGATGCCGACCTCCCCGGAAACACCGCAGCTACCAACCGTGCGGCGCACGTCGTCGAGCAGTCGCCGATCGAGCCACGACCAGCAGCGTCGAAGCGGGTGTCACTGCGAACCCTGGTTCCGTTCGTCGTGGCCGCATTGGCTGTTGGGGCGGTGGGCTTCGTGCTGCTTCGTGCAACGGGGACGAACGAGGTCGCTCAGCGCCAAGAGCTCCCGCGGGCACCAACCAACCCCGAGCAACGCTGGTCGGCGGCGGTGCCCGGTGAGAATGCAACAGCCCGCGTCGGTGAGTCCTCGGTGTACGTCTCGTCGGCACAGGACGAGAACATGCGTTTCACCAGCTTCGACCGTCCGAACGGTGAAGAGAACTGGGCGGTGATGGTCGCCGATGCAGACATTGCTGCGCTCGTCGGTGAGTTCGATGAGGTCACCGTGGTTCAAGCGTGTTCGATCGAGTCGAACACGCAGTGTCGAGTGATCGCATACGACACGATCAGCGGCGACGAACGGTGGCGGGAACCGATCGGCCAGGGTGTTGCGCTTGCCATTGGTGAGGGCGTGCTCGTAGAACGCAATGACGTCCTGCTGTTCTGGAATCCGTCGACCGGTGAGCAACTGAACCGAGTCCGCGGCAGCATCGTGTTCAGCGACCCTGATGTCACGCTGGTTCGCGACCGGGGCACGGTCGGGGTCTATGACGACCGACTGCGCCCGGTGTTCGGCCCGGTGGACGCCGACCCTGACGCGTTGGTGACGTTCGACGGGTCGCGTGTCGTGCAGTTGATCGACGGCGCCCTCGAATACGTCGCAGAGAACGGTGACGTCACGCCGGGGCCGCTGCTGTCGAGTCCAGCGAGCCAGATGGTCGCCGTCAGTGAAACGGTGCTCATCGTCGAACACGAGAACGACATCGTCGCCTACGACGTCGCTGACGACGAGGCGAACGAGCGGTGGTCAGCGAACGGTGAGCTTGTCGTCGTGCACTTCATCGATGGCGGGACCGTCGTGATCGTCGATGATGGCGATGCCCGCCGCATCGTCGACGTGTCCTCAGGCGACACTCGCTTCAGCGTCGAGGGCCGCCAGACGAACGGTGTCGAGATTCTGCCTCGCTCCAACCTGCTGCTGGCCGCCAGTGACGTCGATGAGCCCGACGGGTCGGCGCTGCTCACCGGACTCGATTGGCGCAACGGCGACGAGATCTGGGCGCAACAGGTCGAGGGTCGATTCACCGTCGACGAGGTACTCGTCGTGACCGGAAGGGGTGGCGATGTCACACTCTTCGAGTGAGTCGTCGGCGAAGGCGCGGTGGGCCGCTGTCGCCATCCCCGCTGGGTGGGTCGTGGCCGGAGTGCTCCTGTTGTCGACCGCGGTGACTCGCTGGTTTCGTAGCGGACCCGGGTCGCGGTTCGGTGGCCTCGAGCTTGCCGACTCGATTCGCTCCGGCGTTGTGTCACCGAGTTGGGGAGTGTGGGTCGCTGCGGCGGTGTACATCCTCGTCGGGCTCGGCGGCGTCTTCATCGCCACCGCCACGCTGCGCCATCCTGCAGTCGTCATCCCCCGCGGCGTACTCTGCGCACTCTGCCTCGCCGGATTCATCGCCATGGGGGTCCGCGCAATCCCGCCATCCAACTGGTCCTCCGGACCTACCATGGCGTCGCTGTCGTTCGCTCTTGCCGTGACGCTGTCCGCGGCCCAACTCCTGACCCACACGAGGAAATGACCACATGACTGCTTGCCATCATTGTCAGCACCAGCTGCGCCCCGACTCGCAGTTCTGCCCCGAGTGCGGCACGCAGGTACCTGCAGCGCCGCAGCCTGCGTCCCCTCCTGCGGCGGGCCCTGACAACATCGCCATGTCCGTCGAAGGTTCACCAGCGAAGCCGCCGACGTCGCCTGAGCCGAGTCCACCGTGGCAACCCGAGTACGGCGAGGCGTCGGCAACGGTCGCGATTCCCTCGTCGCCGAGCCAACCGCCAGCGTCTGGAGTTGCTCCTGGCGCCGTTCCGCCCGGGCAGTATCCGCCCGGGCAGTATGCGCCGCAGGGCGCCCCGGGGCAGGGTGTTCCTCCGGGGCAGTACATCCCGTCTGCTCAACCCGGTGGCTCTCCGCCTGTTCAGTACCCGCCACAAGCGGTTCCAGGCCAGTACCCACCGCAGGGCCCGCCGCCAGCCGACGGGCCACCCGGGTCACCGCCGCAGTTTGGTGCCGGTCCCGCGGGCCAGCCGCAGTTCGTTCCCGTCGGCGCCGAGGCCGCAAGTTCCTCGGGCCGTGGCAAGTTCGTTGGCCTCGGACTGGGAGTGGTCGGCCTGGTCGCGATCGGCTTTCTCGCCATCCGCTTCCTCACCGGCGGCGGAACAACCGGCGGAGCGTCGTCGCCCGAGGCCGTGGTCGAAGAGATGGTCGCGGCGATCAACGCCGAAGATGCGCTCGCGGTCGTGAGCCTCATGGCGCCGGATGAACTCGACGGCGTGGATCAACTCGTCGAGGATGGCGCAGACTATTTCCGCGATCTCGGTCTCGAGACCTTGCTCGAGGATGATCGCGCCGAAGCCGAAGAGGAATCGTCCGTCGACGTGGTGATCGACATCGACGTCGACCAAGTCGACGTGTCGATGGAGGGAGAGCGCGCTGCAATCGTGTCGTTCCAGGTGGTCGGCGACATCGAGCTGTCCGCCGACGATGCGGTGATCGACCAGATCGGTGACGACGACATCTTCTTCGACAGTGCAGACCTCGACGGGTCGCTTCCCACGCGGAGCGGCGAGCTCGAGTTGATCGTCGTGCAGCTCGATGGCAAGTGGTACCTGAGCCCGATGTTGACCGCCGGGCACTACATCGTCGAAGCCGCCGGCCTCCCCCGGGGCGACTACGACGACATCGGAGCAGATCGCGACCCCGGAGCCGATTCGCCCGAAGCCGCCATCGAAGCGCTGGTCGACGTGATCAACAACCCCGATGCCGATGACTTGGCAGCGGCGCTCGGTGGTGGCGAGGGACGAGTCGCTGTTGCGTTCCGAGACGCCATCGACGAGGGCTTCTCCCAGATCGACACCGGTGCTCTTCGCTACGAAGTCGAGGTCGACACGAGTGACCTCGGGTCAGGACGAGTGCGCCTCGAACAGATCGAACTGCGTGTCGAAGGCGACTTCGGTGACACCGCAACGGTGGTCGTCGAAGATGACTGCATCGACTTCCGAGACAACGGTGAGATCATCACGAACGACTGCTTGCTCGACGTGCTGGACCTGCCGACCGACAACGACATCGATACGACACTGTGGCTCGACACCGTTGATGAGGACGGCGGTCGCCGGGTCCGCATCGTGCCGACCATCACCGACGTGATGGGTCGGTTCCTCACGGCGATCGATGATCGCCAAACGCTCTTGTTCCTGCTCGAGCAGGCGCAGCGTGATGAGGCGAACTCCGTCGAGGCGGGGAGCGACATCGAGATCGAATTCGATGGACAGCTCTACGCCGTGAACGAGTTCGCGATCGAAGCTGGCGAGGCGTACAACGTCACCGTCAGCGATGGCACGGAGTTCGACCTGTATGCCGACGGCGAGTTCGGAACCATGCAGGCACGCTTTGGGAACGACTTCGTTGCCGACGTCGACGGGTTCGCACGGGTGGTCACGTACTCCGACATCGATCGGACTCGGGAGTGCGGCGTGCTCGGCTGTGTACCGAGCGGGCGGGGAGACGCAACGCTGCGCATCCGCCAGGCTGGACGTCAAGCGCTGCCGTTCCCGACCCGCATCGCTGGAGAGTTCGGTCCAGGCGACATCAGAGTCTTCGAGTTGCAAGTCGAGACGGAGCAGTTCGTTCGCATCGACGTGGCCGGTCCCGGGATCGAGTGGCGCATCCTCGATGACTTCGACATCTTCGCTGGCGACGACACCTACGTCCTGACGCCAGGCACCTACGAGATGGTGGTCATCAACACCAGCGGCGACGACGCCACCACCTACGAGATCTCGCCCTCACCCGGCTGAGGCAACGAGGCGTCGAGCGGCATCTACGACAATGCCGATCGATGTGGCTTCCACTCCAGCTGCGGCGGCGTGGTCAGGGATCTCGTCGTCGTTTCGATTGACCAAGACCCCGGCCACGCAGCCGGCGCGCCAGCCCTGGGTCGCACACATCGTGAACAGCGTGGCGGCTTCCATCTCGTAGTTCAGGACACCGAGAGCACGCCACTCGTCCATGCTGCCGCGGAAGCGTTGTACGACACGGCCGCTGACCGTGTCGTACCGTTCCTGGCCCGGATAGAAGGTGTCGGACGATGCGGTGATGCCGGTGAAGAGCGACGCTTCTCGGCTGCGTGCGGCGTCGACGAGTGCCGAGGTGCATTCGAAGTCGGCAACAGCGGGAAACTCCATCGGGGCGAAGTGTGAGCTCGCTCCGTCGAGGCGTACTGCGGCGGTGGTGACGATGACATCCCCAGGTGCGATGCCCGGTTGGATCGCTCCGGTGGTGCCGACTCGCAGGAACGTGCGAATGCCGAGCTGAGCGAGTTCTTCGACAGCGATCGATGTCGATGGTCCGCCGATGCCGGTGGAGCACACGACGATTGGTGTGTCGTCGAGCCAGCCGAGCAGCGAGGTGAACTCGCGCGTGGAGGCGAGTTGCTCGGGCGAGTCCAACAGCTCACCGATTTTGATCACTCGTTCCGGGTCGCCCGGCACGATGGCCAGTGTGGCGCTCTGGAGTTGCGATGCCGTCAGCCCGAGGTGGAACACATCACTCATGACCCGAACCTACCCAACAGTGAAGAAGTGCCAGGCACTTCTTCACTGGGTCAGGTCGTGCCGGGGTGGTTGATGCCGTGGTACGGGCTGCCGGCATCGGTGTATTCCTTCACGAGCTCGAAGAACTCGGGGCCGAAGGGGTCACCGCCGCGCAGTGGCATGGAGGCCCGCCGGATCGTCCAGTCGTGCGGAGCGAGCGTGCAGGCGATGTCGAAATTGCGTTCGGCCCCGACAGCGTCACCGGCATTGCGAAGATGCGTTGCCAAGCGAAAGTGCAGCTTGCCGAGCTCTTCGTCCGCCGTGAGATCGGCAACCGATCCGGCCACGTCGTCGGTCGAGATCATCGTCTCGCCACTGGTCACCCATCGGCGGATCGCATTCAGCTGTGCATCGGCATCGATGCCGTGGAAGTCCTTGAACGTGTTCGTGGCGTACGCATTCCAGTTCGGCTGGACGATTTGGTCGTCCTCGTCGATCAACAGCACGGTCGGAACGTTCGAGATGGCGTACAGCTCGCTCACCACGTGATCCACGTCCATCAGTACCGGGTAGCTGATGCCGTCGGTGTCGTTCTGGATGTAGTTCCGGATGGTGTCGGCGGCTTCGTCGATCGCAACGGCGATCACCTGGAAGTCGTGGTTGGAAAGTTCGTCTTGGAGTGTCTGCCAACCTGGCAGATCGAGGAGGCAGCCTCACCAGCTCGAGAACGCAACGAGCAGTTTCTTCTTCGAGCGATGGTCGGACAGTGCATGCCAGGTGCCGTCGAGGTCAGGCAACGAGAAGTCCGGTGCTCGACGATCCTCCAATGCTCCTTGGCGCTGTGCGCGTTCGGCGCCGATGGCAACGAGCCCGGCCGTGTCATCGACCGCAACGGGCCGACCGAGAAGTTCAGCCACCAACCGCAGGTCCACACCATGGTCCGACTCCAGCGCGGATCGATCAGGCACGATGACGCACGCTTCGTCGCGGCACAAGCCCTGCGGCTTGAGGGTCCAGCCGATCAGGTCGGGCAACGTGTCGGCGTCGACGACCGGTGGTGATTCGAGCACGGCGGTATCTGCTGGGCGCATGCCGATGAAGCTAGACGATGGCCACGAGGGCCAGGCACTTCGCCCGAGGTGCCTGGCACTTCTGGCGGGTCGCTATGGTGCGCCGGTGAACGGGCCGACCAATGCGCGCACCACAGCTCGCAGCGAACGTTCGGTCATTGCGTTCCTTGCGTTCATCGGCGTGTTGATGGCGTTCGGCATCGATGCTGCACTGCCCGCGTTCGACGAGCTGCGAGCCGAGTTCGACCTGGACGAGCGTGGCATCAGCGCAGCCGTGACGGGCACGGTGTACTTCGCTGGCATGGCGATCGGGCAGCTGGCATGCGGGGTGTTGGGCGACCGGCTCGGGCGCCGACCCGTGTTGGCGGGTGGCCTGACGCTCTATGCGGTCGCAGCGGCAGCGAGTGCGCTGGCGCCCACGCTCGAAACGCTGCTGATCGCTCGTTTCGTGTGGGGGCTCGGTGCATCGGCGCCGTCGGTGCTGCGGTTCGCGATCGCCCGCGATCTGTACGCCGGTGACCGCATGGCTCGCGTGGTGTCGATCTTCATGGCGTTCTTCCTGATCGGCCCGATCCTGGTGCCGTTCGTGGGAGAGGCGATCCTCACGGTCGGTTCGTGGCGTACGGTGTTCGCTGGCGGCGTGATGCTGTCGCTGATCGCTATTGCCTGGACGATCAAGTTCGGCGAGACCATGGATCCGGGCAACCGTCGGCCGATACGTCTCGGTTCGTTCGGCGATGCGTTCGCAGCGGTCTCGAAGACGCCGCAGACCCGATGGGCGCTCATTGGCTCGACGCTGTTCACGGCGCAGTTCTTCACGTGGCTCGGCAGTGCGGAGCCCGTGATCTCGAGCATCTATGACCGCGGCGAGCAGTTCACGATCTTCTTTGGACTCTCCGGTGCAGGCATGGCGGTTGCGCTGTTGCTCAACAACCGCTTCATCGACCGCTTCGGTATCTCCTCGATGCTTCGGTCGGCGTCGAGCGTGCACGTTGCGGTGTCATTCGCCGGACTCGCGATCGTGCTGGCTGCCGGGGGCATTCCGTCGATCTGGCCGTGGTTCGCGTGGGCGTTGGCAGCCAATGCGATGACCATGGTGCTGGGGCCGATGTCGTCGGCGTTGGCAATGGACCCAATGGGCGACAAGGCGGGCACCGTGAGTGCGATCCTCGGGTTGAGTCAGCTCGGTGTCGGCTCGGTGCTTGCGGCGGTGGTCGACGCACAGATGGATGACACGGTCACGCCGATGCTCGTCGGTGCCATCGTGTTCGGGGTGCCGGGGGCGGTCGCGCTGTGGGCTGCCACCAGCGTGCGCTCCGAGCACTCGCGCTCCGTGGCCTGACTAGCCGATCTCGTCGGGCATCTCTGCCTTGCGGCGCCCGATGTAGTCGAGCAGTTCGGCGTCGATCGAGTCGTCGAGCGGTGGAGCCTCGTAGTTGGCGAGCGATGTCTTCCATGCGGCATTGGCTCGCTGTGCTGCCGTGGTGGCGCCGTCTTCGGTCCACTGTTCGAAGCTCGAGTTGTCGGCGATTGTCGACCGGTAGAAGGCGGACTCGAAGTTTGCGAAGGTGTGCGTTGTGCCGAGGAAGTGTTCGCCGGGACTGTGCTCCAAGAACGCGTCGACCGCCTGACCGTTCGGGCTCATGTCGAGACCCTGACCGAGCTTCATCATCATGCCGAGTTGGTCGGCGTCCATCATGAACTTCTCGTAGCCGAACGCGAGACCGCCTTCGAGCCAGCCTGCGGAGTGCAGCGCGAAGTTCACGCCGGCCATGACGGTCGGAATGATCGTCGCCGCCGACTCGTAGGCCGCCTGTGCATCGGGCAGCTTGGAGGCGGTGAGTGAGCCGCCGGAGCGGAATGGCACGCCGAGTCGGCGAGCGAGCGCGGCCACGGTGTAGAGCACCACGGCGGGCTCGGGTGTGCCGAACGTCGGAGCACCCGTTGCCATCGACATCGATGACGCAAACGATCCGAAGACCACCGGGGCGCCTGGCCGCACGAGTTGGCAGAACGCCATACCGGCGAGCGCTTCGGCGAGGGTTTGTGCCGCCACCGCTGCGCCAGTGGTGGGTGCCATTGCGCCCGACAAGATGAAGGGCGAGATGATGCACGCCTGGTTCGCCGCGGCGTAGGTCTCAGCGGCGGCGAGCATCGTGTCGTCCCACACGAGCGGCGACGATGCGTTGATCAACGACGACATCACCGTTCGCTCAACGCCTGACTCGTCGGCCAGGTCTCCGCCGAACGCGATGCGTGCGAGTTCGATCGAGTCGGTCGCACGCTCGCCAGCGGTGACCGACCCCATGAACGCCTTGTCGCTGTGCTTCAAGTGCGCGTAGACCATGTCGAGGTGGCGCTTGTTCACCGGCACGTCCACCGGCTCGCACACGGTGCCACCGGAGTGATGGATGTGGGGCGACATGTACGCCAACTTCACGACGTTCTCGAAGTCGGCGATCGTCGCATATCGACGACCATTGTCCTGGTCGTACACGAACGGGGAGCCGTAGTTCGGCGCGAAGACGGTGTTGTTGCCGCCGATCTCGACGTTGTTTGCAGGGTTGCGTGCGTGCTGGGTGTACTGGCTTGGCGCGGAGTCCTGAACGATCTTGCGGCAGAGGCCGCGGGGGAAGCGCACACGTTCGCCGTCGACGTCGGCACCGGCCTCTTTCCAGCGATCCAGTGCTGTCGGGTAGCCGCGGAACTCGATACCGACCGTTTCCAGGATGGTGTCGGCGTTGTGCTCGATGAGCTCCAGGTGCTCATCGAGCACGAGCTCGTACGGTCGGATCTGTCGTTGCAGGAACTTGGGGGCCGGAGTGGCCGATGCGGCTCGCGTTGCGGCACGCCCTGCTCGTCCGCCGGAGCGTCTTCCACCGCGTCGTTCTTCGGTCATTCCAACCCCCAAAAACCGGCCGACACCGGTGAAGAAGTGCCTGGCACTTCTTCACTGCTGTCGGCGACTGCGTTCCGGCATTCGGAACGGTTCCATATTACAGAACTCGGACGGGGGTGGATGCAACCGCGCTCAGCCGGCGATCACGGAGCCGGGACGTAGCCGACGACGTCGAACGCCAGGTGTGTAGTGCGCAGTGTGTATGCGCAGACGGTGCCGGTTGCCGAGAGTTTTGCGATCACCTCGTTGGCGATCACCGTGCCCGCTGCCGGGTAGTTGAGCGATGAGGCGAGTGGCCGGTCTCCACAGGGGTAGAGGGTGACGAACCCGCGTTGTGTCGGGTTGATCGCGGTGATGTTGATGATTGCCGCCGTGGCGCCGGCGGGCACCTCGCCGCGTCCAGCGATCTCTACTTCGATGAAGCTGTCGGCGGCAACGGTGCCGCCGAGTTCTTCTTTGCCGTCAAAGGTGTCCTGTCCCGATCGAGTCTCGAGGTAGCGGGCAGGCGTCGGTGACTCCACTGTTGACGCCGTGGGGATGTACCCGACGATGTCGAAGGCGAGGTGTGTGGTGCGCGAGGAGTATGCACACACGGTGCCGGAGCTCGACAGTTTTGCGATCACCTCGTTGGCGATCACGGTGCCCGCTGCCGGGTAGTTGAGCGATGAGGCGAGTGGCTGTTCACCACATGGGTAGAGGGTGATGAATCCACGCTGGGTGGGATTGATCGCGGTGACGTTGATGATTGCCGCGCCGGCTCCAGTGGTAGGAACACCTTCACGTCCAGCGACCTGGACTTCGATGAAGGTGTCGGCGGGAATCCGTGCGCCGAGTTGTTCTTGTCCGTCTGCCGTCACCTGGCCGGGTCGTGTTTCGAGGATTCGTGCCGGGTCGAGTGACTGGACGGTGGACGAGGCGGGGACATAGCCGACGATGTCGAAGGCGAGGTGGGTGGTGCGGAGTGTGTAGGCGCAGACGGTTCCCGACGACGACAGCTTGGCGATGACTTCGTTGGCGATGACGGTGCCTGCCGCCGGATAGTTGAGCGATGACGCATTGGGTCGCTCGCCGCATGGATACAGGGTGACGAAGCCGCGCTGGGTGGGGTTGATGGCGGTGACGTTGATGACGGCTGCGGCTGCGTCGGTGGGCACGTCCTGGCGTTCGGTGACTTGGACTTCGATGAAGCTGTCGGCGGGGATGGTTGCGCCGAGTTGTTCTTGTCCGTCCGCTGTCACCTGGCCGGGTCGTGTTTCGAGGATGCGCGCCGGTTCCAACGACACCACGTCAGGAGCGGGCGGATCATCCGGCGGCGCCGGCGTCGCGGTCACGCTGACCACAAACGAGGTCTGGGCGGTGAAGCCGGCCGAGTCGGTCGCTGTGCAGGTGACCGTGGTGTCGCCGACCGAGAACGAAGACCCCGATGCCGGGGCACACGTAACGGTCGGGGTCGAACGAACATCGGTCGCCGTCGGCGTCGTGTAAGAAACAGCGACGCTCGTCGTGCCCGGCGCAGTGGCAGCGTTCACGTTTGGCGGAGCGCTGGGGAACCCGGGTGATCGGTCGAGCTGCAGCAACAGCACACGGGTCACTCCGGTTGCCACGGGCAGCGCATCGCCAGCTGTCAGTAGCGTGTTCGTGACGTCGACGGAGCTGAACGCCGGGCCGATTGCACTGTTCGTCGCGGTGACGGGGCCGACGACACCGGCATCACCGATACCGAGCGTCACGGCGCCAGCATCGACCATTGCACCGTCGTTCCACGATCCGCTGACCACGACGAAGTCGCCGCTCTCGAGTTCGACCACGCTGGTGCCGACGAAGTCGTCATCGGTCTCGCCGATCAGGCTGTTGGTTCCACTCACCGAACCCGAGACGCCGATGGTGCCGTCACCCCAGGTGGCGGCGCCTCGGTTCGACGCTGGTGAACCATTGGTCCAGTCGAGGCTGCTGACCACGTAGTTGCCGTTGCGGAGCGCGGTCACGCCTCCGTTGCCGACCTCGTCACCGGTGGTCGTTCCGACCAAGCTGTTGGTGATCCCGACCTCGCCGGCCGTTCCGCCGGTGCCGTCACCCCAGGTGACCGCTCCGGCGTCGTCGATCGCGCCGTTCTGCCAGAGTCGACTGACGATCACGTAGTTGCCATTCGCGAGCGGGGTGACACCGTTGCCTGACACCGCATCGTTCGCCTGGCTGCCGGTGACACTGTTGCTCGGGTCGACCATTCCCGTCGTGCCAGCGGTGCCGTCACCCCACGTGGCAGCGCCGAGCGAGCTGCCGACTCCGCCGAGCCATCGCGGGCTGGCCGCGACGTAGTTGCCGTTGGTGAGCGCCGTGATACCTCCGGAACCGACTCGGTCGCCGCCCGTGTCGCCGTACAGGCTGTTGGCGATGGTGACCTCGCCTGTGGTTCCCGTGGCACCGTTGCCCCAGGTCACGGCTCCCGCCGAAGCATCGCCGGGCTTGTTCCAGAACGAGCTGTTCACGACGTAGTTGCCGTTGCTGAGTGCAGTGGTGCCGTCGTTGCCGACGAAGTCGAACGACGTGGTCCCGTGCAAGCTGTTGGCGGTGGTGATCGGCCCGGAGATACCGGTGGTGCCGTCACCCCACGTCGCTGCACCAGCGTTGATCGCCGCGCCGTTGTCCCAGGCGTTCGTTGTCACGACGTAGTTGCCGTTGGTGAGTGCGGTCACGCCCGCTCCGCCGGTGAGGTCCGCATTGTTGCTGTAGAGGCTGTTGCTCGTGCTCACTACGCCCGTCGTTCCGGTTGTCCCGTTTCCCCAGGTGACGGCGCCGACGTTCTCGACCGCTCCATTCGACCATTTGGGGCTGGCCACGACGTAGTTGCCGTTGGTGAGTGCAGTCACGTTGTTGGCGACGCTTCCACCACCCACGTCATCGTCCTTGGCGTCGCCGTACAGGCTGTTTGACGTGCTGACTTCGCCCGTGGTCGGTGTGGTGCCGCTGGACCACGTGACCGCACCTGCGTTTGCGAGCGCGCCGTTGTTCCACTCGGGTGATGCCACGACGTAGTTGCCGTTGGCGAGCACCGTGACGGAGCCGGCTCGCCCGACGCGATCCTGGAAGCTCGGCCCAACCAAACTGTTGGCGGCAGAAACGGGCCCGACCGTTCCGCCGGTGCCGTTGCCCCACGTGACCGCGCCAGCCTGCGCAAGTGCGCCGCCGTTGTTCCAGTCGATACTGCTGACGACGTAGTTGCCCGAGGGGAGCACGTCGATGCCAGACTCGCCGATCCTGTCGTTCGTGGTCGATCCAACCAAGCTGTTCGCGGCCGACACCTCGCCGGTCACGCCGGTGGTGCCGTTGCCCCACGTGACGGCACCGGCTCGCGCAGCAGCTCCGTTGTTCCAATTGCTGCTGCGTACGACGTAGTTCCCGTTGGCGAGTTCCACCGCTCCGTTGCCACCGACGAAGTCATCAGCAACCGACCCGACCAGGCTGTTGGCAGCCGAGACCGTGCCCGAGAGTCCGTTCGTGCCATCGACCCAGGTGACCGCTCCGACGTCGTTGGCTGTCCCGTTGCCCCAGTTGAAGCTCATCACCAAGAAGTTGCCGTTGCTCAGCGCGACGATTTCGCTGCCGACCGCATCGTTGGGCTTGGAGCCGGTCAGCGTCGAGATGACCGTGTTGGTCGTGCCGTCGTAGAGATACACCGCACCGACGTCGCTCGATCCGCCGTTGTCCCAACCCTCGTCGTTCACCACGTAGTTGCCGTTCGTGAGCACGGTCACGGAGATTCCGAAGAACTCGCTGCCGGCAGGTCCGACCACGTCGAATTGCGTGACAGCCGGAGCGGTCTCAGCAGCGGTCGGGCTCGAAGCGGCTGCGCTGACCAGCGTCGAGGTGATCAGTCCTGCGGCGATGAGGCGAGGGAGACGTGCACGCGTGTTCAAGCGGCCTGACCGCTTGGTTGTAACGAAATTCGACATCTGCGTAACGTAACCGGACACCGCAATTGCGCGTCGAGATAAACGCAGCGCCGTTACGAGCGAGGTCGTCGGCGACCGGTGCGCTGTCGTGCTCCCGCTCCGGCAGCGCGTTCCTGTGCAACCGGCAGCACGGTCTCGGTCGCCAGGTTCGGCGTGGGTTCCGACGTGTGCGGGAAGCCCATTGCGTTCACGAACAGCTCTTGGAATCGGGCTTCGGTAGCGGTTTCGATCTTCTCGACGCGTCGCACCGCCGACTCGATCTCCGTGCGCTGAGCAGCGGACACGAGGGCCCGAACGGCACCGGCACCGGCGGCGTTGCCGACCGACGCCACCTGCGCCACCGGCACGTCCGGTACGAGTCCGAGCACCTTGGCGTACAGCGGGTCGATATGGGCGCCGAATGCTCCGGCCAATCGGACCGAACCGATCTGGTTGGGGTCGGTCTGACCGGCGTGCTCGCACAGCAAGTCGATTCCGGCACGCAGCGCGGCTTTGGCCAATTGAATGGCGCGCACGTCGTCCTGCGTGACGTTGATGTTCTCAGCAGGGTCGTCCGAGTCACCGAACAGCCGGTAGGAGAACGTGCGTCCGTCAGCGAACACTCGGTCGGTTTTGCTCGGTCCGTCGGAGCGGATCGTGCCGTCGACGTCGATGATTCCGGCCAGGTACAGCTCGCCCATCACTTCGATGATCCCGGAGCCGCAGATGCCCGAGATGTCGAGCTTCATGGTCTGCATGTCGAACAGCGGATCGTTAGACCACGCCTCGGCGCCGATGACCCGCACGCGAGGCTCGAGCGTGGCGCGGTCGATCCGCACACGTTCGATCGCGCCGGCGGTCGCACGCTGGCCTGCGGAGATCTGTGCGCCTTCGAAGGCGGGGCCCGTTGGGCTCGATGCGGCCAGGACGTGTGATGCGTTGCCGAACACGATTTCGGCGTTGGTGCCGACGTCGACGAGCAACTGCAGCGCATCGTCTCGGTGTGGTCCCTCGGCGAGGATCGCGCCGGCGGTGTCAGCACCTACGTGACCGGCGATGCAGGGCAGCAGATACACCTCGGCGAAACGGGCGTCGATATCGAGGTCGCCAGCCCGAGTGGTGACCGCTCCGTCGGTAGCGAGCGTGAACGGTGCTTGGCCGAGCGGTGTGGGATCGATACCGAGCAGGATGTGATGCATCACCGGGTTCGCCACGATCGTCATGTCGAGCACGGCGTCGCGATCGAGGTCCGCCTCGTCGACGAGTTCGCCGACCATCGTGTCGAGCGCGGTGCGCACCGACCGGGTCAGCTCCACATCGCCGCCGGGGTTCATCATCACGTATGACACGCGTGACATCAGGTCGTCACCGAAGCGGATCTGCGGGTTCATGATGCCGTTGGTGGACAGGATCTCACCCGTTGCCAGGTCCACGAGATGTCCGGCAACGGTGGTGGAACCCACGTCGACCGCGACGCCGACCGCACGGTCGACGTAGCCGGGGTACACCGCACAGATCGACTCGCCGTTGCGAACAGCAACGGTCACGGAGTTGTCGCCGCGCTTTGCTGCCGGAGCGAGCAGCGGCAACACGCGAACCTCGATCGATGTCGGGTGAACGTCAAAGTCCTCGCCGAGCGCATTGACGATCTGCTCGTTCAGCCCGCCGACCTCGGCACCGAGTTCGGCCACCGGCAGTTCGACGTAGTGCAGCTTGACGATCGGGTCGATCGAGATGTCACCGATGTCGACCGATTTTCGAACGACCTGGCGATGTACCTGGCTGGCAGCGGGAATCTCCACCACGACGTCGCCGCACACTTGAGCAGCGCAGCCGAGACGTTGCCCGTCGACGATGGCTCGTCGGCCGGTGTAGTCGCTCTCGGTCGAAGTCCACCCGGTCAACGCATCGGCCGACGACTCGATCTGCCACTTGCTGAAGCTGCCCGTCGACGGCACCACTTGGCACCGACCGCACAGACCGCGACCACCGCATGTCGAGTCCAGGTCAGCTCCGGCATTGCGCGCAGCATCGAGCACGCTCGTGCCGTGGTCGACGGTGACGCTCAGCCCCGATGGAGCGAACACCACCCGATGCTGAACGTCAGACGGCGGTGTCTCAGGGGCGCTCATCAGCTGCCTTCGACGCGAGCCCGACGGCCACCACGACGTTTCGGCGCACCGCCACCTGCGTCGGCGGAACCGCTTGCGGCCTGGCCGCCGTCGCGGTTTTCGGCAATCCACGCGCCGCAGTCCTGGTCGTGGCCCATCAACACGTCGGCAGACTTCACCGCTGCCTTCACCTCGGCATGCAACGGGCTCATGATCGCGGAGGTCATCCCATTCGAGATGGCCATGGACAAGAAGGTGCCGGTGATCACGTGGCGGTTCGGCAACCCGAAGCTCACGTTCGACGCACCACACGTGGTGTTCACCTTCAACTCGGTTTGCAAGCGACGAAGGAGTGCGAACACTTGGCGGCCGGCTTGGCCCATGGCGCCGATCGGCATCACGAGCGGATCGACCACCACGTCAGAGGCAGGGATGCCGTGGTCAGCGGCGCGGTTCACGATCTTGCGAGCGACCTCGAAGCGGACGTCGGGGTCTTCGGAGATGCCGGTCTCGTCGTTCGAGATGGCCACGACTGCGGCACCGTATTTCTTCACCAGCGGAAGCACGCGCTCCATCTGCTCGTCCTCGCCGGTCACCGAGTTGATCAGCGGCTTGCCCTGATACACCGCGCATCCGGCTTCGAGTGCTTCGACGATGGACGAGTCGATCGACAACGGAACGTCGGTGACAGATTGGACGAGCTGAATGGCTTGAGCGAGCAGTGCCGGTTCGTCGGCCAGTGGAATGCCCGCGTTGACGTCGAGCATCTGGGCGCCCGCAGCGACCTGGGCGAGGGCGTCAGATGCGACCCGGTCGAAGTTGCCTTCTTTCATCTCTGCAGCGAGCAACTTGCGGCCCGTTGGATTGATGCGTTCCCCGATCATCACGAAGGGACGATCGAAGCCGATCACGACCTCGCGGGTTGCGCTGCTGATGATGGTGTCGGTCACGATGGATCCTTTTGGTCGTTGAGGTCGCGGTGTGGTTCGCCGGCCGTGTCGAGGTCTTCGAGTGTGGGGGCAGAATTGTCAGTCGTGTCGGGGCCTGCGGTTGCGCGGCCGTCTCCCGCAGCTGGCTCGAGTCCACCGTTCGCCACGAGCGCTTCGAGTCGGTCACGCGGGTACTCGGCTTCTACCTCGGCGCAGCGCTGATCGAGCTGCGCAGCCACGTCGCCCTCGCCGAGCGGAGCGGACGCGGTCTTCCATTCCTGGACGTAGTCCTCGGTGGTGGTCAAACCAGCGACCGCTGCTGCTCGATCGATGGCGTGCTGGAAACGAGCGTGCAACAGCACTTTGTGCTGCTCGCCGCCGGAGCGTGCCGTGAGCTGCGCCGGAATGTCACGCCACGAGATGGTTGCGATGCTCGGTGCAGCGCCTCGCCGTCGACCACCGCGGCCGGCGGTGCGACGCTCGCGCATCTCGCCCTGGTCAGGGCCGAGGCCGCTGCCCTCGGCTGTGAGGTCGGAGTTGTCGTTCATCGTGTTGTTCCTGTCAGTTCGACCATCGTGGTCTCGAGCTCGCCGTACCCGGTGCGCTCCACGAGCATCTCGAGACCGAGTCGCTCGGCCCCCGCCGCGGCGCGTGCCAACAGGTCCGGATCATCCGTTTGCGCGAGATACACGAGCCGCGTGTAGTTCCCGAAGTACATCGGGAGCAGTTCGGGGTGACGGTCCAACCCGAGCCCCTGCCAGACCATTCGATCGAAGTGCCGCGCGAGAAAGTCGGTGAGGTAGAACGATCCGATCTCGGCGTCCTGGATCTCGCTGAAGCGAGGGGAGGTGGCGAAGAACTCGTAGCAGTGAGCGCCCTGGAGCATTTCGACGCCTTCTTCGGCGCACACGTTCTGCAGGAGTCCGCCCGTGCCGCAGTCGGCATAGGCAACAAAGATCGAGTCGTACCGGTCAGCTGCCTCCCCGATGAATGCCGGTGCGTCAACCGGATCGTCGTCCGAACGACGGATTTCTGAACCGGGTTGCAGAATCCGTTGTTGGCGGGCGCGGTGGATGCGATTGCGTACGGCATCGGGGATCTCGCTCGGTCGGTTGTGCAACGCCGCAGGCAGGCATTCGATGGTCACCTTGTCGAGCCCGTTGAGATCGACGATCGCGAGCAGTTCACGCGCCAAGGCGCCACACGCGATGACGAGCGTGCGAGTTTCGGACACGTCAGGCGTTGACCGAAGGTCCAGCGGGTTCTGGGTTGCCGCGTCGAGCGGACACGAGCTGTTTGGCCATCTCTGATGCAACAGCGGCATCGCGACAGTACGCGTCCGCGCCGATGGCGTCGCCGAACTCCTGATTCAGCGGAGCGCCACCCACCAGGATGATCTGGTCGTCACGGCGGCCCTGCTCGGCAAGCGTGTCGATGACGACCTTCATGTACGGCATCGTGGTGGTGAGTAGCGCCGACATCCCCAAGATGTCGGGCTGATGCTCGTCGAGCGCTGCGATGAATTCGTCCACATCGGTGTTGATGCCGAGATCGATCACTTCGAAGCCGGCACCTTCGAGCATCATCGCAACCAGGTTCTTGCCGATGTCGTGGATATCGCCCTTCACGGTGCCGATGACGACCTTGCCGACCGATTCTGCTCCCGTCTCGGCGAGGAGTGGTCGAAGAATGGCCATGCCTGCTTTCATGGCATTGGCGGCCAGCAGCACTTCCGGGACGAAGAGGATGCCGTCGCGGAAGTCGATCCCGACGATGCGCATACCTTCGACCAACGCGTCGTTGAGGACCTTGTCGGGCGCCCAGCCGCGATCGAGCAAGATCGTGGTGCCCTCGGCAATCTCCTCTTTCATGCCGTCATACAGATCGTCGTGCATCTGCAGCGTGAGGTCTTCGTCACTCAGCAGGGCGAGATCGATTTCCTCGTCATCGCCATTGGTTGCGTCGTTGTCGACGTCGGTCATGTTGTGCCCCCAGAGGTGGAGTGAGCCCCGTTGCCCGCGTGTGACGGAACACCAGGGTGTTCCGTCATGCGGAACAGTACCGTATAGTGAAACAGCACGCCAGACCCCTCTGGGTCGACTCCTCTGAGCGGCGTGCCACGTACGTTACCGCCCACCGACCCCCGAGATACGGAGCTTTCAAATGTCCGGCGTGCAATCGATCGAGCGAGCCTTCTCGATCCTGCGGGTGTTGTCGCGCGGAACGCTCGGAGTCACCGACATCGCGGATCGCACCAGCTTGCCGAAATCAACCGTGTCGCGCCTGCTCGCGGCGCTGGAAGCCGAAGGTGCGGTGGAGCAAGCCGAAGCCGGCGGGGAGTACTCCATCGGATCAGCGCTCGCCACGTTGGCGGGCAGCGCAAGTCCCTCGATTGGGTTGCGCGGTGTGGTTCGCCCGTTCATCGAGGAGTTGGCGATGCTCACGGGTGGGAGCTCGGGATTCACGGTCCGCGAAGGAGCTGCTGCGTATTGGGTCGACAATGTCGATGATGCCGACGAGTTGGTCACGCTGGCTGACCAGACCGGTCTGTCGTTCCCGTTGCATTCGATGCCGAGCGGACTGGCGATGCTCTCGAAGTTGGAGCCGGACGAGCTTGTCTCGTACGTGGGGGAACTGGATGAAGATCTCGACGATCCGTTGGACGAAGCGGGTCTCCGGCATCGCTTGGGTCGCGTGATGGTCGGCGGCATCGTGGTGTCCAAAGAGGAAGTCGACGATGGCGTGAACGCATTCGCAGCTGCCTTCCGCCTCCCTGACGGGCGATGGGACGGTGCGGTGTACCTGCAGGGGCCGTCGTTCCGGTTCCCCGATGAGGGCGACGAACGGCGTGTCATCAAGCTCATTCGTGAAGCGGCGATGCAGATCAGCGATCGCCTCGTCGGAAGCTAGGCCTCCCCGTTTGGCAGCCTGGGCGGCACTTCGACAATCGAGGGTTCTCGACGCCGTGCCAGAATGACCCCAGGGATGGGAATGGAAGAGCGCGCCGGCAGCCCCGAGATCGAAGACCACCACGGCCGCTGCGCGCTCGTTCGTGAGGTCGTCGAGCTCCTGACGAACGACGGCGCCAAGCGGTCGGTCGTGCTTCGTGGGCCGGCCGGTATCGGCAAGTCGTATGTGGCAACGATGGTCGCTGCGGAGTTGGAGAAAAGGCCGCTCGATACCGCGGTGGCGGTCCGCCGGGTCTTTGGTGGCGAATCCCAGCAGTTCCTCGATTTCGGCGCGTTGCTGCATCTACTACCGCTCGATGCTGCTCCCGTCACCGCCGAGTTCGAACTCGTCCAGCGGTTGCGTCGGGGGCTCGTCGAACAGGCAACGCCCACGGTGGTGGTCGTCGACGACGTCGGGATGTTGGACCGAAAATCAGCTGCGGTGATGGAAAGCCTGGTGCAAGCGGGAGACATCACGGTGCTTGCAACGGAGCGCACCGACCCCGACGGTCAGCGCCAGGATGCGCATCACCTCAGCGCGGTGCTCGGTGCGCATGCAACACCGGTGCTCGTCGGGCCGCTCGATGCGGACACGCTCGCAGGTCTCGTCGTCGAGTGGGTGGGGCCGGGCGAGGTGGGTTCGATCCGGCGCCTGTCCGCCATGAGCGAGGGCAACCCGCTGGCGTTGCGTGAACTGGTGGAATCGGCACGGTCGTCGGATTCGCTGTCGAGCAGCGGCGAGTTGTGGCACCTCGATGGTTTCGTGCCGAGCGGTCGTTCTCTCGAGCAGTTGGTGGCACGGCATCTGAGTCGGCTTACCGAGGCGGAGTGGGATCTCATGCGGGTGATCGCGATCGCTGGCAGCGTGCCGCGCCCGGTGGTGAGTCGTCTGGACGTTGCAGCATTGGAACGGCTCGAACGGGCATCGCTCGTGAGTGGTGATCCAACGCGGCTCGACCATCCGCTGTACGCCGAGGTGATTCGGGCGCAGCTGGTGGGCGAAGAGACGCGTCGCCTGTACTCGAAGCTGTCGTCAGCGGTGTCGCCCGACGATGGGGTCGACCCCGCCCGGTTGGCGGAGTGGACGCTCGAAGCCGATGCCGGTATCGATGACCGAACAGCACGAGATGGTGCCGCGGTGGCGTTGGGGCGCTGGGAGAACTCGCTCGCGCAACGGCTGATCTCTTCGATCTCCGAGCCGACGGTCGCAGATCTGGTGCAGTTGCTGTGGTCGCATGCGAACGAGGGTGACTTGGACGGTGCGTCCGAGATTGCCGAACACGTGGTCCAGGTCGCTCGTTCTGAAACCGAGCTCGTCGACGCTGAACTCGCCCGAGCCGAGCTGTGGTGCCTGCAGCTCGGACGAAGCGACGAGGCGGCGGTTCGGCTCGGCGAGCTGCGTGAGCGGCTGAGTCAGCCCGAGCAGGTGGCCCGTGTGGACGGTGCCACCTCGCTGTACATGCGGATGACGGGCAAGGGCTCCCAAGCGGGCACGGCGACCGAGGCTGCATCGGCCAGCGAGGTGACCACCGACGAAGGTCGCATGTCGATCGTGCTCGCCGAGGCGTTCGGCGAGCTGTTCGCTGGCCGGTTCGACAGCAGCGCGTCGACGATTGCGCAGGGCTACGAACTAGCCGAACGGCTGCAGGTGCCCCACAACACCGTGCGCCTAGCGATCACCGACGCAGTTCGGCATCTGCTCGCAGGGCGCTTGGACCAAGCCGACGAGATCGTGGACCGCTGGTTGCGCGCCGCCGACGTGTCGCTCGTCCGGCCGGCTCACGCGGTGTGGCTGGGCCTCGCGGCGCAGATCGCTGCTTTCCGCGGTGATCACCGTCGTGCGGTGCTGCGTGGTCGTGAAGCTGCGAGGGCAGCGGACCACGTCGACGACATCGGGGTCGGCGGGTTCGTGCGCGGCGAGCTTCGGGCGTCGCTCGTCGAGTTGGGGATCGACGCTGAAACGGATTCGAACGAGTCACCACTTGGGGGAGCGCGAGCTGAGTTGCGGTTGCTGCCGGACGACGAGGTCGATGGCGCGGCTGCATCGTTGATGGACACGGCGCTCGAAGCTGGCTACCTGCTGTGGGCGCCGTTCATCGGGCTCGAAGCGTTGCGTCGCGGCCCGGCGCCGCTCTCGTCGGCGCTCGTGATCGAGGCCAGCGGAGCTCAGGAAGGCGACTTCGCCGCCGCGTTCGTCGCGTACGCCACGGGTTCCCGCGACCGGGATCTCGACCAGATGGCCGCAGCGGTCGACCTGTTCTTGTCATCGGGTGCCGATGCGCTGGCGTTGGATGCGCTGATGACCGAGTTGGAGATCGGCATCCAGGTCGAGGGTGACACGCTCGCGCTTCGACGTCATGCATTGGCAGCACGGTCGATCGCGGCGAACGCCATCCCGCACGCTCCACCGCGAGCGTCCGCACGCCTCGACAGGATCGGTGAGGTGTTGGAGATGCCGAGTGATCGCCAGCTCGAGATCGCACGGCTGGTGGCGCTCGGTCGTTCGAGCAAGGAAGTCGCCGAGGATCTGGTCGTGTCGGCGCGCACGGTCGACAACCATTTGGCGGCGGTGTATCGCAAGCTGGGTATCTCGAGCCGTTCGGAACTCGCTGACCTACCACTCTGAGACCCCCGATGCAGGTCGTCGAGGTGTTCGCAACGTGACATGCGCTCGAAAATCCAGGTGCAGAGGTTTGCGAGTGGCCGCATGCTGCCTGGTAGCTTCGGGTCCCGTATGTCGGATTTCCTTCGCGACTATCTGAACGTCGTCTGGTTCGGCGCAGCAGCTCTTGCCATTGGCGGGCTCCTGCTCGGACTCGCCGCGGCGATTCGGCCCACCTTTCCATCGGCGGAGAAGTACATCGCCTATGAATCCGGGGTCGACCCGGTCGGTATGGGCTGGTCTCAGAGCCAGATTCGCTACTACGTGTTCGCGCTGCTCTTCGTCATCTTCGACGTGGAAGCAGTGTTCTTGTTCCCGTGGGCAGCGAACCTCGAGCGCTACGGCACCTTCGGGCTCGTCGTGATGCTGGTGTTCATCGTGCTGCTGCTCGACGGACTGTTCTACGCCTGGAAGCGAGGCCTGCTGCGATGGGTCTGATCCTCAATTCGAAGTCGAAAGGTCGTCACTGATCATGGGTCTCGTCGACAAGGGCCGGATGCCGGCCCCGCTCACCAAGCTCTTCAACATGAGCCGCTCGTACAGCCTCTGGGTGTACCAGTGGGGTCTCGCATGCTGTGCAATCGAAATGGGAGCTGCGTTTGCATCCCCGCGCTACGACGTGATGCGTCTCGGCGTCATCCCGCTGCCGGCCAGCCCTCGTCAGGCCGACTTCGTGTGCGTCTCGGGCACGGTCACCGACAAGATGGCGCCTGCGGTGAAGCGTCTGTGGGAACAGATGCCCGAGCCGAAGTACGCCATCTCCATGGGTTCGTGCGCGAACTGCGGCGGTCCGTACTGGGACAGCTACTCGGTCACCAAAGGCATCGATCAGATCATCCCGATCGACGTGTACGTGCCGGGTTGCCCACCGCGGCCCGAAGCACTCCTCGAAGGCATCGTGCTGCTCCAGCAGCGCATCAAGAACGAGGACATGCAGGCCAAGTGGAAGGGTGACGAGTTCACCACACTGCAGGCCACTCGTGCTGCGGAGCGTGGTGAACTGTCCGCTGGTGAACCCACCGGCGAGACCACGCACGACATCTCGCCCGACCCGCAGCCGATCCCCGAACGCAACCGGCCCGAGCCGATCGTCGTGGGCGGTGGCCCCATTGAGTGACACCACGACCGATGAGGTTCAAGCGCTGCCGGGTGACGGACTGCGTGAAGGCATCATCGACGACCTCCGCAACCGGATCGGCGACGCGCTGATCGATTCGCTGATCGTGCCCAACGACGATCTCACGGTGCGCGTCACCACCGAATCGTGGGCGCAAGCCGGCGCGGCGCTCAAGGCCGCAGGGTTCACCTTCTTTTCGTGGTTGTCGGCAATCGACTGGATGCCGTCGCCGTATGGCACGGGTGAAGTCGACCCCACGGTCGAGAAGGATCCGATCGACATGACGATCAAGCAGGGCGTTTGCGGCGGTCACACCCGTATGCAGGTGCTTGCCCGCTTGACCGACCTGGACCGCCACGTCGGTATCTCGATCAAAGCTGACGTCGATGACGACGACTTGGTCGTCGATTCTTGGACCGGCTCATTCGCCGGTGCCAACTGGCACGAACGCGAGTGTCATGAGATGTTCGGCATCGGCTTCAACGGCCACCCGGACCTCCGCAACATGTATCTGCCGGGCGACTTCGAAGGTCATCCGCTGCGCAAGGACTTCCCACTGCTGGCCCGCATGGTCAAGCCGTGGCCGGGCATCGTGGATGTGGAACCGCTGCCTGCTCAAGATGAAGAGGACGAATCATGAGCCAAGCTCGCTACGAACTCGGTGAGGTGGCGCAATGACGATGATGTCGGATCGCCAGCAACTGAGCTACATCGCCTCCCAGGCTGCTGACGCACGCTTGAACGTCGAGCTCGAAACCGAGGGGATGACCCTCAACATCGGCCCACAGCATCCGGCCACGCACGGAACGCTGCGCATCATTGCGCGCCTCGACGGCGAGCAGGTCATCTGGGCTGAGCCGTCGGCCGGATACATGCACCGCGGGTACGAGAAGCTCACCGAGGTTCGTACGTTCCCGCAGGTCACCACACTGATCAACCGCATCGACTGGCTCGGCAGCTTTGCCAACGAAGTGCCGTTCATCCTGGCGGCCGAGAAGCTCATGGAGATCGAAGCGCCGCCGCGTGCCCAGGTCATCCGAACGATCCTGTTCGAGCTGAGCCGCATCGCGAACGTGTCGCTGTTCCTCGGCGACCTCGGTGTTCAGATGGGCGCCGTCACCCCGGTGTTCTTGGCGTTCCGCGATCGCGAGTACGTCCTGAACCTCATCGAAGGTGCCACCGGCGGCCGGTTCCACCCGAACTTCGACCGCATCGGCGGCTTGAAGGACGACCTCCCGAAGGGTTGGATCGACGAGACCAAGCAGGTCATGAAGAAGCTGATCGGCTTCTGTGACGAGAACGAGAGCCTGCTGTTCGGCAACGAGATCTTCCAGAGCCGCATGCGCGGCATCGGTGTGATCCCGGCCGAGATTGCCAAGGAGTACGGCTTGTCCGGTGCGAACTTGCGCGCCAGCGGCGTCGACTACGACCTGCGCCGCGACCAGGACATCGCTCTGTCCTATGACCTCTGCGACTGGAAGGTCTGGACACACCCCGATGGTGATTCGTGGGCTCGCTGCTGGATCCGTCTGCAAGAGACTCGCGAGTCCTGCAAGATCGTGCTGCAGTTGCTCGACCAGATTCCTGCTGGCCCGGTCATGACCAAGGTCCCGCGCATCATCAAGGTGCCTGAGGGCGAGGCCTACGTGTCAACAGAGAACCCCCTCGGAGAGATGGGGTACTACGTGGTGTCCCAGGGCGGCCTCGGGCCGTTCCGCGTGAAGATCCGTTCGGCGAGCTTCTCCAACATGTCGATCACCCCGTGGGTCCTCAAGGGCGTCTACGTTCCTGACATCGTGACCATTCTCTCCAGCCTGTACTTCATCCTCGGAGACATCGATCGATGAAGTCCTCGTCACTCGCTTCGCTCCGTTCCTCGGAGTTCTTTGGAGTTCGCTTCGCTCGCGCTGAATCGTTCTGCTCGCTCACAGCAAGCTGCTCGGCTCCTGGTGAAGGGCTCCGGGCAAGCCCTGTGTCCCTCACACTCCCCGCTCGCCTCGCTTCGCTCGTCGGGGGTGTGCTGTGATCGCACAACTTGCTGTTGAGATTCCTTACTGGGGCCAGTCGATCTTCCGCGTCCTGGGCGGGCTTGTTGCGGTGCTGCTCCCTGCGGGTGGCATCGTCTACCTGTTCTTGTTCAAGATGATGTCGTTCATGCAGAGTCGACTCGGGCCCATGGAGGCCGGACCGTACGGCTCGATGCAGTTGCTCGCCGAAGTCGGCAAGTGGCTCCAGAAAGAAGACATCGCTCCGGACAACGCCGACAAGGCGATCTTCAAGATGGCGCCCGTGGTGGTGCTGCTGTCGACATTCCTGTTGATCGTCGTCGTTCCGTTCGGACCTGACGCCTACTTCACCAACCTCGATGCCGGAGTGTTCTACTTCCTCGCTGTTGGCTCGGTGAGCGTGCTCGGCATCTTGATGGCCGGTTGGGCGAGTGCGAACAAGTACTCCCTGCTCGGTGGCCTGCGCGCCGCAGGTCAGCTCATTGCGTACGAACTCCCGATGGTGCTCGCCACGCTCGGCGTCGTCATCCAGGCCGGGTCCATGAACCTGAACAACATCGTGGTTGCGCAGAACAGCGGTGAGATCTTCGGCTTCGGTGGCCTCGGCAACCCGTTCATCCTGACTCAGGGTGTTGGGTTCTTGATTTTCATGATCGCGGTGCAAGCCGAGCTCACGCAGCCGCCGTTCGATATGCCGATCGCCGAATCCGAGCTGGTGTCGGGCTACATGACCGAGTACTCGGGCTTCCGATTCTTGATGTTCTTCATCGCCGAGTTCGCCACCGCAGGTGTGTTTGCCTTCATTGCGTCGGTGTTGTTCCTCGGTGGTTGGGGCGTGCCGTTCGACTGGTTCGGCTGGGAGAACTTGGATGACGTCGACTGGTGGATGAACCTCGCCGGCCCCGTCATCATGTTCACCAAGATGATGGGCCTCGTGCTGATCATCATGTGGGTGCGTTTCAGCTCGCCTCGCTTCCGTGAGGATCAGCTCCAGACCTTTGCCTGGAAGTTCCTGATTCCCATCTCACTCGCCAACATCGCCGTCACCGCCATCTTGAAGAACGCCTTCTGATGTCGATTTCACCCGTAGCGCACGTGCGCAACATCCTCGACCTCGGAGGTCTGACCCATGCCTAAGTTGCCCGGAATGATCAAGGGTCTCGGCATCACGATGGGCACGCTCGGCCGCACCGTGAAAGACGGCCATGACGTCACGCAGTACCCGCACGAGAAAGAGGCTCCGCCCACTCGTGCCCGCGGCGTCATTGCGCTCCACGAAGACAACTGCACCGCGTGCATGCTGTGCTCGCGTAGCTGCCCGGACTGGTGCATCTACATCGAAGGTCACAAGCAACTGGCACCGCCGCGGCGCGCCGGTGGCAAGCCCCGTCAGGTGAACCATCTCGACCGGTTCGACATCGACTACGCCCTGTGCATGTACTGCGGTATCTGCGTCGAGGTGTGCCCGTTCGACGCGCTGTTCTGGAGCCCCGAGTACGAGTACTCAGAGCCCAAGATCGCTGACCTGTTGCACGACAAGTCGAAGCTCGGCGAGTGGATGGAAACCGTTCCCGAGGCGCCCGAACTCGAAGTCGGAGCTGGCAAGTGATGCAACGATCCGTCACACTGCGCCCTTGCGCGTGTCCGACACCGGGAGGGACACGTTGAACGCCTTGATCCTTGCTGCCGATGGCGTGAACGTCGCGCAGAACGTCGGCTTCGGACTCATTGCGGCGGTGATGATCTTCGCCGCGCTCTGCGTCGTGACGACCAAGAACGTGGTGCACGCTGCGCTCTGGCTCGTGATCGTGCTCGCCGGTGTCGCTGCTCAGTACATCTTGGCTGCTGCCGAGTTCGTGGCGGTTTCTCAGGTCATGGTGTACATCGGTGCCGTCATGGTGCTGTTCCTGTTCGGCATCATGCTCACGCGGGCCCAGATCGGGGCCGAAGACGGCTTGAACAACAACGGCTGGCAGATCGGCATCCCCGTCGGCGTCGTGCTGTTCGGCTTGCTTGCCTATGTCGTGCTCGACTTCACCGAGGACAACACGATCGAGGAGCTCGGCCTCGCCGAACCGGTCGTGCTCACCGGAGCGAACAACGAATCGACGATCGAGATTGCCGACCGCGTGCTGTCGCCGTATCTCGCACCCTTCTTCGGCATGACGTTCGTCTTGCTCGCCGCGGCCATCGGCGCCATCGTCCTGGCTCGGAAAGACTGAGAGGCGCCCCGTCATGCTTGCAGCAAATTTCCTGCTCCTTGCCGCCATCCTGTTCTGCATCGGCGTGTTCGGCGTCATCGCACGTCGCAACGCCGTCATGGTGCTGATGTCGATCGAGCTGGTGCTCAACTCGGTGAACCTGAACCTCATTGCGTTCGCGCTGATGAACAACGATGTCGACGGGCAGGTGTTCGCGTTGTTCGTCATCGCCATCGCCGCAGCAGAAGTCGGCGTCGGCCTCGCAATGGTCTTGTTGATCTACCGCAACCGTCGCTCGATCTCGCTCGACGAACTCTCGGAACTGAAGGGCTGACCCGGTGCTGGGAGCAGAAGTAAGCAACGAAGTCCAGGGAGCCATCGAGCTCAGCTCGGGCTTTTTCCTGGAAAACCTGTGGCTCGCCGCGCTGATCCCTGCGATCGGGTTCGCGCTGATCTTGTTCTTCGGCAAGAAGATGCCGAACGGCGGCTCCGAGTTCGGACTCGCCTCGATGGCAGCATCGTTGGTCATCACATCCGGTGCTGCGTGGCAATGGATGGCTCGTGTCGATTCCGGCAAGGGGAAGGGCGAAGAGGCTGCCGGTCTGTTGCAGACCTTTGGTCGTTCGGTCCCGAGAGCTGCCGAGGGCGGCGAGGTCAAGCCGTACATCGAGCCGGTCATCAGTGACTGGGTGTGGTGGCAGAACTCCGGCCTCGAGTTCGGCATCGGCTCCTTCGCCGACGGACTGTCCGTCTTGCTGCTGTGGCTGGTGGCGTTCATCTCGCTGCTCGTGCAGGTGTTCAGCCTCGACTACGTCCGCGGTGACCGCCGCTACACACAGTTCTTCGCAGCGCTCACGCTCTTTTCGTCGGGCATGCTCGTCATGGTCATGGCGGGCAACATGGTCCAGCTCATCTTGGGCTGGGAGATCATGGGCCTCTGCTCGTTCATGCTGATCGGTCACTGGTGGGAAGACCGGTACAACAGTCACTCGGCGCTCAAGGCGTTCTTCACCGTCCGCGTCGGCGACATCGGTTTGCTCGTCGGTACCGCAGTCATCTACTTCGCCTCGCAGGATTGGATCTCGGCGAACCTGCCGGGCGCCAGCGGCTTCGACATCACCGCCATCCAGGCGTGGGCGTTGTCGGGTGACTCCTCAGCGAGTGGCGCAGCGATCATCGTTGGCGCCTCGGCGCTGTTCATTGCCTGTATCGGCAAGTCGGGTCAGTTCCCGCTGCACACCTGGCTGCCTGATGCAATGGCCGGGCCCACACCGGTGTCGTCGCTGCTGCACTCCTCCACGATGGTCGTGGCCGGCGTGTTCCTCGTGAGCCGCATCTACCCGGTCTTCTGGGAAGCCTTCAACATCGCCAACGGCGGGCTGAGCTTCATTGCGATCATCGGTGCCATCACGATCGTGGCCGCTGCGCTGTTGGCGTTCGTGCAAGACGACATCAAGAAGGTGCTCGCCTACTCCACGGTGAGTCAGCTCGGCTACATGATGCTGGGCCTCGGCACCGGCGCCTGGCTGCCGGCCGTGTTCCACGTGTTCACCCACGCCTTCTTCAAGTGCTGCCTCTTCTTGTGTGCTGGTTCCATCAGCCACTCGGGTTCGCATCACTCCTTCGACATGAAGAAGGACATGGGCGGGCTCCGCAAGCACATGCCGGTCACCTTCGGGGCGTGGATCGTCTCGTCGTTGGCTCTCACGGGCATGATCCCGTTCGCCGGGTTCTGGTCGAAGGACGAGATCGTCGACAACGTCGGCAACAACGGCTACACGTTCCTCATGTGGGTCGGCCTGTTCGGTGCGCTGCTCACCGCGATGTACATGACGCGTGCTACCTACCTCACCTTCTTCGGGGAGCCCCGCGGTGCTGCTGCCGGCATCCACCATGACGACGATGACCATGGCTTCGCCACCGAGTTCGAAGAGATCATCTTGCGAGCTGGCGACATCGACCGCACGCTCGTCACGGTGGGCGCTCCTGCCAAGTCACTGAGCTCGGCTGCGAACACGGTCGACCATGCTGACGAGGGCCACGGCCATGACGACCACGGCGACGATGATCATGACGGCCACGGCGATCACGGCGATCACGGCCCCCACGAGTCGGGCAAGCTCATCACGATCCCGATCATCATCTTGGCGTTCCTCGCCATCACGTCGGGCTTCGCCAACCCCACTCCGCTCGTGGAACCCTTCGGCGTGGCCGGTGAGAGCATCGAGCGCATCAAGACCTACGTCGAGCCCCGTGCGGTCCAGGTCGACATCAACGTCGTTGGCGGCGACTCGCACAGCGCCGACGAGGATCACGGCGACGAGGCGCTTGCGCCGTCATCGTTCGGTCAATCGGCTGCTGTTTCTGACGGTGTCGTCGCTGCCGAGTCCGAAGCGGGAGCCAAGAAGACCGGCTGCGGCTTCGAGACACCGCAGGAAGGCACGGTCTGCTTCTTCCCGGCCGTTGCCCACGCGGTTCCCACCTACGGCAAGATCCTGCTGGCAATCGGCATCGTGATCGCCGGCTATCTGCTCGCCGGCGCCTTCTGTGTTGCGTACTACGGCCGCAAGGACAAGCGTCTCGTCGGGCTCACCGAGCGCAACGCCGTTGCTCGCGGCGGCTACTTGTTCTTGAAGAACAAGTACTACCTCGACATCTTGTACGAGCGCTTCTTCGTCCGTGCGGTTCGTGAGCCACTGGCCAAAGCGGCGTACTGGGTCAACCAGAACGTGCTGGACGGCACCGTCAACGCAGTTGGCGAAGGTGGCAAGCGCACCGGGCAGTGGATCTATAACAACGTCGACCAAAAGATCGTGGACGGGGCTGTGAACGGGTCCGGCACGGTCGCTTCCGAGACCGGTCATGGACTCCAGGGGGTCCAATCCGGCAAGGTCAACCAATACGGCGCCCTGATCTTCGGTGCCGCCGCAGTGGGCGCAATCGTCCTCGTCATCATCAACGTCAACTGACACGCCCATTCGCGAACGAACTTTCGAAGCAACGAGAAACGACAGATCATGAACAACCTCACCGATAGCAACTGGATCCTGAGCGTCGGCACCTTCTTGCCGCTGCTCGGTGCGCTGGCCATCATGTTCGGCACCGGCAAGGACGACG
>JBGCEY010000020.1:0-14888 GCA_045106645.1 Ilumatobacter sp.
GATGGTGGCGCGTCAGGCCGTTGATGCAACGCCTGTTGCGGACGCTCCGGACAGCGAAATCGTGCCGACACCGTCGGACGGTGATCTGCGGATTGTCGAGTCCACCCCCGCCCGCGACGAAGGCGCCGAGGAGACCGAGCATCCAACCAACGATCAGGTGTTTGATGCTGATGCCGATGCCGACACGGTGGAGACCGCGGGCGAGGCACAGGCTGAAGCATCAGCGGATGATGGCGACGCCGTGGCCGACGTTCATGGTGCTGACGTTCACGGTGCTGACGATCACGATGCCGACGATCACGATGCCGACGATCACGATGTCGTGGAAGTCGATGACGCCTCCGACGACGTTGATGTCGAGGATGCTTCGATCGATGAGGCCCAGCGCGATGACGTCGTGGTGGACCTGTTCGCTCGGTTGCGAGCAACCGCGGTCGAGACCACGGACGTCGACGATGACCTCTCATCAGACGATGATCTCTCCTCCGAAGATGCCACGGCGTCCGATCCCGAACCTGCGCCCGAACCTGCGGTTGTCGGCGATCCATCGGTGGTCGCGTTGTTCGAGTCGACGACATCCGTCGAGACGGATCTGGAAATCGACGACACGCACACCGACGACACGCACACCGACGACACGCACACCGATGGCGCTGCGGCCGATGCTCGCGACGTCGAGTCGACGGTCGAACTGGAGCACGAGGACACGGTGTTCGACCAGCGCGATGCTGATCTCACACCGCTGATCGTTTCAAGCGCTCGCAAGCTCAAGCGGGTGCTGGCCGACGAACAGAACGAGGTGCTCGATGCGCTGCGGCGCAGCGATCCGGTTCGCAACCTCGACGCCTTGCTGCCGTGGGCGGCTCACCATGCCGAGCGGTACTCGTCGGTCATCTCCGACGACCTGCTGCTCGCAGCGAACGCCGGCGCAGGCATCGCCACGCCGGGCAAGGTGGCGAAGCTGCGTAAGGCTGCCGGCGAGCAAGCGGTGAACGAATCGTCGCAGCAGTTGGCGCAGTGGCTCGTGGAACCGCTCCGTGAGCGCCTTGCTCGCTGCATCTCGGAAGGCAATGGTGACAACCCCGCGATTGCGAAGAAGGTGCGCGCGGTCTACCGCGAGTGCAAGACCCGCCACATCGACGAGCGACTCGATGATGTGGTGCGCACCGCACACGGACGGGGCCTGCTGGGCGCACTGGAGCTGGATACGCCGGTGCAATGGACGCCCGACCCCAGCCACGATGTCTGCGCTGACTGCGACGACAATCGTCTCGCTGGAGGGGTTGCTGCGGGGCAGGCGTTCCCGACCGGACATGTGTGTACCCCGGCACATCCGGGCTGCCGCTGCATCTTGGTTCCCGTCGGCCGGTAATCTCAGCGCCAATGCGGCGCTCCCAAGACCTCCCGGTCGATCGTCCACGCCGCCGCGTCAGCGGCCGTGGCGTCTTGATCGTCATTGGCGGACTCTTCTTGTTCGTCCTGATCTTCGGCCGGGCCATCGCCCGGTTCTACGTCGACTTCTTGTGGCATGACGCCTTGGGTCGCGATGACGTGTTCTGGGGAGCGCTCGGCGCGAAAGTGACGTTGTTCGTCGGCTTCTTCTTGATCTTTGCGTTGGTTGCGGGGCTGAACCTCTACCTCGCTGATCGCGTGGCGCCCGAAGAGTTCCCCGCCAACGTGCACCCGTATGTGGAACGATTCCACGAGATCTTCGGTCGACGTCTTCGTCTCCTGCGCTACGGCGTGGCTGCCGTGTTTGCGCTGTTGCTCGCAACACCTGCCATTGCCCAGTGGCAATCGTGGATTCTGTTCCGAAACTCTCAGAGCTTCGGAACGTCAGACGTTCAGTTCGGTCGTGACGTCGGCTTCTACGTCTTCGAATTGCCGTTCCTCACGTTCGTGCTGGACTGGATGTTTGCCGCGCTGATCATCGTGCTGCTGCTGACCATTGCCGCTCACGTGCTCAACGGCGGTGTGGTGCTGGTGTCCCCCGTGCCCGTCATCCGAGCTGCAACCAAAACCCATGTGGCGGTGCTGCTCGCAGTACTCGCCGTGCTCAAGGCGGGCGACTACTGGCTCGACCGTTTCGAGCTCACGACGGCACAGACCGGCATTGTCCAAGGTGCCACGTATTCGGTGGTGCAAGCACGAATACCGGCGCTGATGCTGCTGATCCTCATCGCCGGGCTCACCTCGCTGCTGTATCTGTCGGTGGCTCGTACCGGTTCGTTCCGGGCTCCGGTCATCGCTTCGGCGCTGTGGCTGGTGGTGTCGATCGTCGGCGGTGTCATCTACCCGGCGGTGGTGCAGGGCCTCGTGGTCAACCCCGACCAGGAGTCACGCGAATCCGAGTTCATCGAGCGCAACGTCAACGCCACGCGGCTGGCGTACGGCTTGACCGGGGTTGACGTGCGCGAGATCGAGTTCGACGAGATCACCGCAACCGATGTCGAGAACGACATCGAGGCGTTCGACCGTGTCCGCCTGCTGAACCCCACGGCCATGCGCGACCGTTTCGTGTTCGACCGAAGCGATGTGTCCGAGCTGACCATTGCCGACCTCGACGTCGACCGCCAGACCGACAACGGTGACAACGAGCAGATCTTCGTCGCAGCGCTCGAACTCGACCTGGCCGGTATCCCCAACCGATCCTGGCAGGGACTGCACCTGCTGAACACCCGTGGTTGCGGCATGGTCCAGGCTCCGGCCAACGAAGTGACCGCAAGCCAGCGGCCGGTCTACGAAGAGGTGGACCTGGAGCGTCCCGAGCTGTACATCAGCCCGTCGCTCACCGGGTACGCCATCACGAACACCGAGTCGAACGAACGTGAGTGCAATGACGAGGCACACGAGTACGAGGGCGAGTTCGGCGTGGGCCTGTCGTCGTTCGCTCGCAAGGCGGCGTTCTCGCTGGCGTTCCTCGACCTGAACCTGCTGCTGTCGGGTGCCATCGACTCCGATTCGCAGATGCTGTGGGTGCGTGGCGTGAACGATCGGCTCCAGAAGTTGGCTCCGTTCCTCTCCTATGACGCTGACCCGTACCCCGTTGCGATGGATGGCCGGGTCAACTGGGTGGTCGATGCGTACACCACGACCAGCCGGTACCCGTACTCCGAAAGCGTCGGCGACGTCGCCCGGTCACGTGGTTCGGGCATTCAGTCGAGCGACAACTACGTGCGCAACAGCGTGAAGGTCGTCGTCGACGGCTACTCCGGTGACGTGACGTTCTACATCGTGGATGACGAGGACCCGATCCTCGCTGCGTGGCGTTCGGCATTCCCGGACCTGTTCACCGACCTGGCCGAAGCGCCTGATGGGCTCGTGGAGCACTTCCGCTACCCCGAAGACCTGTTCCGTGTGCAGACCGAGCGCTACTCGAAGTACCGCATCTCCGCTGAGCAGTTCTTCGATCGTCAGGGCGCCTGGTCGATTGCTCAGGAGGCTCCCGGAACGCCGTCGCCGGCCACCACCACCGGTGCGCCGGCTGACCCCGGCGTCACGTCGGCATCGCGGAACACCTTCGCTGTCGAGGCCAGCACCGCTCGCTTCGCCCCGTACTACACCTACTTCGACACCAGCGCCGCTGGCGAGCCTGTCGACGAGGAGTTCGTGCTGATTCGGCCGTTCGTGGAGTTCTCCACCGACAACTCACGTACCCAGTTGCAGGCCTACATGACCGCGTCGAGCGAGCCGGACACCTACGGCGAGCTGACCTCGTTCGTGGTGCAGCCAGGCGCGGACAACCAGCTGCCTGACGGGCCGCTGCGTGTGGCATCTGATGCGGAGTCGACCGAACTGATCTCGCTGCGTATCTCGCGAGACAGCGAAGGTGGCACCGGCGTGGTGTTCGGTGACCTGCAGTTGGTGCCGGTGGCCGACGGCCTCGTCTACGTGCGCCCGTACTACGTGACGGTCAGCCAGACCGGTAGTCGTGTCGCCCAAACGACGGAGTTCCGTGCGGTCATCGTGTCGTACAACGGCGAAGCGGTGCTGGCTCGCACCATCACCGACGCGCTCGAGTTGATCTTCCCCGGCTTTGACGGTGTGGTCGAAGGCGAAGTGCCGACCGAAGGTGACGAAGAAGGCGCCGTGGCGCTCGACGACGTGCTCGACGAGAACTCCGACGAGGTGCTGATCCGCCTGAACACGGTCTTGGCCGAAGCCGATGCTGCACTCGCCGATGGTGATCTCGGGGTGTACCAAGCCAAGATCGAGGAAGCGAACGAACTGCTCGCCAGCGCTGTCGAGCGGTTGGGTCTCGACGTGCCAGCTGATGGCGACGCTGCAGATGCCGACGCCGATGACTCCGATGGAGCCGACGGCGACGCGACCGATGCGGACGCTGACGCAGCAGCCGACGACGAAGCTGGTCAGAACGCCGCTGACGAGGCCGATTCCTGACCTCGAGGGTCGTCAGCGCTGCCGGCGGAGTCGATCGGCGAGTTCCGCAAGGTCATCGCGGAACTGAATTGCGAAGCGGGCCTGCTCGTTGGCCAGGCGTTCTTGACCTCCGGTCAACCCGTCGAGCTGGGCGGTCACGCGCTCGATCAGCTCGTGCGTGTCGTCAGGTGTGGTGACGCGGTCGACGTCTCCGCTGAGTTCGGTCAGTTGATTCGTCAACTCGAGGCTCACCTGCTGCACCCGTGACTCCAGCGCAGCAACCTGGTCGTTGAGCCGTTCGACGTCTGCTGTTGTTGGGCTGTCGGTGTCGGAAGCAGCGCGTGCTGAGGCCGTTGCAGCGGCAGTGTCGGCACGTTCATCCGCAATGGTCGTCAGCCGCTGCTCGGTGTGATCCGTGCGCTCTGCAGCGTCGATCGCCACCACTGCGAGGTCCGCGATCTGGGTGCGTTGTTGTTCGAGCGACTCGGTCAGTTCGGTGAGTCGTGCTTCGAGCGCGTCCACTGCGGTGGTGTCGATCGGTGGTGGCGGCGGAGGCGGCGTGGAGGCCTGTCGAGCCACTTGCGCATCGAGCGCTTCGACCTTTCCCGTGAGGTCACCCAAGCGGACGATGTCGGTGCGGAGCCCTTCCACGTCGGCAGCGTTCGGCGTCTGCTCGGACACGAAACGAACCGCGTGATCGATCGCCGGCGCAATCGACCCGGCCACTTCGCCAACTCGGTGCTCGACGCTGCCGACTTGGGAATTCAGGCGCTCGGTGTCGGCGTCGAGTCGTCCGAGGCGCTCGGCCAGCCGGTCCTTCACCGCGTCGGTTTGCTCCAGTCGCTCGCGCAGCGTGCGCAGTTCGGTGCGCATCGTCTCGAGTTCTTCTTTGGTCTGATCGCGCTTCTTGAAGAGTCCCATGATTCCTCTCGAAATGTACTCGACTAACTTCAGCCACATGGCTGGCAAAGAGACCCCGAAGAAGATCCTCCTCGACGAATCCGAGATGCCCACCCAGTGGTACAACATCGTCGCTGACCTCCCCACACCGCCACCGCCGGCGCTGCATCCGGGAACCCATGAACCAGCAGGCCCCGAGGACTTCGCACCGCTGTTCCCGATGGCGCTGATCGAGCAGGAGGTGTCGACCGAGCGGTACATCGACATTCCGGGCGAAGTGCTCGACGTGTACAAGATCTGGCGTCCGAGCCCACTGTTCCGGGCCAAGCGCCTCGAAGAGATGCTCGACACCCCCGCACGCATCTACTACAAGTACGAAGGTGTCAGCCCTGCCGGCTCGCACAAGCCGAACACGTCGGTGCCCCAGGCGTACTACAACCACATGGAGGGCATCACGAAGCTCACCACCGAAACCGGTGCGGGCCAGTGGGGGAGCGCGTTGGCGTTCGCCACGGCGCAGTACGGCATGGAGTGTGAGGTGTGGCAGGTGGCTGCGTCGTACAAGGCCAAGCCGGGCCGCAAGACGATGATGGAGATCTGGGGTGCAACGCTGCACTCGTCGCCGTCCGAGCTGACGGAGTTCGGTCGCTCACTGTTGGCCGAGAACCCGGACCACAACGGTTCGCTCGGCATCGCCATCTCCGAGGCCGTGGCCATGTGCGTGGAGGATCCGAATGCTCGCTACGCATTGGGTTCGGTGTTGAACCACGTGCTGATGCATCAGACGATCATCGGTGAAGAGGCGCTGCTGCAGTTGGCCAAGGTGGACGAGGTGCCCGACGTGCTGGTGGGTTGCACCGGCGGCGGCTCCAACTTCGGTGGCCTGTCGTTTCCGTTCCTGCGCGAGAAGCTCGCCGGCAACATGAACCCGATCATCCGTTGCGTGGAGCCCGCAGCATGCCCCACGCTCACCAAGGGCGAGTACCGCTACGACTTCGGTGACTCGGCGGGAATGACACCGCTGATGAAGATGCACACACTCGGCCACAGCTTCGTGCCCGAGCCGATCCACGCCGGTGGCCTGCGCTATCACGGCATGGCGCCGCTCGTGTCGCACGTGTACGAGGAAGGTCTCGTCGAGGCCATCTCGATCCCGCAGACCGAGTGCTTCGACGCTGCGGTCAAGTTCGCGAAGATGGAAGGCATCGTCCCGGCTCCCGAGCCCACTCACGCCATCGCTGCGGCCATTCGCGAGGCACTCGAGTGCAAGGAGACCGGCGAGGAGAAGGTCATCCTCACGGCACTGTGCGGCCACGGTCACCTCGACCTCACCAGCTACGACAAGTACCTGTCGGGCGACATGGTCGACTACGACCTGCCCGACTCCGATATTGCCGAAGCCATGAAGACCGTCCCCGTTCTCGGCTGACTCGACACCGTTCGTTACGGGCCTGGCCCGTAACGAACACGCCCGCGACCGTTCGTTATGGGCCTGGCCCGTAACGCACACGCCCGCGACGAACTCGGTGGGTCAGAGGGCGAGTTCGAATTCGCCGGGCTCGGCGTCAATGGCAGGGACGAAGCCCGAACGTCGGAGGTACTTCTCGTGGGATTCGGTGATGGCGTCGGCGCACACGCGTTGGAATCCAAGTTCGCGGAACACCCTCGCTCCGGGTCCGAACAGCCAGGTGCCGAGTCGGGAGTCGCGATGCTCGCGCAGCACGTAGTCCAGCTCGATCCGGAATGTGCCCTCGTCGCGTTCGCCGATCACCAGACCGGCCGGTAGGCCTTCGCGCGTGAGCATCATCGCCACCACGTCGTCACCAACGGGCATCGCGAAGTCGGGCTGGAAGTGGCAGATGTCGTGGATGTGGAACTCGATGAAGTCCAACAGGAACGGCGAGTCGGCTCTGATCTTGGACACGCCGAGGTCGGAGGACCCTGATCGGGCAACCAGGAACTCCTTGCGCAGGAACCACATGTTGATCGCCGCGATGCAGATGTTGGTGAAGATGATCGGTGTCGACTCGATCAGCACGCCGTAGATCAGGAAGGTCGCCGATCCGCACAGCGAGATGAGTCGCAGTCGCAGCAGCGACCGCATGGTGAGCGAGATGACCACGAGCGTCGAGGCGCCGTAGCCGATCAACTCGGTGTTGCTGATGGCGATCACGTGGCGTCGTGCGGCTCAGCGTCGTGCGGAACATCGAGTGCGACCGCTGCGGTGGTGGCACCGGTGGTCGGCTGTTTGGTCTGGCCGACCACGATCATGGCCAGCGCCCCGATCACTGCAGCCATCGCGATGATCTGTGTGAGGTTCACCCGCTCGTCGAGGATCAGCCAGGCAAGCGCCGTGGATGCAACCGGGATGAACAGGGTGAAGGTCGACCCGACCCAGAGCGGAATCCGTTGGAGCGACCAGTTCATCAGCGTGTGGCCGATGACGCCGGAGCCGATGATCATCAGTGCCAACCAGCCCCAGTTGGATGCGTTCGGCCACGACATGTCCTGGCCGATCGGGATGCCGATACCGATGCAGATCACGGCTGTCCAGATCGATGTGCCGGTGGTGAACTCGACCGAGGTCATCTTCTTGCGTGACTCCTTCGAGGCAATGAAGTATGCGCTCCACGAGAACATCGCCCCGAATGCGAGCAGGTCGCCGCGCAAGCTGCGCACGCCGTCGCCAGCCGCCGAGGTGACCACGACCAATGCGCCGACGAGGGCAACGACGGACCAGAGGGCGTCACGAGGGCGCACCTTCTCGCCGAAGAAGCGCGCAGCGACCACGCCGACGAGGATGGGCTGAAGCGATCCGATGATGGTGGCGTTGAGCACGCTGGTGGCCTTGATTGCCGAGAAGAACAGGACGATGTCGGCGCCGAGTGCGATGCCGCCCCACATGGAATCGCGGATGATTCCCCACCGGAATGACACGCCGCGAGCGCGCATGAACAACACGAGGCCGATGAAGAACACGGCGAACCGGTAGGCGCCGATGGCCAACGCATCCATGTCCAGGTATTTGGCGAGGATGGTGCCGGTGGACCATGCGGTGACCGCAATACCGGCGCCGACGAGTCCGCGAGGGACGTCACCACCGTCCGCAGTTGCGGCGGCGCTGGATGGGGAGGTCGAGGTCACCGGCGCAACGTATCGGGATCGGAACATCGGATTCTTCAACCCGGTCCGAGAATCCGTTGTCACTCAGGTTCTGCAACCGGATTCAAACATCCGAACCTGCGCCGTGAGGTCGTTGGGCTGGTCGTTGACGAGCGTTGTCGTACGCTCGACCCCATGGCGACGGTCGAGGACTTCATCGCAGCGGGGCTGTACGACCCTGCATGCAAGGAGACCGTGGGTCGTCTGGAGTTGTTGACGTGGTTGGACGCAAAGGGGGTCACCGTTGCAGACATGGTCGATGCGCTCGCCAGCGACAGCCTCGGGGCGATGGCGGGTGATCGGCGTTTGGTTCCCGGTGAACGCCTCACGCTCGCCGACGTCGGCGCTCAGGTCGGCATCGACCCGAGCGAACTGGAGTCGATGGCGGTGGCGTTCGGTCTCGTCAGTGTGCAGGGTTCGCCCGACGGCGAAATCGGTATCACGCTTGACGAAGCGCGCGCTGCATCGGTGTTCGAGGGACTCGCCCAGATGTTCTCTCGCGATGAAGCGAGGAGCTTGATCCGAGTGATTGGATCCTCGGCTGGTCGAATGGCGGAGGCGTCGGTGTCGATGTTCCTCGCGGACGTCGAGTCGCGAATGCTGTCCGACGGATCCAGCGAGATCGACCTGGCGCACGCCGTCGAAGATGCGATTGGGCTGATCGACGGCTTCATGGAGAGCCTCGATCCGATCTATCGACGCCACCTGTTGCAGGCAATCGAACGTTCGCGAGAGACCACGGTGAGCCTTCGGGAGCGATTCACGTATCGGTATGCGGTTGGATTCGTCGATCTCGTCGGGTTCACCGAGATCTCCGGGTCGATGAGCGGTCGCGAGCTCGCTGCGTTCCTGCGGGACTTCGAAGGGCGCGCCTATGACGTGGTGACCGCTGCTGGTGCACGAGTCGTGAAGCTCATTGGCGACGAAGTGATGTTCGTTGCCAGCGATGCCGAGGCGGCGTGTCGTGCTGGTGCCGAACTGCTGGCCGGGTTCGGAAGCGAACACGAGCGCGTGCTCCCACGTGGTGGCCTCGCGTACGGCGAGATGCTGGTCCGCGGTGGTGACTACTACGGCTCGGTGGTGAACCTCGCGTCGCGGTTGACCGACGAGGCGGTGCCACAGGAGTTGTTGGTCACCGAGGAGTTGGCGGCTGCGGCTCCGTCGTGTTCGTTCGAGCCAGCGGGTCGGCGAATGGTCAAGGGGTTCGATTCGCCGATCGCCGTCAAGTCGCTACGTCACTGACGATCAAACGTCAGTGACGATCAACGCCGGATTCTCCAACTACGGATTCTTGAATGGGTTGCAGGATCCGTCGTTAGAGGTCGATGCGGGTGGAGGGGGTCTTGAAGCTCTCGTTGCCAGCGTCGTCGAATGCTCGCACTTGGAACCAGTGAGGTCCGGCTGCGGGTGAAACGATGACGGCGCTGGTGTTGGTGACCCGTTGGATCTCGGCGCCCGTGTCGAAAACGATGTAGCCGGCCACGCCGACATTGTCGACCGATGCAGTCCAGGTGAGCGTGACGTCGCCATTCGCTTCGAGCGTGGCAACGAGGTCCCTCGGCGTGTTCGGTGCGTTGACGTCGACGCCGACGATCGTGACCAACGTGGAGGGGGTCTTGAAGCTCTCGTTGCCAGCGGCGTCGAACGCTCGCACCTGGTAGTAGTGGTCGCCGTCGCCGGGGGCAGCAATGAGTGCTTCGGTGTCCGTCGTGCGCTGGATCTCGACGCCGTTGCGGAACACGATGTAGCCGGTGACTCCAACGTTGTCGACCGATGCGGTCCAGCTCAACGCCACGTCGCCGGTGGCCTGCACCACGCCGACGAGATCACGAGGGGTCCGCGGGGGCTCCACGTCGCCAGCCGCGTCGACGATGTCGATGCGGGTGGAGGGGGTCTTGAAGCTTTCGTTGCCGGCAGCGTCGAATGCTCGAACTTGGTACCAGTGGCTTCCGGCTCCGGGGTTCACGATCAACGTGGTGGGGTCGGTCGTGCGTTGGATTTCGATGCCGTTGCGGAAGACGATGTAGCCGGTGACGTCACCATCTGGGTCTCGCGGTTCCCAGTCGAGTCGCACGTCATCAGGCTGGGCGCCGTTGTCGATGATGCTGCCAACGAGGTTGATCGGTGTGCGCGGCGGCGTGGTGTCGACGCTCTCGATCGTGACCAACGTGGAGGGGGTCTTGAAGCTCTCGTTGCCAGCGGCGTCGAAGGCCCGGACCTGATACCAGTGGTTGCCGTCGCCCGGAGCGACCACGATGGTGGTGGGGCCGGTGGTGCGTTGGATTTCGATGCCGTTGCGGAAGACGATGTAGCCGGTGACGTCACCATCTGGGTCTCGCGGTTCCCAGTCGAGTCGTACGTCATCGGGCTGGGCGCCGTTGTCGATGATGGTGCCGACGAGGTTGATCGGTGTGCGTGGCGGCGTGGTGTCGAGACCGGCGATCGTGATGATCGCCGACGCGGTGCGGTTGCTTTCGTTGCCGGCGGCGTCGCGTGCGAGCACTTGATAGAAGTGGTCGCCAATCGCCACGTCGGGCAGCGTCAGCGTGGTGTCGGTCACCACGCCGATCTGAACGTCGGTGTCGAACACGAGGTAGTCGACCACGCCGACATCGTCGTTGGGTGCGGTCCAGGTGAGCGTGACATCGCCGTCATCGAGCGATGCGTCGAGGTCGGTCGGGGTGCCAGGCGGGGTGACGTCATCACCGACGATCGTGATGATGGTCGACGGCGTGCGGTTGCCTTCGTTGCCAGCGGCGTCGACTGCGAGCACCTGGTAGTAGTGGATTCCTGGAGCGGGGGCGGCGACGGTGACCGTGGGCTCGGTGGACCGAGCGATCTCGACACCGGCGTCGAAGAGGACGTACTCGGTCACGGCCACGTTGTCGGTGGCGGCAGTCCAGGCGAGTTCCACCTCGCCGGTGACGTCATCGAGTGTGGCCGTGAGATCTTGAGGCGTTGACGGTGCGGTCGTGTCGGTGCCTTCGGCGGTGAACACCGACGTGGTCGCAGAACGGTTGCCCGTGACGTCCATGGCTCGCACGAAGTAACGATCGGTCGGCAACCCGTCGGGGTCGCGGAAGGTCTCGATCGAGATGAACGAAGCAAAGATGCCGTCGTTCTTGAGAAGTTCGTAGCGGACCTGGCCGCCGCGGTCATCGGTCGAACCGGTCCACGCCAGGTTGATGCCGCCGTTGCCGGCCACCGTGGCGGTCGGACTGGTGGGCGGCTCGGGAGCGGTCGAGTCGCTGGCACAGAACTTGGCGAACCCACCGACGTAGCGAGCGACGTTGCCGTCAAAGCTGCCGCGGTTGAAGTCGCCGCCGGTCCACAAGCAGCCGGTCGAGTCGCCGAAGAGTTCCCAGCTGCCTTCGCCGTTCTGGGTTCCGATCTGGGGATACCAGTCGACCTGTTCGTTGGTCGCAGTGTCGAACCCACCCATCCAGCGGATTGGCAGCCGTGAGGTCTGGCCGGTGAGTTCCGGCCAGCGAATCGCATCGCGGTACAGGAACGAGGTGCCGTTGGCGTGGCTGCCGGTGTAGACGAATCCGTTCAGTTCGGCCACGGCCTGGCCGTCACCCCACGGGTCGCTGACCCAGCTGCGGATCATCGAGAAGTCACTCTCTTCGTACACCTGACGGGCGTGCTGTGCGCCGACCAACCACACTTCGTCGCTGTCGTCGAGGGCCAGTACGCCCTGCTGGAAGGAGTTGGCGGTGTTGCGGATGTAGGTACGCACGTAGGGCTGCAGGCCGGGAACGAACTGTCCGTCGGACGGTTGCAGCGTGGCGAGCCCGACGGAGAACACGTCGTTCACGTAGAGAAAGTTGCCGGCTGCGTAGACGCGATCCGGCGTGGCGTCGACGTCGAACACGATGCCGTTGATGTTGGGAAGGAAGGCGCCGTCGACCACGCCGTTGCTGATCCGAGTGCGTGCGAGTTGACCGGCGTTGCGGGTGACTCCGGCGGTGTCGGTGATGCGGGTGAAGTTGCCGCCGATGTAGAGGAAGTCGCCTTCGATGTCGAGCGTGCGGGCGAGTGCGCGCTGGCTGCTGCCGGTGAGTACGAGGTTGGCGCGCCACGTGGGGTCGACGTCGCCGGTGGTGGCGTCGAGCATCGCCACCGCATTGGTGCCGCTTGCGCCGTTGATGTTCGTGAACTGGCCGGCTACCACGAGGCGACCATCGGCGGTTGCCTTCAGGTCCCAGACGTTGCCGTCGAGTGTTGGTGTGAAGCTGTCGATCCAGGCGCCGCTCGTGCGGTCGAATGCCGCGAGGAATGGCTGGTCGAAGCGCTCACCGGTGGCGGCGATCTCGACCTGCGTGAACTTGCCGCCCACGTACATCGTGGTGCCGATCTCGGCGAACGACGTGACTCGAATGTTGGTGTTGGGGAACGAATCGTTGGCGTAGTTGTACCCCACGACTCCGGCTTCGAGGATCTCGGTGCGCTCGGACACGAGGGCAGATGCCGCGATGGTCGAGGCGGGGAGGCCTTCGTCGGGGATCGCGTCAGCGGGCGGGGGAGCGGCCTGCGTGGTCGACGGATCGCCGACCGAGCCAATGGTGAGCACTGCTGAAGCCAGCACGGCCGCGGCCATCAGTGCCCGCCCGGAGTGTCGCTGGATACCTGCCATGTGTCTGTCCGCCTCGAAAACGCTGATGATTGCGCGGGCTGTGGCCCGCTTCAGGCTCATCGGCAATGTTATGGATCCTCTTGAGTAAGTCGAGACAAGAGGCGGGCATGTTTTGCTCTGGCTCGTCACGTTCAGTCCATCACTGACTGCTCTCGGTGGTGGATCTCGGGTTTGATGAGCTGGTGAGACGAATGGAAACAGACGATCGATGCCCACCGTTGGCCACAGCACATCGTTTAGCGTTGCGCCGATGATCGACGTTGCACACCCCGGGCGGCTCGTCGGCCGCCGAGGCCGCCCCCTGCGCCGCTCGATTGCAGTAATCGCAGGAGTGGCATTGCTGCTGGGTGCGTGCTCGGGAAGCGACGATGGGTCCGACGATCCAGATGTCACGGTGCCCGACTCGGCGTTCGATCCAGAGAACCCAGAAGGCACCACGCCGCCGGTGCCGGGAACAGCGGTGGAGCTCGACGATGACGTGATCATCGCCACCGAGGACGGTTCGATCCCGGCACCCACGACGGTGCCGCCCGTCGACCCCGACGGTCCTGATGCTCGACCGGTGGATTCGCAGTTGCCGGTGGCCGAGGAGGAGGCGACATCGCCGTCGACCACTGCTGCACCTGTGCCGTTGCCGGACCCTGCTGCGGTTGGTCGGATCGTGTCGATGTCACCGACACACACGGAGACGCTGTTCGCGCTCGGGCTCGGCGAATTCGTGGTGGCTGTTGATTCGTTCTCGGACTTCCCTGCTGACGCAGAAGCAGTTCGTCGCGACGATCTCAACGCCTCCTCGGCAGACCTGTCGGTGCTGTTGGCGCTGGAGCCTGACGTGGTGATCGTCGGTGATGACCCGACCGGGTTCGCGAGCCGGCTCAGCGCGGAAGGCGTGGCGGTGTATGTCGGGCCGCCTGCGCAGAACCTCGACGAGGTGTACACCCAGATCGAGGACATCTCGAGCATCGTCGGTCGCCCCGAACTCGGTGACGACCTGACGGCGTCGATGCGTGCTGACGTTGCACGCATCGTGGAGACGTTGCCGGTCGGTGACCGGACCTATTTCCACGAGATCGACCCGTCGCTGGTCACCATTGGGCCGGGCACGTTCCTCGACTCGCTGTACGGCGAGCTCGGGTTGGTGTCGATCGTGAGCGGTGATGACGGGACGGGGTTTGCGCAGCTCGCACCCGACGCGGTGATCGCAGCAGACCCGGACGTGATCGTCCTGGCGGATGAGGACTGCTGCGGTGTAACGCCCGATGCGGTCGCAGCCCGACCGGGTTGGTCGCAGATCTCGGCGGTGAGCAATGGTGCGGTGGTGGCGATCTCGGACGCCGAAGCTCAGCGCTGGGGGCCGCGCGTGGTCGACCTGCTGCGAGCGGTTGCGGGTGCCGTTGCCTCCGCCGGATGATTCCCGCGTTGTGATCGCCACGCGCGAGCCGTAGTGTCTCTTACACCTCGTCGCGGGGTGGAGCAGTTCGGTAGCTCGTCGGGCTCATAACCCGAAGGTCGCAGGTTCAAATCCTGGCCCCGCCACCAACGAAAGCCCTGGTAGATCGCCAGATCTGCCAGGGCTTCTTTCGTTATCCACAGGCACCTTCTAACGATTCTTCTAACGAGTCGTTAGAAGCCGAGGTGCGCGAAATGGCGATTCGCGAGGAGTTTCGGTCGTTCGGTGGATGCTGGAGTCGAGTGGATGGCCTGGTGCTGAAGTGTTCAGTCCCGGTCAAGTATCCCAATGACGCCTTGGCGACAACAAGAAGTTTCGCTAGAGTAGTTACTGATCCAAGGCCCTCGGGCTGCGGAGGGT
>JBGCEY010000021.1:0-6408 GCA_045106645.1 Ilumatobacter sp.
GGTGGCCAGCAGTCGGGCACGATCCAGATCACCGAGCGCAGCCTTGGATGCTGCCTGGGCTTCGATCGGGCCGACACCTTCGGTGAGCAATCGGGCAGCGATGACACCCTCGGCGATGGCTCGGAAGTCGATGCGGGCGCAGCGCGACGAGATGGTGATCAGCTCGTGGGGAATGAAGTCGGCGCAGATGATGAACATCGTCGACGGCGGTGGTTCCTCGATGGTCTTGAGCATCAGTGCTGCACCCTCGGGACGCAGGAGATGGAACTCGTCGAGGATCAAGACCTTGCGGCTGCTCTCGGTCGGCGCGAGCGAAGAGACGCGCACGATCTCGCGAGCCTGTTCTGCCGAGATCGATGGACCCGTGCGGCGGACCTCGCGGACGTCGGGGTGCTCGCCGATGAGTGCGAGGCGGGCGTCGCGCTGCTCGCGATCATCGCCGTTACTGATGACGCGTGCGGCGAAGGCCCGGGCTGCTTGCCACTTCGTGGAGCCGGGTGGTCCGATGAACAGGTATGCGTGGACCGGGCCGCTCTCTGCAGCAGCCGAGAGTTGTGCGATGGCGGTGGTCTGGCCGATCACGTCGTCCCACACCGAACTCATCGAGCCACCTCTCGGTCGGCGAGGGCTCGCTCGATCTGCTTGGACACTTCTTCGATCGACCCAATCGCCGCCACGGTGATCCACCGCTCGGGGTCGGCCGATGCCATGGTGCGGAATCCTTCGATCACACGCTCGTGGAAGGCGTCTCCGGCAGCTTCGAATCGGTCGAGCTTGCGTCGAGACATGCGTTCGGCAATGACCTCATCGGGGGTGTCGATGAATACCACGGTGTCAGGCCACAGTCCGCCGGTGGCCCACTGATTGACCGTGCGGACCTCGTCGACGTCGAGCTGGCGTCCGTAGCCCTGGTAGGCGAGCGTCGAGAACACCGAACGATCGCTCACCACTGTTCGACCAGCATCGAGGGCGGGCCGGACGACCTCGGCCATGTGTTGGGCCCGGTCAGCAGCGGTGATCAGTGCCTCGGATCGTGGTGCGAGGTTGTGCACCGAGGTGTCGTGGAGGATCTCCCGCAACCGGGCACCGATGTCGGTTCCCCCGGTCTCCCGGGTGAGAACCGCACCGATTGCCTCGGCGTAGTGAGCGGCCTGGGTCGACTTGCCGCACCCTTCCGCGCCTTCGAACGCGATGTAGTTCGGTCGACTCACGTGGGTGAACGGTACCAATGTCGCGGCGGGTGCTGCGCTGACCGCGTGTCAGAGCCCGCCGATTTCGATGATCGCGCTGCTCAACAAGAACATGCCGATGGTCAACACGGCAACCGCAGCGACCGGAACGACCCAGATTCGAGCGGTGCGAATGACCGAGTTGCCTTCCATGGCACCGAATGCCTTGTCACGCAGAGCGACCATGCCCAGCCCCACGCTGACGGGACGAGGCCGCCCGACAGTCCCAGCGCCGCAAGCGTCTTCTAGCTGACCTTGCCCGGCCAGGTCGATGTCGTCGAGAAGTGCGGAGCGTGCCGTGAGGTCGATGGGCGTGATCGCGGCCACGATCGGCAACAGGTCAGCGCATCCTTTCCAGGATTCGCCTCGATGATCACGCTGGGTTCGGCAACGAACGATTCCGGAGCCGACTCGAAGGTCTCGTCGACCTCGAACCGCAGGATCACGTACGGCCCGTTCTCGGCCGACAGGTCAGCCACCGGCATCTCGACTCGGTCTTCGACGCCGTCGTCGAAGACCGACACGAAGAGGTAACTCTGTTTGCACGACGGCAGTGCCGCGGCACTGCCGTCGTTGAGGCCCAGCGCTGCAATGAGCATGAGGACGACGAAGGTCAGGGCACGTGGCATGCGGTGGAGAACAGAGCGAGTGAGCACGTGGCCGAAGGCGTTTCGACCACCCGGACGATGTGACGCGGCGCTGGGGCGTCATCGGATGTCACGTGCTTCGTTTTGACGCCCGGATGCCGGTGCCCGGCGGAACGAATCCGCCGGGCACAAGCGCACAGTCGTCGTGGTGCTCGTCGATCAGGGCCGTTCGACGCTGATCTCACCGATGTCGATGTCGAGCTTCAGATCGAGGTCCACGGTGGTGTCGTCGTCGTTCGATCGGTTCAAGAAGATGGTGCTGTCGAAGCCGTCGGTCGACTCGCCGAACACGGTCACCGCACCGAGGTCGACGTTGGAGTCCACCGATACCGAGATGTCGTCGGGAACGATCACGGTGATGGAACCGAGGTCGAGTTCGGCGTCGATCTCGATGGGCTCGGTCTCAGCGTCGAAATCGGTGGCGTCGAGGCGGCTCAGGTCGATCACGAGCCGGTCGACATCATCGGAGAAGAAGGTGGGAATCTCCTCGACCGTCGCCGGTGTGAAACGGGTCGTGTCGCCGAACGAACCGAAGGCGAGGGCCAGCACGATCAGCACCGGGATCATCAGCAGCAAAAACACCGAAGCGAGCGCCCCCAGCACGATGAGCCAACGCCAGCGACGACGCTTCGGCGGTGGCACGGGTGCCCCGACAGGCCCCGATGCTGCGACGAACACGGGTGCCGCGGCCGGGGGCGGCGCCGATCCGTTGGCTCCGGCCGGAACGGGTGCCGACGGCGGCTGAATCAGCAGCCACACGCCGCCGGCCACGAGCGCCAGTGGAACGAGCACGGCGCCGGTGGTGCCGCTGGCTCCGAAGCCCACGGCGACCATCAGCCCAACGACGGCGAGCCCGATACCGAGGTCGCGGCCCGACATGTTGCGATATGACACCAGCGAAGTCGCAGGTGGCCAATGGTCGGCGCGAGGGATCACCAACCAAGCAAGCAGGTAGACGAGCAGTCCGAACCCGCCGGTGAACGTCGTGATGATGAACAGAATCCTGATGATCGAGGTATCGATGCCCGAGTAGTGGCTGAGCCCCGATGCCACGCCGCCCAGGCGCGTGTACGGATCGCGAACCAAGCGGCGCACGGGTGGCTGGTATCCGATGTTCGGCAGTCCGTTCGGGGGCGGGGGCGGCGGTTGCGGCGCCTCATCAACATGCGGTTCGCCTGGCTCCTGCGCAGCGTCAGCATCGACGTCGGCTTCCGCGTCGGTGCCGGCACCGGTGACTGCATCTGCATCTGCATCTGTCACGTCGTCGTCGAGTTCGTTCGATGTGAGGTCGGAGTCGCCGAGCATCGACGCGTCGTCGTCATTGGAGGGCGATGGGTGTGGTGTCTCGTTGGTCATGTCACGATCTTCAACGCCGGGACGCCGCTGCGGTATCGGGACTTCCCGGGGTTCGACCCCGAGCATAGGTGGCCACCTCAGGGTCGGATCAGGGTCAGACCCTGAGAACGACGTGGGTCGCCGCCAACAGTCTCCACCGCCCGAAAACCGGACGCTCAGATGATGAAATCGGCACATGGCGCGAACCGAATCCAGAACTCGCACGTAGAGGTGGTCATGCGCACTCACCGTCTGCTGCTCTCCACCACCCTCGCGCCTGCCACGTTCGCACTCGGCGCCGCGCCCGCCACCCCCGTGGCAGCGATCACCCCGGACGTCACCCAGTTCGACATCACCCCGCCACCGGGATCCGGTGACGAATTCGGGATCAACGTGACGGTCCTGTCCAACGGCAACTACGTGATCGACGACAAGGAGTTCAGCACGCCGACCGTCGACGAAGTCGGCGCCGTCTACCTGTACGACGGGCGCACCGACGAGCTGATCTCCACCCTCACCGGCGCACAGGAGGGGGACCGCGTGGGGAGGCACGGCGTGGATGATCTGGGGAACGGCTTCTTCGTCGTGTCGAGCGGTGACTGGAACCACCCCGACGGGACCGAGCGAATCGGTGCCGTCACCGTGGTGAACGCCGCCACCGGGCTCGACGGACTCGTCACCCTCGACAACAGCCTGCACGGCACCCAGGAGTTCGACCGGGTCGGCAACCGGGGCGTCGAGGTGCTCGAGGGCGCAGCCAGACACTTCGTCGTGATGAGCGACGAGTGGAATCACCCTGACGGAACCCTTCGTGTGGGTGCCGTCACCTGGGTCGACGGAACCGACGTGCTGACCGGACCGGTGACCGTCGACAACAGCCTCCACGGCACCTCGGCCGACGACGAGGTGTCCCGGGCCGGAGTCACGCCACTCATCTCCGGGGGATACGTCGTGAAGAGCGACGAGTGGAATCACCCCGATGGGACGACCACTGTCGGCGCGGTGACGGTGGCAGCAGCCGACGGCAGTACCGCCGGGCCGGTCACGGTCGACAACAGCCTCCACGGCACCGCCGCCAACGACTTCGTCGGACGTTCGGTCCGCGAACTCGACAACGGCAACCTCGTGGTCTTGTCGTCGACATGGAACCTGCCGGGTGGGCCCTTCGACGTCGGCGCTGCGACCTGGATGGATCCGGATGACCCGATCGTGGGCCCGGTCACCGTCGACAACAGCCTCCACGGCACCACGGCTGGGGACGCCGTCGGTCAACTGTCTAGGTCCCTCCGGAACGGCAACTATCTCGTCCGTTCAAGGAATTGGAACCATCCGGATGGCACACGCAACGTCGGCGCCCTGACGTGGGGTGATGGCACCACCGGCATCAGCGGACCCGTCACTACCACCAACTCACTCCACGGCACCACCGCCAACGACCGGGTCGGGGCATCGCCCCGGGCACTGGAGAACGGCAACTATGTCGCCACCAGCGCGACGTGGGACCACCCCGACGGCACGATCGATGTCGGCGCTGTGACGTGGGGTGATGGCACCACCGGCATCAGCGGACCCGTCACCACCGCCAACTCACTCCACGGCACCACCGCCAACGACAGCGTCGGACGTTCGGTCCTCGAACTCGACAACGGCAACTACGTGGCTCTGAGCCCGAGTTGGGATCTCCCTGATGGCACGGCAGACGTCGGCGCCGCCACCTGGGCTGACGGCAGCACCGGCATCACCGGACCCGTCACCACCGCCAACTCACTCCACGGCACGACCGCCGACGACCAGGTCGGTGGCTTCATCGGTAGAGCCTGGCTCGCCGCGCTCACGAATGGCAACTACGTCGTCCGGGCGCCGTTCTGGGATCACCCCGACGGCACCGTCGACGTCGGCGCCGCAGTGTGGGTCGACGGCACGACCGGCGTCACCGGCCCCATCACCGTCGACAACGCGCTGCACGGGACGACGACCGGCGATCGCATCGGAGACGATGCCGAGGCGCTCAGCGACGGCAACTACGTGGTCGGCTCCGACGAGTGGGATCTGCCCGACGGCACCGCAAATGTCGGCGCCGCGACGTTCGGTGACGGTTCCACCGGCATCACCGGTCCCGTCACGGTCGCCAACAGCCAGCACGGCCAGACCGCGGATGACGGGATCGGCGGACAACTCCTCTCGCTGGACGAGCCCGCCGGTGCCTCGGTGTCGACAAGCTCGTCGTGGACCGACCCCGACACCGGCGTGATCGGCGCCGAGACCGTCATCTTCGCCGCACCCGGCGATGCGTCGATCGGACCCGTCGACCGCTCGAACGTGGCGGTCACCCCGCCCGAGATCGACGACGTCCTCGACGAACTCACCGCAAGTGACGGCATCGTCATCACGACCGACGGGGGCGGCATCGTCATCATGCGACTCGATCTGGAACCGTTCTTCGATGTCGACGTCGACGACATCGTGGCCGTCACGGCGCCCGGTGACGACACGGCCGTGGTCGAGTTCGCGGCACCCGTCGCCTCGGATCTGCGGTCGACGCCGACGGTCGACTGTGCTCCTGCGTCGGGCACGGTGTTCCCGGTTGGTGACACCGAGGTGACCTGCACCGCGAGTGACTCGGCTGGCCAGACCGCCACCACGTCGTTCGCCGTCACCGTGACCGCTACCGAAGCCGATCCTGATCCCAACCCCGGGGTGCCAGCCGACGTAACGGCGGTGACGCCGGAGCGGATCCTGGAGACCCGTGCCGGTGAGTCCACTGTCGATGGGTTGTTCGAAGGCGCGGGCACGTTGGCCGCCGGAAAAGAGGTCGAATTGCAGGTCGCAGGTCGCGGTGGCGTTCCGGCTGATGCGACGGCTGTGTTTTTGAACGTGACGGCGATCCGACCGGACGCTCGCGGGTTCTTGACCATCTATCCCTGCACCGACGATCGGCCGAACACGTCGAATGTCAACTACGCAGCAGGCGGCATCGCACCGAACGCCGTGTTGGCGAAGCTGTCTGCGGCGGGGACGGTGTGTGTCTTCTCCTCCGCGACCGCCCACCTGATTGTGGACACGGCAGGGTTCACACCGGCATCGAGCACGGTCGAGGCCGTGACCCCGGAACGGATCCTCGAAACACGGCCCGGACAGACCTCTATCGACGGCCTGTTCGAAGGAGCCGGCACGCTTGGCGCAGGTGACGAGATCGA
>JBGCEY010000022.1:0-46359 GCA_045106645.1 Ilumatobacter sp.
GCGATGCCCCTGGAACGGTCATCGTCCCGAAGTACGTCGGTGCACAACGACTCATCGAGATCGCCACGGCGACGCTCGCAACCGACCGGGCGGTGCTGCTCCTCGGGGTTCCCGGCACCGCCAAGACCTGGGTGGCCGAACACCTCGCAGCTGCGATCTCCGGTGACTCCACGCTGCTGATCCAGGGCACCGCAGGCACGACCGAGGAGACCCTGCGGTATGGCTGGAACTACGCACGCCTGTTGTCGGAAGGCCCCTCCGAGCAGGCGCTGGTCCCCAGTCCGATTCACCGCGGTATGTCGCGCGGTGCAATCGTGCGTGTCGAGGAACTCACCCGCATGCCACCGGAGGTACAGGACGCGCTGGTGACGGTGCTGTCCGAAAAAGTGCTGCCGATCCCCGAGCTCGACACCGAACTGTCCGCGGTGCAGGGATTCAACCTCATCGCCACTGCCAACGATCGTGACCGCGGTGTGAACGACATCTCGTCAGCACTCCGGCGACGTTTCAACACTGTGCTGTTGCCGCTGCCGGCGACCGTCGACGAGGAGATCGCCATCGTCACGCAACGCGTGAGCGAGTTGGGTCGGGCCCTTGCGCTGCCCGAGGTGCCAGCTGCAGCCGACGAGATCCGGCGAGTGGTGACGATCTTCCGTGAGCTTCGCAGCGGGGTCACGAGTGACGAGCGAACGTCGTTGAAGGTGCCGAGTGGAACCCTGTCCACCGCCGAGGCGATTTCGGTCATCACGAACGGCACTGCGCTCGCTGCACACTTCGGAGATGGCACGCTCGGACCGACCGACGTGGCTGCAGGAATCGTCGGCGCGGTCGTGAGCGACCCCGTGCATGACGCCGTTGCGTGGCGTGAGTACCTCGAGGGAGTGGTCAGCGAACGCGATGGCTGGGGCGAGTTCTACGACGCATGTCGTGAGCTCGATCTCTGACGTGGCGATGTCAACACGATGACCGTGACGTTGCTGGGTATCCGACACCACGGACCCGGATCAGCACGGTCGGTGCTCCGCGCCCTCGACGCGCTGGAGCCCGATGTGCTGCTCGTGGAGGCTCCGGCTGACGTCGAGTCCGCGCTCGCATGGATCGGCGAACCGGGTCTGACGCCACCGGTGGCGTTGCTCGGGTACGTGGCGAATGAACCGGGCCGAGCGTTGTTTGCTCCGTTCGCGTCGTTCAGTCCCGAGTGGCAGGCGGTTGCGTGGGCGAACGAACGCGACGTGGCGGTGCGAGCAATCGATCTCCCGATGGCGGTGACGTTCGCAGCGAATGCTGACGACGAGTTGCTGGTCGACCATGCACCGCCGGATCCGCTGCGAGCGTTGGCTGCTGCAGCGGGTGATGCCGACCCGGAACGGTGGTGGGAAGACGTGATCGAACACCGCGGTGACGGCACCCCGGCATTCGACGCTGTTGCCGAGGCAATGACAGCAGCGCGCGCCGGGACCGTCACGTCAGCGGGTGAGGAACGCAGAGAGGCGCACATGCGCCGAGCGATCCGCCAGGCGCACAAGGACGGTTTCGAACGCGTCGTGGTGGTCTGTGGGGCGTGGCACGTGCCGGCCTTGTCGCTCGACGACCACAAGGCCTCGACCGACACCGCAACGCTGCGGGGCCTGGCGCGGATCAAGGTGGCAGCAGCCTGGGTGCCGTGGACACATCGCCGCCTCACCACGGCATCTGGCTACGGCGCCGGTGTCGACAGCCCTGGTTGGTATCGCCACGTGTTCGAGCATCCGGGCCCGGACGGTGTGGCGCGCTTTCTCGTTGATGCCGCCCGTCTGCTTCGAGCACGCGGCCTGTCCGCGTCGCCGGACCACCTGATTGCGGGAACGCGTCTCACCGATGCGCTGGCCACGATGCGCGGGAGACCGCGCCCCGGACTCACCGAGGTGCTCGACGCCGCGGGCGCGGTCATGGGCGGCGTCGACGTGGTCCGGTCCGAACTCGTGATCGGCGATGCGCTCGGCACGGTGCCCGACGGCGCTCCTCAGGTGCCGCTCGCCCGCGATCTTGCCCGCGCCCAGAAGACGGCGCGACTCAAGCCCGCCGCTGCAGTGAAGACGGTCGAGGTGGATCTTCGAACCCCGACTGGGCGCAACAAGTCGCAGCTCCTGCATCGACTCTTGGCGCTCGGCGTGCCGTGGGGCGTGCCCGAGACCGGGCGCGGGTCGTCGGGCACCTTTCGCGAGACCTGGCGTGTTGCGTGGGAACCCGAGTTGTCGGTGCGCCTGGTCGAGTGCGCTGGCTATGGGAGCACCGTGGAGACGGCGGCCACCGCCCGGCTGATCGAACGTGGCGAGCAGGCAGGCGGGCTCGCCGAACTGGTTGGCGTGCTCGAGACCGGTCTGTTTGCTGATCTGCCGGCGGCGGTGGAGCCGAGTGTGCGTCGTCTCGCCGACCGCGCCGCCACCGACCCTGACGTCGGCCGTCTGATGGACGTGGTGGTTCCGCTTGCGACCGCGCTGCGCTACGGCGATGTCCGAGACACCGATGCTTCGGCGCTGTCCGACGTGTTCGACGGGATCGTCGTGCGAATTCTTGCCGGGCTCGTTCCAGCGTGTTCGTCCCTCGATGACGATGCTGCCTCGGCAATGGTCGAGCGGATGACTGCGATGCAGACCGCACTCGCAATGCTCGATCATGGGGCTCGCCGGTCGGCGTTCCCTGGGGTGCTCGAACAATTGGCCGACCGTCATGCGCTGCGGCACGGTCTGATCTGTGGCCGAGCGACGCGGCTGCTCCACGACGCAGACAGATGGGACGTCGGCAACGTCGAGCGTCGACTGTCGCAGGCACTCAGTGGCGGGACCGCTCCCGCCGATGGCGCATCGTTCGTCGAAGGCTTCTTGGCCGGATCGGGCACCGTGTTGGTCCACGATGCCGAACTGCTCGGCGTGGTGGACCGGTGGCTGTCCTCGTTGACGATTGACGCGTTCGACAACGTGATTGCGCTGCTGCGCCGGACGTTCGGAGCCTTCGAAGCAGCCGAGCGGCGCCAGATCATGACACTGCTGCTCGGTGGGTCCCGCAGGCGTGTGTCGGGCTTCGGTATCGACGTCGACGCAGCACGGTCCGCTGCTGCGTTGGTCACGGTGCGCCAACTGTTGGGCATCCCGCTGACGTCGGATCCGTCGAACCCGGAGGTCGCGGTGGATGTCGTGGGGAGTGACGTCGAGGTGCTCGCATGATGGACACCCCGGCTGGGAGCAGCACGCAGCTCGATCCGCAGGTGTCCGAGGCTGAGCGGCGGCGTCGCTGGAGGCTCGTGCTGGGTGGCGCGGCTGACGATGCCAGCGGACCGGATGGCGACGGGGGCACAGCATCGGAGGGCGGTGGCGAAGCTGCAGGGTCCGGTGGTGAACCGGGTGACCAGCCGGGCAACGCACGCGATGATTCCGGCCGCGATGCGGACACCGGTACATCCAGCGGCGAGCCTGCTGACCAGGGGTCTGATGTCAATAGCGACCCGGGCGGCGGGCAAGCGGGCAACGACCGCAGTCCGCCTGGACACGGGGAACGCCTGGTCGGCGACGACGTTCGGATCGACGCAGCGTTGGGAGCGTTGTACGACCGCGAGCAGAACCACGACGGATCGCGTCGCAGTGGAAGTCGGACGGGAGGGCTCGGGCGATCCAAACCAGGGATCACCCGATGGTTGGGCGACATCCGCACCTACTTCCCCAAACCGGTGGTGCAGATCCTGCAACGCGATGCCGTGGAGCGGCTCGACCTGCGCCAACTGCTGTTGGAACCCGAACTCCTCGATGCGCTGGAGCCGGACATTGGATTGGTGACGATGCTCGTGGAACTGAATCGTGTGCTGCCTGATGAGACGCGGGCAACCGCTCGCCACGTGATCGCTCGCGTGCTCGCCGACATCGAGCAGCGCCTCAGCGACCAGACGCGTCAAGCCGTACGCGGGGCGCTGGCACGCGCCACCACGACGCGTCGGCCGCGTCCCGGCGACATCGATTGGCCGCACACGATCGAGGCGAACCTTCGCCACTGGCTGCCCGAGCATCGAACGTTGGTGCCCGAGCAGTTGATCGGCCACGGCCGACGTCAGCAGAGCCTCGCTCGTGATGTGGTGATCGCGGTCGACCAATCGGGGTCGATGGCCGACTCGGTCGTGTACGCCTCGCTCTTTGCCGGCGTGCTGGCACAGCTTCCGACGCTGCGCACCACATTCGTCGCGTTCGATACCTCCATCACCGACCTGACCGCGTTCCTTCACGACCCGGTCGACGTGCTGTTCGGGGTGCAGTTGGGCGGAGGCACCGACATTGCGAACGCGCTCACGTTCTGCGCCCGACAGATCGAGCGACCCGGTCGATCGGTGCTGTTCGTGATCTCTGACCTCTTCGAAGGTGGCAACGGCGCCCTGATGCGTCAGCGGGTGGGAGAGTTGGTGGCGTCGGGTGTGACGGTCGTGGTGTTGCTGGCGCTCAGCGATGCGGGAACGCCAGCGCATGATCACGAGCATGCTGCAGCGCTGGTCTCACTCGGGGCCACCGTCATGTCGACGACGCCGGACGCGTTCCCCGACGTGCTGGCGGGAGCGCTCGCTCGAAGTTGAGTCGACGTCTGCACGCTGCGGGCGAGAGGCTGAACCGGTAGTGTGAGGCCTGCATGGGTCAGTTGGTCGCCGTCACCGAAAAGCCGAGCGCATCGCCAGGCGTTGTTCGCTTCGAGCTCAACCGCACACTCTCCGGTCAGGGGCACGAACGGTTCCGCTCGGTGCTCGATGCACATGGTGACACGCCATCTGATGCGCTGGCCCGACTGCTGTTCGGCAGTGGCAAGGTCGCTGGAGTGCATGTGTACTCCAACATCGTCACGGTCGACCTGGAGAAGGGCTACGACGCCGAAGGCCTTGCCGAACTGGTGCGGGATATGTACCAGTACTGGAAGCCCGGAGTGGAGCCACCGTCGTTCGAGGACCTCCAGCCGGACGAGCCCGAAAGCGGTGGCGATGATGCTGCGGCAGCGGGTGGAGATGCGGCGTTGACCGAAGCGGCCAAGAAGGTGCCGATGCACCTCCTGGTTCGTGCTCGTGAGGCCCGCGCTCGCTGGAACGCCAAGTAGTTCGAATCGCTCGCAGGACCGAGCGCTGGCCTGCTCCCGGTCGTACTCTTTGGCGGTCACGCTGATGTCTACGACCTTCACCCTCCAAGAAGCCGCCGACGAACTCGGCGTTCACTACATGACCGCGTACCGGTACGTGCGACTCGGCTTGCTGGATGCCCAGAAGGTGTCGGGTTCATGGCAGGTGCAGCAAGCGGCAATCGACGGGTTCCGTGACGGAACGGCAGCGGGGCCGGTGGAGCCGGGAGACTCTGCACCGTGGGCTCAACGACTCGAAGCACGACTCGTGGATGGCGATGCGCAGGGAGCGTGGGGCGTCATCGAGTCGGCCATGGCGTCGGGAGCTGACGTGCGGTCGGTGTATCTGGACATGCTGTCGCCGGCCATGGTGCACATCGGTGCACGCTGGGCGGCGGGTGAGTTCGACATCGCCGTCGAACATCAGGCCACGGGGATGGTCATGCGCATCATCGGCAGGTTGGGGTCGCGCTGCGTGCGCCCAGGTCGGCCGCTTGGCGACATCGTGCTCGGTGCGCCCGAAGGCGAGTCTCACGCGTTGCCCACTGCGATCCTCGGAGATCTGATGCGATTGCAGGGTTGGGACGTGATGGATCTCGGAGCGAACACGCCAGCCACGTCGTTCTTGCATGCTGCGAATCGATCGACAGCGCTGCGCGGTGTCGGGCTGTCCGTCACCCATCCGGGCCATCTCGAAGTCGCCGGTGACTGTTGTATCCGGATCAAGCAGGCGCATCCTGAGGTGGTGGTGGTGGTCGGCGGTGCAGCGGTGACCGATGATGCGATGGTGAACGAACTCGGAGCGGACGCTCGAGCTACCGGGGATCACCAGTTCCACCAGTTACTCACTCAACGCTGACCTCAGCGGTCCTTTTCGTTCGACAATCGAACAAGTGTTCGATAACGTGCGGAGATGGAATTTGCTGTCGATCATCGTACGCCGGCGCTGTCGGCTCCGCCATCGCGACCCGGGGTCGGGCAACGCAGCGGCTCCGAACGCGCCGATGCGCTTCGTGACGTACTCGCTGAGCTGGGCGAACGCGTCAAGCCAGTCGTAATGGCGCGAGAACGAACCCTGCCGGTGGCAGCGCCGTTCGCTCAGGTGCTCCCCGATGACGGTTTGGTTCGAGGGCGGGTGATGTCGTGCCATGGGGTTGCTGACACCTCGCTGGCGTTCGGTCTCATCCGTGAGGCATTGATCGGCGGGGCGTGGGCCGCCGTGGTCGATGTGTCCACATTCGGTGCCGATGCTGCCAGCGAGTTCGGCATCCCGCTGGAGCGAGTGGTGCGGGTGGAGACCGGTGTGGATGCAGCCGAACGTTCCGCTGGAGTGGGCAACGATGCTGCGTGGATCGATGTCATGGGCGCAGCGGTCGATGGCTTCGACATGGTGGTCACCCGTGTGCCCGCCGGGCTGCGCGGAGAGCGCCGCCCGGCAGCGGTCCGCAAGCTGATTGCACGGATCCAACAGCAGGGTGCGGTGGTGGTCGCGCTCGGTGAAACCGGTGCGCTGTCGAGCGACATCGTGCTCACCACGGATTCCACGTCATGGGAGGGGCTCGGCGATGGCAGTGGTCATCTTCGTGCGCGCACGATCGACGTCGTGGCGAGCGGTCGACGTCTCCCTGCGCCACGTTCGGCATCGATCTCGGTAGAGGGTGCAGTCAATGGTCGGGGTCGAGTCGTGTTGTCGGTCGTCTCCGAAGCGGTCGATACTCCAACGGGTCCGGTCGTGGTCGACGTGCGTGATCCTCAAGAGGAACTCCTTGCCGAGATGGCTGCCGAAATGCCGGCGGATGCAGTGGCCCCAGACACCGAACGTCGACTTGCCGGATGACCGTGGACACAGAGACCGCCGTCGCTGCGGAATTGGTCAAGAGCGGTCCTGGCGAGGTGATGCACACGCCGGAACGGATGATCACGGTGTGGTGCCCGGATTGGCCGGTTATCGCTGCGGGTTGCCGAGCGGATGTGCCTGCTGCGGTCATGCGGGCACACCGAGTCGTGGCGCGTACCGCCGCTGCTGCCGCGGAAGGCATCGTGATCGGCCAGCGCAGGCGTCAGGCCCAACAGCGTTGTCCCCAGATCGTGCTGCTCGATGACGACCCGGCGCGCGATGCTCGAGAGTTCGAGCCGGTCGTGCGGGCGGTTGGCAAGATCGCCCCGCGTGTCGACCTGGTCGAACCCGGCTGGCTGACCGTTGCAGCGCGGGGTCCATCGAAGTACTTCGGCGGGGACGCAGCGGTTGGTGAACACCTGCAGCAGGTGGTGATCGGTGTGCTTGCTGACGTGTTGGATGAGGTGGCAGCGGATCAGGTCGGAATCGGCGTGGCCGATGGACGTTTCGCTGCGAGTATCGCGGCTCGTCTCGGAGTGCGTCGTAAACATCCGGTGGTGGTCGACAGCGGTGGGTCGCCGGAGTTCTGCGCGCCGTTGCCCATTGGCTGGTTGCAGACCCTCGGCGAGGTCGATGCTGATCTGGTGGACCTGTTCGTACGCCTCGGGGTGCGTTGCCTGGGAGCATTTGCTGCGCTGACGCCATCTGACGTGCTGGGTCGTTTCGGTCCGGTTGGTCTGCATGCTCACCGCTTGGCGGCTGGTGCGGACATCCGTCCAGCCAACACCACGGACCCGGCCCCCGAACGTCGTCTCGCCCGAGTGCTGGATGACCCTGCGGCACAAACGGACTCGGTGGTGTTCGTGGCCAAGCAATTGGCTGACGAACTGGCCGGGTCGCTCGGTGCGGATGGTCGGGTCTGTACCCGCCTGGTGGTGCTGCTTGAAACCGAGCACGGTGAACGTTCGCAACGGTCGTGGTATCGGTCGGCGGGGATGTCTGCACCGGCCATGGTGGAACGGGTGCGCTGGCAGTTGGATGCCTGGGTCAACCTGCCACGAGGGAGCGAGAACGAAGTCACCGGCGGCGTGACGTTCGTACGGATCACGCCGGAAGAGGTGCGCGCTGACACCGGTGTGCAGCTCGGACTGTGGGGAGGCCAGTCCGATGCGGACCGGCGCGCGGTTCGAGCGGTGGCGCGGCTCACGTCGCTCACGTCGGAAGCTGCGGTGACGGTGCCGGTCTGGCACGGCGGGAGGCTTCCTGCGGATCGGTATCGATGGATGCCGGCCACACTGGTTGACCTCGATCAGCGCGAACGCGCTGTGTCGCGCACCTCGACGGGGGCAGGTCTTGACGGCCGATCGGGGCCGTGGCCCGGATGTCTGCCAGCACCGTCTCCTTCGACGGTGTTCGATTCGCCGCTGCCGCTGGAGGTGCTCGACGGTGAGGGAGCAGCGGTGCGCGTGAGCGGGCGAGGGATGGTCTCCGCAGCGCCGTCGGCACTTCGATTGTTGCGCGGGAGCGAAGCGGACGGTTGGCGGCGAGGCGCGCTGCGTTCAGTGCGTTCGTGGGCCGGCCCGTGGCCGGTCGATCAACAGTGGTGGGAGCCGGATCAGCATCGACGGCTCGCTCGATTTCAGGTGGTGGTCGAGGATGCAGCCATGGGGGAACAAGCGCACCTCGTCATTGCTGAACATCAGCGGTGGTTTCTCTTGGCGACGTATCGCTGAAACCGTGTACTCCTGAGCTGAGATCAGACCAGCGACGCCATGGTGACCGAGGAGAGGTCGAGTGCGTCGGTGACGTCGTTGGCGAGCCGGAATCCCACGCCGCGAACGGTGTGGATCACCTTGGTGCCGGGAGCGGCCTTGTCGAGCTTGCGGCGCAGGTTCGACAGGTGAACGTCCACAACATGGCTGTCGCCAACCCACTTCGGGCCCCACACGGCGTCGAGCAGATCTTCGCGGGTGCACACCTCGGTGGGTCGCCGGCAGAGCTGTTCGAGCAAGGAGAACTCGATGCGGGTTGTCTGGACTTCTTCTTCTTCCACCCGAACCTCGCGGCGACCGAGATCGATGGTGAGCGGACCGAGCACGAGCGTGGAGGATGCAACCGTCTCAGGACGGTTCTGCATCTGGCGCGGTCGGCGAAGCAGTGCGTGGCAGCGAGCGGCGAGCTCCTCGGCGTAGATCGGGCCGGAGATCGCATCGTCGGCGCCGCTGTGCAGGATCGACGTACGGGACTGGTACCCATCGTTGGTGATGCACAGCAGGTATTGCTCAGATGATTCACGAAGGCGCTCGTACAACGGACGTCCGTCGGGCGACGGAAGATACGAGTCGACGATCAAGACATCGGGGGAGAATGACTCGGCGAGCATCACCGCGGCATCGCCGTCAGTCGGTGCGCTCACGCAGAAACCGGCTGCCCGCAGCCCTGCGACGCTGATGCGTCGCAGATCCGGGTCATGCACTGCGATGAGAATTCGATGAGAGAGTGTCGTGTCGTGATCCATGAGTACTTTCACCGGCTCCGCCGAACCGGGTTCGTCTGCTCTGTGGCCGTTTGGCCGTGCAGATCTGTATCGGTCCGGCCTGTCATCAACTGAAGCAAAACATCGAGTGACACCGGGGAACGGCCGCGCTCTGTGGAGTGGCGTGCGGTGACCTGGTACAACGTGTCGATGGCTCTGGATCAGCTTCGCGCCGCTGTGGTGAACCGATCGCCGCTCGATGAACGCGAAGCAGCATCGATCGATCAGTTCGTGTCGGCGCTCGACACGCTCGAGGCCCCGCTCGATCAGACGTCCAACGATGTCCACGTCACCGGATCTGCAATCGTTGTCGGGCCACGCGGGGTCGTGTTGCTCAAGCACAAGCGTCTTGGACTGTGGCTGCAGCCCGGAGGCCACATCGACCCCGGTGAGACACCCTGGCAAGCAGCACTGCGCGAAGCCCGTGAAGAAACCGGCCTCGAGGTCGCCTTCGCCGGCCCGTTCGATGCCGACGGCGTTCCCGAGTTGCTGCATGTGGACGTACACGCCGGCGGGCGCGGGCACACTCACCTCGACACCCGCTACCTCCTCGACGGCGGCGATGCCGATCCGGCGCCACCCGACGGCGAGAGCCAAGAAATCGGCTGGTTCAGTTGGGACGACGCAATCGCAATGGCTGATCCAGGCGTCCAGACGATCCTCGAACACCTTCGCCCCGACCCGAGCGCCTGACCCATTGGTGGGCCAGATGCTGGGTCTTGGCACACCCGGTGACGTCGATGTTCGTGCACGCTGCGTGTTTGTGCTTGACTCTGGGCGCGGGAAATCCGTCAACAACCTCAGGAGAAGCGTCACATGCTGAAAGAATTCAAAGACTTCATCACGAAGGGCAACCTCATCGATCTCGCGATCGCCGTCGTGCTGGCCACCTTCTTCGCGCCGGTCATCACCGCAATCGTCGAAGGCATCATCCTCAACCTCATCGCAGCGATCTTCGGCAAGCCGAACTTCGACGAGGTTGCACGCCTCAAGGTGAGTGACGGAGATCCGATCGTGTTCGACGAAGCAACCGGTGAACTGACCGGGGGGCCGACCTACCTGGAGTTCGGCACCCTGATCACCGCCATCTTCACGTTCGTGATCGTGGGCTTCGTGTGCTTCTTGATCGTCAAGGCGTACAACAAGCTCAAGGAAGCCGAAGAAGAGGACTCCGGTCCGTCCGAGACCGATCTCCTCACCGAGATCCGCGATCAGCTCCGTTCGAACGGCTGATATCACTCGATTGATTCGAAGGGCGTCGGCTCCGGTCGGCGCCCTTCGTCGCGTCTGAGATGCGATCTCTCCCATCCGGATCAGACGGAGCTGACGTGACATGTGGGGCGTCACGCGGTTGAATGTCGAGATGATCCGTCGATGCGCTGTGGTGCTTGCCCTCGTCGTGGGTGCCTGTGGCTCTGATCAGGGTTCGGATCCGGAGACGTCGACACCGAACACGCCGGTTCCGACGGTTCCCGGAGTCGGTCGTCTTCCTGACACGGTGCCGGTCCCGAGCTTCGATGCGCTCGCAGACGCCGAAGAGTCGCTGGTGTCTGTGGTCGTCACCCGACCGGTGGACGAAGACGGCGTTGTCGTCGAGGCGGTCGCAGAACGAGTGAACGGCAATCGTGTGCTGGTGATTGGTGACTCGATCCTCGCATCGACGGCGTCGCGCTATGGGCGCGAGCTGTGCGATGCGCTCACCCCGACCGGTTGGTCGGTAGCGGTGGATGCGGAGCCAGGACGCTTCGTCGAGTTCGGCAACGAGGTCGCGGAACGGCGACTTCAGGACGTCGCCGTCGACGATGACTTCGATGCCGCCATCATCCATCTCGGGAGCAACTACGACGGCGACGAAGAGGCGTACTACACCGAGCTGAGCGAACTGCTCTTTCGAGTGGCGCCTCGACCCACGCTGTTGATGACCGTCACCGAGTACCGGCCGGCGTGGGCCGAGGTGAACGACGTCATCGACGAACTCGCCAGCTTGTACGACAACGTCACGATCGTCGATTGGGAGAAGATCGCACGGACGCCGGGCGTGCTGAGTCGCGATGGGCTTCACCCGGGCGACCAGGGAGAAGCGGTGCTGGTGGAGCAGCTCGCTGTGGCATTGGGTGAACTCGGAGATGACGAAGGAGCGTGCTTGCGCTCATTGTTCACCGACGATTCGGCAATCGGTCAGGGTGGTTCGTCGAGCGGGTCGTCCTCCGGCGGTTCTTCCTCGTCGGGGAGTTCCTCGTCGGGTGGATCGTCGTCGAGCGGTTCCTCCTCGACCTCGGGCTCCGGCTCGACCTCGGGTTCGTCGACGTCGGGTTCTTCCACGACGGGGACGTCGAGCACGGGTGGCGCCACGTCCGGGTCGACAACGGGTGGCACCGCCACCGGCGGAACCACGACGGGGGAGACCGACGCCACCGGAGGCTCGACCGATGGTGGCACCACCGATGGCACGACCACGGCTGGCGAGACCGACACGACCGGGGGCGTCGACACGACTGGTGGCGGCGACGCGACGGGCGGCGACACCACCGGGGGCGGCGACGCGACTGGTGGCGGCGACGCGACGGGCGGCGACACCACCGGGGGCGGCGACACGACTGGGGGCGGCGACACGACTGGGGGCGGCGACACGACTGGGGGCGGCGACACGACTGGGGGCGGCGGCACGACCAGCGGCACGACCGGTTCCTCGGGAGGATCGACCGACTCTTCCGGCGCAACCAGCACGACGGGCGGTTCGGGTGGCGGGGACACCGGAACCACGAGCGGTGCAGCCAGCTCGACAACTGGGGGGACCTCGTCGGGCACGACGACGTCGGGGTCCACGACAGGCGCAACGACCGGCAGCGGTTCCACCTCGGGCGCCACCGGAACCACAGGTGGCGCCACAACGAGCACGTCGGGATCCACCACGGGGGCCGCTGCGACCGGTGCCGACGCAGGCGGTGGCGAAGGCTGATTTCACGGCCCGCCGGGGGTCACGCCACAAGGCGGGTGTGACTTCGTAGCCTGTAGCGATGCTTCAGGCACAGGCGATCTCGGTGGAAGTGGGTGGCAAGCTCTTGGTCGAGCGCGTCAGCTTCACCGTGATGCCTCGTGACAAGGTCGGAATCGTCGGCCGGAACGGTGCCGGCAAGACCACCATGTTCAAGGTGCTCGGCGGAGCGAACGAGCCAGCAGCCGGCAACGTGTTGCGCAAAGGTGGGTTCGGTTACCTCCCCCAGGACCCGAAGATCGACGCGGATCTCGATGGTCGAACCAGCGTCACCCACATCCTCTCGGGCAAGGGCATCGATGAGGAGATGGTGCGGATGGAGAAACTCCGCATCGCCATGGAGGAGAACCCCGACGAGCGCAACGTCACCCGCTACATCAACGCAGAGGAGATGTTCCGCACCAACGGCGGGTACGCCGCCGACAGCGAAGCCCGGGCCATGGCAGTGGGCCTCGGTCTGCCCGACGATCGGCTGGAGCTTCCGCTGAGCGTGCTCTCGGGTGGTGAGCGTCGCCGAGTCGAACTGGCTCGCATCCTGTTTGCCGGAACCGACGTGCTCTGCCTCGACGAGCCGACCAACCACCTCGATATCGATGCCAAGACCTGGCTGCTGCAGTACATGCGTGAGTACAAGGGTGCGCTGTTGGTGATCAGCCACGACCTCGATCTGCTCGACGAGGCCATCACCCGCGTGTTGCACCTCGACCGGGCGGGTGAGAACGAGGTCGGCGAGGTTTTCGAGTACAAGGGCACCTACTCGCAATACCAGCGAGCCCGAGCCGAAGACGAGGCTCGCCTCACGAAGAAGGCCGCTCAGCAGGCCAAGGAAATCGATCGCATGCAGGGCGTTGTCGACCGCTTCGGCGCCAAGGCCACCAAGGCCGCCATGGCGCACTCGATGGAGAAGAAGATCGCCCGACTCGAGTCATCGAAAGTCAAGGCGCCCAAGGCCTCCAAGTCGATCAACGTCAAGTTCCCGCCTCCTCCACCGTGCGGCGAGACGGTCATCACCGCCGAGGGACTGTGCAAGGGCTACAGCGGGGTCACCGTGTTCGAAGACATCGACTTCGACCTGGGGCGCGGTGAGCGGCTCCTCGTACTGGGTCTGAACGGCGCCGGCAAGACCAGCCTGCTGCGGATCCTGGCAGAAGAGACCCAAGCCGATCTTGGGCAGTTCGAGTTCGGTTACCAGGTGCAAGCCGGCTACTACGCCCAAGAACACGACAACCTGCGACCTCACGAGAACCTCTTGGTGAACCTGCGCGACTCGATTCCGGCAGGGGTCGAGATGACCGACACGCATCTGCGTGGTCTCCTCGGCATGTTCGGGATGTCTGGTGACAAGGTGTTCCAGGAGTCCGGCACGCTGTCGGGCGGCGAGAAAACCAAACTGGCGCTCGCCATGCTCATGACGGGCAAGAACAACATGCTGTTGCTCGACGAGCCCACGAACAACCTCGACCCGCCCTCACGCGAAGCGGTGGCCAATGCGTTGATCGACTGGCCCGGAGCGATCATCTTCGTCAGCCACGACGAGGAATTCGTTCGTGAACTCGCACCCACCAAGGTCTTGTTGATGCCCGACGGTGACGTCGACTACTTCAATGACGAATGGCTCGACCTCGTCTCGATGTCATGAGGACGATGTCATGAGCCTCACCTCATGAACCTGGCGGCGCCGGAACGAAAGCTGTCTCGCGCTGCGGTCATCAGCGTCGGGGTGACGGCGCTGCTCATCAGCATCGTCATGGCGCCGGTACTGCCGGTGATCGTGGTCGGGGTGTGCACGTGGTGGCTGTACGACGATCTGACGTACCAACCCGATCGTCGTCCTGGAGGACTCGGAATCGCTGCGCTGGTGGTGTTCACCGTTGCGGCCGTGGTCATCACGACGTTCATCACCGTGTTGGCGACCAACGCCGACTGCGGAGCGGAACTGTTCGGTGCGGCCGACGCTGCATCGTCGAACTTCGATCAAGCGTGTGCGGATCGCGAACGCTGGCGATCGGTCGTTGCGGTCTCGCTCACGCTGATGATGTGCGGGCTCGCGGCGTTCGGAGTGCGACGCTCGGACGCCACGCAGTCACCGACTTCGGTGGCTATTCGCACGTTCGGTGTCGCTGCTGGCGTTGTCGCTGGCATCAACGTCCTGCTCGTCGCTGTCTGATGCGATGAATGGGAGGGCCGTTCGGGGAAGCGATACGGTCGTTGCATGCGCATTGGATACTTCGGTGGAACGGTCAACGACGGAACGGTGGACGACGTCGTCGCCGAAGCCAAGCAGGTCGAGGCCGATGGCTTCGCTGCGTACTGGGCTCCGAACATCTTCGGCCATGATGCACTCACCACCCTGGCCGTGGTGGCGCGCGAGGTTCCGCGCATCGAACTCGGAACCTCCGTGGTGCCCACCTACCCGCGCCACCCCATGGCCATTGCTCAGCAATGCCACACGGTCAATGCGGTTGCCGACGGCCGACTGACGCTCGGCATCGGGCTCAGCCACAAGGTGGTCATCGAGAACATGATGGGCATGAGCTACGACAAGCCAATCCGCCACATCCGGGACTACATGAACGTCCTGCGCCCGCTCTCGCAAAATCAGCAGGTGTCCTACGCCGGTGAGGAGTACACCACACACGGCGGCATCCAAGCTCCCGGCATGCAGCCATTCAGCACGGTCATCGCCGCACTCGGTCCACAGATGCTCAAGGTGGCAGCCGAGCTCGCGGACGGAACGCTCACGTGGTGCACCGGGCCCAAGACGCTGGCCAGCCACATCACCCCGACGATCAACGCAGCAGCCGAAGCCGCAGAACGTCCGGCACCACGAGTCATCGCTGCGCTCCCCGTGTGCGTGACCAATGACTTCGAAGGTGCCAAGACCCGTGCTGCGCAGGTCTTCGAGATCTACGGCAGCCTGCCCAGCTACCGCGCCATGCTCGATCGAGAGGGTGCCGCAGGCCCCGAGGACATCGCCATCACCGGCACCGCCGACCAGGTGGTCGAGCGGATCGGCGCACTCGCTGATGCGGGAGTCACCGACTTCGCTGTCGTCGAGTTCCCCGGGAACCCAGATGAAGCAGCCGCGACGCGTGACGCCGTGAAACAGCTGCTCTGACACGCAGCGCAGCGAGAACTGCGACAGACTCTGCACCGATGGGCGCAGTACAGACCACGATCTCCAACAGCGGTGTGGCCGTCGTTGTCGTCGACAACCCGGACATCAACCTGATGACGGTGGCGGTGTTTCTCGAGTTGGCGGAAGCGTTCGACCAGCTCGCAGCGGACGACCTCGTGCGTTCGGTCGTCATCCGTTCAGCAAACCCCGAGTGGTTCATCGCTCACTTCGACGTGGAGGCCATTCTGGGGTTCCCGCACGGTGCCCCAGAAGCCACCGAGCTCAACGGGTTTCACCGAATGTGTGAAACCCTGCGCACGATGCCGAAGGTCACGATTGCAGAAATCGATGGTCGTGTTGGTGGTGGCGGGAGTGAACTGGCACTGAGCTGCGACATGCGGTTCGCGTCGACCGATTCGGTGTTCAACCAGCCCGAAGTTGCACTCGGCATCTTGCCGGGTGGGAGCGGCACGGTGCGACTGCCACGTCTCATCGGGCGCAGCCGTGCACTCGAAGCAATCCTCGGGTGTCACGACATCGATGCCGCGACCGCCGAACGGTGGGGATGGATCAATCGCATGCTCGAACCCACCGAGCTGTCGGTGTTCGTCGATCGCCTCGCCGAACGAATCGCATCGTTCCCCGCTCACGCCGTACAGGCTGCAAAGGCAAGCGTGATCGCTGTCGATGGTGACCTGGACTCGATGCTGCTTGCCGAAGGAAATGCCTTCAATGGAACCCTCGGTCACGACGAGGCCCAGGTTGCAATGCGGCGCTTCATGGCGTTGGGTGGACAGACCGCCGCGGGCGAACGACGTCTCGGCGACCTGGCCGGCGAACTCGGATCAGCGTGAGCGCTCGGCTCGCCTCGACTCGCACGACTCGCCGACTCGTCGGGCCACTGCTCGCCGCCTCGATCATTGCCGCAGCCTGCTCGTCGATCCCACCGGTTGCGGTGGAGCGTTCGGACCGATCTGGCGCCGGACCGGTGATTCCCGACGGGCAGGCGAGTCTCCCTCCCATCGGCTCTCCCGCGCCGGACGCTGGCGACACCGAGTTGCCGATCGTCGACTCGCCAGAGACCTCGATCGAGTGGGGCGACTGCGACTCGTTCGGTGCACCATCGCCTGACCGCCTCGGAACATCCGGCTGGGAGTGCGGCACGCTGGAAACGGCGATGGATCCCTTCGGGGACGGAGCCGGGGACGGAGCGCTGGTGCAGCTGGCCCTGACGCGACATCGCGCAACCGGTGATCGGCGCGGAGCGATCCTGTTGAACCCCGGAGGGCCTGGAGGTGAAGGCCTGGCCACGGTGTGGAACGTTCGTGGGGCGATGCCGGCTGACATGCTGCGCGCGTTCGACATCGTGTCATGGGACCCTCGCGGCGTCGGTGAGTCGACGCCGAAGATCGACTGCAATGACGAGGTTCCGCCCGGCGACCCGACCTTCATCTCGGAATGCGTGCGAGCAACGGGAGCCCTTGCTGGCTTCATCACCGCGCCGTACTCCGCTGCCGACATGGAAGCCATCCGCGTGGCGTTGGGCGAAGACGAGCTGAACTATCTCGGCTACTCCTACGGGTCCATCCTCGGTGCCACGTACGCAGCGGAGTACTCGGATCGGGTTGGATCGTTTGTGCTCGATGGTGCCACGGACCCGGCTGCGGGTTCGCCTGCCGGTCCGTTCGAGGATGGGTTTGCCGTGTTGGCTGATGATGGCACCGAGGCGGCGCGCAACCGTTTTGTCGAGCTGTGCAACGCAAGCGAGCGCTGTTTGTTCAGCCTGGATGCCGGCACCGTCATCTCCGACCTTGCGTTTCAGGTGCCGGTGTTGAGCACCAGCGACTTCGGAGGCGCACCTGATCGTGTCGACTCACTGGACTTCGAGCGGTTGATCGACTCGTCGATGAGCTACGCGGGCGATTGGGAGCTGCTGGCCACGGCGCTCGAGGACGCTGACCGTGGGGACGCATCTGCCTTGGCCTCGTTGATCGCTGGCGAGAACGCACGGAACAGCGATGGCGACGACGGCGAAAGCGGCGATGCGGACGGCGCCGCCGAAGATGATGGTGAGAACGGCGATTCCGGACCGTCAGGGGAGAGCGACTTCGCTGAAGCGAACTTCATGATCTACTGCGCAGACCTCGGCCCTCAGATCACCGAGTGGGCGTTCTGCGACGCCATGCCGGATGGCGCCCGACCCATGGAGGCGGTGCAAGCGGTCGATGTGCGTCGAGAGGTGCTCGTGATCGGGACCGAGTTCGATCCGCTCACCCCCGGCTACCACGCTCCGGAATTCGCTGCAGCGTTGGGGGATGCGGTGCACATCATCTGGGACGGCGTTGGTCATACGGCGTTCCCGGGGTGGACACCGTGTATCGATGATGTGGTGGCTGATCAGTTTCTTCGCCGCTCGCTGCCCGAAGATGGGCTGCGATGCTCTTTTCTGCCCGGCCTCGCGAACGATGAGCAGCTCGGGGACAACCTCTTCGGCCACGGCGACATCGAGTCGGCCAATCTGCTGGAGCGGATTCTCGACGGCAGGGATCTCGAGCCTGGTGCAGCGTGTATGGCCGCTGCGGTCAATCAGGCGCCGGACCGAGTGATCTCTCACGTGGTGCTCGAGATCACCTCCGACGACGCAGGCATCGCCCTCGACACCGCACGCAGTTCTTGCTGAGCCCTCACCGACGCCCGAGTGAGGAAGTGCCTGGCACTTTCACACTGGGCGGAGGGACACGGGCATGGCAGCTTCGGAGCGGACCTTGGCGTAGAAGTCGTTGCCTTTGTCGTCGACCACGATGAACGCTGGGAAGTTCTCCACTTCGATCTTCCAGATCGCTTCCATGCCGAGTTCGGCGTATTCGAGCACGTCGACCTTGCGGATGTTGTCGAGAGCCAACCGTGCAGCTGGCCCGCCGATGGAGCCGAGGTAGAAGCCTCCATTGGCGTCACAGGAGTCGGTGACCTGCTTGGAGCGGTTTCCTTTCGCGAGCATCACCATCGAACCGCCGAGCGACTGGAACTCGGGAACGTAGGAGTCCATCCGGCCCGCTGTGGTCGGCCCGAATGAACCGGACGCGTACCCCTCGGGGGTTTTGGCAGGGCCCGCGTAGTACACGGCGTGATCCTTCCAATACTGCGGAATGTCCTCACCAGCGTCGAGGCGCTCTTTGATCTTCGCGTGCGCGATGTCGCGCGCAACGATCATCGGCCCGCTCAACATGACCTGGGTGGTCACGGGGAGTTCCGTGAGCGTGGCGAGGATCTCGGCCATTGGCTGATTGAGGTCGATATGAACCGGTTCGGCGTCGAGCAGGTCCTCGGACCCCACTGCGGGAAGGAACCGGGCCGGGTCGGATTCGAGCTGCTCGAGGAACACGCCCTCGGCGGTGATCTTGCCCATGGCCTGGCGGTCTGCCGAGCACGACACCGCCATGCCGACCGGACACGAGGCGCCGTGCCGCGGGAGGCGAATGATGCGGACGTCATGGCAGAAGTACTTGCCGCCGAACTGGGCGCCGACGCCGGTGCTCTGGGCCAGCTCCAGCACTTTGGCTTCGAGGTCGAGATCTCGGAATGCGTGCCCAGACGCTGATCCGGAGGTGGGCAGTGCATCGAGGTAGCGCGCGCTCGCAAGCTTTGCGGTTTCGACGGCGATTTCGGCCGAGGTGCCCCCGATGACGATGGCGAGGTGATACGGCGGGCACGCTGACGTGCCGATTGCCTGGATCTTGTCGAAGATCCACGGCAGCAGGGTTGCTTCGTTCAGCAGTGCCTTGGTTTCTTGGAACAGGAAGCTCTTGTTGGCCGAGCCGCCGCCCTTGGCCATGAACAAGAACTTGTAGGCGTCACCGTCGATGGCGTTGATCTTGATCTCGGCAGGGAGGTTCGTTCCCGTGTTCTTCTCCGTGTACATGTCAATGGGAGCCATCTGGCTGTAGCGCAGGTTGGTGGTGAGGTAGGTGTCGGCGATGCCGCGAGCGATCTGTTCTTCGTCGCCGCCGCCGGTGAACACGAACTCACCCTTCTTTGCTTTGACGATCGCTGTCCCGGTGTCTTGGCACATGGGCAGGACCCCGCCGGCAGCGATCGCCGCGTTCTTCAGGAGGTCGAGTGCGACGAAGCGGTCGTTGTCGGATGCTTCTGGATCATCGAGGATCTTGCGGAGCTGTTCGAGATGGCTCGTGCGCAAGAAGTGAGCAATGTCGTGCATTGCTTGTGCAGTGAGATTGCGGATTGCTTCGGGTTCCACCTTCAAGAAGGTGCCTTCGGGAGTTTCGAACGTCGAGACTCCCTCGGTGCTCACGAGTCGGTACTCGGTTTCGTCGGGCCCAAGCGGGAACATCTCGGTGTAGTCGAACTCAGCGTCAGCCATGCGCTGAGCTTACGTGTCGTCGATTGCGCTGGCTGCTTCCGGATGGTTGGTGGGATCGAGCAACGATTCAGCAATGAACTGGAGCGCCTCGCTCGCTGCATCCGGGTCGACCGTCGGTGCCTGCACGATTGCCCGTATCGATCGCGGTCGCAGGAGCCATGCCAGCATCGGGCCGAGGTGAGCGGACTCGCCGGTGCCGATTGCGTTGAGCTCGGGCTGGATGGCCTCGATGACTTCGTGGTCGAATCGGGCGGTCGGGTCGTTGGTGTAGACAGCGTTGCGAATCGGGCGTCCCCATTGCTCCAGCAAGAAGCGTCGGCGAAGCAACTCGGCGAGACGCATGTCGAGCGCCTCGCTCGTGTCGATTGGCGGCCAGGCAGCCAACTGCTTCTGAAGGCCGTCGATGACCGAGGCAACCGCGTCATCGACGACCTCGTCGACCGACGCAAACCGTTCGAGAACGTCGCTGCGTTCGACCTCGGCGTTGAGCGCGATCGAGCTCAACGTCGGACGGATATCCTGATCGAGAAACCTCACGGTGGCTTTGCGAATGCGCTCGTGAATCTCGGTGTCGGCTGCGCCAGGAGTCTCGGTTTCGGGCCGTTCGCCGCTGGGGCGCGTTGTGTTTGGAAAGATCGCCACGATGCGGGTGCCAACGCCGATGTTGGCGTCTACCTGCAGCGTTCCTCCGTGGTCTCGAACCCGACGCTCCATCGAGCGAAGCCCGACGCCGGTGCTCCACGGCAACTCGGCATCGAAACCCTTTCCATCGTCCTCGACGATCAGAGTCAGGTCGTCGACGTCCAGGTCGACGGTGACCGACAAGGTGGATGCGTCTGCGTGGGTGAGCGCATTGTCCAGCGCCTGGCGACTGACCCACAGCACGGTGCTGGCTGCCGGGTGTTGATTCGCTGACTCGTTCACCTGGGCTCGCACGGTGAGCCCGAAGAGGCCCGAGATGCGCGTACTCAGGTTGTGGAGTTCCTCGGCGAGCAGTGGAGTGGCGTGCTGTTCGGGCTCGAACTCGGTGACGAGTTGTCGCAGCGTGATCGCGGCGCCTTGGGCCTGGACACGCAATCGTTCCAGCATCACCTTCATGGCTTGGTCCTCGGTGGTCGCCGACATCGTTTCGAGGAAGTGGGCGATGGAGGTGACGTTCTGGAGCACACCGTCATGAATCTGATGGCTCATGCGACGTCGTTCGCCCTCGACTTCGTCGATCAGTGTTTCGAGCGCCGACGTTCGGCGGTTGCGGGCCAGCATGCGTTGTGCGTCGAGCGACTCCGCGACCACGGTGCCGATGACGAGGTACACGAAGCTCTCGATGGAGACACGTTGTTCGTCGCTGACCTCATCGAGCCCGCCGATGCCGACGACACAGATGGGGGGTCCTTCTGGGAAGCGCCCGGTTGCGAGCACGGCTGAGTCAGATTCAACCAGTTCCGCCAACCAGGGTGCCTCGTCGCCGAGTTCTGTGACGAGGTTGATCGACAACGTGTCGTTGGAGTGGGTTGCCGAGTCGGGGAATGGGGGCAGCGGCCGCCGAGCGAAGTGCTCGGACTGTGCGATCGAGGCACCGATGAGGGTTCGGCCGTGAAAGCCAGTCTCGTTCGAGGTCGCGAGGAACACCCGAGACGCACCGAGCGCGTCGCGAAGCAGCGAGAGTGTTCTCACGTGCCCCTCCTCCAGCGAGGTGCCGGTGAAGTAGCCCTTCGAGGCATCAAGGATGCCTTCCAGTGTTCGCCGAGCGAGCGTCTGGGGGTCGGGCATGCCGGAACCGGCGTTTGCCGGGGATGCGGTCGGTTCGGCCACACGACGATCTTACGCATGCGCTGCTGGCTCGCACGGCGTCCTGGCCGATACGTTGTGAACGCGTGACCTCGAGTGCCGATACCACCGATCGCCCGGCGTGGCGGGGGCGGATGCATGCGGGTGCGTTCTTCGTGGCGATCCCCGCGGGGATCGTCCTCGTGTCCGTGTCCGAGCGCACCGTGGCGCGTACCGCCGCATCGATCTACGCACTGTCGCTCTTGACGATGCTGGGAATGTCGGCGGCGTACCACCGCCTGGCTCGGTCACCGTCGGCTCGACGCTGGATGCAGCGGCTCGACCATGCAGGGATCTACGTCTTGATCGCTGGAACGTATGTCCCGATCGCCATCGTTGCGATGCCGTTGCGGTGGGGGGTACCGGTACTGGTGGTGATCGCCACGGCCGCCGCACTCGGGATCGTGCTGAAACTCACTGCGGTCCAGCGACTCAGCCGGGTCGCATACGTGCTGTACCCAGTGATGGGATGGGCGGTCGTGGTTGCGCTGCCGGTGCTGTTCGACAGTCTCACCGGCGTGCAGTTTGCATTGATCGTGGCAGGCGGCCTCGTCTACACGTCTGGCATTCCGGTGTTGGTGTTCAAGCGGCCGGATCCGTGGCCGCGCACGTTTGGATATCACGAGGTGTGGCACAGCTTCGTGGTCGTGGCCGCTGCACTGCATTTCGCAGCGGTTGCGAGCTTGCTTGCCTGACGAACTCGTCAGCGCGTCGTCGGTGATGTCTGCACTCGTCGTCGACGGCGGGTGACCGAGAAGAGCAAAAGCTCCGCCGAGCACGAGGATCAGCGCAGCTCGGACGACGACCCCTGATCGGTGCCGTCGTTGTTGACATCCACGCCGTCTTCGGGATCACTCGACGATGCGGGGCCGGTGGAGTCGTGGCAGCCGTCGAGTGCGCCTCCTGACCGGATGTTCTCGACTGGCAATTCAACGATGTAGTCGCCCTCGACCAGCCCGCTGAACAGGTACGTTCCGGGCTACTTCGATGCGAAGATCACGTCGTCGGGCATCACGGTGTTCTCGTTGGTGATCATGTCGGTGCCAGCGAAGACCGAGTCGAGGAAGCTCACCGCGAAGGTGTTGGTGATCTCCTGCACGCGGTCGGTGGGCATGTCGCCCTCCGAGCAGCCGGCCACGGCGAATGACTCGATGGTGTCGATGACTGCTTGGGTCGGGTTCTCGAGCGTCGGGAAGAACTCGAGGTAGTCGCACACATCGGTGAACGACTGATGCTCGGCCGCGACGAGGTCGACGCGGTACACGACTTCGCTGGAGGTCTCGGCAACAGCGCGGTCGACGTTCGGGCTGGGAGGTGTGGTCTTGTCATCCGCACCGACCATCACGAGCGTCGGCAACTCGACGTTCACCAACTGATCGGCGACGAGGAGCGACCCCGCGGGGTCGCCGTTGCCGAGAGCCGGAGCCAGCGGGATGAGGGCATCGACCCGAGGGTCGGGTGCCAGGGTGCCGGCTGCATTCTCCATGCCGGAAACAACGGCGTACGTGGCATAGCCGCCGAGCGAGTGTCCGGTGACCGCGATCTGCTCGGGGTTCACCGAACCAACGAACCCGACGGTCTCTGCGCTCTCCGGATTGGTCATCTGGTCGATCATCACCTGCACGTCACGCGGCCGGTTGTACGCAATGGTGGCGCCGTCATCTTCGGTGTCGAGGAACTGATCGACGGAGGTATTGCCGGTGTGGTCGGCTGCGATGACCAGGTAGCCGTGACTCGCAAGGGTTTCGGTGTAGTCGGAGTGGATGTAGCGCAGCCCGCCCGAGCCATGTGTGTAGATCACCAGTGGGAACGGGCCATCGGGCGAGATCTGGTCGGCGGTGGCGGCCACCGCTCGCGGCGACTCGTAGTAGTCGCCGGTGATGAAGGTGTATTGCTGTGGGTCGCCGGTCTGGCCGTCGGCCAGCGGGAACGTCACGTCGACGGTCAACGGGCGGTCGCGTTCAGGGTCGGTGATGGTGATGGTCTGGACCCCAACGGCGTACTCGCCGTCACCGATCGCTGTGAAGTCGGGCAACTCCGGAGCGGGTGCGTCGGTGACCGGTGGCTCGGTGACAGGCGGGTCGGTCGCTGGCGTGTCGGTGGTAGGAGGGTCCGTGGCTGGCGGCTCGGCGGTGGGTGGCTCGGTTTCAACCGGCTCTGGAGCATCGGTCGTGACCGTCTCCGCCGTGGTGTCGGGGGCGCCATCGTCGCTGCTTCCTCCGCACGCAGCGAGCAGCAGAGATCCGGTGAGCACAAAGGTCAGACGACGCATGTAGCGATCATCGCAGAACAGTCGACGGTTCGCCCAGTAGGCCGCTGCCGGTGAGAAAGTGCCAGGCACTTCCTCACCGGTCTTTCATTCGCTTGGGTGCGGCGTTGGCGGGGTCGTCGGGCCAGCGATGCTTGGGATAGCGACCCGCCATCTCCTTCTTCACGTCGGCCCACGTGCCGGCCCAGAAACCTGGAAGGTCGGCGGTGACCTGGATGGGTCGGTCGGCGGGAGAGAGGAGCTCGAGTCGGATCGGGACGTTGCCGGCGTGTGGGTGCTCGGTCACACCGAACAGGTCTTGAACCCGCACCGCAGCGGTCGGAAGCTCGCCTGAGTAGTCGACGCGGACGCTGCGACCCGTCGGGAGCTCGAGCTGATGCGGAACGGTCGCGTCGAGGTCGGCGCCTTCGGGCCACGGCAGTTGGGAGCGAAGCACCATAGCGACATCGAGTTGATCGAGATCTCGGCGTCCTGTGGCCCCAGGTAGATACGGCGCGAGCCACGAATCGGTGGAGTCGACGAGGGCATCGATCGACCAGTTCGGCCACGGGTCGCCGACGGTGCGGTGCAAGAACTCCACGCGCTCGCGGAGACGAGAAGCTGCACCAGACCAGCCGAGCACCGCAAGACGTGTGGAGCGGACCCGTGCCATCAGCGCCGCAGTGGTGTCCTCGCCCGCCGTCGGCTGTTGCGTCTGCGCACCCATGCGGATCGCACCGAGGCGCCGCTCGACGGTTTCGATCAGATCATCGCGCCCGCTGTCCCACGCCAGCGTGCGCTGCTCCTTGATGTCATCGCCCGATCGATCGATCACGTCTGACAGGTCGATGGCGGCAGCGAGACGAATTCGTGCTCGGTCCTTGCGTCCGTCCAGATCGGCGGCCACGACGAACAATTCGTCTGCCAATGGGTCGCTGTCGGCAATGAACGCTCCGCTGCCATTGCGCATCGTGAACTGGCCTGGGCGACGACGGCCGGCGAGTCGGTCCGGGAACGCCAACAACAGGAGCGAACCGGTGCGGTCGTGGTCGATCTGTTGACGATCGAAGTCGATCCGCAGTCGTCGTGCGAGTTCCCCCGCTCGCTCGCGCAGCCGGTGGACGGCGCCGCGGTCTGCAGCGTCGTGGCCGGATGCGCCCGACACGACGGCCACACGCAGCGCCAGGTCGACCGGCACCTCATCGGGGCGGCCGCGGAAGATGTCGCGCTCGTCGATGAGGGTTGCGATCACGCATGCGAGCGGCGAACGATCGAGCGCCACCATGCGGGCGAGGCGTGGATGGACTGGCAGCGACAGCATGTCGCGGCCGAGTTGGGTGAGCGTGCCGGATCCGGCGTCCAAGGCCCGCAGCCCGGTGAGCAACTCGCGAGCTTGGCGCAGCGCCGCGCTCGGTGGTTCGTCGATGAACGTGAGATCGCCCGTCGGTCGGTCCGGGTCGGTGCCGACTCCCCAGGCAGCGAGTTCCAAGGCGAACCCAGCGAGGTCGGCTTGCAAGATCTCTGGCGTGCGGTGCTTGGTTCGGGTGCCGTGCTCGATCTTGCTCCACAGGCGGTACGCAACCCCCGGTTCGGTGCGTCCAGCGCGCCCGGCTCGCTGCTCGGCCGATGCCCGGCTCGTCGAGACAGTGGTGAGCCGAGTCATCCCGGTCCGAGGGTCGAACCGTGGCTCGCGAGCGAGCCCGGAATCCACCACGATTCGTACGCCATCGACCGTGAGGGAGGTCTCTGCGATGTCGGTGCTCAACACCACCCGCCGTCTGCCCGGTGGTGACGGTTCGAGCGCTCGATCTTGGTCGGTTTGGGTGAGCGCCCCAGCGAGCGGATACACGTCGACCGTTGGACCCAACGCGTCGTTCAACAAGCGCTCGGTGCGTCGGATCTCGCCGATCCCCGGCAGGAACACCAGGACGTCGCCATCGTGGTCTGCGAGTGCACCGAGCACGGTGGTCACCACGGCAGGTTCGATTCGCTCCTGGGCAGGGCCACGTGGGCCTCGGGACTTCCGACCTCCCCCGCTGCGTGATTGGGGAGGGGGACGCGGAGCCCACTGCATGTCGATGTCGAACGTGCGGCCTTCGCTCGTGATGATCGGTGCGTCGAGCGCTCGCGCGAGTCCTTCGGTGTCCGGTGTTGCCGACATGGCCAACAGGCGAAGCTCGGGCCGGATCGACTCAGCTACGTCGAGCGCGAGCGCCAGGCCGATGTCGGTGGGCAGATTGCGCTCGTGGACCTCGTCGAAGATCACCGCAGCGACCCCCGGGAGTTCTGGGTCGCGCTGCAGGCGACGCGTCAGGATTCCCTCGGTGACCACTTCGACTCTGGTCTGCGGTCCGATGTGGCGTTCGTCGCGCGTCTGATAGCCGATGAGCCCGCCGACCTGGGTGCCTGTCAGTGCCGCCATCCGTCGAGCCGCCGCCCGTGTGGCGAGTCGTCTCGGCTCGAGCATGACGATGCGGTCGTTGCCGAGCCAATCCTCGTCGAGCAAGGCAATGGGAACCACTGTGGTCTTGCCAGCGCCGGGTGGTGCAACGAGGATCGCTCGACCTCGTTGTGCGAGTGCTTCGAGCAGCGCAGGGATGGCTTCGAGGACCGGAAGGTCGGGAAGCGCGGTGTTGCGAGCCATCGGCTCGCCGGGTCAGCCGAGCGCGGGGGAGCCGCGGAAAGAGACCGGGTCGCCCGCAGCGGGGAGTTCGATCGACGACCACTTCGTGATGTCGGCAATCGCGTCGCACACCTGCTGCCAGGACTTCGGATCCCATCCTTCGGCTGTGGCGCCGACCACTCCATCGACTTTGGTGAGCACGAACGCCGGGAGCTCGGTGAGCTCCATGGCCTTGACCGCCGACCGGTCTGCGTCGCAGAACACGAGGAACTGGTCGGCGAGGGGGCCGAGGAACGTCGCCGCGTCAGCGGGCGATGCGGTGACGATCATGTTGATCCGAACATCACACCCTCGGAACTCCTCCAGGACCCGCGACGCCGTGCGCAGGATCCAGGACGATTCGTTCGTGTACGGGTCGAGGACCACGGACGCCAGGTGGAAGGTGGTGAGCCATTCCATGACCGGGCGAGGCGTTCCGGCGGCGCCCTTCACGAGCGGTGTCAGGACGAGGTCCGGAGGGAGCTTCGGCCCGGTGCTCGACGTGGAAGCAGTGCTGGTATCGGCCACGACGCGAATGTTAGCGGTGTGACCTGCCCGGACCGGCTTTCCGTGCACTCAGAAACTGGCCTACGGTCAGATGGTGCATCCAATCGAGCATCTCCGATACGTCGCCCGAGCCCATGGGGTCGATCCCGCGGCGCTGGTGGAAGAGACAGCGCACGCCCTCGGCTCCATGCACTTCGACCCGGCCGGGCTGGTGGTGGCGTGTCGGCGAATCGTCGAGCGTCACCCGTTCACCGGCCCACTGTGGTGGTTGTGCTCCAACGTCACCACGTCGACCGATCCGTTCGACGCGGTCTGGGAACTCGCCGAGCAGATCCGCTCGGATCGCACCGCATCCGAGCTCGCTGCCGAGCTTCCCGATGACACACAGGTCGTGACCATTGGTGACCCGAGTCTGATCGGACACGGGCTCGCGCGGCGCGGCGATGTGCGTGTGCTGGCGCTCGACATCGACCACTCGGCCACGTCGTTCGTCCGTCGGCTCGAGCGCTACGACGTCGACTACGAACCCGTCGATGCAGGTGCTGCGGGGGCTGCGACCCGGGTTGCTGATGTGGTGCTCGTGGAGGCGCTTGCGCTCGATGCCGACCGTGTGATCGTTCCGTCGGGTTCGTCGACCATCGCTGCATCGGCAACCGCTTGGGGCACTCCGGTGTGGCTGGTTGCGGGGCTCGGCCGTCGTTTGCCAACGGCGTACGTCGACGCGATGCGGGCGCGGCGCGATGAGATCGCCACCGATGTCGACGAGTGGGCGATCGACGTCGAGGTGGTGCCGACCAGGCTGTTCACCGATGTGGTCGGGCCGTACGGCCGGATGCCGATGGGGCCGCCCGCAACGAAGGCTGAGTGTCCGGTCGCTGCGGAGTTGTTGCATCGTTCACCCATGTAGACGCCTGTCTGCGCTTGTTCCGGAAATCGCGTCACTCGACCGTCAGCTCAGGCGAAACAAGCGGGTGCACGACAAGTGCGAGGTGGCGGCGTAGGTCATCCGCGACCCACATTCGCTGATCGCGAAGATGCGATGTCGTGTACTCGACAACTCGCAGCCCCAACGCCTGCAGTTCGTTGCGGCGCTGCGCATCTTTGGCTCGTTCGGCGTCGGATACGTGACCGCGGCGTCCATTCACTTCGACGACGAGTCCCTGCTTGACGAACAGGAAGTCGACTCGGGCGACATGGCGACCGGTTGCGTCGCGCTGCACCACTTGCGTCTCGGGACGCTCGATGGCCAGCTCGCGAGCGAGTCGGAGAAAGGAACGTTCCAGCGGCGAGTGCCCACCACCATCTGGCAGTAGCCGATCGATGAGGCGGCATCCCCAGCGGCCCGACCCGCGAAGGGTCGTGAGCCGGGCGGCGAGTACGTGCGGATGACTTGCGCCGAGGCGCACAGCGCTGTCGAATGCGGCCGCCACTCGACGAAATGACGACCGAGCGTGCGCGAGATCGATCACGGTCCTGGTGGCAGACATGGTTCGAAAGCCGTTGATCCGAACGGTGTCGAGTCGATCGAGAAACTTGGTGGTGTGGATGATGAACGGCCCGCTTGGAATCACCCGGGCATGGGGGACAGTGAACTCTTCGGCGTTGGCGTCGGAGCGGTCCAAGCCATGCAGTGCCGCCGCCGCCTCGTAACTGACCCACGATTTTTCGCCAAGGTGCAGTAGCCCGGTCTGCAGGCGCCGTTCGTGTGTCTCGGGACTCCCGGCAATCGCGAACACCCGTGTGGTGACCTTTGCCAGCCACCCCGCTGTCACGCGGTGTCGGATCTGCGCGGTGGTGAGGCCAGCTGATGCCAACTGATCGAGGCTCACGACGCCGTGCTGTCCCGCCGCCCGCTCGGCGATCTCGGTGATGACCAGTTGCTGTCGCATATGCCTCAGTGGGTCAACCAGCGGCCAAAGGGGAAACTTCAGGTTTGTTTGCCGCAACGCGTCACTCGACCGTCAGCTCAGGCGAAACAAACGGGTGCGGCGACGAACAGCGGCCCGGTTCAGAGTGGGCGGTGGCGCGGCGGGTGGCCGATGATTTCTTCGATCACCGCGGTGGCTTCGACCACTCGGTCTTGCGTGACGAAGATCCGCGCCATCGGCTCTCGGCTGTACATCGTCATGTTCAGTCCGAAGTCATCGGTCACCACGGCCGGGATCCCCGAGGCGATCAGCTCGTCGGTGATCATCTGGCTTTGCCACAGCGGAAGCCAGGCCGCTTCGACGGTGCGCTCGGGATCGGCCGTCTCCTCGTCAGCGCTGCGCCAGAAATACTCCCAGAAGCTTCGCCACACACCCTGGCGCGGCCGCTGCTCGTTGTTCATTCTGGACAGTCTGGCGGGTGTGGCTCGGTGGGTCACGTCACCGCCAGCCTGCGCCCCAGCGCACGCCGGGTGGTCTACCGTGCTCGTATGGGACGTTCGGTCGAATTCATGAGTGGTGAGATCCAAGCGCGCGGGTATCTGGCGGAGCCGGCCTCGGGTCCGGGGCCCGGTGTGATCGTCGTGCAGGAATGGTGGGGCCTGGACGACGGGATCAAGGCCATGGTCGACCGTCTCGCCGAGAACGGATTCGTGGCATTGGCGCCGGACCTGTACCACGGTGAGCTGGCGGGACACACGGAGATGGACAAGGCGGGAGCACTCATGGGTGCGCTGCCGCCAGAACGAGCAGCGTCGGATATGAGCGGAGCGGTGGACCATCTACTCGACCTCGATGCGGTGTCGAGCGAGGGTGTCGGCGTGGTCGGGTTCTGTATGGGCGGGATGCTGTCGTTTGTGCTCGCGGCGCTGCGCCCTGATGCGGTGAAGGCAGCGGTTCCGTTCTACGGGTATCCGCCGTTGGACGGCGGCCCGGATCTCTCCGAGATCGATGCGGCCATCCAGGGACACTTCGCCGAAACCGACGACTTCTTTCCACCGTCGGGTGTCCACGCTCTCGACGAACAGTTGCGTTCGCTCGGCAAGCAGGCGGAGCTCACGGTTCATGCGGGGACCGGGCACGCGTTCATGTCACCCCATGACGCACTCGATACCTACGACGAGCTGCTGGCGGAGTCGATCTGGCCCCGTTTCACGGGGTTTCTGCACGAAACGCTCGGCTGAGCGGAACCATTCACGCCACATTGACGCTCGATGCCTAGTGTCACCGTCATGAAGACATCACGAACAACCTCAATCCTCTCGGTGCTCGCGACGAGCGCACTCGTGCTCTCGGCCTGCGGCGGAAGCGACGCTGCTTCCAACGCCGACCCGTGCGAGGTCGCCCAGACCGTTGCTGACGCATTCGAAGAAGGCGACGCTGCCGAAAGCGCAGAGGATGCCCTTGCTGCGCTCGCGAACTTTGCGTCGACGCTCGAAGACCTCGCCAAGGCCGCTCCGGACGACTTGAAAGCCGATATCGAGCTGCTCGCCGACGGAACACGCCAACTCGCGGATTCGGATCCCGATGAAGGACCGTCCGACGAAGTGCTGGCCATTGTCGACGGCGACGAGTACGACGCCGCTGGCGAGCGCCTCGAGGACTACATCCAAGGCACCTGCGGCCTCGATTTCGGATGAGTGAATCCCAGCACGTCGCCCGCTTCGACGCGGTGGTGTTCGACGCTGGTGGCGTGCTGGTGCTTCCCGACCCCACGGTGTTGGCTCCACTGCTTGCATATTTCGGTGGCGACGAGGACATCGCTGCGCATCGGCGCGCCCACTACGCCGGGATGAAGGCGAAGTCCGATGTGTCGGCGTCCGAGACGTCGTGGGGCGCATACAACGATGCGTACGTCGCCGCGGTCGGCGTCGACGACGCAGATCGTGTCGAAGCTGCCCAGGTGCTGGAACGAACTCGATATCACCACACCTGGCGATGGATGATCCCGGAGTCGCGCACAGCGCTCGATCGCCTGTCGATGGCCGGCATTCCCATGGGCGTGGTTTCCAATGCCAGTGGTCAGATCGAATCGATGCTCGAACGCCAGATTGCTCAGGTCGGACCGGGGCCCCACGTCGACATGCGCGTCATCGTCGACAGCGAGGTGGTGGGAATCGCCAAGCCTGACCCCGCCATCTTCGACCACGCACTCCCGGCGTTCGCCGAGTTCGAGCGCTCGCGGATTGCCTACGTGGGTGACTCGGTCACGATGGACATCGCCGCGTCTCGCGGTGCCGGGCTGCATCCGATTTTGCTCGACCCGTACGACGATCACGTCGGCGCCGACTTCGAGCGCATTGCATCCCTGCACGACCTGGCCGACGAGCTCTGCTGACAACGTCGTCAGTGGGGCGTTGACCAGCGTTTGCCGTTGACGAGAACGTAGAGCCAGGCAAGCGCAGGGATGACGGTCACGCCCGCAAGGCCGAACACGATCACGAGCCCAACCTGGGTCGGGCGGGCGCCGATCACTTCGTCGATCTCCGCGTGGTCGACGAGCACGTCCGGATATTGGCCAACGCCCCAACCGATCACGATGGCCGATACCGCAATCACGGCACCCACTCGGGCTCGGGCCCAGCGTTGGTGATGGAGCCGCCAGACGCTGAACGAGCCAGCGACGGCCGAGATGATGATCAGCGGCAACCCGCGGCCGTGCAACCCGCTGGCGAGCGATTCCGCATCGAGTTCCAGTGTCACCGCTGCCACGAGTGAGGCAGCGCCGGTCATCAGCCCGACGGTGAACGACTTGCGGCCGATGTCGTTGGCCAGTTCGATGTTCCCCGACCGTTCAGAGTCGGCAGCCAAGAACGTGCCCGCAAGGAATGAACACGTGAGCACGGCGAGCACGCCGCCGATCCACGAGGTCGGGCCGGTCCAACTGCTCCACACGTCGCCGGGCTCGTCGAGCGGGACCCGACCGCTGGCGATGGCGCCGGCGATCATCCCGAGGAAAAATGGGGTGACGAGCGATGACGCTGCGAACACCGCTCCGTGGATCTGAGCTTCGCGTAGCGAGGACGAGAATTTGCGGAACGCGAACGCTCCGCCGCGCAACACGATGCCCAAGCCAACGAGCAGCCACGGGATGAACAGCGTGTTCATGATCGCAGCGAACGCCGTGGGGAACCCGGTCCAGAGAAACACCAGCACATAGATCAGCCACACGTGGTTGGCTTCCCATACCGGACCGATGCTGCGGTCGATCTGGGCACGCAGCTTCGCTCCCTGCTCGGCGTCGCCAGCGGTCAGGTCCCACATGCCGGAGCCGAAGTCGGCGCCACCGAAAACGGCGTAGGCCACCACGCCGAGGAACATCAGTGCTGCAACGAGGTCACTCAGTCCCACGGTCATCCGCTCCGGTCTCGGTGCGGTCAGTAGCGCCGACGGTCACCGGCTCGCGCTCGAGCTCCGATGGTCCGTACGGCGTCGGCAGATCGAGGTCATTCGACTCGCGCCACCGCCGTGCCATGCCTCGAATGACCTTGGTCGCCACGAACGCCATCGACGCATACAAGACGATGATTGCCGTGAGGCTGATCCACACGCCGCTGTTCTGGGTGACTGCATCGGCGGTTCGCATCTCGCCATAGACGATCCACGGCTGACGGCCGACCTCGGTGGCAGTCCACCCGGCTTCGAGTGCGAGCACCGACAGCCCACCGCCTGCAACGACCGACCACATGGTCCACTTCTCGGTGAACACCGCATCACCGACTCGCCATCGTCGCCACCAGAACCATGCGGCGATGCCGGCCATTGCGGTGCCCGCCCCGACCATCAACTGGAACGCGATGTGGGTGACGTTGATCGGGGGCCGCTCGTCTTCGGGAATGTCGTTGATGCCGGGCACGACCTGGTTGAGCGAGTTGCCCGACGCAATCGACCCGGCGAACGGGATCTCGATGGCGAATCGTTTCTCACCATCGATCCAGAGCCCGCCCACGGTGAGCGGTGCCCGGTCCTCCGACTCTTCTGCGAGTTCGAACGCAGCGAGCTTCGACGGCTGGTCCTCGGCGAGGCGCTGCCCGGTGAAGTGTCCAATCACCGGTTGGCTGAACGCTGCGATCGTGGCGAACGTGAAGGCCACCATGAATCCCATTTTGTGGCGGCTGTCGACGCGCCCTTTACGCATTCCCACGGCGTAGACCGCGGCGACGAGAAACCCGGCAACCGCGTAGGTGGCAACGAACATGTGAACTGCCTGGCCCCAGACGGCGTTGTTGAACATCGCTGCGAGCGGGTCGACGTCGACGATGTCGCCGTTTGCATCGCGGCTGAATCCCGCCGGATTGTTCATGAACGCGTTCACCGCAATGATGCAGAACGTGCCGAACGCCCCCGATGCGATGATTGGAATGAGCACGCGCAGGTGGACCTTTGGCGACAGGCGATCCCAGCCGTACAGGTAGATGCCGATGAAGATCGCCTCGAGGAAGAAGGCGATTCCTTCGAGTGCGAACGGCAGGCCGATCACGTCGCCGAACTCCTCCATCATCCCGGGGAACAGCAGGCCCAGTTCGAAGCTGAGCACCGTGCCGGACACAGCGCCCACGGCAAAGAGGACCGCCGAGACCTTCGCCCACTTTTTGGCCAAGGCGAGGGCATCGGAACGCACGCCGGGGTCGGGGTGCTTCAGGCCGCGGCGATGGAGCACGTAGATCAGAGCGGGGAGCGCCACGCCGAAACACGACAGCACGATGTGGAAACCGAGCGACAGCGCCATCTGATACCTCGCGGCCATCAGTTCACCTGCAACTTCTTGCGCCAAGAGCATCACGAACCTCCTGCTGAAACCGTACTCCTGGTCAGTGCCGGCGTGCAGGGGTGTCGGTCACCTGGCGTGGGTTACAGGCGTTGGGATGCCTGAGTCACCGCGTAGGTATCGATCGCTCTCGACCCGCAGGTCTCAAGCTCTTGCGACGGCGTCCGTTCGAACCGGGTTCGAACGTCAGCCGTTCGGACGGTTCACCCGCGCTGAAGAATTCGTTGTCGTGGGGTCAGGCGGCGTTGCTCGCCGAAATCAGTTGGCGTGCAATCACCTTGAGGCACAGCGTCTCGTCGGCGCCTTCGAAGATCGACAGCACACGAGCGTCGACGAACAGTCGGCTCACCGGGAACTCTTCTGCGTATCCCATGCCGCCGTGGATCTGCATTGCTTCGCGGGTGACCCACTCGGCTGCCTTGCACACGTAGGCCTTCACCATCGACGCTTCCATCTGTCCAGCGCCCTTGGCCATCAGGGTGGCAACTGCGTAGCTGAACTGGCGGCCGGCTTGGGTGAGTACGGCGATGCGGCCGAGCTTGGCCTGGATCAGTTGGTACTCGCTGATGGACGTGCCGAACACCTTGCGGTTCTCGGCGTAGTCGAGGGCTTGTTCGTACGCAGCCTGCATCACACCGACAGCACGAGCTGCGGTCTGCAGTCGGCCGTTCTCGAATCCGGCCATCTGGTAGTAGAAGCCCTTGCCGAGCCCGTCTTCCATGCCGATCTGATTCTCCGCCGGCACCCACCAGTCCTCGAGTGCGATCTCGTAGCTGTGCATGCCGCGGTACCCAATGGTGTCGATCGGGCTTGCTTCCATCTTGCCGCCCGTGGCGACGCCGTCGATCTCCTGGGCGAGGTTGAAGCCGTGTGCGTCACCGCGCGGCTTCGGCACGATGAACAACGACAGTCCGCGATGGGTCTTCGAGCGATCGGGGTCGGTGCGAGCGAGCAGTGTGAGTGCGTCGGCGCGTGCGCCGAACGTGCACCACGTCTTCACACCGTTGATCACCCAGCCGGCTTCGCCGTTCGGGCCGTCAGCGCGGGTGGCCATGACCTTGATTCCTGCAACGTCGGAGCCGTAGTCGGGCTCGGTCACAGCAACGGCAGGCATCACTTCAGCCGTTGCCAGCAGCGGCAGCCACTTCTGCTTCTGCTCTTCGGTCCCGCCCTTCACGAGCGCCCGGGTCAGGATCTCCGGACGGGTGATCAGCGACCCGCCGATGCCGAGCGATGCCTTCGAGAGGGCTTCGGTGGCTGCGACCATGGCGATGTACTCCTCGTCGCCGCCCTCGGAATAGCCGCCGTACTCGGATGGCACCGACAATCCGAACGCTCCGAGTTCTGCCATGCCGGTGATGATCTCTTCGGGCACATCGGCGTTGGTGCGGTGCACGTGCTCGGCGTGCGGCGCAATGACGTTCTGAGCAAACGAGTCGAAGGTGTCAGCGACCATCTCCATGTCGCTCGACAGGTGCAGTGGCCCCGCTGTTCCCGCAAGCGACGCCAGGAATTCGGCGGAGCGATACGTGGTCATGAACGCATGCGCGTTGGCCAGAGCATCGCGTTCGACGCCCCAGTCGTCTTCCCGGCCCAGAACCTTCGAGGCGAGCTCGTGGACCATGTCTGCGGTGAAAGCACACGTGATCTTGCCTTCGGCTTCACCCTTGTTTCCGTAGTCGATCAGCGACTTCGCCGTGGCGACGCCCGCTGCAGCGTGGGCGATTTCGTAGGCCAGCACCTGGTGCTCGTCGGCGCCACCCTCGAGCGAGGCGAGTCGGCGAACGGCTTTACCGACGACCCGGTCGGCGAGATCGATGGCATCAGCTGCGGCGGGGAGGTCGGGCATCACGGTCATGGGCGACGAGATTACTGACCGGTAACTCGAAGGGCCATTTCTGCGGACCCCTGCCATGATGTGACCTGTGACCGACCAGTCGTCCGACGCTCCCACCATGGCCTCTGATGGCAGCCGAGCGCTGGCTGTTTTCTGTGGTTCGAGTTCTGGCAACGCGCCAGCCTTTCGCGAGGCAGCGGTCGCGCTCGGTGCTGAAATCGGGTTCGGTGGTCACCGACTGATCTACGGCGGTGGCGACGTCGGGCTGATGGGTGCGGTCGCGGATTCCGTCATGGCTGCGAACGGCCACGTCACCGGCGTCATCACCGAGCAACTCTTCGAACTCGAGGTCGGCCACGGAGGGCTCAGCAGGCTCGAAGTCGTGGCGGACATGCATCTGCGAAAGGCTCGCATGGCGGAACTCGCTGACGGTGTGATCGTGCTGCCGGGAGGGTTCGGCACCTATGAGGAGATGTTCGAGATCCTCACGTGGAACCAGCTCGGATTGGTGTCGATGCCGATCGTCTTACTCGATGTCGACGGGTTCTACGGTCCGTTGCTCGACATGGTGGCCGGGGCAGTGGAGGCAGGGTTCATGAAGCCTGACCATGGTGCGTTGCTGCGCCGGTCGGACACTGCTGTTGAGGCGGTGGCGATCGCATCGGCACCCGCAGCCGCGTTCACCCCGAAGTGGGTTGGCTGACCGCCGCCATACGAGCGGCATGGTTCGGTGCGTCGACGTCGACACGATTGCGCCCGTTTCGCTTGGCTCGATACATCGCCTCATCGGCCCGTTTGACAACGGTCTCAACGTCGTCGTCGTCGGTGGCCATCGTGAGACCCACGCTGACGGTGACTTGTCTGTCGTCGCCGAGCGACGCGGACCAGTCGTGGTTCGACACCGACATGTGCAATCTGTTGGCCACCTCGATCGCTCGGTCGAGCGTGCAGGCGAAGAGCAACACGACGAACTCTTCACCGCCGGTACGCGACACGACGTCGTCGCTGCGCACACAGTCGACGAGCAGTCCGCTCATGGTGCACAGCACAGAGTCGCCGACATCGTGTCCGTATTTGTCGTTGACGGATTTGAAGTGGTCGATGTCGAGGAGGGCAACCGCCAGCGGCTGACGAAGCGTGGAGTCCGCCCAGTCGGCGAGCCGTTGATCGAGCGCACGTCGATTGCCGATGCCGGTCAGCGGGTCGCGCAGCGAAGCCTGCAGGGCGGCGTGGGCGCGAATCTGCCCCTGCTCGACGTTGGTGCGGAGTTGTTCGGCTTCGGAGTGTGCGCGCTGGATCTCGGCGTCGTGGATGAGGGCTTGGACCTGGCCTTCGGTTCGTTTGCGGCTGTTCTCACTCTGATGGACTCGGAGGCGCTCGGACAAGGCGAGTGCCGCTTCGAAGTCGCCGATCGCCTCTTTCACGATGAGTTGGGTCAGCAACCATTCTGCGAAGTCGAGGTCATGATCGGGCTTGTGGAACGACGCGAACTGCTGGTCGTCGATGGCGCAGACTTCGTCGATGCGGCCGAGTGCGACGAGTGCTCGCGCTTCGTAGATGGCGACGATCGGCGGTTCGGTGATCTCGTGCTTCGCAAGTTCACGAATTCGTCGAACGGCGTCGAGTGAACGCTCCGGGCGTCCGGCGATCGTGCCCAATGCAGCGCGATGTTCGGCACAGAGACGGGCTTGCATCTCCACGCCGTTGCTCAGTTCTTCGGCTGTGTCGACGCCGACCAGAGCTCGGTTGGCGATTTCGATCGCGACGTCGTCGGCGCCCTCGTCTCGGGCGCGTTCAGCCTCGTGGCGAAGGAGCACAGCCAGATTGATGGCAGCGTTGAATCGCGCGGTGTCGGCGCCCGAACCGGTCTCCCCGACCAGAACGTCTGCAGCCTGCTTCAGGAGCTTGACGCCACGGGTCGTGTCGCCGAGTTCTTCCATGGACACGGCCATGGCGTTGAGGCACCTGCTGATCGGAACGCGGCCGACTGTGCCAACGTGTTTGCGTGAGAGGTCGAGTGCGGCGGTGGCAAGCCGGAGCGAACCCGGGGCGTCCAACAGATCGAGGTGGGCGAACGCCAACGCATATCGCAGGTTGATCCTGCAGAGCGGATCGCCGAAGGTGTCGACATGGCTCAGAGCCGCAGTGCCTGCTCTGATTGCAGCGGTGAAGCGCTCTGCCCACACGAGACTCATGGTGTTCAAGAAGTGCGACCACGCGACCATCTCCTGGTCGTCCTGCGCCGATGCCATCTCCCGCAGTTCGATGCCCAGCTCGAGTACGCGGTTCGCGTCGCCTGCTTCATGGGCGATGACGGAACGTCGGTACACGTCCTCGATCGAGTTATGGATGGGATCCACCCATCTGGTGTCGGCAATTTTGCCGAATCCTTGAGTGGAGATGATGCGTCGACACAGACCGTGCGGCACCGATCGCGAGCGGCTGGTCAGTGGCCGACCTGCACTGGAGCGTCGACGATGATTCGATTGCGCCCGGCCTGCTTGGCTCGGTACATCGCACGATCGGCACGCTTGACGATGGTTTCGGCGTCATCGTCGGCAGCGGCCAGGGTGAGCCCGATGCTTGCAGTGACCTGTCGGGGGTGCCCGAACGTGGCGGTCCAGTCATGGCCTGAAACGGCGTGATGGATCCGATCGCAGATGTCGAACGCCAGATCCAGGGTGCATCCGAGAAGCAGGACGACGAACTCCTCGCCGCCGTATCGGGCCACGAGATCATCGCTGCGCACGCAGTCGGCGAGAAGCTCCGTGATTGCGCAGAGCACGGCGTCGCCGACGTCGTGGCCGTAGGTGTCGTTGACGGACTTGAAGCGGTCGACATCAACGAATGCCAAGGCCAATGTCTCACGAGGCGTGGTGTTGGTCCAGGCGGTGAGGCTTTCGTCGAGCGCACGTCGGTTCGCGATGCCGGTCAGCGGGTCTCGCAGCGATGCCTGCACCGCTGCGTCGGCACGAGAACGAGTCTGCTCGACAGCGGTTCGGAGTCGGTCGGACTGCGAGTTGGCTCGCTGTATCTCTGCGTCGTGGATGAGTGCTTGCACGTGGGCTTGGGTTCGTCGACGACTGGTTTGGTTCTGGTGGACCCGCAGTGTTCGAGAGATCGCGAGCGCCGCTTCGAAGTCGCCGCTGGCGGTCATGACGGCGAGGCGGGTGAGGAGCCACTCGGCGTAGTTGAGATCTTGGTCGCCGGATTCGAACGACGTCAGGTGTCGTTTGTCCAAGTCGCAGGCCTCGTCGACTCGGCCGAGTGCCACCAACGCTCGGGCCTCATAGATGGCAACGACCTTGGGCGTGCCGCTGTCGGGATCGGCGAGGCTGCGGAGCTCCTGGAGCGCTTCGAGCGACAAGGCGGGCTGGCCGGCAAGCGTGCCGAGCGCTGCTCGTTGCTCTGCGCACTGCCAGGTCTGCATGGCCATGCCGCTTTGGATCGCAGCGGCTTTGTCGACGTCGGCGAGCGCCAGTTCGGCCATCGCTGTAGCGGTGTTGACGTCGCCCTCGTCTCGTGCGCGTTCGGCCCTGTGGCGATGCAGGATGGTCAGGTTGATCGCCGCGCTGAATCGTGCGGTCGCCGCCTCGAACCCCTCCTCGCCTGCCAGAGCAGCTTCGGCCTCCTCGAGCAACTCGATGCCGCGCGTGATGTCTCCGAGCTGTTCGAGCGACACCGCCATTGCATTGAGGCACTTGCTGATTGGAACCCGACCCAGCGTCGTCACGTGGCTGCGAGCGACGTTGAGCGCTGCGGTTGCGTGCCTCAGGCCACCCGGAGCGTCGAGGAGTTCGAGGCGGGTGAAGGCCAGCGAGCCGTGGAGCCCGATCCGGCACGCCGGTGTGCCAAACGCTTCGACGAAGGTCAGTGCTTCGTTCCCGACGGCGCTCGATTCGGTGAAACGACTCATCCACAAGAGGCTGGTCGTGTGGAAGTAGTGCGCCCATGCAGCCATCTCGTCGTCGTGTCGTGCTTCGGCGATCGACCTCAGCTCCAGCGCCGCTCGGAGTAGATCGGTGGGGTTGCCGACGCTGCGCGCATCGACGGCGCGCTGGTACACCTCGTCGAGGGATTCCTGCTGCGCTTCCACCTTGGTGGTGTCGGCATCGCGGGGAAGATCTTGAAGACCGCAGCAGTGGTGACGTTGCGTGTCCCGAAGCAGTTACGTTCGCCGGCATGATGAAAACAGCTGCTGCGTCCATCGCTGCTGCGAGCCTGATGCTGGCTTCGTGCGGGGGTGGCGGCTCAGACGATGTGGTTCGAGTTTCGGACGCGGCATCGCCATTGCTCGAATGGTCGCCATGCGCAGAGCAGTTGACGGGGGGAGCGCAAAAGGAGTGCGCAACCCTCGTCGTGCCGCTCGACCACGCGGTTCCGGAGGGGGCCATGATCGACATCGCGGTCGCCCGGGTGGTGACCGAGGGAGATGACCGAATCGGTTCGCTCGTGTTCAACCCCGGAGGGCCTGGGGGTTCCGGCATCGAGTTCCTCGACCAGGTTGGAGCGTTCATTCCCGACGAGGTCGCCGACCGATTCGACCTCGTGAGCTTCGATCCGCGAGGTGTCGGCGCAAGCACTGCCATCGAGTGCGAGGTGGACTTCGACGACAACGTGACCCCGCTGGCCCTCGGCGACGACGACGGGTGGGACGAGCTGCTTGTCGAGTCAACGGAGCTCGTGCAGCGCTGCGACGACGACAGCCTGGAACTCGCGCGGTTCGTGGGCACCAACAACGCCGCTCGCGACCTGGATCTGTTGCGCGACGCCCTCGGCGACGAGCAGTTGTCCTACGTGGGGTTTTCGTATGGCACTCGGCTCGGAGCTACCTATGCCGAGCTGTTCCCAGAGCGTGTGCGAGCGTTGGTGCTCGATGCTGCGGTGAAGCCGACCGACGAGTTCCAAGAGTTGGCGCTCGGCCAGGCCGTTGGATTCGACCGAGCGCTCGAGAACTTCGCTACTGCGTGTGACGCCGACGACGACTGCGTGTTGCGAGAACTCGGCAACACGCTGGACGTGCTGGCGGCGTTGCGCGAGGAGATTGCTGAGGTCGGTTCATTCCCAACCGACGATGCTGAGCGTGTGCTCACGCCGGGTGAGTTGGATCTCGGTGTGATCACGTCGCTCTACTCGCGCAGCACCTGGCCGCTGCTGGCCCAGGCACTGTTCGTGGCTGAGACCCAGCAGGACGGCACGCTGTTGCAGGTGCTCGGAGATCAGTTGACCGGCCGGCGCGCTGATGGCACGTACGACAACTCACAGGTCGCCAATGGCTTCATCAACTGTGCTGACGATCCGGACCGCTTTGGTTCGGACCGGGTGCGTGAGCTGGCTGAGGAGGCAGCGATGCAGTCGGTCTACTTCGCTGATGTGCTGCGAGCCGACACCGGGTGCCTCGACACACCTGCTCCCCAGGATCCATTGATCATCGGCCCGGCAGCGGGCGCACCGCCGATTCTGGTCATCGGGAACTCGGGGGATCCAGCCACGCCGTTCGAATGGTCGCTCGAACTGGCGGCGAGCCTCGACTCGGGCGTGCTGTTCTCGGTCGAAGCCGAAGGCCACACCGCCTATGGAACGGTGGAGTGTGTGTTCGAACCGGTCAATGCGTACCTGATCGATCTCACGGTTCCTGCGGCCGGGTCGTCATGCTCCGACAACGCCGAGGCCGACTTCTTCGTGCCCGCTGGAACAACCGAGGTCGAGTTACTCGTGGCGATCTTCGACTGTTTGCGCGACAACGGCCTCGACATCCCTCCGATCGGCACCGCCGACATCCTCGCTGATCCGACCGGTGAGAGTTTTGCGGAGTTTCTCGACCCGACCGACCCGGACGTCGAGGCTGCTGTGGGTGAGTGCATCGACGAGTTCCTGGCGTTGCAGGGTGGCTGAGCGGGCGAGTTGGCGAGCGTTGCGATCACCGATGTCCACACGAATCCACCGGTCGTCCACAAGCTGTTCCCCACGAATCGATCAGTAATTCACACGGTTACGCGCCTTGTGTCCCACAGGGGTGCGAGATGAACATCGTCATATGGCCGAACAACTCGATTCCTTGCGGGCGTCAGCGGCTCCGTCGGCGACGTGGCGCCGGCATCGCCGACGCCAGCCTCACGATCGCACCGAGCTGGAACGGCGCGGTTGGCGTACGACGTTGGAGTACCGAGAGAACCACCACCGCGGCGACGATGGGGCACTTGCCGAACTCACCACCGTATGGCGCGCTGAGGGTGAACGTGTAAACGCTTCAGGTGAGGTTGTGGTGGTTGCGGCGATGGCATCCAACCCGGCTGCTGCGTGGCGAAGACTCCGAGTGCATGCAGAGCGCACCATGTCGACGAAGCAATCGGAGTCGGTCGCGACACGCTGACCAGCGTGTTCGCGGCGTGCGGTTGCCTCGATGGTTTCGGGGATGTGATTTCTTGACACAAGGCTTGCGCGCGTCGAATGACGATGCTGTAATTACCCGTCCGCTGTTCACCACGTCGCATCGCGACATGTGGTGGTGGCGGCAAACAATTTGCACAGTGAGACACCAGATGTGGTGGTTGGGGCACACGTCCGAAAAATGCTTCCATCGCGAGCCTGAACCGGTTCGAAACAACTGAGAGAACACCGCAGTACCCACCGGGGCGGACCTTCGAAGAACAACCCGGAACGAACAACACCAGCGAGATGGAGCAGTAGTGACACTGATCGAGACCAACAAAGACGAGCGTGCAACCACGCTCACCGACGCATCGACGATGCCGGGAGCAACCGTGGTGGATGCCGGGCCGACCGGCATGCGCGTGACCAAGCGCAATGGCGCGGTCGAACCCGTTGACCTGAACAAGATCGTCAACGCGATCGCCCGAGCGTCCGAAGGGCTGCTCGGCGTCGATCCGATGCGCGTGGCCACGCGGACCATCTCGGCGCTTGCCGATGGAGCGTCCACCCGCGAACTCGATGAACTCTCCATCCGTACCGCAGCTGGCCTCATCGTCGAAGAACCGAACTACTCCAAGCTGGCATCACGCCTGCTTGCGACCATCGTCGACAAAGAAGTCCGCAACCAGAACATTCCGTGGTTCTCCGAATCGATCAAGGTCGCTCACGCCGAAGGCATCGTCAGCCAAGAGGTGTACGACTTCGTCGAGGCCAACGCTCCGGAACTGAACGCCGCCATCAACTCGGACCGCGATCGTCACTTCGAGTTCTTCGGTCTGCGCACGGTGTACGACCGCTACCTCCTGCGTCACCCGGAGCGTCGAGACGTCATCGAGACCCCGCAGTACTTCTTCTTGCGTGTTGCGTGCGGCTTGGCACAAGACATCGACGAAGCCGTGAAGTTCTATGACCTCATGTCGTCGCTCGCGTACCTTCCGTCGAGCCCGACACTGTTCAACTCCGGAACCACCCACAGCCAGATGTCGAGCTGCTACCTGTTGGATTCGCCATCGGACAGCCTCGAAGGCATCTACAAGCGCTACACCGACATTGCGAAGCTGTCGAAGTTCGCCGGCGGTATCGGCGTTGCCTGGCATCGCATCCGCTCCAAGGGCAGCCTCATCACCGGCACGAACGGTCTGTCGAACGGCATCGTCCCATGGCTGCGCACGCTCGACTCATCGGTCGCTGCCGTGAATCAGGGCGGACGCCGTAAGGGTGCAGCGTGTGTGTACCTCGAGTCCTGGCACGCCGACATCGAAGACTTCTTGGAGTTGCGTGACAACACTGGCGACCATGCTCGCCGTACCCACAACTTGAACATCGCCAACTGGGTTCCCGACCTGTTCATGGAGCGTGTCGAGAAGGATTGGCAGTGGAGCCTGTTCGACCCGAAGAACGCGCCGCAACTCACCGACCTGTACGGAGCTGAGTTCGAGCGTGAGTACCTGAAGCTCGAAGAAGCCGGAGATTTCGAAAAGCAGATCCCCGCTCGTCAGCTCTACAGCAAGATGATGCGCACGCTTGCTCAGACCGGCAACGGTTGGATGACCTTCAAGGATGCATCGAACACCAAGTGCAACCAGACCGGTGCCACCAACGACGATGGCTCGGCTCGTGTCGTGCATCTGTCCAACCTGTGTACCGAGATCCTCGAGGTCACCGACCAGGACAACACGGCGGTGTGCAACCTCGGTTCGCTCAACCTCGGTTCGTTCGTCAACGCCGAAGGCGAGTTCGAATTCGAGCGGATGGGTCGAGTGGTCCGACAGGTCGTGCCGTTCCTCGACCGGGTCATCGACATCAACTACTACCCGACCCCCGAAGCCGAGTTCTCGAACAACAAGTGGCGTCCAGTCGGCCTCGGCCTCATGGGTCTCCAGGATGTCTTCTTCAAGAAGGGCCTGGCGTTCGATTCGCCCGAGGCAAAGGATCTCAGCCGTCGCATCAGCGCACACATCTACTTCCATGCACTGTGGGCATCGAGTGATCTCGCCGAAGCAAACGGCCCCCACGAGTCGTTCGCCGGCACCCGCGCTGCCAAGGGCGAGTTGCAGTTCGACCTGTGGCACGCCGATGGCCGCACCGGCCCGATGGGCGTCACGCCGCCTGCCGAGCTGAACTGGGATGAACTGCGTGCACGCATTGCCGATGTCGGTCTGCGCAACTCGTTGCTCATCGCCATTGCTCCCACCGCAACCATTGCGTCCATCGCCGGTTGCTACGAGTGCATCGAGCCGCAGGTGTCGAACCTGTTCAAGCGTGAGACGCTCTCGGGTGAATTCATGCAGATCAACCGCTACCTGGTCCGCGAGTTGCAGAGCCGCGGTCTGTGGGATGAGCAGATGATTGCCGAGATCAAGCAGGCAGAGGGTTCGGTGCAAGACGTCGAACGCATCCCCGCGGAGCTCCGCGAGGTGTACCGCACTGCATGGGAAGTCCCCATGCGTCAGCTCATCGACATGGGCGCCGAGCGCGGCGCGTTCATCGACCAGAGCCAGTCGCTCAACCTCTTCATGGAGACGCCGACCATCGGCAAGCTCTCCTCGATGTACCTGCACGCCTGGAAGTCGGGTCTCAAGACCACGTACTACCTGCGCAGTCGAGCAGCAACGAAGATCAACAAGTCCACGACGGCAGCACCTGCCAGTGGCCCGACGACCCCCGCCCCTGATGGCGGCAGCGAGGCGCCGGCCGAGAAGAAGACCTTCACCGAGGAAGAGGCGTTGGCCTGCTCGTTGGAGAACCCCGAGTTTTGCGAGGCATGCGACTGATGGCACTCATCGACCCGATCTACACCGACGACCAGACCGCTGCTCCACGCGCAGCGAGCACCCCCACCACCGTGCCGGTTGGTGCAGTACGCCCGAAGAACATCTTGGACCCCGGTTTCGACCTGACGTTGCGGCCCATGCGGTACCCGGTGTTCTTCGACATGTACAAGGACTCGATCAAGAACACCTGGACGGTCGACGAGATCGACTTCTCGGACGATCTGGTGGACCTCGACCGCAAGCTGATGCCGGCCGAGAAGCACATGATCAGCCGCTTGGTGGCGTTCTTCGCCACGGGCGACTCGATCGTGTCGAACAACCTCGTGCTGAACCTGTACAAGCACATCAACAGCCCCGAGGCCCGTCTGTTCCTGTCTCGTCAGCTGTTCGAAGAGGCGTTGCACGTTCAGTTCTACTTGACCCTCCTCGACAACTACATCCCGGACATGGCCGAGCGCGAAGCGGCGTTCGCGGCGGTGGAGAACATCCCGTCGATCAAGGCCAAGGCCGAGTTCTGCTTCAAGTGGATGGACTCCGTCGATCAGCTCGACGAAATCACCACGGCTGACGAACGCAAGCGGTTCTTGATGAACCTCATCTGCTTCGCCACCTGCATCGAAGGCCTGTTCTTCTTCGCGGCGTTTGCCTACGTGTACTTCTTGCGCTCCAAGGGTCTGCTCAACGGACTTGCCGACGGCACCAACTGGGTGTTCCGTGACGAGTCGTGTCACATGAACTTTGCCCTCGAAGTCGTCAACACCATCCGCACCGAAGAGCCGGAATTGTTCGACGACCAGCTCGAAGCCGACATCCGCGCCATGATGCGTGACGCCGTTGAATGTGAACACCAGTTCGCCGCTGACGTGCTTGCTGATGGTGTGCCCGGTATGAGCCTCGGCGACACCCGCGAGTACCTGGAGTACGTCGCTGACACCCGGCTGCACCTGCTCGGCTACCAGAGCGAGTTCGGGTCGAAGAACCCGTTCAGCTTCATGGAACTGCAGGACGTGCAGGGCCTGTCGAACTTCTTCGAGCGCACCGTGTCGAGCTACCAGACCGGTATCGAAGGCAACGTCAGCTTCGACGAAGACTTCTAACGCTTCGACGAAGACTTCTAACGCTCCGACGTTGCCTCGCACCGCTGGAGTCCCAACTGTGGACGTTTCGACCCATTTGTTGAATCCGTCGTAGGGCTCGGGGTTGCAGCGACGTGTTACGTCGCCGTGACGTCGAGGTGGGCAGACATTGCGGCGAGTCCCGCATCGAGACCTCGTCTGCCTGCGCCGATCCGGAACCGATCGGTGGGCGTCGGGCCGAGATCTGATCGGTAGATGGTCGAGGGCAGCACGAGGACTCCCGCCTGCTCGACGAGTTGCTCGGCGAAGTGCTCGACACCA
>JBGCEY010000023.1:0-10832 GCA_045106645.1 Ilumatobacter sp.
CGGCGCTGCGGTCGTCCCCGTTCCGTCTACCGCAAGTTCGGACTTTGCCGTATCTGCCTGCGTGACCTCGCTCACGCCGGTGAGATTCCCGGTCTGACGAAGTCGAGCTGGTGAGGAAGGACCACACATGCTGACTGATCCCATCGCTGACATGCTCACCCGTGTCCGCAACGCAAACACCGCAATGCACGACGAGGTTTCCATGCCGTCGTCCAAGCAGAAGGTTGCACTCGCGAAGGTCCTCCAAGCCGAGGGCTACATCACGAGCTTCGACACCGCCGCCGCCACCAAGGGCCCAGGCGAGGTCTTGACCATCCAGATGAAGTACTCCGAAGATCGTGATCGCACGATCAGCGGAATCCGCCGCATCTCGACGCCTGGACTGCGCGTCTATCGCCAGTCTGCCCAGGTCCCCCGCGTGCTCGGCGGACTCGGTGTCGCTGTCCTGTCCACCTCGAACGGCCTCATGACCGACCGCGAGGCGCGCAAGCGCAACGTCGGCGGCGAGGTCCTCTGTTACGTCTGGTGAACTGATGTCACGTATCGGAAAAGCACCCATCACGGTTCCCGCAGGCGTCGAAGTCAAGCTCACGCCCGGCCACGTGTCGGTCAAGGGGCCCAAGGGCACCCTCGAGCGCGTGATCCCCGGCAACGCGGGCATCACCATCGAGCAGGAAGGCGACACCCTCACGGTGGTCCGCCCGAATGACGACAACAAGACCAAGGCACTGCACGGACTCACCCGCAGCCTGGTGAACAACATGGTCGTGGGAGTGACCGAGGGCTTCAAGAAGACCCTCGAGATCCACGGCGTTGGTTACCGCGCCGAACAGCAGGGCCCGAACAAGCTCCGCATGAACCTCGGCTACAGCCACACCATCGACGTCGTTGCCCCCGAGGGCATCGTGTTCGAAGTACCGGCCCAGACCTCGGTCATCGTGACCGGCATCGACAACGAGATCGTCGGTCAGGTCGCCGCCAACATTCGTAGCCTCCGCAAGCCCGAGCCATACAAGGGCAAGGGCGTTCGCTACGCCGGCGAACGCATCATCCGCAAGGCCGGCAAGGCAGGAAAGAAGTAGTCATGTCGAAAGTTGCAGCAAAACGCCGCACCGGACGCATCCGGCGTCACCGTCGTGTCCGCAAGAAGATCCACGGAACGGCGGCGCGGCCTCGCCTCGCGGTGTTCCGGTCCAACAAGCACCTGTCCGTGCAAGTGATCGACGACGACCAGGGTGTCACCCTCGCCGCTGCGTCGACCACCGAAGCTGACCTGCGTTCCGCCTCGGGCGCGAGCGTCGACGCCGCCACCAAGGTCGGACAGCTCATTGCTGACCGCGCCAAGGCAGCGGGTATCACCACCGTCGTGTTCGACCGCGGTGGATTCGCCTACCACGGTCGCATCGCTGCCGTGGCGTCTGCTGCACGTGACGCAGGACTGGAGTTCTGATGGGTTTCGGAGGAAACAACCAGGGTGGCCGTGGCGGTCGTGACGGAGGGCGCGAGCGCGCTCCCGATCCCGACGGTCTGCGCGAGTCCCGCGTCATCACCATCAACCGTGTTGCCAAGGTCGTCAAGGGTGGTCGTCGTTTCAGCTTCACCGCACTCGTCGTCATCGGCGACGGCAACGGTCGAGTCGGTCTCGGATATGGCAAGGCAAAAGAAGTTCCTTTGGCAATCCAGAAGGGCACCGAAGAAGCTCGGCGCAACCTGTTCACCGTGCCCATGGCCAGCGGCACCGTCATCCACGAAGTCCTCGGTCGCACCGGTGGTGGTCGTGTGATGATCAAGCCGGCTTCGGCCGGTACCGGCGTCATCGCTGGTGGTGCTGCTCGTGTCATCCTCGAAGAGGCTGGGGTGCAGGACGTGCTGTGCAAGAGCCTCGGCTCGGCGAACCACATCAACGTGGCCCGCGCCACCATCCACGGTCTCAAGTCGCTCCAGCGTCCCGATGAAGTGGCAGCCCGTCGTGGCCTCCACATGGACGAGTTCGTCCCGAAGGGGCTGTTGAACGCGTACAACGAGTCCAACAAGAAGCCGGCCGCCGCCGCATCAGCAGCGGCGGACGCATCTGAAGGAGCCTCCTGATCATGGCTGACATCACCGTCACCCAGACCCGGTCGTCGATCGGCACGAAGCCCAAGCACCGCGGAACACTACGTGCGCTCGGTCTCGGCCGGATCGGCAAGACCAACACGCTGCCTGACCGCCCGGAGATCCGCGGCATGATCGCACGGGTTCCGCACCTCATTTCCGTGAGCGAGGAGAACTGACATGAAGGTCCATGACCTCAAGCCCGCAGAGGGCGCAACGAGAAGCCGCAAGCGCGTCGGTCGCGGTACCGGCGGCAAGGGTGGCAAGACCGCCGGCCGTGGTTCCAAGGGCCAGCGCGCCCGCAACACGGTGCAGCGCGGCTTCGAAGGCGGCCAGACGCCGCTGCTTCGTCGCCTCCCGAAGCTGAAGGGGTTCAACAACCCGTTCCGCGTGGAATACCAGGCTGTGAACTTGCACACGCTGAACGACCTCGTCGAGAAGGTCGGCAGCGACATCACCCCTGACGTGCTCGTCGCCAATGGCGTCGTGCGCAAGGGAGCCTTCGTGAAGATCCTCGCTCGCGGCGAGATCACCACCAAGGTCAACGTCAGCGCTCACGGTGCTTCGGCAGCTGCCAAGGAGGCCATCGAGGCCGCCGGTGGTTCGATCACCATGATCACCCTGCCGCACAACGAAGAGGGCAAGGCCGGTCGCCCGGCGTCTTCGGGCAACCAATTCATGAACCGCTGATCCCGCGACATGTAGAACTTTGGGTCAGACCCCAAGTTCTACATCAGCATGTGAACGTCACGAAGGCCCGCACGCAAGTGCGGGCCTTCGTCGTTTTCGCGAATGTAGAGGTTGGGGTCAGACCCAAAGTTCTACATCTTCGCGAATGTAGAGGTTGGGGTCAGACCCAAAGTTCTACATCGGCGTAAGGTCGAAGGGAACAGGGGAGGCGCAGGTGCAGGAAGTGACGTCGAGGTCGAGGGTGCATCGTGCGTGGTACCTCGACCTCCCTGCGCTCGTTGTCATTGCAGCCACCGGACTGGGAGCACTTGCGGGCGGTGGACTCCTGCACATCGCAACTCGCCTTCCAAGCGTCCTGATCGGGTTGCTCGGAGCTGCGCTCGCCACGGGATCCGCCTGGGTGATCACCGACTACTCAGCAGAACGGTCTCGCGGCCCCCATCGCCGAAGCTGGGTGGCGTTCGTTCGGGTATGCGGTGTCGTCGGATTGATCTTGGTGATCGTGTCGGAACGCCAGCGTTGGCCCTTTCCTGCCTTCGTGGGGCTGATGGCGCTCACTGTTGCACTGGCGCCCTTCATCGGCGAGGTCCGCACCGATCGTGTCGGTCGCGCTCAGCGTTGGATGCAGGGCGGAATGTTCCTGAGTTTCGCCGCGGTGACCTCGTTCGCCGTGCCGGGATTGCCGGGCGCTGCTCGTCTCGTCGCTGCAGCGCTGGTCCTCGCCGGCATCGGGGGCTTCACCGGTGGCCTCGCCAGCCATATTGCTGCGGGTCAGGTGATGCAGGCGCCGATGCTGAAGCTGATCCCCGGCAGCACGGGTGCACGCGGCGTGGCGATTGGCATCGTCGGTCTGGCGCTCACCGTTGGTTCGTTGACACTGGGATCGGGCGTCGCTGCGCTCGTCGGCGCGTGGCTCGTGCTGATCTCGCTGATTTCGTTGAGTGTCCAGCCGCAACGTTTCGGTTTGTCGCCCACGATGCATCGCACGATCCTCGGCGGCGGTGTTGGCTTGGTGCTCGTTGCCGGTTACCAGTTGCTCACCACCGATGTCGTCGGCCGCTCGGCAGCCTTCTTGGTGTCGGTCGTGGCGATCGCTGCGCTCAGCGGAGCGTGGATCGTCATGCGGGGCGCCACGCTGTTCATCGCCGTCCTCGGTGGCTTCGTGTTGGTGTGGGGACTGTTCTCCAATGTGGTTGCGAATGACGTGGCTGGCGGCGGCCGCAGCGAGACGGCGTCGGTGGTGGCGCTCGGGGACTCGTTCATCTCGGGCGAAGGTGCCCGCAGGTTCTTCGAAGGTACGGATCAAAAAGGAGACGAGCGCAACGAATGTCGTCGTGCGCCAACGGCGTACCCTGCACTGATCGCGACAGCGGGATCGCCGACGAACACCTCGCTCCCCGTTGATGGCCTGAGCAACTCCACGCTCGAATTCGTGGCCTGTTCAGGAGCGAAGCTCGCCCAGGTTCTCGACACGACACCGGATGATGGCGGGCCCAGCAACACGGGACGCGACCTCCCGTGTAGCCCGGACGATCCGCTTGCCGTCGGTCAGTATCCGTGCGGCGAGGAGGGCCTGTACGGCTCGCGACTCCAGATCGACCATCTGACTCAGCGTGCTCGTGACGGCGCAGAACTGGTGTTGGTGAGTATCGGTGGCAATGACGTCCGCTTCGGTGACGTGGTTGCGGGGTGCTTGCTCCCGGGCTCGTGTGCCGAGCGACGCGAGGTCTGGCTGGACAACGTCACCGCACTCGGCCCCGAGTTGACCAAGGGATATTCGCAGCTGCGCGAGGCGTTCGGCAGCGGTGGCGCGTCGATCGTCGTCATGCCATATCCGCTCGTGCTCACCGAGGACACCTGCGCCGGCTCGCCACTCGATGCCAGCGAACACGAGTTCATCTACGAGTTCACGACGGTGCTGAATCAGCAGTTGGCGGCATCGGCGGCGCAAGCTGGCGTGCACTTCTACGCCGATGGGGTGTTTTCGTTCGAGGGGCATCGGCTGTGCGAGGCAGGTGACCGTGCGATCAATCTGATTGGCCTGCAACCAACCGACGGGCCGCTCCTCGACCGGCTCAACCCTGGTTCGTGGACCCACAACTCGATGCACCCGAACGAGTTGGGCCATTCACTGATCGCCGTCGGGCTCACGGAATGGCTGAACGCCAACCGAATCGTCGGTGGGGTGCACCCCGAACCGGAGCCTGGGGCCGTGACGCAACTGCTCGGTGTTCGTCCGACTCGACCGTATGCGGTTGCCCCCACGGCGCTGGCCGTGCTCCGCGAGCGCCCGGTCGACGGGTGCGACTTCGCGCAGCTTTCGTCGTTTGCGACCCGAGTGTCGGTTTTCGACGAACAGTCCGACACCGATGAAGAGGTTCCCTTCCGAGTTCCGATCAGCGGCGCAGATCCCTCTGCGGTGATCTGCGCGACCGACTCCAACGGTCGATGGGTTGCGATCACGCCGATCATGGACGGCGACGGCACCGAGATGAACATGGCGACAGAGCAACCCGTTGCGTCGGTTCAGGACGGGCAGGTCATCATCACGGGAGGTCGCCCGACGGCTGACTGCCCGCCGGCGGATCAAGACGATGGCGTGTGCGCCTTCCAGTGGGTGCTGTTCGCACCGCCGATCCCGGAAGCCGAGCCGGGTGTGGAGGCGTTCGACGGCGACGAGCGGGTGTGGTCGTTGCGAGCAGTGCGCTACTGCTCCACCGATCCTGACTGTGCGAGTTCGTTCGACGATTGGACCGCAGCGCAGATCGGCCGGGCAGCGCGCAAGGTGGTGCCGCCTCTCGCGCTGATCGCATTCGGCGGCTGGTTGACCGCACTGGGGTGGCACCTCATGGGGTTGCGGCCGTTCAGCCGCCGAATCGAGGGTTGGGTTCGGGCGCGGCTCCTCGCGCAGCCGCACGATGCGGTGTGACCTTGCCCTCCGGGGTCGCACGGAAAGCTGGAGAACTCGCTGGTAGCCTCGCCGCTTGCGTGCGCTGAGCCGCGCCGCCCTGTCGACCCCGTCTGAAAGTCACCGATGCTCTCGAACCTGCTGAACATCTTCAAGATCAGCGATCTGCGCAACAAACTGCTGTTCGTCGTCGCGATGGTTGCCGTGTACCGCCTCGGCGTGGCCATTCGTGTTCCCGGCGTGGACCCAATCGCCATCGAGCAGCTTCGGGCGTCGGCCGACGAGCAGGGGGCACTCGGCTTCCTCAACCTCTTCTCCGGTGGCGCATTCGAGTCGTTCTCGATCTTCGCGCTGGGGATCATGCCGTACATCACGGCGTCGATCATCATGCAGGTCCTCGGCGTGGTCATCCCCAAGTTGGAGGAACTGCAGCAAGAAGGCGCAGTTGGTCAGCGCAAGATCACGCAGTACACCCGGTACGTCACCATCGGCCTGGCGACGCTGCAGGCCACCGGTCTCGTGTTCATCTTCGGCACCGGTCAGGGGCAAGCGTTCTTCACCGCTGGCCCGCCAACCAACGTGCCGTTGCTCACCGGTGGCATCTGGCCTCGTGGCTACCTGATCATCCCGACCCTCGTTGCGGGTACCGCCGTGCTGATGTGGCTTGGCGAGCTGATCTCCCAACGCGGTATCGGTAACGGTATGTCGATGGTGATCTTCGCTTCCGTCGTGGCGTCGCTGCCGGGCGGATTCTGGGGCATCCTTCAGCTGAACAAGGTGTTCTGGTTCGTGGCCATGGTGATCTTGACCGTGGGGATCGTGATCGCCGTGGTGTTCGTCGAGTTGGGTCAACGAAGAATCCCGGTCCAGTTTGCGAAACGAGTGGTCGGGCGCCGGATGATGGGCGGCCAGAACACCTACATCCCGCTGAAGGTCAACCAGTCCGGCGTGATTCCGATCATCTTCGCCTCGTCGATCCTGCTGCTGCCGGTCATCTTCTCCAACGTGCTCGGTGGTACCTCGGGCGAAGGCTGGCGTGCGAGCATCCAGAGCTTCGTGAACGACTACATCGTCAACCCGCAGAACCTCGTGTACGTCACGATCCTCGCGTTGATGATCATCGCGTTTGCCTACTTCTACAACTCCATTGCCTTCGACCCGGTCCGTCAAGCGGACCAGCTGCGCAAGCAGGGTGGCTTCATTCCGGGAGTGCGTCCCGGCCCGCAGACCGAGAAGTACCTCGGCAAAGCCGTCAACCGCATCACGCTCCCGGGCGCAGTGTTCGTGGCGATCATCGCGGTGTTGCCGTACCTGTTGCTCATTGCGGCCAACGTGAACTCGTTCGGCTTTGCGGGTACCAGCGTCCTGATCTCGGTTGGTGTGGCATTGGAACTCATGCGCCAGATCGACAGCCAGTTGACGCTGCGCAACTACGAGGGCTTCTTGAAGTAGGTCTGTCGACATGATCCCGGGCGCCCGCCTCATCATCCTCGGGCGACAGGGTGCTGGCAAAGGCACACAGTGTGTGCGACTGAGTCGGCACTTTGTCGTACCGCACATCTCCACGGGAGACATGTTGCGCGCTGCTGTGCGCGAGGGCACGCCGCTCGGTGTCGAGGCCAAGAAGGTCATGGATGCAGGTGGCCTCGTCGGAGACGACATCATGATCGGCATCGTCCGAGACCGACTGTCCGCAGCTGATGCGGACACCCGCGGCTACATCCTCGACGGCTTCCCGCGCACCATCGACCAGGCTGATGCGCTCGATGTCATCACCGGCGAGATGGGCAAGCCGATCGACGTGGTGCTCGACTTGAACGTCCCGCGCGAGATCGTGCTCGATCGAATCTCGTCGCGACGCGTGTGTCGCGACTGCGGCACCAACTACACCGCCACGGGTAAAGACCCGAGCCCTTGGATCTGTGATGTGTGCGGTGGCGACGTGATGCAACGCGATGACGACACGCCCGAATCCGTCAACCGCCGTCTGGATCTGTACGAAGAGCAGACGTTCCCGCTCATCAAGCATTACGGCGATCAGAACCGCCTCGTCGTGATCAACGGTGTCGGGCATCCTGACGCCGTGTTCGATCGCACCGTTGAAGCCGTCGAGCGGAACCGACGGTGACCGATCGGCCCGGCCAGGCAACCGATGGCGCTCCCGAGGACGATCCTCGGGACTACGGATCGTTGCCGGCACAGGTGCCTGATCGAGCAACACTCGTCTTCGACGGATATTGAGGCTTCTGCACCAGGTCGGCCAGTTGGCTCGGCCGCCTCGACCGGCGTGGCCGCATCGAGGTCGTTGCGGGCCAGGCACACGGTGTTCGCGAACGCACCGGCCTCAGCGAAGCCCAGACCATCCGTGCGGCGTGGACCGTTGCCGGTGATGTGCGCGTTGGCGGCCCCCGAGCGGTTGCCCTGATGCTTGCCGTTGCCTGGGACACTCGCCTCGTGCTGGCCCCCTTCCGGGTGCCTGGCGTGAGCTGGTCGCTCGACCGGACCTACGAGCTGATCGCTCGCAATCGGACGCGTCTGCCAGGCCAGACCCCATGGTGCGTGGAGCACTCTGGCGAGTGTGAGCCGGCTCCCGCGAGCTGACCACTCAGATTTCGAAGCCGGTCAGGGCTCCTTCGGAAACGGAACGGATCACGTCACCCGTAGCTGCATCGACCTGATCGATGAACTGTGCTCCCGTCGTGGTTCGCCCGCTGTCGTCGTCCAGTTGAATGGTGCGCCGGGACACGGTCAGCCAGACACCGTCGGGGTCGGTCCGCAACAGACGCGCGCTCACGAAGTCGACGGGCCCGTCGTCACCATCGATTGCTTCGAGGGGAATCACGAACTCCTCGAGCAGCGCGGTGTCGGGGTCGAGACGTCGCAGTGGTTGGTCATCACGGACGTCCATGATCCAGAGCTGTCCGTCGAGGAGTTGAAGGTCGGCGTCGGTGAGCGCGGTCTGGGTGAACCCGTCGTTGACCTCTGGGTCCAGGAACTCTCCCGCTGCGGCCCCCGCTCCAAAGAGACTCATGGTGCCGCTGGCCCGGTCGTAGCGGGCGAATCCACCGATGATCGCCGACACGTCGATCTCACCGTCGGAGAACCCGGACGTCCGGGTGAAGAGCCACCAGATCGAGGTGTCGTCCACTGCGATCGACCCAGTTGCGATCTCCGGCGTGAAGTCGAGCAAGCGATCCGCTGCAGCGACCGGCAACGGCGCGCCGTCGGAGGTCACCACGAAGTCGTCCACGTTTCCTTCGAGCAGGGTCAGCGGTGTCACGTCGGCGTTGAAGCACGGATCGAGCAGCACGTCGAGTTCGGTGCCGGTTGGGTCGAACCGTGCGGGCAGCCCGCCGAAGTCGACCAGGAGTGCACCGTCGGTGTCAACGGCCACTGGATCCGGTGTGAACGAGCAGCTGCTGCCGTTCTCGGTGGTGAGTTCGACCTCTTCGGGGGAGTACTCGCCAATTTCTGCGCCGGTCGTGGTGGAGTGTGCGACGTAGCGTCTCGTCGACGTTCCGTCGCCGGGTGAGTCGGTGATGCGAACCCACGCCGCGGTGCCGCCGACGCCCATGAGCGTGAACTGTGTGGTGCTGGTGGACTCGTCGCTGTCGCGATCGACGCCGAGCGCCACGACCTCGCGTCCGACACCGTTGCTGAGATCGAATGCGGCCAGCGCGATGTCGTTGGAGAACGTCTCCCCCTCGAGCGGACGGAACACGATGGTGTAGGCCTGGCCGTCGGTGACAATCGGCTGATCGTCGCGCTCGGTGTACCAGTCATCGTCGTAGGAGAGTTCGCCGTTCGCGCCGTCAATCGGGTCGATCGCGTACAGCCCGAGCCCGAGGTCGAGCACGCTCACCACGGCACCCTCGATCGGGGCCACCGCGAGTGTGTCGGAATTGGTTTCGTCGTCTGACGAGTCAACGCCCGTGTCGGCGTCGGCGTCGGCGTCGCTGGCCTGGTCCGTTTCGGTCGAGTCTTGCGAGGACTCGGTCGAGTCGCCACCTCCGCTGCACGCGGACAACGCGAGGGCAACGGAGCAGGCAAGAGCAAGGGTTCGCGATCGCAACATGTCGCCAACCTAGACACTCGCGCTGGCAGCGCACGGCGATTTCCGCGGCGGGCGCTCCGCTGCGAGCAGCGAATGTGTCGTCCGTCATACTCGGGTGGTGGAGAGTGTCGAATCGCCAGCACCGCGGCGCCGCGGGCGGCCACCAGCTGCTGACTCGGCTGCGACGCGAACGGCCATTCTCGATGGCGCACGCGAGCTGTTTGGCTCACGTGGCTACGGAGCTGCAACCAACAAGGACCTCGCGGCAGCAGCGGGGGTCACCACTGGGGCGCTGTACCACTATGTGGAATCAAAGCTGGATTTGTACATGACGGTGCACGCCGACATGCAGCTGCGGATCTACCGGCGATTCCAGCGCGCCGAGGCCTCTCAGACCAGCTTCCTCGGCAAATTGTCTGCCGTGCTCGATGCAGCGCAGCAGATCAACGTCGAAGATCCGTCGCTCGCCAAGTTCGTCGGGGTCGTACGCGCAGATGTTCGGCGCTATCCGGAGGTCGCTGCACGACTCGCCGATGCCGACAACGCTCGAGAAGGGTTCTTTCTCGACCTCGTCGAAGTGGGCGTGAGCACCGGTGAGGTGCGACGCGAAGACGTGCCGGCCGTGCGTCAGTTCGTCCGGGTCATCCTCGTCGGGCTGATCGAGGGCACATCGGAGAACCCCGACCGTCAACGCCAGGCAATCGACAGCATCATGGGAGTGCTCCGGGGCGAGCTTGTTCGCCCGGTGGACGGCTGAATCTTCAGCGCCCTGCGCCCTACCACATGTGACGCGCGCCCTCGTGGCTTCGCGCGTGGAACGCGCACACGCCACCGTTAGCATGGCTTGCTGGTCTAACGACCAAGAACACGCATGCCATCAGTCGTATCCAGCTGAACACCAAGCTGGTGGCATGAGTTCCTGTCTTCGGGCGAGGAACACGAAATCAAGATGGTGTGAAGCACAGATGGGTGAAGGAGCAGTCCCCTGCCAAAGCCAAAAGAAGATGCGATCGTACTCGAGGGCAAGATCCTCGAATCGCTGCCGAATGCCATGTTCAAGGTCGAACTCGACAACGGACACCAGGT
>JBGCEY010000024.1:0-16165 GCA_045106645.1 Ilumatobacter sp.
AACAGCGCAGTGAGCATCGCCCCGGAGATCAGCGCCGAAGCAGCAACGACGATCACTTCGTCGAACGTGCCGTAGCGCCACTTCGAGCGGTACTGGCCGAGCGCCATACCCACGATTGCCTGCAGTCCGATCGCGGCGGCGATGGCGCGAAGCGTGCCGCTTCCCATCTGTCCGAAGTCGAAGTCGTAGCGCAGCCACGTGGCGAAGGGAACACCGACCACCCAGAGGGCGCTGTCGGCGGCGAAATGCATGACGGGAAGGTTGGCGCTCGCCCATCTGCTGAGCCGCTCGCGCATACTCATCCCTCCACCTTCTGACCCCACCCTGACAACTGTACAACTTTCTGACTGAACAACTGTCAGTCCCGATTTCCGCCCACCACACGCTAGCTCGGAACAACGGGTCAACGTCGTGACTCCATATCAAGCTATTGGCGAAGTGGCGGACTAGTCTCAAGTCGCTTATGCAGCCCGACGTCGCAGAAATGACTCTCCGTGACTACGCGTCGGTCGTCGTCCGCCGCAAGTGGATCGTCATCGCCGCAACCCTGATCGCCACCGTGATCGCGGTCGTGATGTCTGCATTGCAGACACCGATCTACTCCGCATCGTCGGAGGTGTTGATCCAGCCACGGGGGCAAGACGGTCTGTTCGACGACAGTGTCACCAACCTGAACGACCGGGCCATCCAGACCGAGATCCAGGTGCTCGAAGGCCAAGCAGTGCGCCTGCGTGTGCAGGAAAACCTCGGACTGGACCGCCCGCCCGCAGAGGTGAACGTCCGCTCGATCGGCTCCACCGATGTGATCTCGGTCGATGTCCGGAGCGCAAACGCCAACAACGCCTCGATCCTCGCCAATGCGTATGCGAATGCCTATATCGAGATTCGCCGTGAGCAATCCGTCGAAGAACTGCTGTCGGCCAGCGCCGAAGTGCAGTCCGCGATCGATGACCTGAACACCCAGATCGACACCCTTGCTGACGACGACCCCAGTCGCGCCTCGCTCGTGGCGCAGGCTGCCAACTTCAACAGCACACTCGATCAACTCCGGGTGGACGCACGGCTCCGCACCGGCGGTGCCACCATCATCAAAGACGCCATCACGCCCACCTCTCCGGTGGAGCCGACGCCCGCTCGCACCGCAACTCTTGCCCTGATCGTCGGCTTGCTGCTCGGCCTCGCCGCAGCGTTCCTGATCGACTACCTCGACGACAAGGTTCGCGACGTCGAGGACCTCGAGGCACTCACCTCACGAACGATCCTGGCCGAGGTGCCGGTCGACCCGCCCAACGGAACCAAACCGCTCGCAATCACCGCACCCGACCATTCCTCGGTCGAGTCGTACCGAGGGCTGCGCACCAACCTGCAGTTCCTGGCGCTCGATTCGAAGTTGAACGTGGTGCAGTTGACGAGTTCGCTTGCCGGTGAAGGCAAGACCACCACCGCCACCAACCTCGCCGTGGTGCTGGCTCGCGCCGGGCATCGTGTGGCACTCGTTGACGCTGACCTCCGTCGCCCCCGAGTGCACGAGGTGTTCCAATTGAACGCCAGCCCCGGCCTCACCGACATGTTGTTGGGAAGCGCCCCCAAGGAAGTGGTGAACGTCGTCGACGTTGGCCAGGACCACAAGATCTCGGTGTACACCGCCGGTGCCGTGCCGTCGAACCCCAGTGAGATGCTGAGCGGACGCCGGATGAACCGGCTGCTCACCCAGATGGGCAACCACTACGACTTCGTGGTGGTCGACTCTGCGCCGATCCTCCCCGTGTCCGACTCCGTTGCCGTGGCCGGCTTCGTGGACGCCGTGATCGTGGTCGCCCACGCCGACCGGGTCACGAAGGGCAACGTCACCGAAACCCTCGAACGTCTCGACCGCGTGTCGGCCCCGGTCATCGGGCTCGTGCTGAACCAGACTCGCGGCTCCAAGGTCGACGACTACTCCTACGGCGGCTACGCAGCAACGGGTGGCGGCGCTGCACTGAAGCCCGGAAAGATCATGTCCGATGATGTTGCAGACGACGATGCACTCGCTGCGGACGCACTCGCCGAGGATCCGACCGGCGAGACCATCTTCTCCGAGAAGTGACCGCTTCCCGTGCATGACCGGGAATGCTCGTGACCGGACGACTCCAATGACGGATCCTCTCCAATGACTGGTCCTGCCTCGTGACCGAGGTTCGCTTCAAGCGGCGCAACCGCGTCGACGAGCGCTACGCCGGTGCCATCGCGGTCGTTGCCGGGCTGGTCTCCCTGTTGTCGCCGGCGTCACCCACGGGGTCGACGGTGACCGACGCAATCGTGCTGCTGACCTGCGTCGGAGTGGTCACGTGGGCCTCGGCCTCGGCGCAGTGGTGGGCGCTCACCGGTGTGGCAGGCATCGCCGCAGCGATCGCACTCGACCCCATGCCTGCCGTGCTGGCATTTCTCGCCTTCCTCGCCGGAGTGCACGTGGGGCTGTTCCGTCGAGACGACACCGAGATTCGTGCCGTCGCCGGGGGAGTGGCGGTCAACGTGCTGCTGTGGTCCCAACTCGGTGGATTCCTCGGGCTGTCTGCCATCGTCGGCATCACCGCGTCGACCGTGCTACTCGTGCTCGGCATCCGCCGTCGCCCATCACGGACGCGACGAACCGCGTGGCAAGGCCTCGGCATCGCTGGCGCACTGCTCGTGGTTGGCCTCATCGGGGTGGCGGTCGCTGGGTTGAACGCCCGCACCGACGTGACCGAAGCGGCCCGAACGGCACGAGCCGCGGTGAACACCCTCAACTCCGGCGACTACCAGACCGCCGCAGGCCAGTTCGAAGAAGCGGCCAGCGCGTTCGAACGCAGCGACGGTCAACTCGGTGGGCCCCTCGCACTCGGCGGCCGACTGGTTCCCGGAGTCGCACAGAACCTCGAAGCAGCTCGTGTGCTCTCCGACGTGGCAGCGTTGGCGACGCAGGACGCTGCATCGGCACTGCGCCAGATCGATCCGGAGCTGCTGCGACTCTCTGCCGGGCGCATCGACACCGATGCCATCGCTGCACTCGAACAGCCACTCGTGCAGGTGCAAGAGGCGCTGTTCGCGCTGGAGTCCGGCGCAGATCGCGTCCGCTCGCCGTGGCTGCTCGGCCAACTCCAAGACCAGCTCGACGACCTACAGGTCGACGTCGACAAGAATGCGCCGCTCCTGCAGAACTCGATCGACGCCGTGCGGTTCGCCCCCGGGCTGCTGGGTGCCGACGGTGAACGCCGCTACCTCGTGCTGTTCACGTCGCCATCCGAAGCACGCAACTCGGTCGGGTTCTTCGGCAACTGGGCCGAGCTGGTCATCAGCAACGGCCGGTTCAGTGTCGAGCGGTTCGGTCGAACTAGTGAGCTCAACAGCGCCATCGCTCAGAATGGTTCGGACTGCGACGGATGCCCCGAAGAGTTCCTGCTCCACTACGGCATCAATGGCTTCACGACCGGTGAGAACGGCACCGTCGGCAACGTGCCGTGGTCGAACGTCACGATCCCTGCCCACTTTCCGTATGCCGCCGCGACCATGGCATCGATGTATCCCGACTCGGGTGGCCAGCCCATCGACGGTGTGATTGCCATGGACCCGTACGTGCTCGCCCAGCTGATGGAGTACACCGGGCCGATCGAGGTGCCCGAACTCGACGCAACCGTGGCGGCTGCCGACGCCGCCGAGTTCCTGCTGATCGACCAGTACGCCATTGCCGAAAGCAAACGGATTCGCGTCGAGGCACTCGACACCATTGGGCTCGAAGCGATCCAGCGCATCCTTTCCGCACAGCTTCCCGACCCACCCGAGCTCGCCCGCGCCTTCGGTCCGCTGGTCGAAGAGCGGCGCCTGGTGATGTGGGCAACGGACCGCAACGAGCGGGCCTTCTTCAATCGCATCGGCATGCTGGGTGCCATCCCGCCGGTCGACCCGGTCGACGGTGGCTTCAGCGTGGCGGTCACCAACGGCTCGGCGAACAAGATCGACTCGTTCCTCGATCGCTCGACCACCATTACCGAGCGAATCGACGCCGACGGCACTCGGCGGCTGATCGCCGATGTCACCCTGACCAACAACGCACCCACCACCGGATTCCCCGACTACGTGATCGGCAGCGGCATCGATCTCCCGAACGGCACCAGCCGCCTGATCGTGACCTTCTATGGCGCCACGCCGATCGATGTCGCAACCCGCGATGGCATGCCGCTGAGCCTGGGGCCGATCACCGAAGCCGGTTGGTTCGGGTACCGCACCGGAGTGGACCTTGCGTCTGGCGAATCGACCTCGTATCGCCTCGAATTCGTGATTGCGGTCGATGACGACGACACGTTCGAACCCGCAACCTGGGAGCAACCGCTCCGACGCTGACCGCGCGATGATCACCACCGACAGAACAATCGTCACCGTACGGAACATTTCATTCGACATTGTGCGAATCGCGCGTTACGCTGCTCTGAGTTCGCTGTCGAACAACGTTTCCTAACCCGCAAGGAAGAATCATGAAAAAGCTCGCTCTCGCATTCACCGCTGCAGCTGCAGTCGTTCTCGGCTCGGCAGGAGTTGCTGACGCGTACCCGCCCGGTGGTAGCAGCGTCGTGGTCGAAGATGACACGATCAGTGTCGGCGACCCCGTCACGGTCACGGCAACCTGCACCCTGGGTGAGAGCGTCACGTTCACGCTCCAGGATCAGTCGGCCACGACCACTTGTGAGGCTGACGCAACGGGCGGTGGCTCCGCTGTTGCTGGTTCGGCCACCGGCACCGTGAACGCTCCGACCACTGCTGGCACGTTCACCGGAACCATCACGGGTTCCATCTCGGGCGCACTCGGCACCTTCACCGTCACGGTTGACGGTGTTGCGCCGACCACGGCTGCTCCGACCACTCCGGTCGGCGGCCTCCCGGCAACCGGTTCTGATGGCACGCAGACCATGACGATGGTTGCCGGTGGCATCCTCGTTGCCGGTCTCGGTATGTTCGGTGTGGCCACGGCCCGCCGTCGCCAAGACGCCGCAGCAGCCTGATTCACTTCAGCAACTGAACTTCGCAACGGGCGCCTCCTTCGGGAGGCGCCCGTTGCGTGTTTTCGTGGGCCTTGGGCCGGGGTGAATGGGTGCAGCGACGTGCGAAGCGCCCTGAAATCGTCGTGAACCCCCGCAAATGTTGAGGCGAAAAAATCGACAAATTGGTCCGTGGAACTTGGTCATGAGGGCTAAAGTTCGGCGCGTTCGATGACGAATCAGGTGTCCTACCCGCAAGGAATAATCATGAAAAAGCTCGCTCTCGCATTCACCGCTGCCGCCGCAGTCGTCCTCGGCTCCGCCGGCGTCGCCGACGCCTATCCAACGCCGCCCCCACCCGTCATCGACGACGTAACTCCCGGTGCTGGCGAGGAGGTCACCGTCAAGGTGGAGTGCATGTTGGAAGAGACGGTCACGATGGTGTTCACGTCGACAATCTTCCCCTTCGGTGAATTCAGGTCGTCGATCACCGAGGTTTGCGGACCCGCCCCGTCATCCGGCTCGCTTGTCAATGCCGGCGAAGCGGTGTTCACCTTCAACGCTCCGACCGAACCGGGCTCGTACAGTGCAACGGCGACCGGCTCCATCTCTGGCGCCCTCGGCGTCATCTCGTTCGCAGTCTCCGGGCCGGCGACCACGGATGCTCCGACCACCCCGGTCGGCGGCCTCCCGGCAACGGGTTCTGATGGCACGCAGACGATGACGATGGTTGCCGGTGGCATCCTCGTTGCGGGTCTCGCCATGTTCGGTGTGGCCACGGCCCGCCGTCGCCAAGACGCGGCCGCCGCAAGCGCGGCAGCCTGATCGTCCTCCACAACCAACCCCCAAGCACAGCAACGGACGCCGCCTTCGGGTGGCGTCCGTTGTGCGTTCTCGCACGACGTGAACCAACCGTGCCGACTGAACAGCAGCGATAGGGTCGCGTTGATGCGCATCTCGGAACGAGTGGACAACGCTGTGCGCTCCATGTGCGAACTCGCGGCTGCCGGAGGCGGACCGCTGACCGCTGACGCCATCGGTAAGCGCCAAGGCGTGTCCACCAAATACCTCCACGACATCTTGCGCGACCTGAAGCGCGCCGAGCTGTTGCGCGCCAAACGCGGCCCCGACGGCGGCTTCTCGCTTTCGCGCCCCGCCGACGAGATCACCATCGCCGACGTGTTCCGAGCCATCGACGGCCCGCTCGCCGACATCCACGACGAGAGCCTTCGTTCACTCAGCTACGAACCGCCGGCCGACTCGCTGCCGATCGTGTGGATGGCCATCCGCGCCAGCCTGCGACGTGTCCTCGAAACCGTGTCGCTCGCCCAACTCGTCAACGGCGACCTTCCCGCAAGCGTTGCCGAACTCGCCACCGAATACGGCCACGACACCGCCCAGCGCGAATCCACCTGACCACTCACCCGTTCGTTACGGGCCAGGCCCGTAACGAACGCCACCATCTCCCAAGGGGACGCCATGCCGATCGACCCGTCACTCATCAACGCAGCCGTCACCGCCGTCGATCGTGCCGCCGTGGCCACGGCGTTCGCTCAGGGCCGCCTCGCTGCAGGCGACACCTTGACCAAAGACGACGCCAGCCCGGTCACCGTGGCCGACTTCGCAGCGCAAGCCGTGGTGTGTCGAACGCTTGCTGACGCACTCGGTGACGTTTGCGTGGTCGGTGAGGAAACCCCAGACGATCTGATCGACCAGGCAGACCTGCTCACCGGCATCGGTGACCTGGCCAGCATCGGGCTTGCTGTCGACTCGTTCGACGCCGCAGCGGTGATCGACGCCGTCGGTATCGGCTCGGGCGACGCCACGCCCGGCGGGAGCTACTGGACGCTCGACCCGATCGATGGCACCAAGGGCTTCCTGCGCGGTGATCAGTACGCCATCGCCCTCGCGTTGATCGAAGACGGCGAAGTGGTGCTCGGTGTGCTTGGCTGCCCGAACCTGCCGAACCCCGACGGCACCAGCGGGGCCTTGCTGGTGGGAGTCGACGGCGTTGCTACGATCCAAGCACTCGGCGCAGACGGCGTTGGCGGCACGCCAATTCGTGTCGACGACCCATCGGAGCTCGCGGACGCTCGATTCTGTGAATCCGTCGAGTCTGGGCACTCCGACCAGAGCCAGTCGGCGCAGATTGCCCAAGCGCTGGGGATCTCGAGCGATCCGTACCGCATCGACAGCCAGTGCAAGTACGCCGCCGTTGCCCGCGGTGATGCCTCGATCTACCTCCGCTTGCCGACCCGTGCCGACTACGAAGAGAAGATCTGGGACCACGCTGCCGGCAAGTTCGTCGTCGAGTGTGCCGGGGGAGTGGTGACCGACGTGCACGGCCAGCCCCTGGACTTCGGTCGTGGCGACCGCTTGCGAGCGGGCGGCGGCGTGATTGCAACCAGCGGTCGTTTCCACGACGACGTCGTCGCTGCGGTGCAGTCCGTCCTCACGTGACCAACTACGGATTCTTGAACCGGGTCGAAGAATCCGTAGTTCGCGCTTCTGTTGTTGCTCAAGCCGGCATTCAAGTGTTGCACATTGTCTACCGATGAGGTAGACAATGCAAACTATGGCAACGACGACCGCTCCGACCAATGCGAACCCGAGCGGTGCGCGGCTCACTCATCTGCAACGGCTCGAAGCCGAAGCGATCCAGATCATGCGAGAGGCGGTCAGCGAGTCCGATCGCCCTGCCATGCTCTATTCGGTCGGCAAGGACAGCTCGGTCATGCTGCACCTGGCGCGCAAGGCGTTCTTCCCGAGCATTCCGCCGTTCCCGCTCGTGCATGTGGACACCACCTGGAAGTTCAACCAGATGTACGAGTTCCGTGATCGTACGGCGGCCGACGTCGGCATGGACCTCATCGTGCATCAGAACCCGGAGTGCATCGAGAAGGGCATCAACCCGTTCGATCACGGTTCCTCAACGCACACCGACATGTGGAAAACCGAAGGGCTCAAGCAAGCCATCGACATCAACAAGTTCGACCTGTGCTTCGGTGGTGCTCGGCGCGACGAGGAGAAGTCGCGGGCCAAGGAGCGCATCTTCTCGGTCCGCTCGCCGCAGCATCAGTGGGACCCCAAGCGTCAGCGTCCGGAGCTCTGGCAGGCTTACAACGGTCGACGCAGCCCCGGCGAATCGTTGCGTGTCTTCCCGATCTCGAACTGGACCGAGCTGGACGTGTGGCAATACGTGCACCTGGAGCAGATTCCGATCGTCCCGCTCTACCTGTCCGCGCCGCGCCCGGTCGTCGAGCGTGACGGCACGCTGATCATGATCGACGACGACCGGTTCCAGCTGCGTGACGGCGAAGAGCCGGAGATGAAGTCGGTGCGCTTTCGCACCCTCGGCTGCTATCCGCTCTCCGGCGCGATCGAATCCGATGCCACCACATTGCTCGACGTCGTCCAAGAGATGCTCATGGCCACCACCTCCGAACGCCAAGGTCGCCTGATCGACACCGACTCTGCCGGCTCCATGGAGAAGAAGAAGCAGGAAGGCTATTTCTGATGGCGCACTCGTCGTTTCCCAACATGGTCTGCTGCGAGAAGGGCTATTTCTGATGGCGCACTCGTCTGAACTCATCGCCGATGACATCGAGGCCTACCTCACGTCGCATCAGTACAAGTCGCTGCTGCGCTTCATCACGTGTGGCTCGGTCGACGACGGCAAGTCCACGCTCATCGGGCGGCTGCTGTACGAATCTCACCTGGTGTTCGAGGACCATCTCGCAGCGCTCGAGGCCGATTCGGCCAAGGTCGGAACCCAGGGAACCGATCTCGATTTCGCGTTGCTGCTCGATGGCCTGACCGCCGAGCGCGAGCAGGGCATCACCATCGACGTGGCATACCGGTTCTTCTCCACCGAGAAGCGCAAGTTCATCGTGGCCGACACCCCCGGCCACGAGCAGTACACGCGCAACATGGTCACCGGCGCCTCGACGGCCGACGTTGCTGTGGTGATGGTCGATGCGCGCAAAGGCATCCTCACCCAGACCCGTCGGCACAGCTACCTCGTGTCACTGCTGGGCATCAAGCGCATCGTCGTGGCGATCAACAAGATGGATCTCGTCGACTACTCCCAGGACGTGTTCGACGCGATCAGCGCCGAGTACACCGAGTTCGCAGGCCAGGTCGGCCTCGAGGACATCACGTTCATCCCCGTGTCGGCACTGAAGGGCGACAACATCGTCGAGCCGAGCGCCAACACGCCGTGGTACAGCGGCGCCACGTTGATCGGCTACCTCGAAACCGTGCCCGTCGACGACGACGTGGCAGACGGCCCGTTCCGCCTGCCCATCCAGTGGGTCAACCGACCAAACCTGGACTTCCGTGGCTTCTCCGGTCACATCGTGGGCGGCAGCGTGAAGCCGGGTGACCCGATCCGGGTGCTCCCGGCGGGCACCACCTCCACCGTCGATCGCATCGTCACGATGGATGGCGATCTCGACGAAGCCGTTGCTGGCCAATCGGTCACCATCACCCTCGCCGACGAGATCGACGCGTCGCGTGGCGACCTGCTGTGTGCTGGCGACAGTCCTGCCGAAGTGGCTGACCAATTCGAAGCCCACATCGTGTGGATGCACGAAGACGAGATGCTGCCTGGGCGCCCGTACCTTATGAAGGTCGGCACTCGCACGGTCGGCGTGAACATCGCCAACCCGAAGTATCGCGTCGACGTCAACAGCCTCGAACACCTCGCAGCGAACACGCTCGAGTTGAACGAGATCGGTGTGTGCAACCTCAGCCTCGATCGGGCGATCCCGTTCGATGCGTACGCCGACAACCGCGACACGGGCTCGTTCATCATCATCGACAAGCTCACTCAGACCACCGTGGGCGCAGGGATGTTGCACTTCGCACTGCGGCGTAGCCACAACATCCATTGGCAGGACGTCCAGGTCGACAAGGCCGCTCGTGCCGAGCAGAACAACCATCAACCGGGTGTGGTGTGGTTCACGGGTCTGTCCGGGTCGGGTAAATCGACCATTGCGAACATCGTCGAGTCGAAACTGCACACGCTCGGCGCACGCAGTTACTTGCTCGACGGCGACAACGTTCGACACGGATTGAACCGCGACCTGGGCTTCACCGATGCCGATCGGGTGGAGAACATCCGGCGCATTGCCGAGGTGTCGGGCTTGATGGTCGATGCTGGATTGATCGTGCTGGTGTCGTTCATCTCGCCGTTCCGCGCCGAGCGCGAACTCGCCCGCAATCGGGTTGAGGCAGGCGAGTTCATCGAAGTGCACGTCGACACTCCGATCGACGTCGCCGAAGCACGCGACCCGAAGGGTCTGTACGCCAAGGCGCGGTCAGGCGAGCTGACCAACTTCACGGGGATCGACTCGCCCTACGAGTCGCCCGAGTCGCCCGAGGTCCACGTCGACACCACGGCCGTCAGCGCTGAGGAAGCAGCCGACGAAGTCATCGCTGCGCTGCGAGCGAATGGCATCCTCCGCTGAGCACGGATTCTGCAACCCGGTTCAAGAACCCGGAGTGCGCAGAACCCGAACGTGAAAGGTGCTGAACATGAGTGCTGATTCGTGGATTGCGCTCGCTGTTCTGCTCGTCGCGGTGATGGCGCTGCTGCTGGACCGATTCCCACCGGTCTTCGTCCTCGCCGCGGCCGTTGGCGTGTTGATGTTCGCCGATGTCATCGACGCGCCGATCGCATTGAGCGGGTTGTCGTCCACAGCGCCAGCGACGATTGCGGCGCTCTACGTGCTGGCGGGAGCGGTCACCGCAACCGGGACGTTCGTCAACCTGGTCGATCGACTTCTCGAACGCGAACGCCCGATGTTTGCGCTCACCACGGCAACGGCAGCGATCTCGGCAGTGGTTCCAAACACCCCTGTGGTCGCGATGTTCGCGCCGAGGGTGGTGCGATGGTCGCAGCGCAACGGCCGAAACGCATCGCGCTTCCTCCTTCCGCTCTCATTCGCCAGCATCCTCGGTGGTGTGATCACGTTGATCGGCACATCCACCAACCTGGTCGTTGCCGATCTGTTCGTGCAGGCCGGAGAGGAGCCACTGGGTGTGTTGGACATCACGCTCGTTGGTCTCCCGGTCGCAATCGTCGGCGTGGTGCTGTTGACCACCATCGGACCTCGGCTTCTGCCCGAACGCACCGCGGCTTCCGACGAACTGAATCGCCGTGGCCGAGAGTTTCAAGTTGCCGCACGTGTGGTCGACGGAGGGCCCCTCGTCGGGCGCACCGTTGCCGACTCGGGTCTGCGCAACCTGGACGGAGTGTTCCTTGCGTTGATCGAACGCACCGACGATCGTGGACAACGCAACCGTCGCGGACAGCCAGATGCTGGCGGACCGCTCGACGGTGCCGGAGGTTTGGACGGTGTCGGAGGTTTGGACGATGCCGGACAGTTCGAGGATGGTGACGCCACTGCGCTCGCAGCGTCGCCGGCCACGGTGCTGCGCTCCGGCGACGTCCTCTGCTTCGTCGGCGACGTCGGGCGGGTGGTCGACCTTCATGGTTTCGACGGGCTGTCGCCACTTGAAGAACAACACGTGTCGAGCGCAGAGGGTCCGGGCACGCGGCTGTTCGAGGCGGTCGTGTCGCCGGGGTCCGAACTGGTGGGTGCGACGTTGCGCTCGGTTGCGTTTCGCGGCCGCTACGGCGCTGCGGTGATGGCGATCCATCGAGCTGATGGCGAACTCGGTGGCCAACTCGGACGCATCCCGCTGCGAGCCGGCGACGTGTTGCTGGTGCTCGCCGACGACTCCTTCGGACAGCATTGGCGCAATCACGCAGACTTCTCGCTTGTGGCGGGTGTGAGCGAGGCGCCACCGGAGCGTCGGAACCGATCGTGGCTGGTGGTTGCTGCGACCGTGGCGATGATCCTGCTCGCTGCATTCGGCGCACTCAGCTTGTTCGAGGCCGCGCTGGTCGCCGCGATCGTCGTGGTTGCCGGCGGCGCGATCTCGGTGAGTGAGGCGTGGCAGGCGATCAACATGAACGTGGTACTGACGATGGCTGTCGCCATCAGCCTGGGTGCCGCCGTGTCGATGAGTGGACTGGCGGGCGAGGTGGCGTCTGTGGTGGAACGGGCGGACTCCCTCGGCCTCGGCGACGTCGGCATCGTCGTCGCCACGATGCTGGTCACGATCGTGCTGACCGAACTGGTGACCAACACCGCTGCGGCCGCGCTCATGGTCCCGGTGGCGATCTCGGTGTCCAACGACCTCGGGTCCGATCCGAAGATGCTGGCCTTCGCCGTGCTGATCGGTGCGTCGTGCTCGTTCCTGTCACCCGTCGGCTATCAGACCAACCTGATGGTGTTCGGCCTCGGCGGCTACCGCTTCACCGACTTCACCCGAGTCGGTCTCCCGCTGACGCTCTCCACCCTCGTCATGTCGTCGATCATCCTGCCGATCGCATTCGCCTGATGTAGAGGTTGGGGTCTGACCCAAAGTTCTACATGTAGAGGTTGGGGTCAGACCCAAAGTTCTACATCAGGTGCCGCGGAGGGTGCCGTTGGCTTGTTCGAGTAGCCACTCGTAGGTGCTTGCAATGCCGTTGTCGAGGCTGATGGTCGGCTCCCACCCGAGCCCGCGCAGCTTGGCGACGTCGAGCACCTTTCGGGGCATGCCGTCGGGTTTGGTGTGATCGAACACCAGCTCGGCATCGGGATACACGGCGTCGCGGATCTTTTCGGCCAGTTCCCGGATCGGCAGGTCCACTCCCGTGCCGACGTTGACGTGGTCGTGGTCGCTGTAGTGGTCCATGAGGTACAGACACGCATCAGCGAGATCATCGACGTGGAGGAACTCACGCATCGGTGACCCCGTTCCCCACACCTCGACACCCGCGTCGCCAGCAGTTTTGGCGTCGTGGAACTTGCGCATCAGCGCCGGCAGCACGTGGCTCGAGGTGAGGTCGAAGTTGTCGTTCGGGCCGTACAGGTTCGTGGGCATTGCCGAGATGAAGTCCCGCCCGTACTGTTTGCGGTACGCCTGGCACAGCTTGATGCCGGCGATCTTCGCGATCGCGTAGGGCTCGTTCGTCGGCTCCAGCGGGCCGTTCAGGAGTTGCTGCTCATCGATGGGCTGGTTCGCGTGGCGGGGGTAGATGCACGACGAGCCGAGATACAGCAGCTTGGTGACGTCGACCTCGTGCGCGGCGTGAACCACCGTGCCGTGAATCATCATGTTGTCGTACAGGAACTCGGCGGGACGCGTGCTGTTCGCCATGATCCCGCCAACGGTCCCCGCCACGAGGAACACGTGGTCTGGACGATGCTCGCGAAACCACGTGGACACTGCTGCTTGGTCGCGCAGATCGAGTTCGGCGCGGGTCGCGGTCAACACGTTCGAGAATCCGTCGCGCTCGAGTCGGCGCATGATCGCCGAACCCACCAGGCCCCCGTGGCCCGCAACGAATACCCGAGCATCGCGATCGATCGGCTGCACCGGTTCACTCATGGCGCTCACGCTACCCAGTGGCTCAGTCGGCGTTCGCCGCAGCAAGGTAGGCAACGCCCTGTTCGCAGGTGTCGCGCAGCGGGCACCATCGACAGCTCACGCCCGCTTGTCGACGCGGTGCCCGACCCTCGGCGTGCAACTCCACCAGTGCGTTGATGCCATCGAGCGTGCGTCGCATGGCGGACTCGATGAGTGCTTCGGTCACATCGTCAGCATGAGCGTCGGCTGCGTCGAGGTAGAAGGTGGCGACCTTGCGCGGCGGAACCTCGCGGACGAGGGTCTCGAGAAGCGCGTAGAACGCCAGATCTTGACGGTGTCGAAGGTTCGGCCGCCCGGTCTTCAAGTCGATGATCACCTTGCGGCTCTCGATGCCCTCGGGCACGCCGAAAAGAAGATCCACCTTGCCGGCAAGTGTGATCGGCCCGCGATTCGGCCAGCGCACCGACGCCTCGGTGATTGGACGCCAGCGCTTCGACAGCGGTGGGAAGTTCTCGATGAACGACGTGACGCGTTCGACGCTCTGGCCGCGAACGTCGGCTTCGTCGGCCTCGTCGAGCGTGGCGACCCACATGCCGATGCCGCTGTTGTCGTCGGCCAGTCGGCTGAGCGCCTCGTCGACGAGATCGATGGGAGTCGGCTCACCGCGCCACGAGATCGACAGCTCGATCGCTCTGTGGGCAATGGTGCCCTTGGCGTTCGACGTGGTCCACTGGAACTCATCGGGCTGCAGGTGCTGTTCTTCGCAGTCGAGCACGGTGGCGATCTTGTGTTTCGAGATCCACAATTCCTCGCGGTCGCCGAGTCGACTGGCGAAGTGATCGAGTGCGGCCTGCATCTCGTCACGCACGTCGGCCACGAACTCACGGTCGAACACCACGGGATCGCCGGTCCGTTTCAACTGGTCCAATGTGCGTTGCTGCACAGGGCTCAGTGTCGGACCAGACATCGGAACGAACTGTAGGCCACGGTCCCGCAGGCGCCACCCCTGCTCGGGTTAGCCTCAGCTGGTCATGAAAACGCAATTGTGGGTCTATGTCGTCGTTGCAGTGCTGAGCCTTGGCGCGGGCGTGGCGATTGCCGGGGTGCCCACCTTCGAGGAGCGTGAGGCGACCATCCAGACGCCGACCGAGCCCGTTGCGGTCACGTCCACCACCGAGGCGCCACTGTTCGAGTCCGCCGACACCGATGCCGATGCCGATGCCGGTGCCGGCAACGAGGCCAGCGCTGGCGCAGCGGCGACGGATGATGCGAGTGACGATGACGCCGGCGAAGCGACCGACGATGCAGCCGAAGCGTCGACCACGACGACCACCACCACCTCGACAACCACGACGACCACCATGCCACTGGCGGATCGCACGAGCCTGAACATCGTTGCTGCAAATGGAGCCAATGTCGGCGGCGCAGCGAGCGCGGCATCGGCCGCGCTCGAAGCAGCGGGCTATGGAGACGTGATCAGCGCTGATGGCACCGACATCGTTGACGTCACCGTGATCTTTGCGGCCGAGGGGCTGCAGGGCGAAGCGGAACGCTTGGCAGCAGATACCGGCGTCGATCCGGCACTCGTGTTCCCCCTGTCCGGTGCGCCGGGCGTTGCCTCGCTCGATGAGGACATCCAAATCGTGGTGTACCTCGGTCGTGACGTCGTCGGCCTCGACTTCTTCAGCTGACCGCCTCGTAGTCGCTCGCCATGTCCAAGACCACGGCCCTGAACATCATCCTCGGCGTGCTCGTGGCGGGGCTGTTGGCGACGCTCGTGTACCAAGAGACGAGCGACGCTGAGCCCGTGGTGACCACGACCACCACGTCGACCACGACCACCGTGGCCGAGACCACGACCACCACGACGACCACGTCGACGACGACCATCCCGGAAACGACCAGCACGAGTTCGACCACCGCGGTGCCGACCACGCTGGTGGCCCCAACCGAACGTTTCTTCACCGGCGTGCTCGTGGTGAACGGAACCTCCGCCGGCGAACGAATCCCACCAGTCGTTGCTCGACTCAACGATGCGGGCTACATCGATGTGCGTGGCGTCGTGGGTGCCGTTCCGGCCCAGCAGACAACGCTGTACTACCTCGAGGAATTCATCGGTGAAGCTCAGGTGGTGGCCCAAGACCTGGGCTTCGAACTGACCGATGTCTCGATTCTGCCGGCCAGCGAAGCGCCTCCCGTCCCGGGCATCGGCGTGGCCAAGGTCATTGTCTACCTCGGCCCCGGTGACCTTCCCGAGCTCGCTCCGCTCCCTGAGGAGCAAGCGCCGGAGAGCTGACCCGCGAACTCTGCCACACCCCTTCGCTTAGATAGGGGTATGGAGTTCGCATCAACCGTCGAGTTCGCCCACGCGGCGCGCCGACTCACGCGGGCCGCAACGCGCCAACAGCTACTCGGCCCGAGCTTTCGTTGCCCGCCGCGTCTCGTGGGTGTCGACAGGACTATTCGTCGTCGTACCGAAGCCGAAGGTGGGGGAGCGGTCGTGTCGATTCGAGTGAAGGGTCGACCGCGCGAAGCGGTGCTGGCAGACATGATCGAAGGTGTGGTGGCGACGAATCGACTGGTCACGCCCGACGCCGACCGAGTCCGCAACGAGTTGTGGCAGACCATGCAGGCGGCTCCGAGTGCGGAAGTCAGCAACGTGTCACGCGGTGCGGCCTGATCGAGTCGTAGTCTGCTGATGTCCGCCCGGGTGGCGAAATTGGCAGACGCGGGGGGCTTAAACCCCCCTT
>JBGCEY010000025.1:0-21806 GCA_045106645.1 Ilumatobacter sp.
TGAGCAGCCGCTTCGAAACCGGCCTCGTCGCACTCGGGTGACCGACACCCGCCCCACTCCGCTGCGGATGGTGCTCGCGTTCGGCGGGCTCAACGGCACGCTCGCCGCCGGGTACGGCGTGCTGTTCACGATCGTCGACGACTACAAGACCGAGTACGGCATCGGGGCTGGCGCCATCGGCTTCGTCATCGGCATCGGCTTCTTGTCCGGGTTCATCTCCCAGGTGCTGTTCGCCCCGTTTGCCGACCGAGGCCACGCTCGCAAGACCGTGGTCATCGGCGTACTCGTGAGCGTCGCCGGGCTCCTGCTCATGGCGGTCGGGACGAGCTTGTTGCCCATCGTCATCGGGCGAATCATCAACGGCCTCGGGGTCGGCGCGGCGAGCCCGGCGATCCGGCGCATCGTCATCCTGGCCGATCCGGAGAACCTGGGGACCAATCTCGGTCGGCTGCTGTCGGCCGACGTGTTCGGGTTCGCCATGGGGCCTGCGATCTCAGCGGTGCTGGTCGGGCCGTTCGGTATCCCGTCGCCGTTCATCGTGGTTGGCGCGATCTCGCTGATCCTGTTGCCCTTCGTCGCCCGGGTCCCTGTCGACGAGACCTCTGAAGCGTTCCGCCCCAAGAAGCGCTTGGCCATCGATCTGTTGCGGAACCGGGCCTTCGCCGGAGCGACGGTGTTGGCCGGGGTGACCTTCATCATGATCGGTGGATTCGACGCGCTGTGGTCGCTCGTTCACGACGAACTGGGTACCGAAGAGTGGATTGCCAACCTGGGCATCACCCTGTTCGCGCTGCCACTGATCTTCCTCGGACCATGGGGTGGTCGTCTTGCCCAGTCGTTCGGACCGTTCAAGCTCGCAGCGATCGGCCTGCTCGCCGGCGCCGGATTCCTGATGGGCTACGGCTTGTTGCCCACCGGCGGGCTGATCTTCGCGCTCGCCATGTTCCACGCACTCAGCGACGGCGCGACGATCTCTGCTGCGGGCGTGGCCGCTGGAATGGTCGTGCCCGCAGATCGCCAGGCCGGTGCGCAGGGGATGCTCGGCGCCTCGCAGGCGTTGATGGCAGGCGTGATGGCGATGGTGACCGGGCAGGTCTACGAGTCGTTCGGGCGCACCGTTGCGTACGCGGTCGTGGCGGGTTCCATCGTGGTCGTGACCGCGATCGGTCTGTGGCTGGCGAAAGACGCCTGGTCGCTTCGCCAGAGCCCCACCGCCGTCACCCCAACCGGTGTCTGACACCAATCGTCACCAAACGTTGCCGGACGTCGGTTGATGGTCACTTGCCGGTGAAAGCGGCCTTTCCGGGACCGTTTTCGAGGAAGCTCTTCACCCCGATCTGGCTGTCATCGGTGCCAAACACTTCAACGAAACCATCGACTTCGAGCAGCAGACCAGCATCGAGCGACGTGGACAGACCGGCATCGATGACGCGCTTCGTGATGCCCTGGGCGGCCAGGGCTCCCTTGGCGACTTCGGCGGCCAGCGCAAGCGCACGATCGTGGAGTTCATCGGGTGCAACGACCTCGTCGGCGAGCCCAATCCGCAACGCTTCGTCGGCCTTCACCTGCCGGCCGGTCAGACACATCTCTTTGGCCTTTGACGGGCCGATCAGGCGCGACAATCGCTGCGTACCGCCGCCACCGGGGATGATCCCGAGCAGGATCTCGGGCTGGCCGAACACCGCCTTCTCTGACGCGATTCGGTAGTCGCAACCCAGTGCGAGCTCGCACCCACCACCGAGTGCGTACCCGCTTACCGCGGCGATCACGAAACGTGGGAGACCGGCGAACGCACCGATGGCCGCGTGAAACAGCGGTGCGATCTCGGCAGCTTCGGCAGCGCCGCCGAACTGTGAGATGTCGGCGCCTGCAGCGAAGATCCGCTCTCCACCGGTCACGACGACTGCGCCCGGCAGGTCAGCAGCCAACTCGTCAGCCGCCTGCTTCAGCTCTCCAAGCAGCTCACGAGACAGCGGGTTGACCTTTCCGTTCGCAAGCGTGACAACGGCAACCCCGTCGTCACGTCGTTCGAGCGTCAACAGTTCGTAAGCCATCTCCGCAGCCTGTCAGACCGTCACCCGAGGCACCGAATGGAACCGCTGCGATCACGCCGGCAGCAGACTCGGATCCTCGTGCGGATCGACCTCGGGCAGACAGTCATGAGGTAGCTAGCGGCGCGAGTTCGTGACTCCCGAGAAAACTCTGGAAACGCTGCGGATCGAACGGGAGGGCAGATTCAGGCCAGGCCGGCGAGCATCTCGTCGGCGGCCGACCACGGGTCGACAGAGCGTTGCACGACCTCTTCGGTCAGTTCGTCCCACCGGTCACCGGTGCAGATCTGGCGAGCCTTGCGGCCCAGGCGCTGTGCGATGATCTCGCGAAGCTCTTCACGAAGGCGGAAGGTGCGACGCTCGAGCAGCAGCCCCGAAGACTCTGCGAACGCCCGGTGTTCGAGCACCGTGTTCCAAAGTTCCTCGACGCCCGCACCGGTCGTGCCGACCGTGTCGATGATCGGAGCGCGCCACGCCTCGTGTGCGATGTCGGAGAGGTCGAGCATCTGCATCAGGTCACGGCGGGTTTCGTCAGCGCCCTTGCGATCGGACTTGTTGATCACGAAGATGTCGGCGATCTCCATCAGCCCGGCCTTGTTCGCCTGCACGCTGTCGCCCCAGCCGGGATTGACCACGACGATGGTGGTGTCGGCTTTGCCTGCCACCTCGACTTCGACCTGACCGACGCCAACGGTTTCCACGAGGATCCACTTGCGCCCGATCGCATCGAGTGCTCGAACCGCTTCGGGCGTTGCGAGCGACAGCCCGCCCAGATGCCCGCGGGTCGCCATGGAGCGGATGAACACGCCCGGGTCCGTCGCGTGGTCCTGCATGCGGACTCGATCACCGAGAATTGCACCGCCGGTGAACGGCGACGACGGGTCGATGGCCAGCACCGCGATCTCGAGTTCGAGAGAGCGCAGGTGCTTGATCGTGGCCGACGTGAGCGTGGACTTGCCGGCGCCGGGTGCGCCGGTGAGCCCGACGGTGTACCCAGAGCCTGACAGCGGGTACGCCAGCCGGCCGATCTCGCGGGCGTCGTCGTCACCACGCTCGATCAATGAGAGCAGCCGCGCCAGCGATGCTCGGTCTCCAGCGAGGGCAGCTTGGAACAGTTCTGGTGCGGGCGTGCGCTTACGAGCCATCGTTCACAGTCTCCCGGATCACGGCTCCCGCCGCCCAATCAGGAGGTGTGCCCGGCTGGATTCGTGCACGCTTCGGCAACAGCAGCCGGGTCGTGCACGGCAACGTCGATCACTTCGGTGACACCATCGACGCGATCACGCATGATGCGTTCGATGCCCGACTTCAGCGTGTTGTTCGACGAAGGGCAGCCAACACACGCACCGGTGAGCATGACTTCGATGATGCCGGTGTCTTCGTGCACGGCGTGCAGGACCACATCGCCACCGTCGGCCTGAAGCGCAGGGCGGATGACCTCGATCGTGATTTCCACCTGTTCACGCATCACCTTGAACATTCAATCACGGTGGCTCGTACGATCCATGTCGTGATCTCTCTGCTCACAACGCTCACGCCGCTCGTGGCTCACGAGGGCGGGTGGGATGAAGCGCTGCTCATCGGCGGGCCGATCGCGGCAATCGCCGGACTGCTGATCTTGGCGAAGAAGCGTGTCGATGCTGCAGCTGACGAGATGTCCCCGACCGCCGCCTCCGAAACGGATTGATTCATGTCGACCTTGCCCGAAATCCTCCGTACTCCGCTCGCCCTTCCGGTGGTCGCGTCGCCGATGTTCATCTGCTCGGGACCCGAGCTCGTCATCGCCCAGTGCAAGGCGGGCATCATCGGTTCGTTCCCGGCACTCAATGCTCGCCCGGCTGCGGCGCTGAACGACTGGCTTGATCGCATCACTGCGGAGCTCGCCGAGTTCGCTGCAGCCAACCCTGGCCTACCGGTGGCGCCATTCGCCGTGAACCAGATCGTGCACGGGTCCAACAAGCGCCTCGACGAGGACATGGCCACCTGTGTCGAGCACGAGGTGCCGATCATCATCACGTCACTCGGCGCACGCCCCGAGGTGAACGATGCCGTGCACTCCTATGGCGGCATCGTGTTGCACGACGTGATCAATGACCGGTTCGCTCGCAAGGCGATCGAAAAGGGCGCTGATGGCCTGATCGCTGTGGCCGCTGGCGCTGGCGGCCACGCCGGCACACAGTCACCGTTCGCCTTGGTGCAAGAGATTCGCGAGTGGTTCGACGGGCCGGTGCTGCTCTCCGGCGCAATCGCGCACGGCCGGTCGGTTCTGGCGGCCCGAGCGTGCGGTGCAGACTTCGCGTACGTCGGCTCGGCCTTCCTCACCGCTGAAGAGGCCAACAACGAGCCCGAATACAAGCAAATGGTCGCCGACAGCGGCGCAGCCGACATCGTGTACAGCAACCTGTTCACGGGCGTGCACGGGAACTATCTGCGCGGCAGTATCGAAGCGGCGGGCCTCGACCCGGATGACCTGCCCGAGTCCGACCCCAGTGCCATGGACTTCGGTTCTGGTGGCACGTCGGATTCGAAGGCGTGGAAGGACATCTGGGGAGCGGGCCAAGGCATCGGTGCAGTCTCTGATGTGGTACCCGCGCAGGTGATCGTCAATCGCCTCGTCGAGCAGTACGACGCCGCGCTCGCCACCCTCACCGCCTGATGTAGAGGTTGGGGGTCCGACCAGCCGGGCTCGACACCCCGGTGCGTACTCTGGCGTGCATGGTCAACTCGACATCGGTCAGCACTGACCGTTCGGCGAGTGAGACGACGCGGGCGTGGAGAGCGTTCGCGGTCGGTGCGGCGAGCATCTTCTTGTTCGTGCTCGATGCCGGTCTGCTGTCGGTGTCATTGCCAGCGATTGCGGAGTCGTTTCCCGATGCCACGCGGGCCACCATCTCCTGGGTGAGCACCGGCTACCTGGTCGTGGTCGCCGGTCTCCTGCTGGTCGCTGGCCGACTCGGCGACGCGTTCGGACGCAAGCGAGTGTTCCAAACGGGGATGATCGTGCTGTTCGTCGGCTCGCTGATGTCAGCGCTGTCGCCGGCGGTCGGCGTGTTGATCGCATCGCGCATGGTCCAGGGAATCGGCGGCGCGCTCGTGAGCGCCACCGGCCTCACATTGGTGTTGAGTGACATTCCAACGCATCGTCGAGCCTTCGCTGTCGGCGTGTGGGGTTCGATCGGCTCTGTGGCCGCGATGCTGGGTCCGACGCTCGGCGCAGAGATCCTCGACGCTTTCGGATGGCGTTTCGCGCTGGCCTCGATCGCGCCGATCGCACTCGGCAGCTACGTCGTCGGGAATCGGGTTCTGCGCGAATCGGCGGACACGGACGCACCACGACGACTCGACCCTCCCAGCGTGGCGCTGGCCACTCTGGGAATCGGCACGATCGCGCTCGGCTTGTCGCAAAGCCGCGTGTGGGGCTGGGGCGACATCAAGACCCAGACCGCATTCGCGCTCGGCATCGCCGCGTTCGGCTTTTTCCTCGACCGGTCACGGCGCCACGACAATCCGCTGCTGTCGCTCCACCTCCTGCGCGTCGGTGGATACGCCGGTCCGACGTTTGCTGCGGCATTGCAGCAACTCGGTTTCTTCTCCTGGTTCTTCTCGACCTCGTTCGTGCTGAGCGAGATCTGGGGGTGGTCGGTGCGCGACACCGGCCAGGCCATCAGCGTTTCGTTCATCTTCTCGGCGATCACCGGGTGGGTGGGTGGCAAGGCCAGCGCTCGATACGGCATGTTCTGGCCGACCGCCATCGGTGCGATCGTCGCAGCTGCGGGGCCGCTCTACTGGGCGGTCGCCTTCGACGCCACGCCCTCCTTCTGGACGGTATACCTTCCCGGCGCCGCGTTGTTCGGGCTCGGCGGCGGCGCCTGCGGCATCCTCACGACGGGCATGGCGCTGCGAGCGTTGTCCGATGACGACCAGGGGATGGGGTACGCCGCGCACCAGACCGCCCGGCGCATGGCGTCGAGCTTCGGGCTGGCGTTGATGGCGACACTGCTCGGCGAGGCGAGCGGCACCGACCTGCTCGGAGGAGCGCGCAACGTGTGGATCATGTCGGCGGCCGCCCACCTGGTCATGATCATCCCGCTCGCAATCACCAGCCGCAAACACTGATGTAGAGGTTTGGGTCTGACCCCAACCTCTACATGTAGAACTTGGGGTCAGACCCAAACCTCTACATCAGTTGCGTTCGATCGTGGCGCCCACGGCTTGGAGGCGTCCAACCAGGTCGTCATAGCCACGGTCGATGTGGTGCACGCCCGAGATGACGGTTTCTCCTTCGGCTGCAAGACCAGCGACGACCATTGCGGCGCCGGCACGAATGTCATGGGCCTTCACCGGCGCCCCCGACAGTCGCGGCACGCCGCGGATGACGGCATGGTGGCCGCTGGTTCGCACGTCAGCGCCGAGGCGCTGGAGCTCTTCGACGTAGCGGAATCGACCCGGGTAGAGGTTCTCGGTGACGATGCCGACCCCATCGGCGACCGCCAGCATCGTGATGATGAGCGGTTTGTAATCCGTGGCGATCCCTGGATACGGAAGCGTGGCCACGTCGATCGAGCGCGGTCGCTCATCGGCCGCCACGCGAATACCCGAGTCGGTCACCGTCAGCTCCAAGCCCATGTCACCGAAACGTTCGAGGAGCATGGTCATATGGTCGCCGCGGGCACCGACGATGTCGAGTTCTCCACCGGCCACGGCACAAGCCGCCAGGTACGTGGCGCCTTGGATCCGGTCGGGGACCGTGCGGTGGGCCACTGGGCGTAGGTCGCGTTGCTGCACGCCTTCGATCCGCAGCGTCGAGGTGCCGATGCCGTCGATCTGGGCGCCCATCGACACGAGGAACTCACAGAGGTCGGTGATCTCGGGTTCGCGCGCCGCGTTGTCGATCGTGGTGACGCCGTCAGCCAGCACCGCGGCAGTCATCAGGTTCTCGGTGGCGCCGACACTCGGAAAGTCGAACGTGATGTCGGCACCGTGCAGACGATCAGCGCGAGCTTCGAGATAGCCGTGGCTGAACTTGAACTCGGCGCCCATTGCTTCGAGACCCGCAATGTGCATGTCGATCGGGCGGGCACCGAAGTCATCGCCACCCGGCATGGACAACCGAACTTCACCGCAGCGGGTCAGCAGCGGCCCCAGCACGTTGATGGACGCTCTGATCCGCTCCACCAGCTCATAGGGAGCCACCGGCGTGATCTCACCGGTATTGAACAGCACGAGTTCGCCCGGTGCCGGACGGTTCATCTCGACCCCGATCGCAGCGAGCAGGTCGCCCATGATCGCCACGTCGACGATGTCGGGAACATTGGTCAACTCATGCGGGCCGTCGCACAGGATCGTGGTGGCCATCAGCTTCAGCACCGAGTTCTTGGCGCCCGGCAACATCACGGTGCCCGAGAGAGGACCGTTGCCGCGCACGGTGATGGTCTGATCTGATTCGCTCACAGCTCACCAGTATGCTCACCCGGTGGAGCCAGGTGGGCGCATGGTCACCCGTCGGTGGCCCAACGACCCGTCGCACCGCGAGCGCATCGATGCGTGTCGCACCGACCTGATCGTCGAAACCGAACTGGAACGAACCGACGAGCAGGTCGTGTTCGGCCAGCACCACGGGCCGTTCACCACCTATCAGCGCATCGTCGACATCTCGAACGATCGCATCGTGGAGCGAACTCGCTACCGACTCCGCATTCCCTGGTTCGGCTGGCTCTTCGAACTTCCGGTGCGGGGCGTGATCGCGCGACGACTCAAGCCCAAAGGGTGGTGGTCACCCCCCGACGAGGTCGACGCCACCCAAGTGCTGGTGATCGGCCTGCTCGCAGCAGCGTCGATGTCAGCAGCGTTCATCAACACGATCTTCACCCAGACCGTGGGCTTCGCTGCTGACGACTTCGGGATCAGCGAGACGGCAAAAGGCGACTCCGGCTCGATCGTGCGCGCCGGCATCGTCTTTGCCCTGCCCGCAGCAGTGATCGCCGATCGCGTCGGGCGAAGACGCGTGCTCATCGTGGTTGCCTTCCTTGCCCCGCTGCTGACGATGTTGGGCGCCGTGGCTCCGAGTTTCGAGCTACTCGTCGCCAGCCAAACCATCGGACGACCAATGGGGATCGCCCTTGCCTTCGTGGTCGGAGTGATCGCCGCAGAGGAGATGCCGAAGAACAGCCGGGCGTATGCCATCAGCGTGCTCGCGATGGCTGCAGGCCTCGGTGCTGGCATCGCGGTCATGTCGCTGCGACTCGCCGATATCAGCGAGGGTGGCTGGCGGTACACCTACCTGGTCTCAGCAATCTGGCTGATCGTGGCGTTCGATCTGATGCGTCGACTACCCGAGACCCGGCGCTTCGCAGCTGAAGCCGCCCGCTCCGACCGGCCGACGAAGGCACCTCGGTTGGACCGAAAGCGATTCGCGCTCTTGGCAACGGTTGCGTTCGCTGGCAACATCTTCATCGCTCCGGCGAGTTTCTTCCAGAACACGTACCTGGAGGACGTCCGCAACTTCAGTGGTGGCGACATCGGGCTGTTCTCGATCCTGGTCGGCACGCCAGCGGGCATCGGCTTGATCCTCGGCGGCCGGTTCGCCGACAAGCGGGGACGACGCCAACTGATCAGCGTTGCACTTCCGATTTCCACGCTCGCGATCATCGCCGCGTTCTCGTTCGGTGGCCTGGGATTGTGGGGGTTCTCGCTACTCGCCGGACTGCTGGGCTCGGCGGTCTATCCCGCCATGACCGTGTACCGCACCGAACTGTTTCCCACGGCAAACCGCACCAGGGCGACCGGCTTCGTCACCGCATCGGCCCTGCTCGGCGGCATCATCGGCTTGAGCCTTGCGGGGCGCCTGCTCGACAGCGGGTGGTCGTACAGCTCGACCATGGGGTTGTTGGCGGTCGGCCAGTTGATCGTCACCGTGCTCGTGGTCGCCGCGTACCCGGAGACCGCTCACCAGGAGCTGGAATCACTCAATCCCGAGGACGATCCCATCAACATCGCTGCGATGTGAACGCGGCAATCGCTTCGGCAATCGTGTTGTCGTGACCTTTCAGGTCGTGGCGGGCACCATCGATCCAGACGTGTTCGACCGGAGCTGGAATGGTGGCGGTCCACGACTCCAACTCCTCCGGCGTGCCGAACGGGTCGCGAGTGCCGGAGATGAACAAACATGGCACGTCGATGGCCGGCAGGTGCTCGACTCGGAGCTTGTCGGGCTGCTTGGGCGGATGCAGCGGGTAGCAGATCAGCACGAGGCCGGCGAGGCGTGCAACCGGGCCCTGTTCGTCCACATCTGCAGCCACCATCGTCGTCATCCGGCCCCCCATCGAGCGGCCGCCCATCACGAGCGGGCCGCGACGGCGCGAGAATTCGCTGAGGTCGTTGCGAACAGACGCCATCAGTTTCGGTGCCCGATCCGGTGCCTTGCGACCCTCACGTCGGTACGGGAAGTCTCGTCGTTCCACGTACGTCGATGACCCGAGCAACGCCTCGGCGGCCACCAGGCTCGTGTGGTCGCATCCGGTTCCCGCGCCCGGATACAGCAGCAACGTCGACTTGGGCATCAGCCGAGAATACGGCGGGCTTCGGCGAGGTCAGACATGGCCTTTGCGGCATCAACTTCGGCACCGCCGTGATCTGGATGCACGTCGCGCATCTTCGTACGGAACGCTTTGGTGACCTGGCGCTTCGACGGTTTGTCGCCGGTGAGGTCGAACCCGAGCATCTGCATGGCCCAACCACTGGGGTCGGCGAGCGCTTCGAGCGTCGTGGTCTGGCTCCCGGCGAGGTACGCGATCATCGACGCACCGATCGGCCCGCGCCAGCGAGCTGCCTTCTGCAGGACCGGCGTGATCAGGCGACGGTGCTCGAGTGCAAGCCGTTCGACGGCGTAGATGGCACCCATCACCTGGGCGAGGTCGGTGCCCGTGGTCGCGAAGTCGAACGAGATGTCATCACCGTCGCCGATCAGGCGGTGCGTGCTGTGCGACAGCCCGTGGCGATCGAGTTGAAAGCGGTGACGCAACCGTGGCTGCACGATGCGTGCGCCTGACTCGACTTCGTTGATCAGGCGATGGATGTCGGGGACGAAGTCGTCGTCGACGCCGTCCAGGTGCTGAGCGATGATCGCGCCCAGCAGCAACCCGCCGAAGCCGGGAGCCGGGTCGACCGGCAGCACCATGTGGCCGAGCGCGATCCGCCGCGTGGGCTGCACCGGTCGACTGTGATGGATCTCGAGTTCCGCCAGGAGCACGAACGGAGCTTCTCAGACGAAGTCGCGAATTGCGGAGCGCAGCTCCTGTGCCAATCCGATCACATCGGATGATTCTTCGAGCTGGCCGTCATCGCCGACGGACTCGTCGGCGACCCCGTCACCGTCCGCGTCGCGCTCGATCCGCTCGACGATGTTCGACACCGCCAGCACCGCCTGACCCCAGACGCGGGGCGGCAGGGCATACGGCGGGTACTTCTTGTCGATGAGCATCGACATCTCGATCAGTCGACGGCGCGCCTTGGCATCGAAGGGGTCCTTGGCCAACTTGTCGGCGATGAGGAAGATGTCGCTGAGCGCACCCTCGGGCGGCTCGTTTGCTCCGCCGTCATCGACCGGGCCCAGCTCGCCCGCTTCGATGGCGTCGAGCAGCGCGTCGACGTCTTCTTCTGCATCGGCGGCCACGGTGACGGTCATGGACTCCCATCGGTGAGGGATCTCGGCTTCGACGAGCGCATCGGTGAGCGTCGAACGGTCCGCCGAACTCCATTCGTCGAGCCCGTACTCCACACCTTCGTCCTCGGTGTCGAGGCCGACGGGGAATGGCCCCATCTCGGCTTCGAGTTGCTCGAACATGGCATCGGTTGCTGCTTCGACAGCTTCGGGGACCACCAGTTCCTCGTCGTCCCAGTAGTGCGGGAGGCCCGCATCGGCAAGTGCCTCGGCCAACTCGGCCCGGTTGTCGAAGGACCAGGCCGACAGGTCGTAGTGGACCTTGACGATCTCGTTGTCGTTCGGGTCAAAATCGATGGGGAGGCCCGATGCAGCCTTGTCCTGCTGCTGTTCTCCACCCTGCTGGTTCACGAATGCCACGCCTGCACGCTACCCCTGACGTTTCGCTGACGGTGGACGTGCACGACGGGCTACTCAACCAAACCGTCCGAGGAACGTCTCGGTGCGTTCGTACTCGTCGGTGACGTTGGCGGGTTGGCGGAATCCGTGGCCTTCGCCTTCGTAGATCACGAACTCGACCTCGCCATCGTTGGCGCGGATCGCAGACACGATCGACTCGCTCTGGGCAATGGGCACGACCAGATCGTCCGTGCCGTGGAAGATCAGCAGTGGTGATCGAATCTTGTCCGCTCGGTGTATCGGCGAGAGCGCGGTGAAGGCTGCTTCGGATTCGGGTGAACCGTCGTTGGGTGCAACGAGCGTGTCGGTGTAGTGCGCTTCGAAACGGTGGGTCACCTCGGTGAGTGCTTTCAGATCGCTCACGGGATACGACGCCACACCACCGGCAACGACTTCGCCGTGGTCGGCAAGCACTCCCAACACCGTCAAGCCTCCCGATGAGCCGCCGATCACGACGGTGGTGTCGGGTGTCGACCATCTCGCTTGGTGCGCGTGACGGATCAGCTCGGCGGTGTCGTCCACGTCGAGGCGCCCCCAGCAGCCGTGGAGTGCCTGCTGGTACGCCCGGCCGTGGCCGGTGGTGCCGCGTGGATCCACCACCAGCACATCCCAGCCGCGACTCAACCAGTAGAGGATCCGCGGTCGCCAGTCCGCCTGCCATTGATCGGTGGGGCCGCCATGCACCCAACACAGGAGTCGTCCCTCGCCGGCGACGAAGCGCCGCGCATGCAACGTCGTACCGTCCGCCGCCGGGGCTTCGATGATCTCGGGCTCCGGGAGCGTGGACCGAACCCACACGTCTGGCTGCGTATGGGCAAGCGTTCTCCGGCTCCCCGCATGCACATCGTAGGACACGAGCTGAGTCGGGGTTTTCGAGCCAGATCGAATGGCGATCACGCTGTCGCCAGCCCAGCACAGGTGGCCGTGCACGCCGCGACCGAGGAGGTCGATGTCGCCGGTCGCCAGATCGGTGACGTACAGCGCGCCGTGACCGGCTTCATTGCGCACGAATGCAAGACGCTCGCCCTCGGCGTCGAGCGCATACGAACGATTCCCCATGCCCCACGTCGGGCCGGCATGCTCGTTTGCCTCAGCCACCACCGGGCGAGCACCGATCCACACGTTCAACCAACCGGATCCGTCGTGGATGTGGATCGGCTCGCCGCGTGGAGTGAAGCGCGGCTGCTGGACTGCACCATCGTCCAGGCGCCATTCGCGAATCGTGTTCCCCACGAGTTCCGCGTCCACTCGCACTGCACCGTCCCACGCCATCGCTGGGGGACTCCACGCTTGCCACGACACCTTGGTGCCGTCGGGCGAGATCGCCGGGTCGAAGCAGAAGTCGTGACGGCCATCATCGATGCGGCGTTGCGTCGAGGTCGCCAGGTCGAGTGACCACACTTCGGCTTCATCGATGACGTACACCAGAGCACCTCCGGCCGCCACCGGAGCCCGAGCCGTTCGGCCGTGCGTGGTGAGCTGCACCACATCGATCCCCCGCTGCTGCCAGAGCTCGCCGTCGACTCCCACGTAGACAACGGCGTCGCCCACCCACGTGAAACACCCGCCCCCGAGACCACGGCCCGGTGCCGGAGCAACCCCGAAGGTCAACTGCCGTTCGACGCTGTCCCCCTCGAGCGCGATGCGGTTGATCGATGCCACACCGCCCGACCGCTGTACGAACGCCACGAACCGGCCGTCAGGAGACACCTTGGGTTCGGTCAGGTCACGCCCGGCCCGGATCAACGACAAAGGGATCGGTTGCACATTCAGACCCTACGGGGGCGTGCGGCTACGGTCGAAGATATGTCCGAAGATCATCGCGAGCGACCCGACCGAAACCTGGCAATGGAGTTGGTGCGCGCAACCGAATCAGCATGTCTGGCGGCCGCTCGCTGGGTTGGCCGCGGCGAGAAGGAGACCGCTGACGGTGCAGCCGTGGAGGCGATGCGGATCTCGCTGTCGACCGTCCAGATGTCAGGCACCGTGATCATCGGCGAAGGCGAAAAAGACGACGCACCGATGCTGTTCAACGGCGAGATCGTCGGCGATGGGTCAGAACCGAAAGTCGACGTGGCAGTCGACCCGATCGATGGCACCACCCTCACCGCACACGGCAAGACCAACGCACTGTCGGTCATCGCCGTTGCCGACCGCGGCGCCATGCTCGACCCGGGCCCGTCCTTCTACATGGAGAAGATCGCCGTTGGCCCCGAATCGGTGGGCTCCATCGACATCACGGCCAGCGCATCGCAGAACCTGCGCTGGATCGCCAAGTCGAAAGGCGCCCAAGTAGAAGACCTCACGGCGATCATCCTCGATCGGCCACGCCATGCCGACCTGATTGCCGAAGTCCGCGAGATCGGCTGCCGAATCAGGCTGATCACCGACGGCGACGTCTACGGGTCGGTGGCCACCGCGTGGCCTGACGCCGGCGCCGACGTGCTGCTCGGAATCGGCGGCACGCCCGAGGGTGTGATCTCAGCAGCAGCGCTCAAGGCCATGGGCGGCGAGATGCAGGCACGCTTTGCTCCACAGAGTGACGACGAGCGAGACAACATGACCGCTGCCGGCTTCGACCTGAGCCGTGTGATGGACCAAGACGACCTGATCACCGGCGACAACTGTTTCTTCGCCGCGACCGGGCTGACCGACGGCGCACTGCTGCGCGGCGTGCGCTTCGACAAGTTGGGTGCGCGCACCCAGAGCTTGGTGATGCGCTCTCGCAGTGGGACCGTGCGTTTCGTCGATGCACGGCACCGGGTGAAGAAGCTGCGCGAATTCTCCGCCATCGACTACTGAATATCTCCGGATCACGCGGTTCTCAGTAGATATCTTCGATGCCGATGAAGCGCCTGCTCACCTCCCTCTTGGCAACCGCCTTACTCGGGGCGTGCTCGACCTCCGCCGGCGAGACTCAGATTCCGGGAGGTGTCCCGTTACAGGAGCCAGGTGTGGCGGGTGACGCCGGTGATGTGGCCGCGACCGTCGAGCCCACCAGCACCGTTGCAACGACCACAACGACGACGACTGCTGCTCCGACGACGACTGTTGCGCCCACTACCGTTGCGCCCACCACGGCTGCTCCGACCACGGCGCCACCGACGACTGTTGCGCCCACCACCGTTGTGGTCACCACCGTTCCAGTCACCACAGCTGCTCCACCGACCACCGTGGTGCAGCTTGCGTCGTGCGTTGGAGGCGAACTCAGCTTTTTCACCGAGGGCCGACGCGGAGAGATCGCGCTGTACCAGCAGACCCTCAAGAACCTCGGCTACGACCCCGGCGAGGTCGACGGGTTCTTCGGGCAGAACACGTACGCCGCTGCAAGCCAGGAGATTCTCGACAATGGCGACGTGAACGGACCCAACGGCACGTTCAACGAGTTGTTCCCTGACGACGGCGCGGTGCTCCCCGCGGCCTTCGTGCGGCTCGGCATCAGCTGCTGACTGCGATGAAGTCTGCCGGTGAGGCGGCGACGCGGCACGACGCCTTGACCGTTGCGTGAGCCGAACGGATCAGCCGAAGCCGTTGACCAGCACCGCGAAATGCTTGGAGGTCGCATCGTGGCGCTTGCCGACCACTGCCTGGTACTCGCCAGACTCGTAGATCTCCTTGGCCTTCTCCATCGACTCGAACTTGAGCACGACGGTCTGCTTGCCAGCACCCGTGCCTTCCACCTGTTCAGAGGCTGGGTCGAGGACTACGAGTTCGCACTCCGCGCCGATCCTCAGCGCAGGGCCGGCCCCGCCCTGGTATTCGCCGTACAGTTCGGCATTGTCGACGTCGTAGTTCACGATCAAGTAGGCGCTCATGGCGCCAATGGTCGCAGAACCGTGCGGTGACGCACGAAGCGGGACGACCTCAGGAGTTCGAGGAATCGGCGGCGGTCAGGCGTGCCTTCGCCCGTGCCTTGCCGGCAACGGCATCGGCGATCTTTGCTTCGATCTGTTCGTCCTTGAGCGTGCGCTCATGGCGCTCCAACGCATCTTTGGCCCGAGCCACGTCGATGTCGGACGAGAGCTCCGCAACGTCGGTCAGCAACGACACCTTGGTGACATCACCACTGCTCACTTCCACGAACCCTCGATGCACCGCCACGTCTTGCACGCTGCCATCGACGAGGAAGATCCGAGTGTGGTTCTCGACGAGAGCACCAACGAACGGCTGGTGGCCCGCCTGGAAGGCAATCTCCCCGCCGCCGAGCGTGCGGGTGATCACCATGTTGGCCTCGCCGGAAAAGAGCACCTTCTCCGGCGACACGATGTCCACTTGGAATGCGTCAGCCATGTCGGATCAGCTCTCGGAGAGCTGCTTGGCCTTGGCCTGCACCTGGTCGATGTTGCCCACGTTGAGGAACGCCTGCTCGGGAAGGTCGTCGAGGCCACCGTCGATGATGGCTTCGAAGGACTCGACCGTCTCGGCAACCGGCACGTACTCGCCTTCGAGGCCGGTGAAGACCTTGGCGACGAAGAACGGCTGGCTCAAGAAACGCTCGACCTTGCGAGCACGAGACACGGTCAGTCGATCCTCTTCCGACAACTCGTCGAGACCGAGGATGGCGATGATGTCTTGCAGCTCCTTGTAGCGCTGCAGCGTCTCTTGCACACGGCGCGCCACGTTGTAGTGGTGATCGCCCACGACCTCGGGGCTCAGGATCGTCGACGTCGACGCCAATGGGTCCACGGCCGGGTAGATGCCAAGCGAGGCAACGGTACGGCTGAGCTCGGTGGTGGCGTCCAAGTGGGTGAAGGTGGTGAACGGCGCCGGGTCGGTGTAGTCGTCAGCAGGCACGTACACGGCCTGCAGCGAGGTGATCGAGCGGCCCTTCGTGGAGGTGATCCGCTCCTGGAGTTGGCCCATCTCGTCAGCAAGCGTGGGCTGGTAACCCACAGCTGACGGCATGCGGCCGAGCAGGGTGGACACTTCCGAACCCGCCTGGACGAAGCGGAAGATGTTGTCCACGAACAGCAGCACGTCTTGTCCGGCCACGTCACGGAAGTACTCCGCCATGGTCAGCGCCGACAGTGCAACACGCAGGCGCACGCCCGGTGGCTCATCCATCTGGCCGAAGACCAGTGCGGCCTTCTCGTACACGCCAGATTCCTGCATCTCCAGACGCAGGTCGGTGCCTTCACGAGTGCGTTCGCCGACACCGGCAAACACGGACACCCCACCATGCTGGGATGCAACACGGTTGATCATCTCGGTGATCAACACGGTCTTGCCCACGCCAGCACCGCCGAACAGGCCGATCTTTCCGCCAGCGACGTACGGGGTGAGCAGGTCAACGACCTTGATGCCCGTTTCGAACATACGAGCGGACGGCTCGAGGGAGTCGAAGGTGGGAGCGGGACGGTGGATGTCCCAGCGCTCGACCTGATCGATGCCTTCGGGCTGTGTGTCGAGGGCTTCGCCCCACACGTTCCAGACGTTGCCGAGGACCTTGTCGCCCACGGGCACCTGGATGCCATGGCCGGTGTTGCGCACCGGTGCGCCGCGCACCAAGCCGTCGGTCGGCTTCATGCAGATCGCACGAACGCGTCCGCTGCCGAGCTGCTGGGCAACTTCGGCGAGCACCGTGGTGGACTCACCTTCGAGCTCCACGGTGAACTCGATGGCCGAGTTGAGCTCCGGAAGCGCACCGCGTGGGAACTCCACGTCGATCACGGGGCCAGCAATGGCGACGACCCGGCCGTCTTGCAGTTGGTTCTCTGTCATGGTCATTTCGATGATCTCCTGTGTCGATCAGATCTGGTCGTCGGGGTACTTCTCGTTGTGGAACTGACGGGCTTGGCCCTGCCAGTCGTCGCGTTGGATGCGACCTTCGAAACCGAGGTGATCGTCGATGCGATCCATGTCCTCGGCATTCCACGTGGTGATCTCTTTGAAGGTGAAGATGCCGAGGCCGTGCAGCCGACCTTCGAGCACGGTGGCAACGCCCTTGATGCGCTTGAGGTCATCAGCATCGACCGGCCGTTCCAGCGTTGCTGTTGCGGTGCCAGCTGGCTGAGCTGCAGACGCTGAGCCGGTGGGTACCGATTCGGGCACGGCACCGCCGAAGAGTCCGTCGCCCATGTCTGCGTATGGCGCAATGTTGTCGCCGCCATCGAGGGCAGCAGCGCCGCCGACGATCTCCATGATCTCGGAGGTGATCGAGGCCTGACGAGCACGGTTCATCACGATGCTCAAGCTGTTGATGAGTTCTTCTGCGTTGTCCGTAGCGGACTTCATCGCCCGCTGGCGGAACGCGTGCTCGGATGCAGCTGCATTGAGCAGCGCGGCGTAGATACGCGCTTCGACGTACCTCGGAAGCAGGGAGTCGAGGATCTCCGACGGGTCCGGCTCGAAGTCGAAGTCGGCACCTGCCTCGTCCTTGCCGTCGCCGCCGGCAACCGTCGAGCTGCTGAGCGGAACGAGTGGCCGCAGCACCACTTCTTGGCTACCAGCGGTGATGAATCGGGTGTACACCAATTCGACCTTGTCGACCTTGCCCGTGACGAACAAGTCCACGACGTACTCACCAATGCGGCGCGCATCGTCGTAGCTCGGCTGATCCGAGAAGCCCATGAACGAGTCGGTGAGGGTGTAGTCACGGAAACGGAAGTAGCCCTCCGCCTTCTTGCCGACCGGCACGATCATGTAGTTCTTGCCGGCCAGTACGTCGGCTTTGACTTCGCCCTCCGTGGCCCGCTGGACACCAGCGTTGTAACCGCCGCAGAGTCCGCGGTCGGCGGTGATGGCGACATAGCAGGTGGTGTTGATCTCGTCACGTCCGGCAAGCATCGGGGCGTCTGCTGACGCACCCGCCGCAGCAAGGTCCTTCACCACTTCGGTGATCTGCTCGGAGTACGGCACTGCGGCCTGCACTCGCTGCTGAGCCTTGACGATGCGCGAGCCTGCAATGAGCTCCATGGCGCGCGTGATCTTCTTGGTCGACTGCATCGCCTTGATGCGGCCACGCAGGATTCTCTCTGTTCCACCTGCCATGTGCTGTTACTCCGTTGCCAGTGTCTTGTTCGACTCCGCAGCGCCCATCTCGTCGGCATCGACCGAAGCGGGGTCAACAGGGTTGGACGACGATGCATCCGACGCCGTGAACTGCGCTTTGAACGTGTCGACTGCGCCGGCAAGCGAGTCCGGGATCTTCTGGGTCTTCAGCTCGTCCATGAGACCACCGTGGCTGGCGTGCATGAACTCCAGCAGCTCGGACTCGAAGCGCTGCACGTCGGCGACCGGGAGATCGTCGAGGTAGCCCTTCGTGCCAGCAAACAGCGAGACGACTTGGTCCTGGACCGACATCGGGCTGTTGAGCGGCTGCTTGAGCAGCTCCACGAGGCGGTAACCACGCTCGAGCTGCGCTTTGGAGATCGCGTCGAGTTCGGAACCGAACGTGGCGAAGGCTTCGAGCTCACGGAACTGCGCGAGGTCGAGCTTCAGTGTGCCGGCCACACCCTTCATCGACTTGGTCTGTGCGGCGGATCCCACACGAGACACCGAGATGCCGACGTCGACAGCCGGGCGCACACCGGACTTGAACAGGTTGTCCTGCAAGAAGACCTGACCATCGGTGATCGAGATCACGTTGGTCGGAATGAAGGCCGACACGTCGCCAGCCTTGGTCTCGATGATGGGCAATGCGGTGAGCGAACCAGCACCGTTCTCGTCAGACAGCTTGGCGCTGCGCTCGAGCAGGCGGGAGTGCAAGTAGAACACGTCGCCGGGGTAGGCCTCACGGCCCGGCGGGCGACGCAGCAGTAGCGAGAGCTGACGGTAGGCGTCAGCCTGCTTGGAGAGGTCGTCGTACACCACGAGGGCGTGCTCGCCGTTGTCCATCCAGTGCTGACCAATGGCGCAGCCGGCGTAGGGGGCGAGGTACTTGAAGGGTGCGGAGTCCGCAGCAGGCGCCGTGACGACCACCGTGTATTCGAGCGCTCCGGCCTGACGAAGGGTGTCGACGGTCTGGGCAACCGTGGAGCCCTTCTGACCAATGGCGACGTAGATGCACTTCACGCCCAAACCCTTTTGGTTCAGGATCGTGTCGATCGCAATCGCGGTCTTGCCGGTCTTGCGGTCGCCGATGATCAGCTCACGCTGTCCACGCCCGATCGGGGTCATGGCATCGATCGACTTGATGCCGGTCTGCAGTGGCTCGTGCACGGGCTTGCGACCGAGGATGCCGGGGGCTTGGATCTCCATGCGGCGCTGAATGGCGCCGACGATCTCGCCTTGGCCGTCGACCGGCTCACCGAGTGCGTTGACCACACGGCCGAGCAGCGCGTCACCGACCGGCATCGACAAGATGCTGCCGGTGGACTTGACGGTCTGGCCCTCTTCGATGCTGTCGACGTCGCCGAGCACGACGGCACCGATGGCGTCTTCGTCGAGGTTGAGCGCCAAGCCCATCGAGCCGTCTTCGAACTGGAGCAGCTCGTTCACGGCAGCGCCGGGCAGACCCGACACTCGGGCGATGCCGTCGCCGACTTCGGCGACGCGGCCCACGGTTCGGGCCTCGACCGACGGCTCGAAACCGTCGAGGTTCTTCTTGAGCGCCGATGCGATATCGGCAGCGGAGATGGTGAGTTCAGCCATGTGTGTGTCCCTAACGGCCCTAGAGGCGGGCCTTGAGCTGGTCGATGCGAGTGCGGACGGAGTCGTCGATGACATCGTCACCAACGGTTGCGACGACGCCGCCGACCACGGTGGGGTCGACGACGGTCTTGAGGTTGAGGCTCTTGCCGGTGGAGTTCTCCAGCGCAGCCTTGATGCGTGCTTGCTGGTCGCTCGTGAGCGCAACAGCAGTGCGGACTTCAGCGACTTCGAGCTGCTTGGAGCTGCTCGCGCGCTGGACGAGCACATCGACGATGGCCGGCAGATCACGAGCCTTGCCCGAACCCACCACCATCGACACGAGCTGCGTGGTGGTGGCCGTTGCCTTGCCACCCAACAGATCCTCGATGATCGCTTGACGCTTCTCGGCGGGAATCTGATCGTCGGAGAGCGTGTTACGCAGCTCTTCGCTGCCCTCGTAGGAACGTGCGAAACGGAAGAGTTCGTCTTCGACCTCGTCGAGGGTGCCATCGGCGCGAGCGACTTCGAAAAGTGCTCGGGCGTAGCCCTGGATCTGTGCGTCGCTCATGATGCGGCTCCTGTTCCGGCGCCCACTCGGGCAATGAAGCTCTCGATCAGTTCCTGCTGCGTCGAGTCGTCGAGGGTGGCCTCCACGCTCGACTCGATGGCCCGAGAGGAGTACCGGGCAATGTCGGCGCGCAAATCATCGGCGCCGCGTCCCATTGCCGAGGACAGATCCGCTTCGGCCTTCGCCTCGAGTTCTTCGATCTCTTGCGCCAAACGCGTGCGACCCTCTTCGAGGATCGATGCAGCTTGTGCGTCGGCATCTGCGAAGAGTCGGGTTCGCTCGCCATCCACGTCACCGAGCGACGCTCGGATCTCGGCAGCTTCTGCCTCGGCGTCACGGCGAGCTGCAGCGGAGGAGTCCAGATCGTTCTGGATTCGCTCGGTGCGACCACGCATGGCAGCAGCGATTGCCGGCCAGGCAAACTTGTAGAGCAGCCCGAACACGATCAGCGTGGCGATACCGCCGATGATGACTTCGTAGATCGGAGCGAAGTACGGGCTCAACGACGTTGAGCCCAGCCCGTCATTGGGGACCGGCTTTCCCTCGGCTGCGAGGAAGGCTGTGATCATGATGACACCCCTGCGTTCATCGTGTCCTGCACTGCGGTTCGGACCGTATCTGCCGACGGCGCGGTGCCGACAGCGATCTCGGTTGCCCGTCCCACCACATCGGTGACCGCTGCTTCCACGTCGCCCATTGCTGCTTGGCGAGCCGCTTCGACTTCCGCTGCAACCGCTGCACGCTTCTCGGCAATGCGAGCATTGGCCGCTCCGATTGCCTCGTTGCGTTCGGCTTCCAAGGTCGCACGAGCGGAATCGGTCCGTTGCTGTGCATCTGAGCGAACCGACGCGAGGCGAGCCTCGAACTCGGCCACATCGGCTCGAGCTGCAGCGGTGAGCGTGTCAGCGCTCTCTCGATCACTCTGGATCGAGTCGTAGCGGCTGGCCATGCCCTCGCGCACTTTCGGGAAGAGCCACACGCGCAGCACCACGAGCATGACGATGAAGGCACCGCCACCCCAGATGACTTCTTTCATCTCGGGCGCGATGGGGTTCAGCTCGGGACACTCGGGGCTCCCGGTTGCGAACTCGGGGTTGCCCTCGAGATCGGTGCGTTCACACGTCTCGGCTTCCAGGAAATTGACCTGGAGGTTGCCGGAGGAGTGCGAAGTTGTGACGACTGCTGTCAGCACGTCAACTCCATTCCTGGATTGCGATACGGATGGGACTGAAGGGCCTGGATCAGGCGAACTTCAAGAGGATGAAGACCACGAAGCCGATGAGGGCCAGGGCTTCGGTGAAGGCGATACCGAGGAACATGGTGGTCCGCACCATGCCGGCTGCCTCGGGCTGACGAGCCATCGCCTCGACGGACTTGCCGACGAGGTAGCCGATGCCGATGCCGGGGCCGATGGCGGCGAGACCATATGCGTAGCCGGCGCCTGCGGCGGCGGAGATGCTCTTGGCGTCGTCCGCGGCGATGCCGTCGGCCTGGGCAA
>JBGCEY010000026.1:0-79927 GCA_045106645.1 Ilumatobacter sp.
CTGCGTGGGGTTCGCAGGGTCGTCGCCCGTGAGCTCGCCGAGGCGCTTCTCGGTCATCCCGAACACCACTGCACCAATCTCGGCCCAGTAGATCGTGCCGGCGCACATGCAGCACGGCTCGACCGAGGTGTACAACGTCGACCCACGCAGCTGCTCCACCGAGAACTCGCGGGCGGCTCGGCGGGCCAAGTTCGTTTCTGCATGACCGGGGCCACGATCCACCGAGAACTCGTTCTTGCCCTCGGCAAGAACGACACCATCGGCATCCACGATGACCGACCCGAAGGGATGATTGCCCGTTGCCGCTGCTTCGTCAGCCAGTTCGATCGTGCGTTCCAGGTGCCTGACGTCGTCAGCGTGTTGCATTGCTTAGTTCCATTCGTTTGCGGATTCGAAGGTGTTGCTCTTCAGCGCCGTGTCTACTGCTGTGCGCCACTGTGGCTGACCAGCACAATCTGGATCACGACAGCGTCGAATCGAGACCGAACCGTCGACTGATCATTCGTTCACCGGCGAGTGCTACCAGCGCAATCATGGTGGTCGCCACGCTGATCACCACCACGGCGCTCCACAGGTGCGCATAGCGCGACTGCAGCGCCGCGTTGACCATCACACGGCCGATGCCATTGCCGAGCACCTGCCACTCGACGAGCAGTGCACCAGCGACCGATGCCGGAATGGCGATTCGGGCTGACGCAAACAACGCGGGCGCCGCGTACGGCAGGCGAGTCAGCATCATGTTTCGCCATGGACTCGCGCCATTGGCAGCAACGAGGTCGACTGCGGCCTTCGGGGTTCGGGCGAGCGATGCATCGACGTTGACCAGCGTCGGGAAGAAGCTCACCAGCCCGGCGACGACGGCAACGAGCAAGTTGCCACGTCCGAGCAACAGGAGAGCGAGCGGCAAGAGGGCCACGATCGGCACCGATTGTGCCGTCACCGCAATCGGCAGCACCACGCGCTCGGCCCACGGGGCAAGCCGCATCACGACAGCGCCGACCACACCTGCACCCGTACCGAAGACGAACCCGAGACCCGCATGACCGAACGTCGTGCCCAACTCGCCGAACAGGTCGCTGCGATTCATCGACCCGAGTTGGGAACCATTGCGATCGGCGCTCCCGCCGACGTGGTCGTCGTCGATCTCTCACGAGCCCACACCGCGCCGGTGTATGACGTGGAGGCGGCGCTCGTGTACCAGAGCCGTGCGGACGACGTCACCCACACGATCGTGGGTGGCAAGGTGATCTTCGACGGCACGGTCGTGGACATCGATGAAGAACGAGTCGTCGCGAAGTTCCGAGAACATGCGCACGCGCTCCGCGCACGCTCGATCTAGTCGGCCACCGTGACACCGCAGCGCGTGACGCTCCTCACTCGATCGTCGCAATGGCATCGAGCGGGTCGAGTCGGGCAGCTCGCCGGGCGGGGAGGGTTGCCGCAAGCACCCCACACCCAACACAGACGGAGCCGGAGACGGCGATCGATGTGAGTGGAATGCTGACGGTGTCGATGAACCCGTCGGGAGCTACGAGGAGCGCAAACGCGGCGAGCACCACGCCGACGATGATGCCGACAACGGCCCCGACGCCAGAGAGTGTGAATGCCTCCAGCCGGACCGTTCGACGGATCTGACGTCGCGACATTCCAACGGCACGGAGCAATCCGAGCTCTGCTCGTCGTTCCAGCAGGCTCAGCGCCACGGTGTTGGCAATTCCGGTCAGCGCAACGATGATCGTGAGCGCCAGCAACCCGTTCACGATTGCGAGCAGCTGGTCAGCCAGCGCCTGGCGAGCTGCTACGTGATCGGCAACGGTGACGACGTCGAGCTGCGGGTAGCCGGCCAGTGCGGTCGTGACGGAATCGAACGCAGCGGTCCCATCCGCGTTGGTGTCCAACCGAATGGCGGCAATCGACGCGTCCACGTTGCGGGCATGGTCACCGATCAGCGCCTCGTCGACGAAGAGGCCGGCGTCGATCACCGGCGAGTCTGCAACGACCGCGCTGATCTGAAGCGCTGCGACGTACCCGTCGCTGAACTCCACGGGTAACACGTCGGCGACCGCCAGCATGCGTTCGTCGGCAAACGATTCGGTGATGATGGCCTGGTTCCCGGTGATGGTCTCGAGGTCTCCACTCACCGGCTGCAGGGCAACGACGCCATCAGCGGTAGCTGGTTGGAACCCAGCGATGTCGATGACGATGTCCATCTCCATGTCCATGTCCACGTCGACGGCGATGTCCGTGGCGAGGTCCGTGGCGATTCGGACTTCGGTGGTACCGAAGCCGGAAGCTGCTGACACATCAGGCAGCGTGGCGATGGATGTGATGGCGTCGTAGGGCACGGGAACACCGTCGATCCCCGTGACGATGACGTCAGCGTCGAACCCACCGGCCACGTTGTCGCGAAGCGTCGAGCGGTACGACGCGGTCAGCACGGTCATCGCGGTGATCAGTGCCAGTCCAATGATCATCGACATCGAGGTCGCGAGCACCCGGCGTGGGTTGCGGGCGACGCCACTGGCCGCAAGACGACCCGCAGCACCCAAGCGCCCGATGGTCGATGTCAGTGCTCGGTCGACGAACCCGCCTGGTCGCCCAGCCGACGACGACGCTGCTCGCATCGCGTCGAGCGGCGCGACCCGACCCGCACGCCGAGCAGGAATCAACGCCGAGACGGTGGTGACACCGATACCGAGAACGGCTCCGACGACCAGCGTGCGTGGAAGAACGCGGGTCGGTCCGTCTGGGAAGCCACCCGTCGTGACCGCCTCGACGAGGGCCTTGATTCCCTCTGCCATCGCGATGCCGCCTGCCAAGCCCAGCGCCGACGCGATGACTCCGACCGTGGCTGCTTCGGCAAGCACCACCCGAATGGCTTGCCCCGGCAACGCTCCGACCGCTCGGAGAAGTCCAATCTGTCGGCGTTGCTGCCCCACCACCACTGCGAACGTGTTGGCGATGACGAACGTCGACACGAAGAGGGTGATGAGCGCAAACACGAGCAGCGCCGTCTGGATCATGTCGATGACCTCGCCGAACTCGCTGTTCTGTTCGGCAACGAGCGCCTGTTGATCGACGACGATGAGCGTGTCCGCAAACGCATCGTCCTGAAGCGCCTTGTCCTGAAGTGCCTCGTCGAGCACGGAACGAATCTGTGCCAGTTCCACTCCATCATCCAAGATGATCGACGCGCTGTCGATGCGGCCCTCGGCATCGAGCAACGATTGCGTCGTTGCGAGGTCGAACAGCAAGAAGTATGGCGACACGCCGGATTCGAACTCGCCGAACGTGATCGTGCCCGACAGCGTGAACTCGTCACTGCCGCCCGGGGATGCAATGGTCACCCGGTCACCAACGGTGACGTCGAGGGCTCGCGCTTGAGCGGTATCGAGCATCACTTCACCAGCGACCGGAGCACGACCTGCCACGGTCGTGAAGGGTGATGCCGCCGAGTCTCCGAAGGTTGAGAACGTCAGAGTGGGCGGCCCCGCCTGGCGCTGGATATCGCCCGCTGAGTCGACGGAGAACACCGTGTTCTCGGCTTCGAGCACCGGAATGACAGCGCTGACCCCCTCGATGTCACCAAGGACATCGATCGAGGAGCGTGGAAACCGGTCTCCGGTCTCGATGGTGTCGAAGGCCCCCGTGCCGGCACGGACCTCGGCGTCGACCCCGTCGTAGATCTCAACGGCCACGTCGCCGAACACGGAGCGAAGGGAGTCGGCGAGCACGAAGCTCGCCGTCAGAAAGCTCACCGACATCGCGATTGCCAGCATCGTGAGCGTGAGACGCGAGCGGTGGGCTCGGACCGAACGAAGTGTGAGTGTGAACATCAGGCATCCAACTTCCGCATGGTGTCGAGGATCGTCTCGACCGTTGGATGTTGCTGCGATGCAACGAGTCGCCCATCGGCGAGGAACACCGCTCGATCGGCGTACGCCGCAGCGACAGGATCATGGGTGACCATCGCAATCGTCTGGCCGAATTCTCGGGCCGCTCGACGGAGCAATCCCAGAACCTCGGCGGCGGCTGCACGGTCGAGTGCACCGGTTGGCTCGTCGGCAAAGACGATGTCGGGTCGAGCTGCCAAGGCTCGGGCGACGGCAACTCGTTGGCTTTGACCACCCGACAGTTCCGAGGGCCGATGGTTGCGGCGATCTGCGAGACCGACCGTGTCGATGATGTGGTCGATCCACTCGTCGTCGCCCCCTCGATGCGCAAGTGTCAGCGGCAGCCGGATGTTCTCGACCACCGTCAACATCGGAATCAAGTTGAACGACTGGAAGACGAAACCGATGCGGTCGCGACGCAGCACGGTGAGGCGCTTTTCACTCAGGTCGGCGAGGTCGACGTCGCCGATCAGCACCGACCCATCGGTGAGGCGGTCGAGGCCGGCCATCATGTGCAGCAACGTCGACTTGCCGGACCCAGACGGGCCCATGATTGCCGTCAGCTGGCCACTGATGAGGTCCAGATCGACGCGGTCGAGTGCGGTGACCGCCAAGGCCCCACTGCCGTAGGTCTTGGTGGCGGCCCTCGCTCGTGCTGCGACGTTCTGCAGCGCGACCGTTGGCCGCTCGTGTTCTGTTGGCACCGGCTCAGTCGGTGCGTCGAGTGGGGTGAGTGCGGTCATGTTGTGCTCCGTGTCGTTGTTTCCTCGGAGTCGCCCGATGCGACCCAGCAGGTAGAAACGAACGTACGAAGCACGGCGTCTGGGCGAATCGCCCAAACGTCTCGACCAGGTCCACCAAACGTCGCAACGCATTCGCCGGCACCGCCACCACGCTGCAGTGGTTCTGCGGCGATTCTGCGGCGACTCTGCGGCGACTCTGCGGCGACTCTGTGGCGGCTTTGCCGCGACTCTGCTCAGTCGGAAGGTTCTGCGAGCCCTGCCCGGAATGCCGCAATGACCGCCTGCACCCGGTCACGAACGCCGAGCTTGGCAAGGACCCGTCCGAGATACGTCTTGACGGTCGCTTCGCTGAGGAACAGCGCTGCTGCGATCTCGGCATTCGACTTGCCCGACGCAAGTTGCTGCAACACGTCACGTTCTCGATCCGTCAGCTCGTCGATCCCTGGAACGTCGGCCGACTTCGCTGCAGCGCCGGATTGCCGTGCCTGGTCGAGCACGAGTCGGGTCACAGCTGGCGACAACACGCTGTCGCCGCTGGCAACTGATCGAACGGCGGCGATCAGCGCGTCAGCCGACGCATCTTTCAACAGGAATCCCGAAGCCCCGACAGCGATCGCACGACTGACGTACTCATCGAGGCCGAACGTCGTCAACACCAGCACGTGGGGCGGCTCGGTCATCTCCATCAGTCGAGCAGTGGCTTCGAGGCCGTCCATCTCCGGCATCCGGATGTCCATCAGCACCACGTCGACACGACGCGACGCACACACCTCGATCGCCTCGAGACCCGTCGATGCCATGGCGACCACCGACATGTCCGCCTCGTTGTCGATGATCAACGCGAAACCGGTTCGCAGCATCTCGGAGTCGTCGACGAGTGCAACACGGATCATGCTGTGGTCCCTGCGAGAGGAATCGACGCCCTCACACGGAACCCGCCGCCGCTGCTCGGTCCGGCATCGAACGTCCCGCCGAGAAACTCCACGCGCTCAGCCATGCCAGCCATTCCCAGACCGGTGGTTGCATCTATCCCAACCGGTCCACGCCCGTTGTCCACCACCGCAACACGGAGCTCGTCATCATCGATCGACACATCAACGAACGCCTGAGCACCCGATCCCGCATGTTTGATCACGTTGGTCAACGCCTCCTGCACAATCCGGTACACACCGGCGGCAATCGACGCATCGATCCGTTGGTGATCATCGAGCTCATCCAGCCGCAGTTCGACGGCGACGCCTGACGACGCCACGCGATTCACGAGTGCGGACAGGTCTCCAATCGTCGGAGACGGCGCGAGCGCCACATCGGTCGAGTCGTGCACGGCGTGAAGAACGCGCCGCACATCGGCAAGCGAGCCCCTCGCTGTCTCCCCGACCGCTGCAATCGCGTCCCACAGCGCACTGGGCTGCGTGGCCCCCACCCGCTCGGCAGCTTCCGCTCGAACCGCGATCACCGTCAACGAATGCCCGACGAGGTCATGGAGCTCCTGAGCAATGCGTTCGCGTTCTCGAACCACGGCACGGGCACGGGCAGCTTCTTGTTCCTGTTCGGCAGTGGCCAACTGTGCCGCCAGTTCGCCGGACTCTCGAATCTGCGTTGCCGTATTCGTTCCGAGGAGCAAGGCCGCAGATGACGCGAGCACCGTGAGCGCGAACACGTCGACCCCGACGTCAGGCGCAGCGGCAACCCCCACACCCGACATGGCGCTCAACGCAGCCGCCGCTGCCCATCCGACCCGGCGGCCCTGGTTCCCTTCGAGCGCAGCGACCGAGTAGATGAGGACCAACGGGGCCACGAACACAGCGGCCAGGTCGAGCCCCCAGTTGAGCATCTGCCCCACCACCGCAACCGGCGTCGCCGCCAGTGGTGCCGAACGCCGAAATGCCACTGCGAACGACGGCAGCACGATCACCAACCATTGCCACCACGCAGTCGGAGCCTCCGCTCCTGGTTCGCCTCGATCAGCAGCCTGCACCGCAACGAGCAACGAGATCGCCGCCAAACACGTCGCCAGCGCGACATCGGTCAATGCTGGCCAGCGGACGCCTCGATCTCCAGCTGACCACGGCAGGTGCCTGCGGACGGCTGGGTCATGGTCGGCCAACGTCATGCAACGATCGTACGGAGCCGGAACAACGCCGCCCGCCACCAAACGTTGACACCCGGTCATCCGATCGGATGACCGGGCAGCTTGACGTGACCTGACCTGACCTGACCTGACGTGACGTGACCATCGAACGCCACCCCGGGCGCGACTCGGGCCCGCTCAGCGTCCGTGGAACTCGGCGGGACGACGTTCGAGAAACGCCTGCACACCCTCACGATGGTCGGCGGTGGCGAAGAGCTCGCTCAACGTGGACGACACCCATCGACCCAGATCATGCCAATCGGGATCGAGCGTCGAGCGCAGCCCAGCCTTGAGCTGCTGGACGGCGAGGGGCGGGTTGGAAGCAATGCGTACCGCGAGCTCGCGTGACGTCGTCAGCAACTCATCGTGGGCGACGACGCGACCGACCAGACCGATTTCGTGGGCGCGTGCGGCATCGATGACGTCACCTGTGAACAGCAGCTCGGCCGCCTGCTCGCGACCGACGAGCTGAGCAAGGCGACCGATACCACCCACGTCACTCACCAACCCGCGGAGCACGAACAGCTCGCCGAATCGGGCCCGATCACTGGCCACCCGCAGGTCGGCGAACAGTGCGAGCTCCATTCCCCAGCCGACCGCTGCGCCGTTGACCGCTGCGATCACCGGAATGTTCGTATGGAGCAGCGCATCGGCGGCCGGCGTGAGGCGCGGCGTGCGCTCATCGGTGTCGAGCACCGGCGCAGCACCCTCGGCGCCGCCGCCCATCACGGCACGCACGTCGTCGCCGGAACAGAACGACGGGTCGGCTCCCGTGATGATCAGACATCGGGCGCCTGTCTCGGGCGCCTCGCGCACCAATCGTTCGAGTTCGCCGTACATCGCATGAGTGAGCGCGTTGTGGGTTTCGGGCTTGTTCAAGGTGATCGTGGCAACACGGTCGCCTCCCAACTCCCACCGGACGTGATCGCTCATGTCGTCAACGATGCCAGGCTCCCCTCGAACGACACGAGCGCGGGCCGACTGCGTTGAAAGCGCGATCGATAGCTTCGACATGATGAGCGCAACCGGCCTCGACGAGCAGATGACCGAGCTGTTCGGTTTTCAGTGCGTCGACGCCGCGCTGCTGGTTCGGCGAGCTCACATCATTGCAAGCCTCGGTCTCGTGTTGATCGGAAGCATTGTGCTGGGAGTCATCATTGCAAATCTGGTGGTCGCCATCGCCACGACGACGCTGCTCATCGCAGCATCGTCGCTCTTCAGCGACAGGCGAATCCTGGCGATTGCCGACGGAAGCGTGGTGCAGGCGAAGTGCGCACCGTTCGGTCGAAGGCCAACACATCCCCTCGCTCCGCTGACCGCCAGCGACCTCGGCGAACGACCATTTGGGTCGAGCGACAACTTCATGTTGAGCATCCACGGGACCGTCTTCGTGGGCCAGCGAGGCTCCGGCGACTTCGCCGCGGCCTATCGGTCCCTGCGAACACGAGAGCACTGAAATCCTCGGATGCAACAACCTCGAACGACGCCGTTCGAGAGCATCCGAGTTGGGTTCGTTCCACCTGCTCAGCGGCATGATTCAACTCTGAGGTACCCCTTCGCTTAGATAGAGGTATGCAGTTGTCAGCGGTCGTCGAGCGGTTGGAACGGGTGGTCGAAACCACCGGTTCACCCGACGCTGCGCCGGCAGATCTCAAGGCCGCACTGCAGGCCACCACCGAGGTGCAGTCGTTCATTGCTTCACAACGAGCGGAGCTGGTGCGAGCACTCGGTGAACATCCCACCTCGTTCCCCGAAGCGGTCATCGCTGACACATCGGGCTGCTCACTCGGTGCCGCAACGAAGGAGAAGGATCGCGCGAACACACTCGGCGATGCTGCGGCAGTGGCGGCGGCGCTTGCGGATGGGGCCATCACCACCGGCCATGTCGACGCACTCACGCGTGCCACGCGCAACCTGGATGATGAGGGCACGGCAGCGCTGCTGAACGACGACGAGGCACTCGCCCACGCAGCGTCAACCCGCTCCATCGCCGAGTTCGATGCATACGTCAAGCGCCAGGCCAAGCAGCACGACACGTCGGATGCCGACGATCGTCTGGAGCGCCAGCGGCGCGCCACGCGGCTGCGCACGTGGACCGATGACGACGGCATGTGGAACCTCAAGGGGTGCTTCGATCCCGACCTCGGCAAGGACCTCGCCCGACGGCTGGGGGCGGCCACCCGATCCAAGTTCGCTGAAGACACACCCGACACGGCACCGACAAACCCGATCGAACGCACTCAGCACCTCGAGGCATTGGCACTCGCCGACATCATCTTGGGCAAGGCACAGTCGAGTTCTCGCAGCGGTCCGCCGCTCGTGGTCATCGACGCATCGCAAACGAATGGCGCCGGCGGGCCGCTGATCGATTGGGGTATCCCCGTCGAGCTCCCCACGTCGGTGTTGCTCGATGTGCTCGGAGCCAACGATTCCAGCGCGGTCATCGTCTCCAACGGTCTGGTGCTTCACGCTCCCGGGCGGCTGGATCTTGGTCGCACCACTCGGCTCGCCAACCGCGACCAACGCCATGCCCTCAACGGCCTCTACTCCACGTGCGCCGTCCCGGGCTGTTCGGTCCACTACGAACGCTGCAAGCTGCACCACGTCGTCTATTGGCGTAACGGCGGCCGTACCGACCTCGCCAACCTGTTGCCGGTGTGCCAACACCACCACACACGCATCCACCGCGATGAGTGGAACGTCCGCCTCGATGCCAATCGCGAGCTCACCATCACGCTGCCTGATGGGCAGGTCCTACGAACTGGCCCTCCCAGACGCAGCGCCGCGTAGCGCGGGCGCAAACACTTGGAGCCTCTGGGCCGGGCCGACAACCCTGAGAACGCAGCCGGTTGATGAGATGATCACAGCATGAGAGCGGTACGAATCGACAACGGCCACCCGACGTTGGTGAGTGTCGACTCACCTTCAGGCGAAGGAGTGGTCATCGATGTCGCCTCGGCATCGATCTGTGGGTCTGACCTGCACTTGATTGAGATGGGCATCGTCGAAGGCCGAGTCATCGGCCACGAGTTTGCCGGAACCACCCCCGACGGGACCGCCGTCGCAGTCGAACCAACCATCGGGTGTGGGGCATGCGGTCGGTGCAGCGACGGTGCCGAGCGCGACTGCGATGGCGTGCGATCCTTCGTCGGAATCACGAAAGACGGCGGCATGGCCGAACAGGTCATCGTGGACCCGTCGATGCTCACGGTGCTCCCCTCCGGTCTCGACGTCGGCATCGCCGCACTGGTCGAGCCGCTCGCTGTCGCAGCGCACGTCGTACGCCGGGTGAACCTCGCTGCGGGCGAGCGTGTGGCGATCATCGGCGCCGGTCCGATCGGGCTCGCCACCGCCGCGATCTTGCGCGATCGCGAGGTCGAACCAGTGCTGTTTGCTCGACACGATCACCAGAAGGCCGCCGGTGAGTCCCTGGGCGCACGACTGGCTCCCGACGGGAGTGACGGGATCAGCGGGAGCGACGGGATCAGCGGGAGCGACGAGATCAGCGGAAGCGACGAGATCAGCGGACGGAGCGACGGCGGCTTCGACGTGGTGATCGACGCAGCGGGGACCACCGCCTCGATCGCCGAAGCCGTCAGCAGGCTCAAGCAGCGCGGCCGGATCGGGCTCGTTGGTTCACTGTGGGACCCCGCCGAGTTGGACATGAGTCTGTGCATGAAAGAGGTGTCGATCATTCCGGCCATGGGCTACTCCGGCGCCGTCGGCGACCGCGACTTCGACCTTGCCGCTCGGGTGCTCGGCAACCGGCCCGACATCGCTGATGCGCTCATCTCACACCGCTTCCCTTTGGACGCTGCACCCGAAGGATTCGCTGCAGCGGCAGACCGCGCGAGCGGAGCGATCAAGGTGCTGTTCGAGATCTGATCGTCACAGCGAAACCACCAACCGCCTGACCGACCGCCTGGCCCACCGATCGATCGGCTCGCGTTCGGCACCGACGGCAGCGGGCCCGCCAGATCGAAGCCGCCGCCCAGATCGCTCCGCACGCACGGACACGACCGTCGTCGGATCGGCGTACTCGCACCTCCAGGAATCGCTGCCCAACGTTGCTCCCCAACGTTGCTCACGGAGGGATCGGCGCGGACGACGCATCGATGGTCAGGCGCGGGCGGCTGGCACTGCCCACTCCGCGCCGTCCCGACTCCGCACCTTCCCGACTCCGCACCTTCCCGACTCCGCGCCATCCCGACTCCGCACCTTCCCGACTCCGCACCTTCCCGACTCCGCGCCTTCCCGACTCCGCACCTTCCCGACTCCGCACCTTCCCAACGAAGTTCTGGCCGGTTCGGTGGTGAAGCGATGCGTCGCGTGTCGAACGTGCCGCGATGACCAGCGAGAAGCGAGAAGCGACGATCGAACGAGATGGCTGTCGTTCCCTTCGATTCCGCCCCGTATGAAATGATCTGCGAGACGGGGAGAGGTGCGATGGTGAGTTGCGATCAGTGCGGAACGGACAATCCAACGGGTGCCAAGTTCTGCTCCGAGTGCGGTGCGGGCCTCGTTGCCAAGTGCGCCGCGTGCACGGCCAAGCTGTCGGCGTCAGCGAAGTTCTGCAATGAGTGCGGGGCTGCGACTTCGACGCGCTCACCTTCACCGGCCTCGTCGGCCGCCGCCCCGGAATCGCAGGCTGTCCGCAAGCCGATCACCGCGCTGTTCGGCGACCTGGTCGGTTCGACATCATTCGGCGAGCAGGTCGATCCGGAAACCGCTCGGGCGGTGATGGCCGACTACTACGGGTTCGTCAGCTCGACCATCGAAGCCCACGACGGCACCGTCGTGAAGTTCATGGGCGACGGCGTGATGGCGATCTTTGGCATTCCCGAAGTCGCCGAAGATGACGCGGCGCGAGCCGTTGCGGCTGGCGGCGCACTCCAACGTCGATTCATCGCCTTCGCCACAGGCATCCGGGAACGATTCGGTGTCGAGCTCGGGTTCCGCGTCGGCATCAATTCCGGCGAGATCGTGATCGGCGACGACGACGCCGACATGGTGGGTGACGTACTCAACACCGCCGCCCGCTTGGAGGCTGCATGCGAGCCGGGAACGGTGCTGGTCGGTGAAGACACCTGGCGCCTGACCCGTTCGTCGATCGCCTACGAGCAGCTCGACGAGATCCACGTCAAGGGCAAGGCCGGGCCGCTCGACACCTTCCGAGTCGTCGGCGCCGACGATCCGACGGCCGACGCCGCATCGTCCGATGCAGTCATCCCGTTCGTGGGCCGCGGCAACGAGTTGGCGACTCTTCGATCTGCGCTCGATGACGCTCGATCGTCGAACGCCTGTCGGCTCGTCACCGTGATCGGCGCTCCCGGTGTCGGCAAGACACGACTCGCAGCCGAGCTGCGCAGGCAAGCTCCGGGCCGTTCCTTCGACCTTCGGTTGGAACGCCAAGGGTCCTCGACGTTCGCTCCCGTGGCGGACTTGCTTCGCGATGCCCTCGGCCACGAGCAAGACAGCCGTGGACGGGACAGCTCAGGCACAGACAGCTCAGGCACAGACAGCTCAGACACCGGCAGCTCAGACCCAGACGGCTCATACACCGACCGAGCGGAGCACGACGCCACGATCGACACGCTGATCGCGGGCCATGCCGAAGCTGAGCGATTGGCCGCCGTGCTGCGCTCCTTCGTCGGCGACGGCGAACAGCACTCAACCGAGGAGTCGTTCTGGGCCGTCCGCCGACTGCTCGAGCACCTCGCCGCTGCGACGACGATCATCGCCACTCCCAACTCGACCATCACTTCCACCGATGCCGCTGCTGCCACCGATGCCACTGCTGCCGCTGCTGCCGCTGCGGCCACCGACGCCGCTGCTGCCACCGCTGCGGTCACCGACGGGCCGCTCGTGGTGGTGATCGACGACATCCAGTGGGCCGAGCCACTGTTCTGGGACCTCATCGACCATCTTGGCGAATGGACTGCTGCCTCCGTGCTACTCGTGTGCCTCGCCCGGCCCGAGCTGCGCGACCTGCGACCCGAACTCACCGTTCCAGGCCGCACCGTCACTGCATCGATTGCCCTCGACGGTCTCGACGCCGAAAACACCCTCGAACTGGCTCAGCGGATCTTGTCGACCGATTCGCTGCCCGGCGAGCTGCTGGAGCGCATTCCGGACTCCACCGGCGGCAACCCGCTCTTCGTTCGCGAACTGGTGAACATGCTGGTGGCCGACGGCGTGCTCGCCCGTTCGGACGCAGGTTGGCAGCTCACGATCGATGCCGATGCGATCGAAGTTCCGCCCACCATCGTGTCGTTGCTCGCCAGCAGAGTCGAGCGACTGCCCGCTGACGAACGAGAAGTGCTCGAACTCGCATCGGTCATCGGCACCGAGTTCGATCGCGGCACCTTGGCCTCCATCGGCCAAGCATCGGGTTCCGGCCACGTGGGGTCGAACGAGATGGTGAGCGCGCTCGACCGCCTCCGCCGCAAGGACCTCATCGAGCCATCGGGCGCTTGGAAAGGCGACCACCCCGTCCTGCGCTTCCACCACGTGCTCGTGCGCGACGCGTCGTACCGACGCATCCTGAAGGCACGACGCTCCGACCTGCACGAGCGAGTCGGCCATCACGTGGCGGAAAACGGCCGAATCGGCGACGACACCGACATCAGCGTCGGCCACCACTTCGAGCAGGCAGTCCAGTACCGACGCGAGCTCGGCCGGTCCGATGATGCAACAACGGAGTTGGCGGTTCGGGCTGTCGAGCGGCTCTGGACGGCCGCTGAACGAGCACTCGACCGACAGGACTTTTCAGCAGCGGGCTCAGCAGCCATCCGTGCGCTCGCGCTCGTCGGCGACACGCCTCAGCGCGACGAGCTGTTGCTGCTCGGCTGCGAGTCACTCATCAGCTCCGGCGACGTTGCTCGCGTCGCTCCTCTGGTCGACGAACTGCGCGCTCGCGGAACCGACGCACGGGTTACGGCGTGGGCCGACTGCTTCTCAGCCCAGCTCTGGTCGCTCACGGATTCCGACCGCCTCGACGAAGCCGAGCGACTCTCGGCCGATGCGGCCAAGCTGCTCGACGCAGCAGGTGACGCAGCAGGTGTGGCGAAAGCTCGCCTCGTGCGCTCATCGACACTCGCACGTCTCGGTCGCGTCGGCGAGTGCGAAGCCGAACTGGATCGGGCCCTCGTTGCCGCTCGGTCCGCCGACGATCGACGGCGCACCGTTGCCGTGCTCGGCGCGGCACCACTCGCAGCCCTCTGGGGGCCGAGCAAGGTGGCCAGAGCCGGGGGTCGTTGCCTCGACGTGCTGCGACTACTCCGCATCACCGACGCATCGTCTCCGGCGGTCGAGGCAACGGCCGTCCGCTGTCAGGGTGTGCTCGATGCACTCCGCGGACGATTCGAATCGGCACGCGACCGGCTCGATGCGTCTCGCCGGTCAGCACGCGAACTCGGCCTCCGCCAGAGCCTGTGCGAAACCGAGATGTTCGCCGGGTTCGTCGAACTCCTCGCCGACGACCCGGTCGCAGCAGAACGTCACCTCCGGCTCGCGCTCGACGGCTTCGAAGCGCTCGGTATCGGCACCGACATCGGTCGCGTCAGGTCGCTGCTGGCTCAGGCGCTGCTCCGCCAGGGTCGGGTCGACGAGGCGCTTCCGCTGGCGATCGACGCCGTCGAGTCAGCAGGCCAGAACCTCCAGACTGCAATGAGTAGCCGCACCGCGCTCGCCGAGATCCGGGCCGCCCAGGGTTCGCACGCCGAGGCGGGAACTCTGGTCGCGGAAGCGATCGAGATCGGAGAGCGGACCGACGTCATCCTCGACCACGCACTCGCTCACGGTGCCGCGGCACGGGTGATGGGAACAGCCGGTCGTGACGATGCCGCCCGGGGACATGCAGGTCGTGCCGCATCGCTGCTCGATGACAAGGGAGCGTCGGTCGGCGCCGCCAGGGCCGAGACTGCCACGTCCACCGCGTCCGCCGATTCGGGCCTCGCCCTGTCGAACGCAGCAACGGAGGTTGCTGCAGCGTGGGTGGCGGCGCTCAAGGTCGATCGCGACCGAGCGACAGCGTTGTCGCACCCTGAACAGGAGATGTCGACGCAGAGAAGAATGACTCCCCACTTCACCATGGTCGGCGAAGAGGTCAACGACATCCTGGCCAGCGTTTGGGACAACGGAGAGGTCACCAGCACGGTGCTGGCGGTGCGCGGCGACAACTTGTGCCTGAGCCGCCGCGACGTGGTCAGCGACGGATTCGAGGAGGTGTTTCTGACGGTCATCCAGCGTGAGGGTGCAGTCGTCCGCCGCACGATTCTGTTCGACGAGGATCAACTACAGGAAGCGCTGGACGACCTCGATGCTCGCTGGGCCGAAGAGGTGCCGGAAACAGCGTTGATGGTGCAAGTCATGAGCGCGTATCGCCTCGTGATGCGCAATGGCTCTCCCGAGGGGTTGCGTGCGTTGCTCGCCGATGACTTCGTTGCGGTCGACCGTCGACAGATCGCGATCGAGCGACGCGACCGTGACCGTTTCATCGAGTCACATGGTGTCTTGGGTGCGATCGAGGTGACAGTCCACGCCATCATTCGACAGACCGAAACAGTGTGGCTGATGAGCGGGTCGATGGTGGCTGGCGTCGACGGGTCAAGTTGGGACAACTTGTTCATCGGCGGCGTCGATGCCGACAGCAAGTTGAACCTCTACGAGCTGTTCGAGTTCGACGCCATCGACACAGCCATTGCCCGCTTCGACGAGCTGACCGCGGCCGAGACCCTCGAGCTGACCAATTCGGCAACCGAGATCGATCGGCTGTGGGCAGGACACGAAGCCACCAGTCAGGACATCACCGAACCGACTGCGCCGCCGTTCACGAACCAGGTGTTCGAGCTGCAGTTGCAGATCGACGACATCATCGCGTCGGGGCGCAAGGGAGCGGTGATCGACCTCTTGAGCTTGGACTTTGCGGCTGCATCGGATGGCAACGCGCACGGGATACTCGGGAGTCAGGTCGTAGATCGTGAGATGTGGGCGAGCCTGCTGGAAGACCTCCCGGACTTCGGAACGACTGGCAAGGTCGAGAACAGGCTGATCGCAATCGCTGGCGACGACCTCTGCCTCGTACGAACCACCGTCGACATCGACGGCAACCTCACGGAACGTCTCTGCGTCCTCGAGTCCGACGGCGAGTCGATCTGTCGGGTCGACATGCTCGACCAAACGAAGATCATCGAGGCACAGGTACTGATGTACTCCCGGTGGGCCGACCAACTCGGGCTTCTCGACGATCACTTCATGCGAACGATGATGTCCAAGTCGCTTACCGTCGACCCCGAGGTCCTCATGACGCTCGTTCATCCGGACTTCGAACACTTCGAACACCGACAACTCTCGTACTCCGTCGATGGCGACTACGCGCAGATGGAAGTGAGCGCATCGACGCTCGCCCTGATCGATCACGTCGTCCACCCCGCCATCCACCGACTCAGCGACCATGCGATCTTCGTCCACCGAGAAGAAGTCGCACCGGACGGCGACGCCACATCGTCGCTCCTCGTCGTCGGGGTCCAAGATGGCCTGTTCCGCACCTTCGACGCCTATCACCTCGAAGACTTCGATGCCGCCGTCGCCCGCTACGAGGAACTGCAGGACGGGAACCAACCGGACCCTGACGAGGCCTGAACACCGGCCGTCATGAGTCGGTCGGTCCGTTCAGCAGTCAGCAAGTGCGGCGAGCGCGTCACAGATTCGCTGATGCCCGCCGAGGCCGAGCCCGCCAAGCCGGGTGGTGAGCAGAGCGGCTGTCTGTCACACCGTGATCGACCAGTTCGTCGATCAGCGCAAGTTCCGCGTCGCTGAATCGTGTCGGCGCCGGGGTCGTCACGAACGATGAGTACACGTTTCGTCGAACACCCCACGCGCACGCTCCTGACCGAAACCACCCGGCCCGTTGCGCACGGGTCGGCGACTCGTCTCGGGTCCCCTGCGCGTGAGACGATCTCGGCATGATCCTCGACTCACTGGACATCGACGCCGCCACGTTCCGCAACGACACGGGCTGGGACATCAAGCCCGAAGGCGCCTGCAAGGGTGACGTGTGCGTGCCGCTCGGATCGACCCCGGCTGGTGACGGCTTCGACCTGGCTGCGACCGCCGATCGACTCGGCATGGCGATCGTGTCTGACGCCGCAGCAGGCGTACACGCGGTGGGACCCGAGTCGTTTGGAGGCACTGCGCTGGTGACCGCGCAAGCACCCGATGTGACGCTGCGCGACCTCGACGGCAACGACGTGCGACTGTCCAACCTGCGGGGGCGCAAGGTGATCCTCGCGGCCTGGAGTCCGTATTGAGGCTGCCGCTACGACCTGCCCGGGTGGCAGGCACTGCGTTCCGAACTGGTTGCTGCGCACGGCGACACCATCGAGATCGTCACCGTCGGCATCGAGACCGACGGCGCTGAAGCGGTCCGCGAATTCATCGAAGCAGCATCTCCCGAACATCCATCACTCGTCGACGACGACCACGTGATGGAACGAGCTTTCGGTGTGGTCAACATCCCGAACGTCATCTGGATCGACGAGGCCGGCATGATCGTTCGACCGGCCGAAGCTGGCTGGGGCGGCCCGGTGGAGTATCCCGACTGGCTGACCAAGGTGATGGAAGACGCCGCAAAGCAGGCTGAGGCCGAGGGCAAGGATCCGGCGGCCGCGTCGCTCACCGGCCAGGACCGTGACAGCTACGCCGACGCCATCCGCGACTGGGCGGCCAACGGCGCCGAGTCACGCTTTGCCATGTCACCCGATGAAGCCGTGGCGGCCTCGCAGCCGAGGTCGCTCGACCAATCCGAAGCCGCTGCCCGATTCGAACTGGGCCAGCGCTCCTGGCGCTCAGGCGACCGTGACGCAGCGTTCGCGCACTGGCGTGAAACGCATCGGCTCGATCCCGACAACTGGACCTACAAGCGCCAAGCATGGTCGCTCGTCGGCAACGAAGCTGCTGGCGGCGGCGACTTCGGCCGGTTCATGCAGATGCCCACCGACGACTCGTGGCCGTTCGAAGGCGACTTCAACTCCGACCGCGAGAACGTCGAACCCGGCGCGTACTACCCGAAGACCCTCGAGGTCTGACGCCCGCGGCGATCGACTGTCACTCCAACAGAGCGCTGATGGCAAACTCTCCTCGTGGGGGTGGCGGCGACGTTGGAGTTCAAGGTGCTCGGCCCGCTCGAACTGAGAACGGGCGGCACACTCGTCGACCTCGGCGGCCCGCGTGCACGCACGCAAGAGCAGTCGCAGTCGACCGCATGTTCTTCGTGGGTGCTTTCGGGGATCGGGATGGTCGCAAACGATGTCGTCGGTTCATGACACCACTATCGAGACGGCCACTTACCAACGACTTACAGTCGGTCAGGACGCAACGAACACCCCGACCAGTGATGAAGTGCCAGGCACTTTCTCACTGCGTCGACCAGGTCGGGTTCATGGGCACCCGCGCCGGCCAGACACCTCACCACCAGCGTCCAATCACGCCGCTCCCCACGCCCACTCGTGCGCGCCGCGATCGCAGCGAGAAATCAACCAGAGAGCAGCGCGTCGCTCATCACGTCGAGCACGGTGGCGATCTCACTGCCCGTGATCACGAGCGGTGGACACACCGCAATCGCTGTGGCGATGCCCCTTGTCACCACACCATTGTCGAGCATGCGGGCACGAACCATCGCAGCGTCGCGTCCCAACTCGACCGCATGGAGGGCACCGATCCCCCGGTGTGACTCGATCAGTCCATCGCCCTGCATCGCTGCGAACCCCGCCTCGAACTGCGCGCCGATGTCTGTCGCCCGCGCCACCAGATCTTCGTCCTCGATGATCTCGATGTTACGAATCGCCGCCGCCGCACACGTCGGATGCCCCGAGTACGTGTAGCCGGTGCGCAGCAGGCCACCGGATGCTTCAAGCACGTCGCACACACTGCGAGCCAGGATCACACCAGCCATCGGGAGATAGCCGGAGGTGACCCCCTTGGCAAAGGTGATGAGGTCAGGAACGACCCCGAACGTCTGGGCACCGAACCAATTCCCCGTGCGCCCGAAGCCGCAGATCACCTCATCGAAGATCAGCAGCGAGCCCGCTTCATCACATAGGCGCCGTGCTGCTTCGAGATAGCCATCCGGGGGCATGATCACCCCGCCTGCAGCCTGCACCGGCTCGGTCAGCACTGCAGCGATACGCGAACCATGGGTCGCAAACACCGTCGCCAAGGCTTCGACATCGTCACTCGGCACCTCGATGAAATGAGGAACCAGATCGCCCCAGCCCTCGCGGTTCGGTGCGATCCCCTGCGCCGACGTGCCTCCGAAGTTCGTGCCGTGATAGCCGTGGGTACGCCGCACCACGATCTGGCGGTCCGTGTCTCCTCGCAGTTGGTGAACGAGCCGGGCGAGCTTCAGCACCGTGTCGATTGCCTCCGAACCCGACGATGCGAGAAAGACTCGACCGTCGGGATGCGGCGAACGCGCCACGACCATTTCGGCCAGGCGTGCCGCCGGCTCGTTCGTGAACGGATCGAACGTGGAGTAGGACGCAACGTCGTCGAGTTGGGCAACGATCGCATCGCGCATCTCCGACCGCCCATGGCCGATCTGGCAGTACCACAGACCGCCAAGTGCATCGATGTACTCCCGACCGCCCGTCGACCGGAGCACCGACCCGCGGGCTGACGCAATCGAGATGAATTCCTCCTCGGGCTTCGACGGCACCGAGAACGGGTGGAGGAACGCATGGGGTCGACTGGCCGGTGAACTCATTGTGTCGCGCCAAGCTACGCGCACGGCCAGCACCGGTCAACGGAACTCCGGGACAACGGGACTCCGGGACGGGCTCGGATTCCCACACATTGTGTCGCGCCAAGCTACGCGCACGGCCAGCACCGGTCAACGGGACTCCGGGACGGGCGCGGATTCCCACGGGCGCGGATTCCCACGTCAACGGGACTCCGGGACGGGCGCGGATTCCCACACGGGCGCGGATTCCCACGGGCGCGGATTCCCACGTCAACGGGACTCCGGGACGGGCGCGGATTCCCACACGTTCGCAGCAACCGGCACGATCACGACGCCACGCAGATGGGGTCGTTGCCGCTCGAACGCATCCCGTTCGGGTCGAACGGAAGGTCCGCGTTCGGGCCTCGCTGGCGAAGTGCTGCGAGGACGTCGTCGCCGCTCGAACGCTGCCCGGTGGAATCAGGAGCCAGGTCAACGTTGGGTCCGAGATGCTGGAACGGAACGCATGCGACCGAACCGAACATCACGACGGGCCGGCCCAGCAGCACGGACGTTGGCGCAAGGCCAGCGGCTTCGCTGCTGCTCGGCGGAGCCAGGTCGACATTGGGCCCACGAGACGTTGCGTCAGCCGCCGTCCGCTCACCAACGGTCACCACCGTTTCGCCACCCGACGGGCCAAGGCCGCTCACTGCGAGATCACCAGGAAGTTCAACGTCAGGTCGGTAGGTGCGAGTGATCACGTTGCCACGCACCACCAGGTCACCGGGCAGTTCGACGGCTGGTCCCGACGTGACGACATCGAGCTCGACTGAGGTCGGGCCTGTGCCACCGCCGGCCGTGAAGGCAACGACGCTGACCGCAGCTGCTGCTGCGAGTCCGACAAGCGCCACGTACCGACCACCGCGGCCAGAGCCGCTCCGATTCGCTCTGCTCGTCTCATGCCGATCAGACGAGGCCAGCGACTTGATCCGACGCGATGTTGCCGAACGGAGGTTGGCAGCGGCGGGGTTGATTGCGGTGTAGTTGGTCATGATGCTCCTCACGGTCCCGAACGGTTCGGGCTCTCGTTTGCAGCTCTCACACTCCTGCCACCGCCTGTCGAACGCCCGACACCGCCTTACAGCCCACTGTCAGCGACAACGACCACCCGACCGGTGAAGAAGTGCCTGGCACTTCTTCACCGGTGTCGACGGTTCAGGGGCAGACGGTGCGTAGCGGCTCGTTGCCGGGCACGTAGCGATCCCACTCGTCCTGGGTGAGTTCGCGGTCCAACACCGAGCAGGCACGAGCCGTCCACTGCGCTGGGTCGAGCGGAATCTGCAGCAGCCGTCCGGACGCGGTGACCCACACCGTGTCGGTCGAAGCGTCGTACCACCCGGGCTCGGAAGCAAACGTGCCCGAGCCCGTCCAGACCGTGATGGGCACGCCGCCGTCGTCGACGTCGAACAGGCGGACCTCGCCGCTCCAGGTGGAGATGATCAACGTCGAGCCGCCGGCATCGAAGGCGACCTGGGACGAAATCGCCGGCGCCGGCACCTCCACGCTCTCCAGGGTGTCGGTGTCGACGACGATGACCACCCCGTCGAGCGAGGACAGCACCAGGCGAGACCCGGTCGGGTCGAGGGCGATCGACACGGGGCTCACCACCGGGGTCTGAAGCTGGTCGACGACATCGCCCTTAGCATCGTGCACCCGGAGCAACCCCTGTTCGTCGATCACGTACGCACCTCCGTCGACCGTCGGGTGGGCCATCCCCAGCTGGTTGTCCGGGTTGACGAGATCGAACTCGGTCTCAGCGGTGAACATGATCTCCGCGGACTCACCGTCGCGACCCAAGCGCACGACGGCCACCTCGTTGGTGGCGTCGGCCCGTCGGCCGATCACGGCCACATAGTCACCGAAGCGACGGCCACCTGCATACCACCCTTCGTTCGTGACATCGGGGGACGAACCGAGGAACAGCTCGTCGACCAACACACCGTTCTCCCAGCGGCCGAGGACGTGTCCTGGGAACGACACCGCCCAGAATCCGTCGGACTCGGGAAACACCACAGCTGCGGGGAACGGGTTGCCGTTCGTGTCACGCAACTCGGGAACGCTGCGTTCGCCGCTGTCGAGATCAATCACCTCGACAAACCCCGCTCCGTCATCGGCGAAGGCGTTGGCTGTTGCCGCGGTTCCGTCGGCAAACGCCGCAACGCCTTGCGGGTCGAACTCCCAGTTGCCGTCGACGAGTGCGTTGCCGTCGAGGTCGTACACGTCGCTCTGGCCGACGTCGTTGACGGTCACGACCAGACCATCCGGTTGGACGAACGCCTCGACGAGATTCTGGATCGCAGCACTCGACAGCAACTCGCCCGACTCGCGGTCGACGATGTCGATCCCGCCACGAGACACGAGCGCAAGCCGATCGCCAGGAATCGGTCCGACGGCGATGTAGCCGGTGATCTCATTGGTGGGGAACGTCGAGACGATCTCACCCGTTCGGGGTTCGACGGTCATCACGCCGTTGGCGTCGCTCACGATCAGGTGCCCGGAAGCTTCATCGAAGGCCAGTGGGCCCGGCTGGCTCGCTTCGACTTCGGTGATGACCGCACCCGTTGCCGGGTCGATCACGGCGAACACACCGGCGCTCCCGCGGCCGTCCTCGTTGCTGATCCCCAATGCGAACAAGCTTCCATCCGTGGTCGACGTGCCAGCCGAGATGAACAGCGACTCGATGCGTTGCCCGACGCGTTCCCCAGTCGCGAGGTCGTACACGAACGTGCCGTCGACAGAGTCGATCACCGCTCGATTCGAGGTGTTGGTGATGCCGGACGCACCCGGGCCCGTCTGCACGACGACGTCGAGGTTCGGCCCGGCCAACACGAGCGACCCGTCCACCGCGCCGGCGAGTCCGAACACTCCGTTGGTTCCACCGATGATGCACGGCTGCGGCACCGGACCCGAGTCCGTGGTGTCGCCCGTGACCGGATCTCTGCCGAGCATGCGCCCGTCGATCGTGGCGAGTTCGGTCACCCTCCCGTCAGCACCGCGGAAGAAGAATCCGCGACCGATGCAGTCGTCGACCAGCGGTTGCCACGTGGCGATACGACTCGCAACGGTGGCATCGCCGAGCGCGCTCAGCACCGCCCTGTCCGTTGGTCCGCTCGGTTCGCGCGCTTGAGCCTCGAGCGCCAAAAGCAGCGCCAGCTCGGGATCATCTCCGCCCACCGCAGCTGACCGACTGATCAACGTGGCGAGGTCGGCATCGGTCGCGGCCTGCGTCGCACGCAACGTCTGGGACTCCGCTTCGGTTGCGGCCGACTCGGCGTCGCGTGCTGCCCGTGCTGCGAGTTCTCGCTGAGACTCGGCGTCTGCGGCGGCCTGCGTGGCAAGCAGCGTCTGCGACTCTGCCTGGCGAGCCTCGTCATCGGCACGACGTTGCTGTTGGAGTGCGAGCCCGCCCCCGACGAGCGCGAGAACCAGCCCGACGCCGACACCCGCAACCAAACGGCGCAGACGTGTCACGCGCCGTCGCTCCGTCCGCAACTCGCTGTCCGAGCGCTCCGCGGAGGCTGCGAGCAGCGCTCCTTCGTCCTGCGTCAAACGGATCGGTGGACGGGCGAGCCAACCGTCGTACCGGGCCAGCTGAGCACCTGTGAGAACGAAGCCCCCGTCACGGTCGTGGTCGATCCACTCAGCCGTTGCGCTCGTGAGCCGTTGGCGCAACTGCACGTCCGAGCGAGCTCCGTCGATCCAGTCCCGTAGGCGAGTCCACTCGGTGAGCATGGCTTCGTGGGCGATCTCGACACTCGGGCCGCGGGTGATCGGATCACGATCGAAGCTGAGCAGGCGGTAGCGCCCATAGGCGTCGAGCACCGTGTCGATCTCGCTACCGACGGACTCGCCAAGGTCGCTCACCAGGGCTCGACGCCGGGTGTCAGCTGAGCCATGCGCCACGGTGACCAGGCCGAGGAACACTTCGCGCACCGTTGCACGGGCATCGGTGTCGAAGTCGTCGTAGATGGCGTCGGCCCGCCGAACCAACGCGCCCGACACACCACCCATCCGGTGATATGCCTCGGTCGTGATGCGACGTCCGGTTCGCTCGGTGAACAGTTCGGTCAACGCGTGCTGCAGCAGCGGGAGGGCGGTGTTCTGCCCCGACATGTCCGCAGCGATCAGCGCGGCGAGTCCGTCGTCGAACGTGACGCCCAGCTCGTTTGCCGGCGCGGTGATAGCGCGATCGAGCTCGGCTGCGTTCATGGGGCTGATGACCTCGGTCCCGAGGCGCAACAGTTCACCGAACGCCACGTGGCGCAGCGGTCGGTCATAGAAGTCGGCGCGGAGTGTCGCAACGACCTTCACCCGTGATGTTCGATCTGCTGTGACAACCGCGAGGGCTTCCATGAAGTCGTCGGCATCAGACGCCGACGCTTGGGAGAAGACCTCTTCGAGCTGATCGACGACCAGGACCACGTGAGCAGACTCGTCCGGGACGAGCGCCTCGACGGTTGACGCGATGCCGTCGGAAATCAGCAGGTCAAGCGAGTTGGCAGGTGGGTCGACGGCGATCGAGCGCAGTGCATCGTCGAGCGCATCGAAGGGGTGTCGTCCCGGGAGCATCGTGGTCACGAACCACGACTCGGACCCGGTCACCGCACCCGAACGCAGCGCCGGCACGACGCCAGCGCGAACCACACTGGACTTTCCCGACCCACTCGGCCCGACCAGCGCAACGAAGCGCCCCTGCTGCCCAGCGTGACCGAGCCGTGCGAGCAGTCGTTCGACCAGCCGCTCACGACCGTGAAATCGCCCGGCGTCGGATTCGCTGAAGGCACGCAGCCCTCGGTAGGGATTGACGAGTTCCAGATCAGATTCAGTGGCGCGATCGGAGGCCACAGCGATCGCTTCGTCGCCGAACGCATCGGCGAGCGCGTCGAGCAGGTCAGCGATGTCGTCAAAGCGCTGTGACGCATCGGGATCGGTGGCACGGGCCAGCACATCAGCTGCTGGCCCGACCAATGGTGCGTCGAGGGAGCGCCCGGTGCCGACCGAGCCACGCAGCGTGTGCTCGGCGAGAACGCCGAAGGCAAAGATGTCGCCGCTGACCGTCGATCGACCCGACGCCGCGACCTCGGGCGCCGTGAACGGAGGGGACCCAGCCTGCGCCGCAGGTTCGTTCGCAACGGGCACAAACGACATCCCGAAGTCGGCGAGGAACGCATGGTGATCCTCGTCGATCAACACGTTCTCCGGCTTCACGTCACCGTGGGTGACGCCGCGACGGTGTGCCACCGCCAGCGCTGCGCCCACCTGAGACAACACCGAAACCGCCTGCTCGGTCGGCAAGGGTCCATCCGCCAGGGCGTCAGCGAGGCTTCCCTGCTCGTAGCGACGCATCACCAAGTACGCCGAATCAGGCTCACGCCAGTAGTCGAACACCGGCACGATGTGAGGGTGTTCGAGCGACGCGATCACCTGCGCTTCGGCTTCGAAGCGACGGATGAAGTCGGGGTCGTTCGCCAACTCCGGGCGAATCACCTTGATCGCAACCTCGCGGCCAACCGAGGGCTGGAAGGCCCGGTAGACGTGACCGGTGCTGCCTTCCCCGATCTTGGCGCGCAACTCGTACCCGCGCACCGAGAGCCCTGGCTCGGAACGGCCCGTAACCGATGCTGGGGCCGACGTCCGCCGGAGGGTTTCATCGTCGAGGACAATCCGCTCTTCGAGTCGCGCGAGATCCGCCGACGGCTCCAACCCGAGTTCCTCACCCAGCCGTGTGCGCAACGCTCCGAATGCACGCAGCGCGTCCCCCTGACGACCCGCAAGATGCAACGCGAGCATGAGATGTCCAGCCATCCGCTGGCGGAACGGATGCTGGCGCACCAGGCTTTCGAGCTCACCGACGAGCTCACGTGATCGCCCGCTGCGCAGGTCGGCGTCGACGCGGTCCTCCACTGCACCGATGCGCAGTTCCTCGAGCCGCTCGATCTCGGCGGTAGCGAACGGCTGATACGTGAACTCCTCCAACGCCTTGCCCCGCCACAGACCCAGGGCGTCACCGAGCACGAGCGACGCCGCGGGCGGATCGGTCTCGAGCATCGAACGGCCTTCGGTGGCTGCCCGCTCGAATCGCCTGGCGTCGACATCGGTGCCGTCCACCGACAGCATGTAGCCGGGTTGTTGCGTCACGAGGACGGTCCCGTCGCTGCGCTTGGGTCGATCCGGGTCGAGCGCTCCACGCAGCCGAGAAATCGTCACCCAGAGTGCGTTCTGGGGGTCCTTGCCGGTGCTCTCACCCCACAGTTCGTCGATGATTCGATCGGTCGACACCACCGAGTTGGCATTGATCAACAACAGCGCCAACAGTGCCCGCGGACGCGGGCCGCCGAGGTCGACCGGCCGGCCGTTGCGCCGCGCCTCGATCGAGCCCAGCATCCCGTACTCCACGCGTGTGCTCCCTCCCGCCGAACGTGTGATCTCCGACGCGTCCATCTCCGTGCTGCTCATGCTGTCACAGTGCTCGCAGCTCCTGTCAACCGGCTTACAAGCCTTCGTTCGGGCGACTCCGCCGGTTGCATCACCGCCGACCGACGCGATGAATCGGTTGCATCACCTGGCCCTCCAGCTCGTTCGTATGCGACACTCGGCGGGTGGGAGGAGGCGACCGGGAAGCGGTGCGGGTGAACGTGCTTGGCCCTCTCCAGGTACAGGTCGATGGCGGATCCATCGACGTGGGAGGCCCCAAAGCACGAGCACTCCTCGCCACGCTCGCCCACCACCTCGGTGACGTCGTTCGGCTCGACACGCTCATCGAAGCGCTGTGGGACGACAACGCTCCGCGCAGCGCACGCAACGTGATCCAAGTGCGGTTGTCGGGGCTCCGCAAGATGTTGGAGCCTGCGGCAAAATTCACCACCACGCCATCCGGATACGCGCTCCAGCCAGACGGTGTGACGGTCGATTCGGTCGACTTCGAGCGACTGGCCAAAGCGGCGATCGATCATCTCGACACCGACCCGTCGAGCGCCCTCCAACTCGCTGATGAAGCACTGGCGATGTGGCGCGGCGAACCCGTCGGCATCGAACTGGACATTCGCCCGCTCGAGGGGCTCCTCGGTGGCCTCGACGAGCTGCGAACGCGGATACAACTGGCCCGACTCGATGCCCTCCTCGAGCTCGGCCAACACGTCGAGTGCTGCGCCGAAGCCGACAACTTGGCCGACCGTCACCCGTATCGGGAGGACTTCCGAGAACGCCAGATGCTGGCGTTGTATCGGTCAGGGCGCCAGGCCGAAGCGCTCGCCGCCTACCGCCAGGCGCGCAACGTCCTCGTCGATGAACTCGGTGTGGAACCCGGCCCTCGATTGCAGGCGCTGCACCGCCAAATTCTCGAACAGGCGACAGCGTTGGATGTCGCCGATGCAGCGCCCACCCGGCCGACATCGACTGCTGCGGAGCTCGCCACCGACAACGTGCGTGCCGAGCCGAACACGTTCGTCGAACGACCCGAGACCGATGCGGTCATCAGCGCACTGCAGCCTGGGCGCATCGTGACCGTCGTGGGCACCGGAGGCATCGGCAAGAGCCGGTGTGTGAATGCCGCGGCACGACGATGCCTCGACGCCGAGGCGTTCTCGGACGGCGTGTGGCTCATCGACCTCGCGCCGCTGCCCGAAGGCTCGGACGCCGTGGCCGCGATCGCTGGGAGCGCAATGGGGCTCGGGCAACAGCCTGGCGTGTCGATGGTCGACACCATCGTGAGCTACCTCCACGACCGTCGAGCGCTGCTCGTGCTCGACAACTGCGAGCACGTTGCCACCGCTGCCGCAGCGTTCGCCAACGTCGTGGCCACTCGTTGTCGCTCGACATCGGTCCTCGCTGCCAGCCGCATTCGGCTGGGTCCCGTGGAGGAAACGGTCATCACCTTGGATCGACTGCCCGACGATGCGGCCAACCGGCTGCTCACCGCGCGGATCCAAGAAGCGGGCGCTGGCCCCTTCAGCGAGGACGACGGTGCTGCGTTGTGCGCGGTGCTCGACAACTACCCGCTGGCCATCGAATTGGCATCTGCGCGCACACGCTCGATGGGGCCTCGCGAGATCGCTGCTCGCCTCGACGCACAGCCGCAGCTGCTGCGGTCCAGCCCGGCCTCCGTCGCCGCGAACACCAGCACGCCTGGCAGCTCGCGTCGACACACCGACCTGGCAACGGCACTCGACTGGTCGCTCGATCAGCTGTCGCCCGATGCGCTCGCGACGCTGCGACGGTCGACGGTGTTCGTGAGCGACTTCGATCTCGACAGCGCCGAGGCGGTGCTGTCGACATCGGATCGCAGCGCCGGTGATGTGGTCGACGACCTCGGCGAACTCGTCGAACATCACCTCGTGTCCCGCGACCACGGCCGTGCACGGTTTCGAGTCCTCGAACCAATCCGGCAGCACCTTCGAGCGACCGCCGACGTCACCGACTCGACGACGTACTCACGCCACTACGAGGCGATGGCCATCGAGGCAATGTGCGGGCTGCGTGGACCCGACGAGGCGGTGTGGTGGGATCGCGTGAACACCGAGCTTCCACACATTCGCGAAGTGGTGCGAGCCGCCATCGAGCGCCGCGATGTGGAACGTCTCGAACAGCTGATGACCCAGATGGCCGTCGCCAGCCCGCTGCCCGGATTCACCGAACCCGGCGAGTGGGCCCTCGATGCGATCACTCGACTGCAGCTGGCACCGGCTGACGCTCCGGCCACGACCTTCGCAGCTGCGTTCCATCACGCTCACCACAAGCAACGCGACGCGTGCACTGCACTCGTGGATCAACTCGAAACAGTCGTCGATGATCCGCTCCTCGAAGCGCTCGTCCATACCGCACGAGCGTTCAACGACCCGTCCCGCGCCGACATGGGACCTGCGGGGCGCACCGCTGCCGACGCGTCGGGCGATGAAGCGCTCGCCGTGTATGCCTCGATCTCACAAGCTCGACCAGATGTCACCAGAGCTGATCGGCACGGCAACCCAACCTTGCGAACCTTTGCCCGTTCGTTCCTGTCTGCCTACGTGATCACCGACATCTCCAGCGACGAAGCACGACAGAACAAGCGCGAGCTGTATCGCATTGCGCTCACGTCCAACAACAGCCAGACCATTGCGGGGGCCCAGGGATTCATGGCGATACAGCACTGCGTCGACAACGACCCGTCGAGCGCTGCGCCGCTTGCGGTCGAGATGATCGAACGCTTCGCCCGAGGTCGATCACCGTTCTGGATCTGGCACGGCGTGGAGATCGTTGCAGTGATGCTCGCCATGGCGCGCATGGATCCCTTCACATCCGAGAAGCTGTGGGCCGGAGTCACCGCTTCAGGGACCATTCCCTACTCACGCCTCACCCGCAACCCCGAGCTCCCGGTGTGGGTGGCATCGCAGCTCACTTCCGACCAGCAGCTCCAGGCCATTTCGGAGGGTTCACTCCTCGACATGGACGCTGCGGTTCTCGAGGCCCGCAAGGCCGCCGAGCAGCTGGCGACGGAGCCCATGACAACGGGGCGCACGACAACGGAGCGGGCGGCAACGGGGCGGCTGGCCGTCGGCTGACGCGATGGTCAGCCGACGGCACGGCCACACGCGGCATGACCTCAACTGTCTGACCTGAACTGTCTGAGCTCAACTGCGGTCGAAGCGATACAGGCTGTTCACGCCATCGTCGGACACGTAGATCGCTCCGTCGGGACCGATTGCGACGCCGGACACTGTGCCATTCGGAAGGAAGCCGTCGATCGGGTCCGCCGAGTAATCGAGTCCCGTGATCACCGCTGAGGTCTCGCCGGTCGCGAAGTCGATTGCGGTCACCTGTTGGATCCCTGTCTCGACCACCAGGAGTCGATCACCGTCGACCGCGAGTCCCTCGGGAGCGGCGAGGCCTGCGGCGAGAATCTCGGCGCCTGCGTCGCTGACCACCCAGATGTCGCCGGTAGCCCAGTCGCCCACGTACAAGGTGGTGCCATCTGACGCGAGACCCGTCGGCAACGCAAGGTCGGCAATGAGCACATCGTCCAGGTCGTCGATGTTGACGACATTGCCCCCACCTGCCTGTGCGGCCACGATGCGGTCGCCATGGCGCACGGCGTTGGTCGGGAACACGACCGCTCGCACATCCTGCACGACGTCACCGGTTGCCGGATCCAGCACCTGCACCGATCCCGAGAACGTGTTCGCCACGATCAGGTTGTCGCCGTCAGCCGACACCGTTGCCGCTCCAGCGAACGCCTCACCGGGCGGTGCGAACGTGTCGTAGAGCGAGGCGGTCACTTCACCGTCTGCGTCGTAGCCACGCATCACGAACAGTTCAGCAAGCCATGCGGTTCCGTCCGGCGACACCGCAACGCCGCCGGGCAATCCGATGCCCAGCTCGGTGAGCTCGGTGGTGCCGTCATCGTCGATGCGGATGATCTGGTTCTCGTTGCCAGCCGCCACGAAGAGCCGGTCGTCGGCGTCGAACGCAATGTTGTCGATCGTGCCGTCGATGTCGAGCAGCGTCTCTGGCTCGCCCCCGTCGAGGTCGACCTTGATCACCTGACCGGCAGCGAGGTCGGCGACATGCACCTCACCCAGAGAGTTGAACTTCGCTGCCGACAGCACCCCGAGGCCCGACGCCACCACTTCGGGCGCGAGCGGCTGCGCATCGACGTCGATCCGCAGCACTTCGCCGGTGAAGAACGACGGTGCGTACAGCAGACCGTCGGGGCCGAAATCGAAGGAGTTGACCTCCAAGGTCTCGTCCAACAGGACCGGATCTGCCTGCAGCATCGGGTCGAGTTCGTAGAGCCCGGTGCCGAGGAAGAGTCGGCCGACGAAGAGCCGCCCGTCGTCGGACATCGTGATCGGGTTCACGCCCGGTCCAACCGCCTGGAGCACAGGCTCGGTGGCTCCTGGGGCGAGCATGCCGACGTTGCCGGCGAGCAGGTCGGTCCAGTAGACGGTGCCGTCGTCGGCAATGAACACGTCGTCGGGGCCGTTCACGCCGAGGTCTTTGCCGAGTCGGTCCAGGATGTCGCCCGTTTCGGGGTCGTGGATCGTGATCTCGGTTCCACCGACGCTGGCCACGTAGACGTTGCCGTCGACCGGCGACACGTTGATGCCGTTGAGCGAGTTGGTGTCGGATGGCTGGCCGACCAGCGAGGCCAGCGACACGTCGAAGGGTTCCATCGGCGGCGGTGCTGGCTCGGTGGTGGTGGTTTCCGGCGCTTGGGTCGTGTCGGGTGCTTCGGTCGTTTCCGGCGCCTCGGTGGTGACGGGTGCCTCAGTCGTCGGCGCATCGGTGGCGTCGAGTGCATCGGTGCCGACGGGTGATGCCGCTGCGGTGGCCGCTGGTTCATCGTCAGGCGAGTCGGCAGCTTCATCGCTTGCACACGAGGCGCTCAAGATCGCCAGCACAGCGATCGAGCCGATGACTCGCCGACCGTGCGTCGTGAACGATCCCTGCCTGGTCCTTCGACTGAGGGATTCGGTGGTTGCTTCCTGGCTGATGCTCACGGGTGCGCCCTTTCGATGACGTCATTGCTGGTGGTGAATTGCCCGGATCGACCGAGCGCGCACATTCACAGCTGTGCACACCGACCGACCCGAGCAATCACCACCGTGACGACCTCGGCTTTCGTTTCGCTTACAACGGCTGAAGCGGCACGAAAGCGAACGCGAACGCAAACGGCGTCAGGCGGCGCCGAGGTCGACGTCGATCGAACGATCGATACCCAGGCGAGCGCGGATGTCCTCGAGCGGTGTGTCCACCTCGTCTTCCCAGCGCGTGAAGTGCAGGTTCTGCGCCTTGCGACCCATCATCCAGCCGATCGACGTGGCATCCATGATCGGCTCGATGAAACCGGGACTCACGAATGCGGTGTGCGCCGACGTGACCGCCAGTCGCATCGAGTGATACGGAAAGCGGAGCTGCGCAAGGTGGAAGGCGGCCATCTTGATCTCACCGACCGGGTCCGGTGAGAAACCCGCGATCGTGTGCGCGAAGTCATGGATCTGGCTGAGGCGGACGCTGACATAGCTGAGGTCATCCGGAACCCGGTCGAGCGTGCCATCGTCGATCATCTCCGCGTGATGGTGCTTGTAGTTGACCAGCAGGTTGGCGTCGAGGCCGTTGTCCACGATGAAGGAGTGGTACGCCGCGCCGAGCGAGCCTGGCGCACAGTCGACCAGGCTCTCCAAGGTGAGCGACTCCGCGATGTGGCGCTCAGCGAGGAAGTCGCCAGCACCTTCCAGGTTCGCGAGCTGTACGGCGTACGCGTCGATGGAGCGCTGTGGTGCGATGTTCCACCACTGCGGCAGGAGTTGGTAGACGCTGTACTCCATCGGGCGATCCACTGCCCAGAAGAACTTCTCGCCGAACTCGCGGTCGACGATGGGCGGCTTGCGGTCGATGGTGTCGGTCATGAGGTGCACTCTAGATAATTAATTGAACACGTTCATGCAACGCGCTACCTTGGCATCTGTGCCCCGACCTGTCGCCACCGACGCACAGCGCGCCGAGCAACGTCGGCGCATCCGACGCGCCGCGTCCGAGCTTCATTCAGAAGGCGGACTGAAGGCGCTGACCGTTCGAGCCGTGGCCAAGCGTGCGGGTGTGTCCACCGGCTTGCTGTACAGCTACTACGCCAACCTGTCCGATCTGATGCGGTCGTTGTGGACCACGCCGATCGAGGCCGTCAGCCAGTCGCTCGCCGCGGTCGAACGCGCCGAGGCCGACCCGATCACGCGAATCGAGCGCCTGCTGGCCACCTATGTCGACTTCGCTGTCGACAACGAAGAGACCCACCGTGGCCTCCTGCTGTTCGTCCGCCCTCCCGACTCGACGACCGACGTGAGCATCGACCCCGATGAACTGATGCTCTTCGCCACACTTCGCCGCGCCGTCGAAGCTGGACAAGCAGCCGGAGTCATTCGCAGCGGCGACCCGCGCACCATGGCGCAACTGTTGTGGTCAGGCGTGCATGGTGCGCTTGCACTCCCGATCAACGTCGACACCTACGACCTCGCAGACGGGCCGAGCATCGCCACCGACATGATCACTGCGATGGTCCGCTCCATCAGCACGCAACCGGACACGCCGCTCCAGATTGTCTAGATCCGGCCCGAACTGGTCCAAACCGGGCCGAGACGCCGGAGTCCGGGAGCCCGAGCTTTTCGGGGCTGGCAAGCCGCCAACGTGAGCCGCAGGAGTGCTGAAATGAAGTTCATCAACGCGGACGGCGTTCACCTCGCCATCACCATTTTCGCCATCCTCATGGGTGTTGGAGGCAATGGGATTCGAGCCGGTCGTTGCCGACGGCATCACCCTCCGGCTGACGCGCTTCTTGCCGCTCGCTCGCTGACCGAGGCCGGAACACCACCTTGAACCACCTCTGAGGTACCCCCTCGTCATACTGAAATCATGCAGTTGTCGGGCGTCGTCGAGCGGTTGGAACAGGTGGTCGAAACCACCGGTGCACCCGACGCTGTGCCTGCGGACCTTCGTGCTGCGCTGCAGGCAACCGTCGAAGTTCAGTCGTTCATCGCCGCCCAACGCGCCGAACTCATCCGGGCGCTCGGCGAACACCCCACGTCGTTGCCCGAAGCCGCCATTGCCGCTACCTCCAGATGCTCACTCGGCGCTGCCACCCGCGAAACCGATCGAGCCAACACCCTCGACGCAGCGGCGGCCGTGGCTGATGCACTGTCGGATGGCGACATCACGTCGGGCCACGTCGACGCACTCACGCGGGCCACGCGCAACCTCGACGCTGCAGCGTCGTCGGCACTGCTGGCGGACGACGAGGCGCTTGCCCACGCCGCAGCGACTCGCTCGATCGCCGAGTTCGACGCCTACGTCAAACGCAAGGCCAAGCAACTCGACCGGCGAAACGATGAGGAACGCCTCGCACAGCAACAACGCGCCGCTCGCCTACGCACCTGGACTGACGATGACGGCATGTGGAATCTGAAGGGCCGCTTCGATCCGATGCTCGGCAAGGGCCTTGCTCGCGCAGTGGCCGCAGCGACCCATCGCAAATTCACCGACGTCACGCCGTCCACTGCGCCCGACGATCCGTTCGAACGCAAACAGCATCTCGAAGCACTCGCTCTCGTCGACCTCGTTCTCGATGACGGCGAGCGCGCCACGGGATCGGCCTCCTCGGGGCCGCCGATGGTCGTTGTCGATGCGTCGCTATCGGACGGAGCTGGCGGACCGATTGTCGATTGGGGCATCCCGGTCGAGCTGCCGGTGTCGGTCCTGACCGATGTGTTCGACGTACGTGACCCCACGGTGGTCATCATTCGCAACGGGGTCGTCTTGCACGCTCCCGGGCGTCTGGATCTGGGGCGTTCGTCGCGTCTCGCAAACCGCGATCAGCGGCGCGCACTGCAGAGCCTCTACTCCACCTGCGCGATTCCGGGCTGCACGGTGCACTATGACCGCTGCAAGCTGCACCACATCGTGTGGTGGCGTCTCGGCGGTCGCACCGACCTCGAGAATCTCCTGCCCGTTTGCCAGCACCACCACACACGCATCCACGACCATGCGTGGCAGATCGAGCTCGGGGCGAACCGAGAACTCACGATCACGCTGCCCGACGGACAAATCATGCGAACCGGCCCACCCAGACGCAGCGCCGCGTAGAGCAAGCAACAAGCAACCCTCGCCTTCGCTGGCGCTTGGTCGGATATCGCGTGGCATGCGATCGGAGAGTGCGCTGCGTCCCGCGCTCAGACTCGGCGGATGCGGGCCTGATCAGCGACACTCTCGGTATGAGCGAACTGCTGGAAGAATTGCAGGACTGGCTGAACGACAACTGGGATCCCGATCTCACGGTTGCGCAGTGGTGGGAGCAGCTCGGCCTTGCTGGCTGGGCGGCACCCACGTACCCGACCAATGCGTACGGTCGCGGGTTGTCACGCGGTGACAGCGTGCTGGTGGCAGGGGCCATTGGTGAACACGGCGCGCTCAACGCGCCCGGCGGACTCGGGCTGCTGCTCGCGGGACCCACGATTGCCGAACACGGCACAGCGGAGCAGATCGAGCAGTACGTGCGCGACATCGTCACCGGCCAGCGCGCTTGGTGCCAACTGTTCTCCGAGCCGGGCGCCGGTTCGGACCTCGCCGGTTTGCAGGCCAAAGCCGAACAGGACGGCGACGAATGGATCGTCAACGGCCAGAAGGTCTGGACCTCTGGCGGTCACGTGGCCGACCTCGGCATGCTCATTGCCCGCACAGACTCCGACGTGCCCAAGCATCAGGGCATCAGCTATTTCGCCATCGAGATGGATCAACCGGGGATGGATGTTCGCCCGCTCCGCGAGATGACCGGGCGAGCACTGTTCAACGAGGTGTTCATGACCGATGCGCGCGTCAACGACGCCGCAATGATCAGCGGCAAGGGCAACGGCTGGGCCGTAGCCAACTCCACGCTGGCCTACGAACGCTCAGGCCTCGGTGCTGGCGGCGGCAACCAATCGACGAGCGCAGCCACACCCGGCACCATTGCTGGGCATCTCGACAAGCGTGCTGGCGACTTCGTCGTGGCACCCAAGGCAAAGAAGCCGAGCAAGGAGCATCAGGCGCCCAGCAAGCCTCGGCCCAAGGCTCGACTGTCAGGCCTCGCCGATCGACTTGCGAAGATGGCCGAGCAGAACGGCGCCATCACCGACCCGACCATTCGCGACGGGCTGATGCGGTTGCACTCGCTGGGCGAGATCGGACGCATCAACAACCTGCGCGTCAAGGGCGCCCGTCAAGCGGGCACCACGATTCCGGGCATGGGCAACATCTCGAAGCTCTCCATGAGTGACCTGGTTCGAATGCAGCGCGATCTCGGGCTGCGCATCGTGGGAGCAAACGGCATGCTCCACGCGTACAACGGCGACGATCGCGCCGCCATCACCGAGGCCACCAACATGCCGTTGCTCGGCGTCGTGACCGAACTCGCACTGTTTGCTCAAGCTCCTCCGATCTACGGCGGCACGGATCAGGTGCAGCGCAACATCATCGGTGAACGCGTGCTCGGCTTACCGAAGGAGCCGAACAACGATCGGGTCACGTCGTTCGCCGACCTCCCCAAGAACGTCTGATCGCTGGACCTCATCCGCTGACCTGGCAGCGGATCGAGCCGTCAACATGCTGCGCACCGGCGGGTCGTAGCCCGGCGGCGCGAGCGTGCCAGGGTTGGGGTCATGGCATGGGACTTCTCGACCGAACCGGAATTTCAGAAGAAGCTGGACTGGATCCAGCAATTCTGCGAGGAGAAGGTCGAGCCGCTACACCGGGTGTTCCCGCACGCTGTTCGCTGGCCCAACGACGCGGTGAAGGGATACGTCCGCGAACTTCAGCAAGAGGTGAAGGACCAAGGCCTGTGGGCCCTGTTTCTCGACGAGGAACTGGGCGGCCCCGGGTTCGGCCAACTCAAGTTGGCACTCGTCAACGAGATCCTCGGCAAGTACCCCGCCGCACCCCAACTGTTCGGTGCAGCTGCACCCGACACCGGCAACATGGAGATGCTCGCTGCATACGGCACCGATGAGCAGAAGGAGCGCTGGCTCACCCCGCTCATCAATCAGGAGATGTTCTCGGCGTATTCGATGACCGAACCCCAGGGCGGCTCTGACCCGAACCTGTTCAAGACCACTGCCGTGCAGGACGGCGATGAATGGGTCATCAACGGTGAGAAGTGGTTCACGAGCGCTGGCCGTGTTGCCGACATCTTGTTCGTCATGTGCACCAACGGAATGTACGTGGTCCCACGCGACACCCCAGGCGTGGAGATCATGCCCGAACCGCGCAACCACAATCACATCAAGTACAACGACGTGCGCATCCCGGCCGACCATCTGCTGGGTCCGAAGGACGGCGCCAAGGTACTCGCGCAACGCCGGTTGGGTGGCGGACGCATTCACCACGCGATGCGCACCATCGCACAGTGCACGCTGGCGTTCGACATGATGTGCGAGCGCGTGCTGTCACGAGAATCGCACGGCTCGATCATTGCCGAGCATCAGATGGTGCAGCAGCGAATCGCCGAGTCGTACGCAAAGCTGCGGATGCTGCGTCTGTTCGTGTTGGAGACGGCATGGAAGATCGACCAGACCTCCACCCAGGAGGCACGCACCGACATCGCTGCGGTGAAATTCACCATGGCTCGCGTGCTGCGCGAGATCTCGTTCGACTCCCTCCACATCCACGGCTCGCTCGGCACCACCGACCTCACCCCATTGCAGGACATGTACGCAGGCGCACCCACCATGGGGCTCGCCGATGGTGCCGACGAAGTCCACAAGGCAACGGTTGCTCGCCGCGTCCTGAAGGAATACCGACCGCATGAGGGCGACTTCCCGCGCGAGTACCTCCCCTACAAGCACGAAGCCGCGTGGGACAAGATGGAGCCGGTGCTGGCCGCCAACCCCGACCTCAAGGCTGCGGCCGAGTACTACCGGGACCGCCAGTCACGCCGAGGCTGACACTCTCATCTGCCAGATCGCTGGCACGAGCGCGACTGCAGGTCGCCAGGCGCGAGCGTCAGCCGTCGATGTCGGCCGCGACGCCTCGAGCAAGCGTGGTCAGGCGAGATCGGCCTCGCGTTCACTGGGAACTGAGCAACTGCGAACTGAGCAACCGAGCAACTGAGCAACTGAGCAACCGAGCAACCGAGCAACCGAGCAACCGAGCAACCGAGCAACCGAGCAACCGAGCAACTGAGCAACTGAGCAACCGAGCGACGCCGCACCCGTTCTTCGGCATCTCTTCGTGACGATCGCTCACGATGGGGGCCATGACGAAACGTTCTGGGGACGACGACGCTCCCAGCGACTCTCCCAGCGACCACCCGAGCGACTCGAGCGGAGCGGCAACGACGTGGACCGGGCACACGACCGGCAAGGCGCTCTGGATCCCGGCGATCCCGATGATCGTGTTCGGTGTCGGCGCGGCGCTGCTCGCACGCCCGTGGCTCGCCGGCATCATGTTCGGTGCCGCGTTGTCAGCAGCAGCCGTTGCGCGGATCACGACGATGATCGATCATCGAGGGGTCACCGTTCAGTACTCCGTACTGCGGTGGCCGCGCACCAATGTGGCGCTCCGCGAGATCGTGGGTTGCGAGACGACCGATATCTCTCCGTGGAAGTGGGGCGGCTGGGGCTACCGCGGGAGCCGTGCGGCCATTGGCCGAGCAGCGGTGATCGTGCGCGGCGGACCCGGCGTGAAGATCCTGACGGCGAAGGACACGCTGTCGATCAGTGTCGATGATCCGAGCGAAGCTGTGACCGTGTTGCGAGCACTCCTCGCTGAGAACGACCGCAACCTCGACACCGACGACGCGTAGTGGCGCCCAGCCCGGCCGTCAGGCGAACGAACTGCCGAACGTGTTGCGGTACGCCATGTCTGCGGGCGCAAGCCGGGTGATTGGACCGTGGCCCTTGCCGACCGGGTAGCCAATCGGCACCATCCCGGCGGTTGCCCACCCGTCAGGAATGTCGAGCAGCGACTTCACGTCCGCTTCACGCAGACAGTGCAGTGTGGTGAGCGTGCAGCCAAGCCCTTCGGCCACGCATGCCAGCATCAGATTCTGGATCGCGGGATACACCGAGCCGCCGCCGACGATGCTCACGCGGTCGAGCTTGGCATCGGTGATCGCCATCATCTTCGGGTTCGCACAGAACATCAAGATGGCAGGCGCCTCGCCGAGATGGTCAGCGAGGTGATCACCGGCAGCCAGGATCCGCTCCCACTTCGCGTACTCCTCTGCACCAAGCCCCTCGATGCGCTTCATGAATCCGGCGGAGTACTGCGCCCACTCGGGTGCGTAGATGTCGGCCAAGCCCTGCTTCACCGCTGCGTCGGTCACGACGACGACTCGCCATGGCTGCTGATTCCCACCGGTCGGCGCCCAGCACGCTGCCTGCAGCACGCGGTCCAGCACGTCATCGGGGATCGGGTCGGAGCGCAGCTTGCGCACGGCACGCAGCGTGCTCATTGTCTCGTACAGGTCCGAGCTGATCGGGTTCTCGGTCATTGCGTTCACGTCCGTTCGTTCATTTGGGCTTGGGTTCTCTCGGGAGCCCCAGCAGGCGTTCGCCGATGATGTTGCGCTGCACTTCGCTCGTGCCGCCACCGATGGTGAGCGCACGACTGAAGAGGTAGCCCCAGTGATACACGTCGTCGTGTTCCGACTCGGCGTTCTGGGTACCCAACATTCCGGCGGCGCCACGCCGGTCCTTCACGAGCGACAACACGTTCTGGCCGAACACATCGGCCAGGCACTTGCGGATCGACGCAAACGACGATGGGTCGTCTCCCGCCACCGCCGACGACAGCATGCGCAAGCTCAGCAAGCGAATGACCTCTGCGTCGCTCCACAGCGATGCAAGCCGCTGGCGGTCGAGCGGGTCGTGCCACGATTCGGACGATCGGAGGTGCTCGAAGCACTGCTCGGCAGTGGGGCCCATGCCCCACAGCACACCCCCCTCGGACAGCGACAGTCGTTCTGCACCGAGGGTCACCTTTGCGAGTCGCCAGCCGTCGCCCTCGTCACCGATCAGACAGTCGAGTGGAATGCGCACCTCGTCGAACCATGTCTCGTTGAAGTGATTGCCACCGGTCATCTCGATGATCGGACGAACTTCGATGCCGGGCAGCGACATGTCGACGCAGAAGTACGAGATGCCGCGCTGCTTCGTCGATGCGTCGCCGGTGCGCGCCAGCAGGATCCCCCAGTCGGCCGTGTCGGCCCAGGTCGACCACACCTTCTGACCCGTGACGACATATGCGTCGCCGTCGAGGCGGGCGCTGAGCCGCAACGACGCCAGATCCGAACCTGATTCGGGTTCGGAGAACAGCTGCGTCCACGTCTCGCTGCCGTCGAGAATTCCCGGCAACCAGCGCTCCTGCTGTTCCGGGGTGCCCCCGGCGAGGATGGTCGGGCCAGCCCACCCGAGTGCGATGGTGGACGATTCGAAGAAGGTCTCCACCGGGCCGGATGCAGCACGGCTCAACTCGTCATCGACGATCAACTGGTGCACCGGGTCGGCATCGAGTCCCCACGGAGCCGGCCAATGCGGCGTGAGGTAGCCGCTCGTGCCCAGCTGCGCACGGGTGGGGTTCGGATGCTCGGCCAGCCAGGATCGAACGGCGTGGCGACACTGGTCTTCGCTCGCAGAAGGGCCCATCTCGACCTTGCTCGTCATGGGTGAGAAGCGTAATGATCCGTCGACGTGCGGAGGAATACGTTCGCGATCTGGATCGTTGAACCCGACATGACCCAGGGACACACCGTCACGACGCACGCCGAAGACCTCCACGTCGAGGTTCGCCTGGACGGTGAAGTGGTCGCAAGCGCCACGCGACCCGTGCTGCTCGAAGAGACCGGCCTGCCAACCGCGTACTACCTCCCCAAATCCGACCTCGTGGTCGAGGCGCGACCCATCGAACTCAGCACGCACTGCCCGTTCAAAGGCGATGCGTCGTACTGGACCATCGAGGCCGGCGGTCGCAGCCATGACGCGATTGCCTGGAGCTATGAGCAGCCGAGAGATGGCGCCGAGGAAATCGAAGGCCACGTTGCCTTCTTCGCGAACCGAGCAGAGATCCTGGTGAACGGCTCGCCGATCTGAACCCGATCCGGTTGTTTCAGCCCGCGACGAACAGTCCGGCGGTCTCGATGCTGAGCTGGCCGGCTCGCAGCGCTGTCGACCGGTCCACTACGTTCCGGCCATGTGTGATCTCGACGGGCGTCCGGCGGACACCCGATGAGCGTCGCCGCGCCGATCGTGCTCGCTGGCCAGTACGGGTCGCCGTACACACTCAAGATGCGCGGCGTTCTGCGTTACCGGCGCATCCCCTTCCAGTGGATGCTTCGCGGATCCAAGTGGGATGACCTCCCCGAGCCGCCCGTGGAGATCATCCCGGTCATCGCATATCGAAACGACGCGGGAGATGGCTACGCCGACGTGACCGTCGACTCCTCGCCTCAGATCATTCGACTCGAAGGCGAATACTCCGAGCGCAGCATCGTTCCGGCAGATCCTGCACTCGCGCTGATCGATGCGCTCATCGAAGACTTCGCCGACGAGTGGCTCACCAAGGCGATGTACCACTACCGCTGGACCTACGACGACGACATCGCCAAAGCCGGCAAGCTGCTGCCCTTGTCGCAGGACCTGCAGATGGATTCCGATCAGGCCCGTCGACACTACGACTTCATCACACGGCGTCAGATCGAACGACGAGCACTGGTTGGATCGACGGAGTGGAACACCCCGCTCATCGAATCGTCGTATCGACGCGTACTCGCCATCATGCAGCAGCGACTCGCGTCGGGTGACTTCATGCTGGGCGATCGCCCAGGCTGCGGCGACTTCGGCCTGTACGGGCAGTTGACACAGCTCGTCCGCTGGGATCCGACCTCCACGGCAGTCGCCGTCGACACGGCACCGAAGGTCCTCAACTGGGTCGAACGAATGGACGATCTCTCGTTCCTCCCGGTGAACGATGGCGACGGCCCAGACGGTTGGGCCACACTCGGCACCCTCGATGCAGCCACGACCGATCTGCTGGCCGAGATCGGGCGCACCTATGCGCCGTTTCTGGTCGCAAATGCAGCGGCGCTTCATTCCGGCTCCAACGAAGTCGTCTGCGAGATCGATGGACGCGAGTACCGTCAGGCGCCCTTCCGGTACCAGGGCAAGTGTTTGCAGTGGATGCGCGAGCGGTATGCATCGCTCGACTCGACCGATCGCATCAGGGTCGATGATGTGCTCGCTGGTACCGGTTGCGAGCCGGTGTTCGCGAGCAACGGCGAGGAAGTGAGTGCATGACGGCGGACTGGAACACACTCACGCAGCGCGCTGGGCGAGCTGGTCATGACCTCGTGGGCTGGATCATGTGGGATGCAGCGACGATCGAACGGTACGCGGCGCTCGGCGTACCGAACGGGGCCGGCTGGATCGTCAACTGGCGCCTCGCCCCACTGGGTGATGTGAGCCCCGTCGCAGCCTCGGCGGCCACGTTCTCCATTCACCCGGACATCATCGCAATGGTGATGGACGTCGCGCGTCCACACGCCGACGCCGCCGCGATTCGCGAGGTCCGCAACACCTCGATCGAGCCGGGTCTCGCCGACATCGCACCCGGCCTGTTCAACGAACTCGCACCGCTGGCAGCCGACCTGTGGCGCGGTGTCGACAGCGTCCACTTCGGTGCTCGTCCGATGTTTGCGGCGTTCCGCGCCGAACCCCGCCCCGGCCCCGAGCACGCCGGCCTCTCCGCGTGGCTCGCAGCCAACTGTCTGCGCGAACTACGCGGCGACAATCACTGGGCGCTGTGCACCGCTGCCGACCTCGATCACGTGGAAGTCGGCCTGCTCCACTCGGCCATGGTCGACATCGCGGAGTACGGCAGTGAAGAGTGGATTGCGCGCAGCCGGGGCAATGGCGACGTCGATATCACGGCCGGGTGGACACGCCTTGAAGCGAAAGGTCTGGCAACCAATCGAGCGTTGAACGACGACGGTCGGCGCTTCCGTCTCGACCTCGAGGATCGAACCGATGCACTCACGGCACCGGCATGGCAAGCGGCCGGCGAGTCGACGACGCTGGCGTTCTGCGAAGCGGTCGAGCGCCACCGGCATGCCTTCCTCGCCAGAATCAACGAGACCGCAGGCGAACGCTGGATGCCGGCGATTCGCGTGTCTGATTCCTGACGCTCCCGGCCATCACCGCGACAACGCCACGACCGCTACAGCGCTTCGTTGGGCACGCTGAACACGCCGACGATGCGGTGAAACGTGTCCTCGTAGTCCACGTCCACGCACACCGTGTCGTCGGAGAACTCCAGGAGCGTCACCGTTCCACCGATGTCTTCTGAGGCTCCGGCATTGCCGCCTGACCCACCGTTGCTGATCAGCGGCAAACGCCCACCCGAGTTGAACTCGTAGCTGTCACCCGGAGCCAGCGTGTCGAGGTCGGTCACGTCGAACTTCATCGCAACGCCACCCTCGGGCACGTCGGGCAAACTCAAGAAGCTCTCGGGAAGCTCGAACGAGGCAACGAACAGTGCGGCGCGAAGCCCATCTTTCACCCGCGAGCGAGCATCCGTGAAGTCACGGGTCGAATAGTCGCCCGCTACTTGACCGAATCCGTCGTCGGCGCTCCGAGTGGCGGTTCCGGTGAAACCGAACGAATCGCACGGGCCGCCTGAGCCGCCGTCTGCACCATCGCCCGTCGCCTCGGCGGCCTCTGCAGCGTCACCCTCACCGCTCTCCGGAACGCTGGAGCCGCCGCACGAAGCAATGAGCATTGCGGAGACGACCGCTGCGGCCGCACGACGAGAAATGGACGATCTGGTGAAGTTCATCCCCTCAGTGTCCACACCACCGTCTTTTGAGCATTAACAGTCTTTTGAGCATTGACAGCTGCTGAGCAGTACCGACGTGGGGCATCGACGTCGCCAGAAAGACGCGACGTCGCCAAAGGACCGGGGACGTCGTGCGCTGCATGGTCGGCGCCCGATTGCCGACGGCCCCATCGGCGAAGCGAGCAACGAAGGCGAGTAGCGTCGCGACTTCGTCACGTCTGCGCACCTCAGACCGAGAAAAGGACACCACCATGAAGTTCCGCAACACCGCCGTCGCCGTCACCACCGTCGCCTTCATCGCCGTCGGGTGCTCGAGCGACGCCGAAGACACCGCACCGGACGACGCCACAACCAACGAGGCAACCGACGAGGAAGCTGCGGCCGAGCCTGACGCCCCCGCGGCTGGAGCCTCGATCGAGATCGAGGGATTTGCGTTCTCATCGCTGGGCGCAGTGGCTCCGGGCACCGAAATCTCCGTCGTCAACATCGACACCGCGGCCCACACCCTCAGCGCGTCCGACGGGGCATTCGATACGGGCAACATCGCCGGCGAAGCAACCAGCACGGTCACCGCGCCGAGCGAACCCGGTACCTACGACTTCGTCTGCAACATCCACCCGTCGATGACGGGCACGCTCACCGTCGAAGGCTGACACCGAAAGCCGCCTGTGGACTGATGCCCGCGAGCTGCCTGTGGGCTGAGCATGCAGCGTCGAGCCCGCAGGCGTCGAGTCCGCAACCCTCGAGTCCTCAGGCATCGAGTCCTCGGAGACAAACACCAATAGTTGACACTGTCCAGAATTCATGGTTGACTGAAGTCGATGTCCGACACGGTCCAAGAGCTGCTGCGTGAACATGGCGTGCAGGTGACCGCACAGCGTCTTGCGCTGATGCGCGTGGTTGCGGACAAGCCCCATGCGACTGCGGACGAACTCGGCGATGAAGTCCGAGCTCAACTGGGCGCCATCTCTCGCCAGGCGGTCTACGACTCACTCGGCGTCCTCGTGGACAAGCAGCTCGTGCGCCGCATCCAGCCCGCGGGATCAGCCGCACGGTACGAACGGCGAGTCGGCGACAACCATCACCACCTCATCTGTCGCAGCTGTCGGACCATGTTCGACATCGATTGCGCCACGGGCGAGGTGCCGTGCCTCACCGCTGATGACGACCACGGTTTCGAGATCGACGAAGCCGAAGTCATCTACTGGGGCCGTTGTCCCACGTGCCGCACATCTGAATAGAGCGCCTGCGCCAAGATCGCGCGAGCATCGAAGCACCGCACCACCCGAATTCAACCGCACACATTCCGTCACGAAACCAAGGAGCAACACCATGACCGACGCAGCCGAGGCAAAGTGCCCCGTTCTCCAAAATGACCACTCCGGTCGAGGCAGCATTGCCAACCAGCAGTGGTGGCCCAATCAGCTGAACCTGAACATCTTGCATCAGGGCGCCGCCAACTCCGATCCCATGGATCCGGACTTCGACTACGCCGCTGAGTTCGCCACGCTCGACCTCCCGGCGCTGAAGGCCGATCTGACGGCGTTGATGACCGACTCCAAGGAGTTCTGGCCGGCCGACTACGGGCACTACGGCCCGTTCTTCATCCGCATGACCTGGCATGCTGCCGGCACGTACCGCACCCACGACGGTCGCGGCGGCGGCGGCACCGGCCAGCAGCGCTTCGCTCCGCTGAACAGCTGGCCCGACAACGGCAACCTCGACAAGGCGCGCGCCCTGCTCGAGCCGATCAAGAAGAAGTACGGCCGCAAGATCTCCTGGGCCGACCTCATGATCCTCACCGGCAACGTCGCCCTCGAGTCCATGGGCTTCGAGACCTTCGGCTTCGGTGGCGGCCGTGCCGACGTGTGGGCACCCGAAGAAGACGTGTACTGGGGTCCCGAGAGCGTGTGGCTCGACGACGAGCGCTACACCGGCGACCGCGTCCTGCAGACGCCGCTCGGTGCGGTCCAGATGGGCCTCATCTACGTCCACCCGGAAGGCCCCAACGGCAACCCCGATCCGGTCGCCTCCGGCGCAGACATCCGCGAGACCTTCGGTCGCATGGCCCTGAACGACGAAGAGACCGTGGCGCTCGTGGTGGGCGGTCACGCCTTCGGCAAGATGCACGGCGCAGGCCCCGAGGGTGACGTTCAGGCCGAGCCCGAAGGCGCACCGATGGAGCAGCAACTGCTCGGCTGGAAGAACGATTTCGAGTCAGGTGTGGGCATTCACGCCACCACCTCGGGCTTCGAGGGCGCCTGGAACTCCACGCCCACCAAGTGGGACAACAACTACCTCGAGACGCTCATGGACAACGACTGGGAGCTCACCGAGAGCCCAGCCGGCCACAAGCAGTGGACTGCCCCGGCACTCGCCGGCACCGTGCCTGATGCACAGCGCCCTGACGTGTTCCACGCACCGATGATGACCACTGCCGATATGGCCATGAAGATGGATCCGATCTACGGACCCATCTCGCAGCGCTTCCGCGACAACCCCGAACAGCTCGACGAGGCCTTCGCCAAGGCGTGGTACAAGCTGCTCCACCGCGACATGGGCCCACATGTCCGCCTGCAGGGTCCTGAAGTTGCTCCCGAGCAGCTGTGGCAGGATCCGGTCCCGGCCGGCACCCCGCTCAGCGATGCTGACGTGGCAACGGTCAAGGCCGCCATCCTGGACGCCGGCATCGGCATCACCGAGCTGGTGGAAACCGCATGGGCTTCGGCGTCCACCTTCCGCCAGACCGACATGCGCGGTGGCGCCAACGGCGGCCGCATTGCGCTGTCGCCCCAGAGCGAGTGGGAGACCAACAAGCCTGACCAGCTCCGCCGTGTGCTGTCCGCCCTCGAAGGCGTGCAGTCGAGCGTGGGCGTGGCGGTCTCGATGGCCGACATGATCGTGCTCGGTGGCGCCGCTGCGGTCGAAGCCGCAGCCAAGGCTGGCGGCAACGACGTGAGCGTGAACGTCAGCACCGGCCGTGGCGATGCCACCCAGGAACAGACCGATGTCGAGTCCTTTGCATGGCTCGAGCCGGTCAACGACGGCTTCCGCAACGCTCGCGGCAAGGGCAGCACGCATGTCGCCGAGCACATCCTCGTCGACAAGGCACACCTGCTCGGACTGGGTGCACCTCAGATGACCGCCCTCGTCGGTGGGCTGCGTGTGCTCGGGGTGAGCACCGACAACTACGGCGTGCTCACCGAGAACGTCGGCGTGCTCAGCAACGACTTCTTCGTCAACCTGATGGATCCGGACACCGTGTGGTCGGCTGCATCGGGCGCCGAAGATGCATTCGAAGGTCGCGACCGTGCAAGCGGTGACCTGAAGTGGACCGGCACTCGCAACGACCTCGTGTTCGGCTCGAACTCGATCCTGCGGGCGATCTCCGACGTGTACGCAGCCGATGACGCTGGCGCCAAGTTCGCCAACGACTTCGCCGCAGCGTTTGCCAAGGTGATGGACGCAGACCGCTTCGACCTCGACTGACCACATGTAGAACTTTGGGTCTGACCCAAAGTTCTACATCGGGACCTGGACCCGGTCGGTGTCACTTCGGTGGCGCCGGCCGGGTCTTGCCGTTTTCGACCCGGAGTCCGGTTCAGGTTGGGCCGGGAAGTTCGATGCCGGCGAGGCGCACACGGAACTCCTCGGACAAGCCTTCGAGGAGCGGATCGCTCTCAGCAACGAGTCGGCCGTCGGCTTCATCGACACAGCCAAACCACACCGCCAGGCGAGACTCGACGCCTTCGATGCCCTCGGGGTCAGCTTCGTCCCATGTCTGCAGTGCCCGCACGAGCTCATAGGTTCCGTCCTCGTCGCCCCACATCACCAGCAGTTCGTGACGCAGGGTGTCGGCGTCACGGTTGGTCGCACCGACCGCTCGCGCCAGCAGTCGGAACACCGAACGCGACGTGGGGGCCTCGGCATTGATGGCGGTCGGTGGAATCGGCGTGGTCACGACCCAAGCCTGGCGGGCGGACACCGACCGCACCGCATCGTGTTCACGATCGACGAGCGAGCAGTCGCTGACGGGCAACCTCGACGCGTTGCAAGAACCGGTCCGCCACCGGAATCGCACGAGCTGGAAGGCGCGTGGACGTGCGGCACCGGCGCGAGATCTCCCCGAGCGCCAGCGCCTGATCGAGCATCTCGGTAGTGACGTGTCCGTCGATGATGCACTGAGCGAGTTCGCGGAACCACACGTCAGAGCTCTCGCAACCCGTGTTCTTCCAACGACGATGATGCCACCTCGTGTAGTGCAACACGACCGTGTCATCGTGGCGCTGTTCCATGTCATTGAACCTCGGAGGTAGCGAGCCGACGTCGAGACCAGTGAAAGCAGAGAACCGCTCTCCTCCTGAAACGGTGCCGTCGTAGAGCAAACGGTCCTCGGCGGCTGCTCGGGACACTGCGGCGAGGTCTAGCGCGCGGCATCGGGCATTGTCGAACAGCACGACTCCGGGCAGAAACCCACGTCCGGCACGACGAAAGGACGGGTTGCGAGCGTCGGTTGTGGACACCATTGCCATCGCGTGTTCTCCCAGATCCTGCGTGAACAGCTCACCAATGTCGCCGAGCAGCAGTTGGTCACACTCCAGATACACCGAACGGCCTTCGAACCCGCACAGCTCGGGTGCGGCCATGCGGGCGTGGCCGAACGGACCCAAACCCCGCGATCAAGCCGTTCCAATGGTCAGGCAACGACTGGCTATCGCCATCCGCTCCGCGCAGCTGATGTGTCGTTGCGTCGATGACTTCAACGGAGACCGGCCCCAAGCAGCGTCGCAGGATCGACTGCACCGCAACCGTTTCGGACAGTCGGTTCTCGATGCTCGAACCAACGAACACGCGAATCGGCGGCTGAGCACCAGACACTCCTCCAGAGTACGAGTGCGTCACGCTGCTCCCAAGACAACGCCGATTGCACGAGGTGACAACGAGGTGATGCCCGCTTGTCTCACCCGACACCGATGCACGCCCCGTCGACCGGGGCACCGCCGCAGCAAGTGACACCGGGCCGGAACCGCGCTCCTCGCTGCATCCAACGCGGCACGCGACGCGGCCTCAGCCAGTACGCCCGTAGAACGTGTCGAGCGCTGACGCCGAGAGAGCAACCCCGGGCTCGCTGTTGTAGGCGAAGACCACGAGCAGGCGGGTGGTGTTGCCTTCGGTGGGCGTGACCCGGTGGAGCGCATCTCGCCCGCGGAAAACTACGAGATCGCCGGCCTCGAACTCAAGGCGTCGCACCGGTTCGTCGCCATCGAGAATCCGCTCGACTCGATCGAATGCCATGTCCCCGACATCGGCGTCGCGAACGCCGGGCACGTACTCGAAGTGTGCGCCGCCGTCCGCTGGCTGCAGCAACATGGTGACGGCAAATGACGAGTTGTCGAAGTGCCAGCCCAACTCTTGGCCCGCCGATGCAAAGTGCACATTGATCGACGAGACATCGTCGGCATACGGATACACCGCGTCGATGTCGAGCACCCCGCACAGAAACGACCGGAATGATTCGTCGCCGTAGATCGCTCGCAGCGGTGAGTCGACCGAAAGCTCGTCGTCGGCGATCAGTCCCTTGCTGCTTTCGATCTGGCGGTTGAACGGATGATCGACAGCCAGACCCGGGTCCGGTGGTGTGAGGTAGACGTTGTGCGTCGACCCGGCGAAGAATGCGCGGGGCTGCAACGGTGCGCACTGGGTCACGACCTGACCGACGATCTCTGGTTGCGCAAAACCGTGCAACACGAGCGCTCCGTCGCGGTCGAGCCGTCCGCGACACTCAGCTATGTAGCTCGACTCCGAAATGGGGTGGCGATCGACGTCGAGGAGGCGGCCGATCATCTCATCAACGTCGAACTCGGTCGAACAGCGGGCGGCGGCGTGCGTGTGGAAACACTTCGGAGAAGCGGGCCTCGGCCACATCGGTGCCGACCAGAATCAACTCTCCTTCGGCGGGCAACGCAACATCGGCTTCCGGGTTCCCGCGAATCGACCCCGCTGTTTCGATGGCTACCACGTTGCACTGCGTGCGGCGATACACATGTGCCTCGGCCAGCGTCCGCCCTGCGAGCTCTCCGGGGATCGGGGTCCGGAACAGGTTGAGGCCGTGCGCCACGAGCAGGGTTTCGTCACCTCGGAAGTGGTTCCAGATCGCTGCCGAGCCAGCTCCTGCGTAGGAGAGGACCGCGTCGGCTCCGGCGCGGTAGAGCGTCGACACATTGCGCCCGAGCCGCGACCTCGCAACAATCCGCACGTCGGGTCGCAAGCCTCGGCAGTAGCGAGTGAGGTACACGTTGACATTGTCGTCGTGCGTGGTGATCAGCACCGCTCCGGCGTCGGCGATTCCCGCGGCTTCGAGCACATCGCGGTCCGCAGCATCACCAATGACATACCGCGCGTCGTCGCGAGCACGTTCGGCGAGCTGTTCGACAATGGCGAACTCCAACCCTTCCGCCGCGTACGCGTGTCCCACGGCGCGCCCGACTCGCCCACCGCCGATGATCACCGCATTCTTCGCCGTCGGCGAGTCGGTTGCATAAGCCGAATCGAACGCAGACAACTGGTCGGGCGTGCCAGCAAGCAGCAGCATCGACGAATCGCGCAAGCTGGTGTCGGCTGTTGCGATTGCGAACGCTCCGCGGTCCCATACCCCGATGAGACCAACACCGAACCGCTCGCGCAGACGCGTCTCGGCGAGTGTGCGGTCCACGAGGTCGGTACCAATCGCTCCCGCTTCGGCGATCTGGAGGCCGGCAAAGCTCCCGATCACGTGGCTGCGACCGCCGAGTCCGAGGGTGCGTGACGCCATGGCGGCTCCGAGCACCTCACCGAGCTGCACCACGTGATCCGCCCCGGCGATCTCCAAGATGTCGACCGACGCTGGCGAGTTGGCACTCGCGACGATGTCGACCTGTGGAGCGATCTCACGAACGGTGAAGGCGATGTTGGTGTTTGTCTGGTCGTTCTGCGTTGCGACCACGAGCGCGGCTTGTCCCACCCGGGCGTTGCGATACGTCACCGGGTCGTCCAGTGCTCCGACCATCACGTTGCGACCTTCATCGTGCAAACGGCCGGCATGGTCCACATCCTCCACCAGCACCACGTAGGGCACTTCGGCCTGGTCAGCCTTCTCGATCAGGTCCTCTTCGACCGGGCCGAGGGTCGTGAGGATCACATGCCCCGAAGTGGACTGCGGGAGTGCTCGGGGCGCTCGCCGACGTTCGCGCTCGTTCATCCACGGAATGAAGACGAATTGGATGAACACGAACGGCAACATCACCAGCAAGAAGGTCGAGCCAGAGATCAGCACGATCACCGAGAACACGCGACCCGCATCGGACTCGAAGGTGATGTCACCGAAGCCGAGCGTGGTCATCGTCGTCATCGTCCAGTACACGCTGGTCGCCCAAGAAAATGATCGCCCCTCGCGATCCATCAGCTCGTGGAACGCTGAGCTGAAGATGCCAACCATCGCAAGGAAGACCAGCGTCATCACGATCACGGTCTTCAGGCGTCGTCGCCGTTCCGCACGGTGTCCGACGCGCTGCGCTCGATCGTGCCAGCCCAACTCGCTGGGCTCGTCGTCCGGACGCAGACGCTGCGTCACCTGGGCCATGGTCGCCCCCAGCGATTTCAGCATGGAAACACCCAACCCGGTCTCATCGATCCGATGTTGGCACAGCAACAGCCGAACCAATTCCATCCTGGACGACACCGGCGCCGAATTCGTTCGGCGCTCAATCGGTCCAGCTCCTCCTCGGGCGGCGCTCACTGACAGGATCGGTTGCGTGACCTTCATCGATCTGTCGACCTACGACCCGATGGATCCGGCAATCCAGCAGTGCCCGTATCCCCACTACGGCGCTGTTCGAGACGACGGCCCACTGTTCTGGCACGAGCGGAGCGCCATGTTCTTCGCTGCTCGTCACGACACGGTCAAACAGATTCTGCGCGACACTCAGACGTTCTCGTCGGTGGGTTCGAACGCAAAGAACGTGGGGTCCGATGCCGTGATGGCCGAAGTGGCCGAGATCATGAAGCAGGGCTGGCCGCGTGCGGAGACGATGCTCACGGTGGACCCGCCCATCCACACCAGCTATCGCCGGCTCGTGTCACAGGCCTTCTCCGCTCGACGCATCGCGCAACTCGAAGACCGAGTGCGTGCGATCGCCGTGGATTTGATCGATCGGTTTCCCGAACGCGGGACGATCGACTTCCATCGCGACTTCGCCGTGTCGCTTCCTGTCCAGGTCATTCACTTTGCGTTGAACATGTCCGACGACGTGATCGACAAGATCAAGGCCTGGTCGGATGCCGCAAACGTCGCGCTTGGCACCGACCCATCCGATGAGGATCGGATTGCAGCTGCCCACCTTGCCGTCGAGGGCCAGCGGTACTGGTACGACGAGTATCAGGAGCGGCTCGCTCGGCCGACCGACGACATCCTCTCCGAGATCGCCCACGCCGACTATTCACCGCCGGGGGCGGCCGAGGGCGACACCCGCAAGCTCGAGTTTCCCGAGGTGTACAGCATCGTGAAGCAACTGATGGTGGCAGGCAATGAGACCACCACCAAGTTCCTCAACGAGACCATGCGGCTGCTGATCGAGAACCCGGCACAGTGGGAGGCATTGAGCGCTGATCGTGACGGCGTCGTGCGCGACCTGGTCGAGGAGGGATTGCGAATGTCATCTCCGAATCAGGGACTGTTCCGCTACGCCACGATCGACACCCAGATCGAAGGCGTTCGGATTCCCGCAGGCTCGAAGCTCTGGCTGATGTTCGGCGCTGCGAATCGTGACGACGCCGTTTTCTCCGACAGCGAGACCTTCGATGCCTCGAGGGAGCGGCTCAACGAGCACCTGGCATTCGGGATGGGCCGCCACTTCTGCATCGGCGCTCCGCTGTCGCGTCTCGAAGGAACGGTCGCGTTCGACGAGTTGGCCAAGCGACTGCACCTGCCAGCGTTCGCCTCCGAGAACTCGTTCGAATACGAGCCCAGCTATGTGCTGCGTGGCCTCGTGCAGCTCGACCTCGTCATCGAAAAGCGCTGAACCTCGCGATGTAGAACTTTGGGTCTGACCCAAAGTTCTACATCGGTCAGCTGGGAAGTTTGTGGGTGTCGATGCCTTCGAGCAGGGCGACGACGGTGCCTGCTGCTGAGCGGATCGCGATGTCGCAGGTGGCCATGTTCGCCGTGGTCCGACCACCCACGAGCACTGCGGTGTGGAGTCCCGGGCCGGGTGCGGCGAACGGTCGCACACTGGCGATTGCGGTGGGCAGCGAGCCGCCACCGAGTTGACGGCCGGCCCACAGCAGTGCGAGTTGCAGCGCACCATCGAGCAGCGCAGGGTCGGACACCCACGCTTCATTCGGCCAGTCCAACGACGACACACCAGCCAGGTCTGCAGTGAGCCCGGCGTCTGACACCGATGTGACGGCGTCGATCACCTGGAACGCCGGGCCGTGGAACAAGATGTCACCGCCGTAGATGTCGTCCACCCACGCCTCGCCTGGAGCCGATGACGCTGCATCGTCGGGAAACAGGGCCGCTGCGGTGAGCTCCGCCGTGCAGCGGTAGTGCATCCGACCGGTCGATGGGTCGTGCAATTCGAGTGCCAGCGTTCGACCATCAGCGGTCGCTTCGGAACTCCGAACGCTCACCACGAGATCGAGGTCACCACCGGCGACGAACTCGTCGGCGACCAGCCCGCTCAACACGCGCAGGTCGTTCAGCCCCGCCAGATGCAGTTCCGGCGCATGATCTGTGGCGAGCCGGGCGAACCACTCGAGCACGAGCACCACGGGAACCACCGGCGTGCCGTTGACCGCATGGTCGGCGAGTTGGGGGTGGTTGCCCGCGTTGACGGTGATCGCCATCGAGGACACTCGCGCAGATGCGCCAGCCGACTCGCCACCACCGTCCCCAGGCACCAGTCGCATACCCATGTTCGACACTTCGTAGATGCGCAGCCCGTCGCACCAGAGCGACCCGGCCCCGATCACGAACGGCCCCACATCGTCCACGCCGACCTCGGTGATCTCCATGACCGTCGTGATCGCAGCATTCTTCGGAGTGACCTGTCCCCGGTACTTCCACACCATCGGTGCACCGAGGAGAATCGGCTCGAAACGGGCCCCGTTCGTCCCCGCGCCCATACCGGCGTCCATGCCCGTGTCGAGCATGAAGTACTGCAGCAGCTGCAGCAGCGCTTCGACCCCGAGCGAACCGGGCTGCACCGGGTCTTGGAAGAAGTGGGCTTTGAAGAACCACTCGGAGATGTCGACATCCTTCTCGCCCACGAGCACACCGAGACCGCGCTCACCTTCGCCAGCGAGATGCGTCACGCGATCGAGCATCAGCAACATGTCATCGGCGAGGCGAGCGGTTCCCGAGCAGAATCGATCCGGTCGGGCCCTCATGTCGGTGGTGGTGGCCGAAGCATCAGCAGCCAGCGACAGCACGGCGCGATGTTCATCGGTGATGGGCAGGCCGACCTGGTCTTCGAACGCGGCGGGCGGGAAGAACCCGAACACGGTGGTCATCGTGTACACCGGCCGGTCGCCGAGCGAACACTCGACGTCGAAGCCTTCGACGATCATTCCGCCCGCTCTGGACACACTGGTGAGCTTCACGCGCGTCGTCAGCGTTCCGGCGGTTCTGTTCAGTTCGTCCAGCAGCGTGCCGGTGCCGTCGAGGTTGCGGAACAGCATGTCGTCGGTGCTGTCGGTCACCGAGCCGACCGCGGAGGCAACCCAGCCGCACGGTTGCAGCGCAGCTTCGAGCAGCACAGCAAACGGCATCACCTCAGCGCCGTTCTCGTCGAAGTACCAGGCGTCATCAGGAATGTCGTACTCGCACACGATCTCCATGCCGGCTTTGCAATCATCGAGGTCACCATCGATGTGGGAGACGCGACTGATGAAATGGTACGGCTCGCCCGGAAGTCGCGGTGAACGGCGCGTGACGTCGAAATCTTCGTACATCGCACCGAACGCATCACTCGGCTTGCCCCAGGCACACGCGATCATCGCCTGCCAATCGAACGCGAACCCGTTGGCATCGGTTGCCACCACCGCACCGGGCGGCGCGGCCGCGTTGCCGCGCTCGATCACCTCGGGCATGGTCGACAACGGCCAACCGGGAACCAATTCCACACCGATGCGGTGCGCATGGAAGGCGGGCTTTCCGTCAACGAACCCGAGCACGTCACAGATGACCGTGGGGTGTGGACCATCCCACACTTCTTCGACGTACAGCTCGTAGGCCACGCGCTCGGTGGCGGGATTGATCTCACCGCGACACTTCAGCTCGAACGGTTGCTCGGGCAACGGTTGGAACCGCCATCCGTCAGCGCGCGTGGTGTGGCCGAGTGCGGCCAGGTAGAACGACAACGCCTCGATGCACGACTCGACCATGAAGTTGCCGGGCATACACGGGTCGTTCTTGAAGTGGCCGTCGAAGAACCATGCGTCATCGGCAATCGCTGCCTCGCAGCGCATGAAGCCGCGCCCCCACGGTCCACCTCGCGGATCGAAGTCGGTCACCTCGTCGATGAACAGCTGATCACCCGACTGGATGCTGGGGGTACGGGTGTGGGTCTTCGTCCAGTCGAAATCGGGGCCGAAGCACTCGCTGGGTCGACCCTCACTGAACGCGCGGACCTCGTCCGCCGTGAAGGATCGTTTCGTGCACTCCACCACGGGCGGGTCGACCCGGGCATCGGCGCGTAGTTCCGATGCGCCCGACTCGGGGGTCCACAGCGCGCCCAGCGCGTCGCCCAGTTCGGCTGCGGTGAAGAACCCCGCTTGTGCATCGCGCACGCTCAGGCGCTGCTCGCCGCGCACCGTGCAGTCGTATTCGAAGAAGAACAGTCGGATGTCGCCATGGCGTGCGTGCCCGGTGATGCGGATCTCGTACTGCAGGGTGTCGCCTGGAACCGGAAGGTCGCCGTGGTACACGAGGGTGCAGCCGAGCAGTCGGTACGAGCGCTCGCCCCGGTTCAACAGATCGATGCCCATGTAGCTGATCAGCATCAGGTCCGCTTGACCCGACTCGATCATGAACCCGGTCGGCATGTGCCCGTCGTTCAGGTACCAGGCGCCGGGTTCGATGTCGGTCTCGGTCCAGATGGTGCCGCGTCCCAACACACCTGCGTCGGCGACCATGCCGGTCACGCGATCCGCGAGCAACAGTGGTGGTTCGGGCATGCGACATTGCACGGCGAATTCGTCCTGGGGCTCGAACATCGGTCCGAACAGCGTGGAGATCTTGCCCGACGAGTGGATCTCGAGTTCCGCCTTGTCCCACTTCGGTCCGGGAAGCGCTTCGACTGGCTCTGCGACGAGTTCAGTGGGCGCAGCCGCAACCGGAGCGACAGGTTGAGGCGTCGCAGCAACCACAGCAGGAGCCGACAACATCGCATCGGCCACACCGACGGGCTCCGGCGTGATCGTCAGCCCGCTGGCAATCGACGGCGAATCCACGTACGACGCCGTTGCGGCCATGGGGACAAGCGCCGCGAGGTCGCTGCGACGCGTCGCCAGAAATCGTTCGTGCACGCCAGCTTGCTGGGTGATGAACGCATCATGCAGTTCGGCCAGTGCCGTCACCTGAGCAGCAAGGATCGAAGCCGTCGCGTCGGCAACGGGCGCAGCGATCAGTGCGGGTGGGACTGCAGCGGATGCCGGTGGCTGGGCGACGGCGAATGACTCGATGACGGAGTCGATGGCGACCGGTTCCTCGAGTGCGACAGCGACATCGCGGCGCTCCGGTACTGCTTCGAACACCGAACGCAACGGCGGGGCAGGTGCCATCAGCTGTTTGCCCGCCAGCGCAGAAGCCTCCATCGACGTGGACACCGCTGGAGTGCGGGCAGGGAGCCGAGCCGGCTCCGGGTGGGCGGGGAACGACATCACCGGGCCGGTGTGCTCGACGAGTGAAGGAGCACGAGCTTCCAGACGCCTCGTCAGCGCTTCGTGATCAACCGCGATGCCGGCAGCAACCAGCGCCGCGCACACTTCGAAGACCTGATCGATGTTGTTGTCGCGGCGGTCCAGATGCACCGCGAGTACGTCATGTTCGCCGAGGATCTCGCTGATGAAGTTCGTGCATGCGCCCGACGGGCCATGTTCCACGAACACTCGAACCCCGTCGTCGTACGCCGCCCGAATCGTGGCAGGAAAGTCGACGGTCGTCTCGGCCTGCGCCGTGATCGCCGCGGCACACGCATCAGTGCTCACTTCGTATGCAGCGCACACACCGTTGGAGTAGAAGCGCACGCCCTCGGCGGGGGTCACGTGCCTCGTGTGCACTCGCAGCCACTGCTGGTGAAACTCCTGGCGTACCTCGGGGACGTGGCACGCCAGGTTGTAACCAACGCGAAGGCATCGCTGGGTACCAAGCTGTTCGACGACGCGAGCGCAGGCATCGGTGTCGCCGCTGATCACCACGTCGCGCTCGGTGTTGATCAGCATCAGGTGCACGTGCGGTTGGTCGGCTATCGCAGCGCGGACCTCGTCGAGTGGAACGAGCACATTCCACACGGACCAGTCAGCCCGATCGACGCCCCACGCGCGAGCTACCGCTTGGAACTCGACACCGATCTCCCGATCGAGCATGCCGTTGGCCACGATCTCGCGGCGCATGGCGTCCATGTCGTTCCACACGCCGAACGCATACAGCACATTGCTCTCACCCGATGAGTACCCGATTGCTGCGGTTGGGCGCAGGCCGAGCAAGCCGAGTGTCAACTGAGCGTGAGTCTGACTCAGCAGCGCGGTGCCCCACAGATAGTCGGCGGGGAGCGGCTGATGGTCGGCGTCGTAGACCCAACTCGACACGTCACCGAGCGGGAAATTGGTCGAGATCGGCGTGGCGAGTTCGGGGAGCGCGCGCAGGAGCTGCGCGCCCATGCCGTGGTACGCAGCACCGCCGGCGGTGAACACGAACGACAGTTCACCACCGATCGGCGCAGCTCGATAGCTGACGCCGGCCCCGGCGGGATGGCCGTGCTCGATGTGTTGGCAAGCGCGCTCGGCTCGGTCCGCAAACTGCGCCGGACCATCGGCGACGACGACGAGGCGGGCCGGCCCATCGTTGGACTCCTGCCCGGACCGCAGCGCGGCCAGCACCGCCGCACCGTTCGCACCGGAGAAGACGTGAAGTCGCGGTGCGGTGATGCGGCTCGGAGCGTGGTGGCCGGTGGCTTCGGCGAGCAGCACCGATCGCGGTGCGATGCCGTCGAGGCCGGTGGTCTCGATCGACATGGTCCGCGGTCCCGCACCCACTGGGAGCCCGCTCCCGGACTCGGGGTTCGAGGCAATCAGCGGCGTGCCGCCAACGTGCACCCGGTGGTGCAACGCAACGACACCCGCCGCCAGCTGCACCATTCCAGAAGCGGCGTGGGCGTGGCCGAACAGCTCGGTGACACTGTCCACCCCCGGTCCGACACCGAGATGGGCGTCGCTTGGAACAGCTCCTCGCGCTGTTCCATCCCCCGCTCGATCTCCACAGATCAGCGCATACACCGTGTCGCCATCGCGTTCGGCGTCGTCGAGTCGCTTCAGCACGAGCATCACCGCTGCGTCGCCCGGAGGACGATCATCTGTATCCGAGACCCGATCGACGGCAATTCGATGCGCTGGGTCGCACGACAGGTCGACGGCGCCCACCATCGCTGCGTCCACGTCGCCAACGCGAAGCGCTCGGACCGCGAGGTTGACCGCATCGAGGCCGCTGTGCTCCTCGGCGCTCACGGTGAAGCTCGGCCCGGCGATGTCGTATTGGCTGTTCAGGCGGTTGGCAACGAGGTTCGGCATCGTGCCCAGCACGCCCGGTGCACCGAGCATCGGGCCGATCAGGTCGCGCGCCTCGGCGGTCCACTCGGGGCTCTCGCCTCGTTCACGCGCCAGCGAGGCAATCCTCCATCGGACACCGAACCGGGCAGCTTGAGGATCGGTGCCCATTCCTACATACACGCCGGTGCGTTCACGCGGCAGCGGCCCAGACTCGCCGAGGGCTTCATCGGCAACCTGGAGCATCGCCAGCTGCTGGCTGAGCGCCGCCTTCAGATCGTTCGGCGGGAACTTCTGCGCCGCGAGTCGCAACTCGATGTCCGGCATTCGACCGAGGCCGTCGACGTCACGGCACGAGGTGGCGGTGGTGACTGCGTCGGTGAACGCCTCACGACCAACCGCGGCCGCAGCATTGACGCCGATCGCCACGATCGCGACCGGAGCGTCCAGCTGCTGGATGCCGGTTAGGCCGTGGACGAGCGAAGCTGCCGACGCAGGCTCTTCCAGCAGCAGGTGCGCGTTGTTGCCGCCGAACCCGAACGCCGAGATACCAGCGCGCAGCACCCCGTCAGCGGCATCGCTGCGCGCCCACGGTTCGGCGTGGCTGAGCACTCTGAACGGTGACTCGGCAACGGCGTCGATCGTGCGGCCGACGTGCAGCGTCGGAGGCCGGACCTCATGACGCATTGCTTCGATCACCTTGATCACGCCGGCGACTCCAGCTGCCGTGATGAGGTGGCCCGTGTTCGACTTCAGCGACCCGATCGGTAACCCGTTGCTGTCGGCGTAGACCTCAGCGCTCGATCGCAGCTCGGTCGCATCACCGATCGCCGTGCCCGTGGCGTGACACTCCAAGAGCGAGACGTCGTTGGGTGACATTCCCGACTCATCGAACGCCTGGCGCATGGCACGCACCTGGCCGGCTTCGGATGGCACCAACATTCCGCGTCCACGACCATCGTTGGACAGACCGACACCGCGGATGATCCCGTGGATCGTGTCGCCGTCACGCACCGCATCATCGAGGCGTCGCAACGCCACGAAACCGCAACCTTCTGCAGGCACCAGCCCGTCGGCATCGGCATGGAACGGACGCGACCTGCCGCTTCGGCTCAGCGCGTTCAGCGCGGTGAATCCTTCGTGGATGAACAGGTCGTCGGCGCAGTTCACCGCTCCAGCGAGCATCAGGTCAGCACCGCCATCATGCAGGTGATCACAGGCCAGCTTGATCGCGTACAGGCTGCTCGCACATGCCGCATCGAGCGCCATTGCGCCCACCCCCAACCCAAGTGCACGCTCGAGCAACAGCGCTGGCAGGCCGGACGTGAATCGGTTGCGGGCGCTGGCGAGGTCAACGGATGTTTCACCGTTCGCTACTCCGAGGTCGCGTAGCGTCACGTCCTCGACGAAGTCGGCCATGCCCGCCGAGGGGAACGACAGGTTTCCGAACACTGCACCGAACTGCGAGACGTCACCGTCGGCGTGGCCAGCGTCGCGAAGCGCCTCGCGGGCGGTGTGAAACGTCCACTGAAACACCGGGTCGAGTGCTGTCACTTCGTCGGTGGGAATCGTGAAGCCGGTCGGTTCGAACACCGAATCGAAGTCGGTCACGTAGCCGCCGCGGTCGGACCAGGTTCGATCCGCCGAGTCTCCATCGGGGTCGCACAGTGCGTCAGCCGGGTCCAACTTCCACCGACCGGCGGGAACCTGGCTGATCAGATCGTCGCCCGCAACCACTCGTTCCCACAGCGCGGACGGCGACAGCGCGCCAGGCAGCACACACGCCCGACCAACGATCGCAATCGGCGCGAACGCCGTCACGAGACCACCTTCACGACTCCCACGTCAAGACAGCACGCCACGACAGCACGTCGCCACAGCACCGACGCCCCGGCGGCCAACGTCATGCGTTGACCGGTTGCAGCGGGTCGGGGGCTCCCGACGCAGCAAGCACCCCGCCTCCCAGCACGACCTCGACCTGATCGAGCTGGGGACTCGACAACTCGTCCACCAGCATGCGCGCCCCGACGTCCAGAGCAATCAGCGAGACCCCCAACGATTCGAAGTGTCGCTTGAGCGACGGCGTGACCATGCCGCCGGCCCACGGGCCCCAACCGAGCGACTTCACGACGCACGAATCGCCACGCAGCGCTCGCTCGTGAACCGCCACCTTGTTCAACACATCGTTCGCCATGGCGTAGTCGGCCTGACCCAGGTTGCCGCTGTGCGCAGCCACCGAGGAGAACAGACACAGCACCTTCAGTCGATCATCACGGGTCGCCGACAAGATGTTGCGCAGCCCGACCACCTTGGTGTCGAAGACCTGGTCGAACTGTTCGAGCGTCTTGTCGGCAATCAGCTTGTCCGCCAGAACACCAGCACCGTGTACGACACCGCTGATCGGGCCGATTTCGGTCCGGATCGCCGCAATGGTCTCGTCGACCGCCGCGGCATCGGTGATGTCCACGGAGCGGTAGTGCGCCCGTCCACCCGCGACACCGATCATGGCAATGGTTGCCATGATCTCTCGGTTGGCCAGCACCTTGCGTGCCGTTGCGTCGAGTTCTCCCGGCGTGATCTCTTTGCCTGCAGTAGTCGCCAGGTCGAGTGCCACGCGTTTGACCCCCGCGTCGTCGGCTGCGGCCCGGTACGGAGCGGGCTCCTCTTCGAGTTCGGACCTGCCGAGCAGCACGAACGTTGCCGACGACTGGCGCGCCAGTTCGATCATCGTGGCAGCGGTGACTCCACGACCGCCGCCCGACACGACGACCACGTCGGAACGCTCCAGCGGAGCACCGCCCACTTCCACGTCCACTGCTTCGGTCACCAACACGGTGCGGGTGCCATCAGCGGCAACGTCGACATCGACGTGCGAGCCGGATCCACCAAGCAGCAGTTCGTTCGCGATGTGCTCGGCAACAGACTCCGGGGTCTGTTCCACCCGATCGACAGCAATCGAACGCACGGTCGTCGACGGCCACTCGAGTGCGGCGGTCCGAGCGAGTGCACCGAGCCCACCAGCCCACACCCCGGCGTCGTTGCCCGACCCTGTGAGTCGTTGATCCACCAGCACGAACAAGCCACCGTCAACACTGGCGCGAGCGAATGCTCGTGCTGCAGCGAACGCCTCGCGGTTCATGAGAAGTGCAGCGTCCACATCAGCCGGGGCTCGGAGATTTCCGAGGTAGATCATGCCGCTCGCTCCATCGACCTGCTTCACATCGGCGACGGCCGCGTCGACTCCTTGCTCGACCAGCAGATCGACCAGCGCAGGGGCAACTCCCACTCCATCATCGGTCACGATCATCCGACCGTCGAACAGCCCCGATGCTGCAACACCCGGCGCAGGCGCCGACACGCCACGCGTCACGAAGCGACCAAACGATCCCGATGCCGACAATGACGGGGCGGGAAGGTCCGCCACCGGGTCGGGTTCATCCGTTGCGGAAACGTCGGGTGCCGCAGACAGCGATGTCGCGCCACCAGCGGCTTGCTCGCTCAGGTAATCGGTGATCTCACCCAACGTCGCCAACCCCGCCATCACACCCAAATCCACATCCGGCAAATCAGGCACCAAATCCTGCATCGCACTCAAAATCTCCACCCGCTTGATCGAATCAATCCCCAAATCCGACTCCAGCTCCATCTCCCGACTCAACATCTCCGACGGATACCCCGTCCGATCAGACACCACCCCCAACAACAACGACGTCATCTCCACCGACGACACACCCGAACCAGACCCCACAGAAGCACCAGACGCAACCGGCGCCGCACCAACCACAGCAGCCGACGCGGGCGCCGGGGCTACAGCGGGCGCAGCAACTGGAGCTGAGGCCACTACTGGGGCCGGAGCCGGAGCCGCTTCTGGGGCCGGATCCGGAGCTGGGGCGCGAACCACGGCGGGGGCGACCGCCGGTGGGGCGCTGACAACAGGAGCTGGCGCAATCACCGGCGCCGCCACCTGGTTGAGGGGTGCAGCGGGCGCTCCGGCGAGTTGACCAAGCACCGCAATGCCCTGATGCGACGCTTCGAGGAACGCACTGTGGGCCTGCGCCATCGAGTTGAGGTACGCCGTATGCGCGGCCGCGGTTTGCTGCTGGGCGTTCTGGTACGCCGCGAGCACGGAGGCATCGGGCGCAACGACAACCGGCGCGGGAGCGTTGGGAGTCGCTGGTGCCGGCGCCACTGGTGCTGGAGCTGTGGGAGCCACGGGTGCCGGCGCCATCGTCGCCGCTGGAGCTGCGGGTGCTGGCCGGTCGGAGGCCACAGCAGGTGCGGTGGCAGCAACGGTTGCGGGAGCGGCCGCAACCGGAGCAGCAGCGGGACGGGGCACATGGGTAGTCACAGGGTTTGCCTCGGCGAGTTCATTCAGATCTTCGGGTGGGTATGGGCTCTCGTGGTTGGAACCGCCGATGGCAATCGCCAGTTTCGGCTGCACTGCGTCGTGCGGGTTCTCGGCGGCGGCGTACTCCTGCCACAGCGCATCGAAGTCCATGTGGACACCGCGCGCAGCAAGGCGGCCAAGACCGTCGAACAGGGCGCGCATGCCGCCGCGCCCCTTCTTGTCGAGCGCAATGACGGCGTGGTCGCGTCCATCGAGAATGTTGCTGATCAATCCGGTCAGCACCGATGACGGACCCACTTCGACGAATGTCCGCGCACCGGCGTCGTACATCGACTCGATCATCTCGACGAATCGCACCGGGTTCGACAGCTGCCGCGCCAGGCGCTGGCGAATCTCATCGACATCGTCGGGATACGGGGCGGCCGACTCGTTGGAGTGCACCGGCAACACTGGCGAGGAGAACGTCACATCGCTCAGAAAGTCCCCGAACGCATTGCTGGCTCCGCTCACCACCGACGAGTGGAACGCCGTTGCGACCGGGAGCCGCTTGGCGGCGACACCGGCGTCTTGCATGTGTGACTCGACGTGCTCGATCGCATCGGTCGGACCCGACAGCACCACTTGGCGCTGGCTGTTGTGGTTGGCAATCACCACGTCAGCACCCGACTGTTCGACAATGGCACGCACGTCCTCGATCGACCCGGTCACCGCCGTCATCGAACCGGGGGTCTGCGCGGCTTCGGCCATCAGCATCCCGCGTTGCTTGGCGACGCGAATCATGTCGGCCTCGGACAGCACACCTGCGGCGTGCAGTGCGGTGATCTCACCAAAGCTGTGCCCCGCAACGTGTTGCGCCTCGAGACCGACCGCACCGAGCAGTCGAAGCAACCCAAGGCTGGTGGTGCCGATCGCTGGCTGCGCCCAGTGCGTTGCAGTGAGCAACGACTGGTTGGCAGCGTCGGCGCCTTCCTCGAACGAGCTGATCGGGAACACCACGTCGTGCAGCGCAGTGTCACCCCAGTCCTGATCGGCAGCGAGATCCCATGCCGCCATGGCCTCGGGGAAGTTCATCGTCAGGTCGGCGCCCATCGACAGGTACTGGCTTCCCTGACCGGGAAACACGAACGCCACGTCGCCAGCATGCGAATCCACTCCATAGTGAATGCCACTCGGGGTCGACACCGACGCCCCGGGGTCGGCGGCGATCAACGAGGCCGCTTGATCGAGCTTGCTGCGCAGATCGGCTTCGTCGGTCGCCACCACGGCCAGACGCACGTGTGCCGACGGCGAGTACGAACGCTGACTCGTCTGCGCGAGATACGTCAGGTACCCGTCGACGGTCGCCTGCTCGCTGTGTGCGTGGACTTGGCGAATGAGATCATCCGCTGTGTCAGCGCTGAGCACGACCAACTCGGTGTCGACCGCTCGCAGCCGCGGAGCCCGGCGACCCTCGCCCGTGTACTCCGACAGTGCGATGTGGAAGTTGGAGCCACCGAATCCGAACGAGCTGACCGACCCTCGTCGTTCGTGTTCGGATCCGCGAACCCACGGGCGGGTCGTCGTGTTCAGGTGGAACGGCGAATTCTCCAAGTCCAGCTTCGGGTTGGGCGCGTCGATCTTCGCCGTCTGTGGGAGCACCTTGTGGTGCAGCGCCATGACGACCTTGAACAGGCCCGCCGCGCCGGCTGCTGCCTTGGTGTGGCCGATCTGGCTCTTGACCGAACCCAGCGCACACCACTGACGGTCGGTGCGATTGGTTGCATTGAAGGCCAGCTCGAGCCCTCCGAATTCAGCAGCGTCACCCGCGACCGTTCCCGTGCCATGGGCCTCCACCAGCTCCACGGTGTCGGGGCCATATGTGGTCTTCGAGTAGGCGTTGTCGAGTGCGCGCGCCTGTCCGGACGACACCGGTGCGTAGACGCTCTTGGACCGACCATCGGAACTGGCACCGACACCGTTCACGACGCAGTAGATGTCGTTGCCATCGCGCTCCGCGTCGTCGAGGCGCTTCAGGGCGACCATGCCGATGCCTTCACCCAGCATCGTGCCATCAGCCTGGTCCGAGAACGGCCGGATGTCTTCGGACTTCGAGAGCGCCGGCGTCTTCGAAAAACACATGTACATGAAGATGTCGTTCATGGTGTCGACGCCGCCGGCGATGACCAGGTCACTGTCGCCGAGGTACAGCTCGTTGATACCCATCGAGATCGCAGAGAACGACGACGCACACGCAGCGTCGGTCACACAGTTGGTGCCACCGAGGTCGAGCCGGTTCGCGATGCGCCCAGCCACGACGTTGCCGAGCAACCCGGGGAACGTGCTCTCGGTCCATTCAGGGTGCAGCGCCAGGATTCGATCACAGGCCTCTTGCGCGACGTCTTCGGCAATACCTGCTCTGCGCATGCCCTGCAGCCACGTCGGCCGATGCATACGGCTCGCCATTTCGCCGAACAGTTCCTGTCCGGAGGTGACTCCGAGAATGACCGACGCACGAGTGCGGTCGAGTTCACTGAACTGGCCGCGAGTGGCATCGTCCAGCACACGTTGCGCCACGATGAGCGCCAGCAACTGAGCGGTGTCCGTCGACGGCATCACACTCGGCGGGACACCGAAGCCCATGGCGTCGAAATCGATCGGCTCGAGGAATCCTCCCCGTCGCCCGTAGGTCCGGTCGGGCACCGATGGGTCCGCATCGAAGTGGTCGTCGATCAGCCAGTGCGTCGAGGGCACATCGGTCATCCGGTCTGCGCCGGAGAGGATGTCATTCCAGAACCCCGTCGAGTCCACCGACCCAGGGAACAGTGCGGACACGCCGACCACGGCAATCGGCGGGCGGGTGGTGTGGCCATGGTTGGTCATGATGTCCTCAAGCGAAGTGTTGTCCTCATGTGCGTGATGTCCTCATGCGAGTGGTCGGGGCTCGAAGGTGAATGCGTGAGGCGGCACGGGGACCCCATAGGTACGGAACTGGTGAGCACGCGTGGTCACGGCGGCGCCTTCGAGCAGGTTGAGCGCGACTTGGCCAACGGTGCGATTCTCGGGCGCTTGCAGGAACGACCCGGCGGTCCAGGCGTTGAACGCACCCATTGCCGGCCCGCACCAAATTTGGTAGTCCAGCCGACGGTCGGATGCTCCCTCGATCGACCAGCGACTGGAGAGCCCGAGATAACTCCGGAACGTGAGCGCCATCTGATGGCGCGGGTTGCGTTCGGCTTCGGCCACCTGCTCGGGGTCGCGCTCGTTCCAGAACTCACGGGTGGTCCGCCAGCATTCATCGACGGTCGTGCCGAGGATCTTCGTCTCCAGCTCGTCTCGCTCCGCACCCGGGATCGCGTCGAGCGATGGATACGTCTTGTACAGCTCGTACAGCTTGCGTGCTCGGGGCGCGAACATCGTGCCGCGCTTGAGCACCTGCAGGTCCACACCCAGTTCGAACATGTCCGCAGCTGGCGCCATGGTCACGTCGGCAATGTCGGCAGTGGCGAGCATCTGCTTGCCTTCGGTCGACAGACCCGACTCGACACACGCTTCGTTCACGGTTCCGGTGAGCACGTAGGACGCACCGAGTGCGAACGCTGACGCTGCCGCTTGTGGCGTCCCGATACCTCCCGCCGCACCCAGGCGGATCGGCCGCTGGTACCCGTGCAGCGCAACGGCCTCGTCGCGCACCGCTTGGATCGTCGAGAACAGTGGTCCGAGCGGGCGGTTGTCGGTGTGGCCACCACTGTCGCTCTCGATGGTGATGTCTTCGGCAACGGGCAATGCAGCAGCGAGCTGTGCTTCCTGTTCGGTCAACAACCCGTTGGCAACCAGATCGCTGAGCATCGCCGGTGGTGCGGGGTGCATGAAATGGCGTGCGGTCTCGGGGCGCGAGATCTTCGCGAACACCATGTTGGGCCGTTGGATCATGCCCTGGGCGTCCACGTGCACGCCGTGATACGCGTAGCGAACAATCGCCGGCGTGAGCGACATGTAGGCCGCAGCGGACACCCGCCGAACACCACGTTCGATGTACAGATCTGCCACCGCTGCTTCGAGTGCGGGTTCCTGCGGGGAGTGGATCAGGTTGCAGCCCCACATGGCCCCCGATGCACCGAGCGCCGCAACGAGTTCGTCGATTGCTGCAGCAACCACCGGGCGGCTCAGTCCAGCAGCACCGAAGAAGCCCAAGCATCCGACGCGGGCTGCCTCGATGACCAGTCGAGTGGTGGCGATGCCATTCGCCATGGCACCGGTGACGTAGGCGAAGCGGGTGGCATGTACCTCGTTGAAGCTGCGGTCGCCGAGCCATTCGGGATACATCGCCGGCAGCGCCGCCAACACGGGCCAAGCACCCGGTGCAGCTGCATCGACCACTGCGCCACCGGTGGCGATACCGCGATGACCAGTGGATGGATCGACCACCACGAACGCGGGTCGGCGGATGTCGTGGATCGAGGTGACGAGATCCTCGGCTGCAAACGCCGGTGCCTGGTTGCCCGACCAGCCGCAGAGCGTCGTCGTCATGGGGTCGACCATAGGGGGAAATGTTGAACAACCCCGAACGCTCCGATCGCACTCACTGGCGTCAGGAACGTCCGTCCCAGTCATCGGCCTGCCGAAGCCGCAGTGTCACCAACTCGAATGGGCGGAGATCCAGCATCACCACACCGTCGCCGCATTCTTCTCCGCGCTGAGGTTCCTCCATCAGGTTGCAACGCCACGCAGTCGCAATTCGACGCGGTGTGCGCACCGTGATGCGCGTTCGGTCGCCAACCGCCTCGTGCAGCCGCACGATCAGATCACCGTCGCCGGGCCCAGCAGGCTCGCCAGGGACCAGTCCAGCTGCGTCGTCCGCGAGCTTGACCGCATCCACTTCGACACCGAGCGCCGGACCGCCGGTGGTGTTCACGATCGCGATCATCGATTGCGGCACCGTCGGCTCGACGCCGTCACCGATCTCTTCGGGCGATGCTCCACTCGCCACCAGCCCCAACGGACGGTTCAGCACCTCAGCAGCGGCGCGCACATCGGCCAGATCACCATCGTGTGGCCGCACGGCAAGCTTCACCCGATGGTGTCCATGGTCGGCATCGGGGTCCGGGTACTTGGCCGCACGCGCCAGGCTCACTCGAATTGCGCCGTCGAAAATGGCGTGGCCATAGCGACCGTCGTTCAGCACGGCGACGCCGAAGGACGGTTCGGAAAGGCTCACATATCGGTGGGCACACACTTCGAACTTGGCGGCGTCCCACGGCGAGGACGGATGCGTGGGACGGTGGGTCACGCCAAACTGCACGTCACACGCGGCGGTATCGGCACGCACGTCGAATGGAAAAGCCATCGACAGCAGATGCTCGTCATGGTGCCAATCGATGTGCAGGTCGATGTCGAGTTGGCGCGCCTCGGCACGAAGCTCGTAGGTGGTGACCACGAGTGACGGCCCGAAGCCTCGGGTCACGTGCACCCGGCCGACAAGCGGGCCCTCGGCTTCGATCGTGACGATGCCGCCACCGACCGGCCGGGACTGCTTGCGGGTCCATGACTCCAGATCCCATGCGTCGTACTCGACCGGCTGATCTCTCCCGAGTTCCAGCACCCCCGCGCTCTGACCGGTTGGGATGAGTTCACGCCGGGCAGCGATGTCGATGATCGAAGTGAGGTCGCCATGCTTGTTCCAGCGGATCGACAGGTGACCATTGGTCATCGAACAGTCGGTCACCACGACGCTGTCGGTCGACTCGCGCGGGGCGAGTGCGTCGCGCGCGAACGCCGGCATCTCGAGCGCCACGGCGAACTCGCCCGGGCCGATCCGCTGGTGCGGCGATGCAGCGAGCAGGTCGGGCAACGGTGTCGGCAGATCGGGTAGCCATCCATACTCTTCCCACAACTCCGGATCGAGTGCCGGGAACCCAACGTTGAAGATCCGAACTCCGTCGACTGCAACACCCGACGGATTGTTCACGGTCACCGGAGCAACGGCTGCCCGAGCAGCCTGCATGTTGCTTCGCTGCGACAGTTCGATGTGCGCACCGAGGAACACCAGTTCCGCGTCACGATGAACCCATGCAATCGACGATCCCGGCAAGATGTCGTGGAACTGCTGGGTGAGCACATCGGGCCAGATCTCGGCGATCGGCCGGACGTCGAGGTCGCTCAAGTCGAGCCGGCCACCGGCCGTTGCTTCCCACAGTTCGGCTTCGAAGAATGCTCGCTCGACTCTGCGGTTGCCGAGCTTGGTGTTGATCTGACTCGTCAAGGTCCCGCGGTGCATCTCGAAGTACAACTCACCGCGCCACACCGGCACGTCGGCCCCATGCACTACCTCGCGTTCGACCGCTTCGAAGTACTCATCGGGCCCACCAAGTTCCAGGCGCACATCATCATCGAGCTCGGCCATGCGGTGCGCACGCTCCAGCATCTCTCTGGTCGGGCCGCCGCCGCCGTCGCCGTGCCCGAACGGCATCAGCGACACGTCACTCCATGCATGATCCTTGAAGTTCGCAATCGAATGGGCAACCTCGCCGGGCGTGATCTCCGCGTTGTAGGTGTCGACCGGCGGGAAGTGGGTGAGTACTCGGGTGCCGTCCAGCCCCTCCCACCAGAACGTGTGGTGAGGGAACCGGTTCTGCTTGTTCCATGAGAGCTTCTGGGTGATGAAGCGGTCCATCCCTCCGGCGACGAACAGTTGTGGCAATCCGGCCGGGTACCCGAACACGTCGGGGATCCACACCTCGCGACACGGCGCACCGAACTTGTCGGCGAAGTACCGCTGTCCGTGGACGATCTGTCGGGCCAAGCTCTCGCCCGACGGCAGGTTCATGTCGGCTTCCACCCACATACCACCCACCGGGAGCCATTGGCCCGCCTCGGCCTTGTCCGTGATCTGTGCGAACAGTTCGGGGTGACGCTCCTCGATCCAGGCGTACTGCTGCGCTTGAGAACACGAGAAGCGGTACGTCGGGTCGATGTCCATCAGCTGAACCGCCGACGAGAACGTTCGCGTGCACTTGCGGATGGTCTCGCGGATCGGCCAGAGCCAGGCGGTATCGATGTGTGCATGACCGGTGGCGATGATCCGATGCGCTCGCTCCCCTTGCGGCGGTGTCGACGCGAGCATCGGCGCAACGACCCGTCGAGCGGCCTCCACCTCGGGGAGTGCGTCGAGCGCTGCGATGATTGCCTGACGGATCTTGGTGCGCTGCGAGTCGTTGTCGGGCAGCGCCCGCATCCGACCGTCGAGCACGTCGAGGTCGTGCACCAGCGCCTCGGTCTCCACGTCGATCAGGACGAGATCAGCGGCGCGGAATCGGTACAGCGGCTCGGTCGACGCGGTCTCGGGCAGGCCTTCGGGTGACGGCGCGAACTGCGGAAAGGTCGGGTTCGAGGCTCCTTCGACGAGCAGGTCGATCGGCTGCGTCGGGTCATCGATGACGTGATGCGTACGCCGCGGGTGGATGCCGTGCAACGGTCTGCGCGATCCGTCGCTACGCGATTGCACCACGAGGCCTTCGGCCTGGAACCCCGCTGGGCTGTGGGTGAACCCGAGGTCAATGACGGCCTCCACCCGGGTGACACGTTGTCGGGTCGACCAGTCGACCGGCGCATTTCCCGTCAGCCGAAACCACGTGGTGCCCCATGGCTCTCCCCACTCCGAGCCGACGACGAACGGTTCCAATCCTTCGGGGTCTGGGCCCGCTTGGACGGCGAGCGGCATGCGTTCGGCGTGGACCAGCGGGAGTACACGCTCCCACAGCTCGCGATCGATCCGACGTTCGGCAAGCTCACGATCGTCGTGCACGACTCGACCGTAATCGACACCGCCGATCAGCAATAGAGCGAAACACCACATGTAGAACTTTGGGTCAGACCCCAACCTCTACATGTAGAACTTTGGGTCAGACCCCAACCTCTACATTGCGGCTGGAGGGCGTAAGCGGAACGATCGGCTGATACACACGCCGAAGACCCGGGAGGACCATGAACATGAGGATTGACACCATGCGCGCACATCGAATCGCCGCCGCGGCCGTGGCCCTGGCGCTCGTTGCAGGAGCCTGCGATACCGGCTCCGACGACGCAGACGTGGAGGCGGACCTCGAAACAGAGGCGGACCTCGAATCAGAAGCAGACCTCGGCACCGACGTTGACGGGGACGCCGAGTTCGACGAGGACAGCGAAGAGGATGTCGATGACGGCGATCCGGTCGACCTGGAGGAGCTGAGCGATGCGGAGTTCGCGGCATTCCTCAACCAGATGAGCAGCGAGGAATTCAACGACTTCACCGCCGACTACAGCGACGAGGAATACAACGAACTGATCGACTTCCTCGACGCCCAGGACACCGACGGTGACGGCGACGACGAAGCGGGCGGCGACACCGTTGCCGAGGACGAAGCAACCATCGACGATGCAAACGACGCCGCTGCGCCAACCGCCACCCGCGATGACGTCGACTGCAGCGCCGAAGGGCTCGGGGCCGACGACACCTTCGAGTTCACCGTTGCGCACACCGTGGTGGAAGGTCAGCTCGGCGCGGTGTGCTTCGGCGAAGCCGACGAGCGCGTCGTCGATGCATGGAATGCACTCGCAACCATCTCGCCCGCAGGCCAGCTTGCCGACATTGGCCTGTTCGGCGGTTTCGAAGCAACCGAAGAGGGGGATGCGGTCACGCTTGCCTTCGTGAACACCCTCGACGCCGACGGCACGTTGTTCCAGATGTCGATCAATCTCCAGACCCAGGAAGAAGATCCGGCGGAAGCGCAACTGACGATGGCGCACGAACTCACGCACGTGTTCACAGCGCTGCCCTCCCAGATCGACCGGACCGACGAAGCCATCGATGACTGCCCCACCTATTTCAATGGCGAAGGGTGCTACGCGCCGGATTCGATCATGTATCAGTGGATCACCGAATTTTGGGACGACGGCTTGATCGACGAGGTCGATCCGAATGGTGAAGCCACTGCCGAGGCCGGACAAGCTCGATGCGACGACGACAGCGGCTTCTTCGGTGCGTATGGAGCGAGCAATCCCGAGGAGGACTTCGCCGAATCGTTCAGCGCGTTCGTGTTCGACATCGAGACGTTCGGCGACCAAAGCGAGCGCATCGACTGGATCGCAGCACAGCCCGGCCTCGCGGAATTCCGGGACCGGGCCGTTGCTGCTGGTGTCGAGACCCCGCCGAACAACTTCGACGAGTGCGGACTCGGCTGAGCGTCAGCGAACGCGAACGCTGCGGGCTTCGGCGCCCTTCTTGCCCTGTCCCACTTCGTAGGACACGCGAGCCTTCTCGTCGAGGGTCTTGAAACCTTCGGTTTCGATGCTCGAGAAGTGCACGAACAGCTCGTCGCCACCGCTGTCGCGAACAATGAATCCGTAGCCGCGACTGGCGTTGAAGAACTTCACCGTACCGAGTTCATGGCCGGACGGAACGGGAGCGTTGCTCTCCGGACGGCTCTGGTTCGGGGCGGGAGCGTCGTTGCGCTCGTTGTTGCGCTCCTCACGCTCGGGGCGAGCCTTGCGTTGCTGAGGTGCCGACTCGGTGCGGGTCGACTCGGTGCGGGTCGATACCACGGAAGCAGCGACGTGATCGTCGCCTGAAGCGGCGGCCTCGGTTGCCAGTAGAAGCAGCGTGACTTCGAGGTCGTCGAGGTCGGGCTTGGTGACGTCGACCTGGATCCCGACATCGCGCTGCAGCTTCTTGGCGTCCTTGATGCCGTTGCGCTCCACGAATGACACGACGATGCCCGATGCACCGGCGCGAGCGGTACGGCCCGAGCGATGGTGGTACGTCGCGCCATCTGCCGGGGGGTCGTAGTGGATGACAGCGTTCACGCCGTTGACGTGGATGCCGCGGGCGGCAACGTCGGTTGCGATCAGTGCGTCGGCTTTGCCCTGCTTGAACGCCTCGAGTGCGCGGTCGCGCTGGTTCTGGCTTCGGCCACCGTGAATCGGCTGGGCCGACACGCCGAGCTTGCCGAGCTGCTTTGCGAGGCGATCAGCGCCGTGGCGGGTTCGCGTGAAAACGATGGTGGAGCCAGCACGCTCGATCACACCGGCGGCGTTGTCGTTGCGCTCGGCGCGGTCGGTCTCCCAGAACACGTGGTGTGCGGCGTGAATGTCGGGTCCCTTGGGGCCCACTTCGTGGCGCACGGGATCGTGCTGGAAGTCCTTGATCAGCTTGGCCACCGGGCCGTCGAGGGTGGCCGAGAACAGGTACACCTGACGGTTGGACGACGTGGCGCCGACGATCCGGCGAACGGCAGGCAAGAAGCCCATGTCGGCCATCTGGTCGGCTTCGTCGATCACGACCTGCGTCACGTCGGAGAGGTTGATCGCACCCATCTGGATGAGGTCTTCGAGGCGACCGGGGCACGCCACGACGAGCTCGGTGCCCTTGTTCAGCGCGTTCTTCTGATTGCCGTAACCCACACCGCCGTAGATCGAGGTGGCGTACTTGCGCATCGCCTTCGTGAACGGGGTGAGCTCGGCCATGATCTGCTCGGCGAGCTCACGAGTGGGTGCAAGCACCAGGGCCACGGGCCGCTTGGACTTGGCCTTGGTGAGGCCGGCAACGATGGGCAGGCCGAAGCCGAGCGTCTTGCCCGATCCCGTGGGCGCGCGACCGGCGATGTCGCGGCCGTCGAGGGCGTCAGGGATCACTGCGGCCTGGATCGGGAACGGCGCGGTCATGCCGCGGGACTCGAGAGCATCGACCATCTCGGTCGGCAGGCCGAGTTCGGCAAAGGTGGGCATGGCGTCAGACGTGGGCGTCGACGCGCCCTCGGTGAGGGTGGTCATAGGGACTCTTTCGGTTCTGCTTCATCAACAGCGCTACGGCCGGAGCAGAGATTCCGATCAGCGCCCACCGGTCAAACCGACCGGCGAAATCACCACAGTACCGACTGGTTGCGCCAGTTCGATGTCACTTCCGTCACCCCAGTGAAGAAGTGCCAGGCACTTCTTCACTGGTGCGGATGTTTCAACCGGGTTCAAGAGTCCGTCGTCAGGGGGTGACGCCGTCGGGGTGGAGCATGTGCATCACCGGGTCCATGTTGGGGCCGCGACGCAGGTGGTGGCCGCCATCGGCGCTGATGCACGTGCCGGTGATCCACGCACTCTCGGGCCCCGCAAGGAACCGGACCAGCGATGCGATGTCCTCAGTCGTGCCCGGGCGACCAAGAGGCATCTGCGCCATGTAGTCGTCGACGATGTCGGGGATCGACATCATCCCGGCGGTGGCGTCGGTCGGCACCAGTCCTGGGCGCACGGCGTTGGCGCGGATGCCAGATGCACCGAGTTCGTCGGCGACCTGCTTCACCAGCATCTCCAACCCGGCCTTCGACACCGTGTACGACGACATGAACCGGTGCGTTTCGACCCCGGCGATCGATGAAATCGCCACGATCGAGCCGCCCCCGTTGGCGACCATTGGACCCACTGCGTGCTTCATCGTGAGGAACGCACCGGTGAGGTTCGTGCCGATCACACCGTTCCACTCATCGAGGCTCGTCATGTGGAACGGCGTGGCTGCCCCGTAGCCGGCGTTGGCAACCACGATCGTGAACGCGCCGTCGAGACCATTCGCGTGAGCGCATGCGGCTTCGACGCTCGCTTCGTCGGTCACGTCGCACCCAATCGTGGCAACCCGGCCGTCACCGTGGCGCGACCGCAGGTCAGCAGCGGCAGCGTCGAGGCGAGCGACGTCGCGTGCGGCAAGGAGCACGGTCGCGCCGTCGGCCAGGAGCGCTTCGGCGCATCCGAGTCCGATCCCGGTACCTCCACCGGTGACCAGGGCAACGCTTCCGTCGAGTGATGAAGAGCTCATGGTCGAAGTGTGCACCACGAACTCTGGCTTTGCCGAGGTGGGCCGGTCCAGGTCACGATGGGGTCATGAGCGACCCGACGAACTCGAATTCGCCCTCGAACGGCCGACCGTTGTCTGGGGTTCGCGTGCTCGACCTCTCACGTGTGCTGTCGGGCCCGCACTGCACCCGGATGCTTGCCGACCTCGGTGCCGAGGTAATCAAGATCGAGCCGCCCGACGGTGACCTCACCCGTTTCTCCACGCCACGCCGCAACGGCATCGCGAGCTACTTCGCCCAGCAGAACACCGGCAAGGTCAACCTCAGCATGGACCTGAGCTCGGAGGCGGGTGCCCAGATCTTCCGCGACCTGGCTGCAACCGCGGACGTTCTGGTGGAGAACTACCGGCCTGGCGTGATGAACAAGCTGGGTCTCGGCGCCGACGCGTTGCGCGAACTGAATCCTCGGCTCGTGTACGCCTCGCTCTCCGGCTACGGCCAGACCGGGCCGTGGGTCCGCCGACGTGCGTACGCACCGGTGGTCGAAGCCGAAACCGGGATCATCGCATCACAGGGCAATGCCCGCGGCGGACAGCTGGCAAAGGACCCCCACAGCCATGCCGACGTCTACACCGGCATGGAACTCGCCGCCGCAATCCTGGCAGCGCTGTATCAACGCGAGCAGACAGGCACCGGGCAGACACTCGATGTGTCGATGGCCGAGACCATGATGTACGTCAACGAGCACATGCACGATGCTCTGTGGGACGGCGAGGACAACCCGCAGTGGATTCGCAGCTTCCGGCCCGGCGACTACCTGGTGTTACGCATCGCGAGCGGCGAGCAGTACATCGTGAGCGGGCACCCCGCTGAGCGAGGCACGTTCGAGCTGTTCGCCAAGGCGATGGGTCGACGCGATCTGGTGGATGACGAGCGTTTCGTCGACGTGCAATCACGGGTCACCAACTATGACGCGCTGTGCGAGATCTTCATGGCATTCGCTGCGACCGTTCCCGACGCCGACACGTTCGAGCGAACGTTTGCTGATGTCGGGTTGGCCACGGGTCAGGTGCGTCAGCCCGGCGAACTGGCCGACACCGAATGGGCTCAAGAACGTGGTGCGACGGTGGAAGTCGATGATCGATCCGGTGGCACGATCCGGCTTCCGAATGTTCCGTGGCGCTTCAGTGACGGCCCCGACGTTGCGGTGTCCGGCGTGCCCAAGTTCCGTGGCGAAGACAACCGCACGATCCTCGCCGACCTGCTCGGCTACGACGACGAGCACCTCGACGCACTCGAAGCCGACGGCGTCCTGTCGAGCCGCATCCCGAAGTGAGGCGCCGGTACCCAGCGGGTCCTCGACCAGCCCGTCCGTTTTGATGTCGGCGGTCTGAATGCTCTCGTTTCCCGTCATGGCGATGAAGGCGACGATGAAAGCCGCAGGTGCCGCATTCCCCGTCGGTGACGACTGGGCGTTTGAAGTGAAGTGGGACGGCCATCGCACGATCGCCCACATCGAGCAGCACGCTGTCCGGTTTCAGACCACCGGCGGCAACGACAGCACGCAGCGGTGGCGCGACGTGAGCGGCATCGCTGCCGCTGTGGGCACCGATGCGATTCTCGACGGTGAGATGGTCGTGCTCGACTCAGATGGCAGGCCGAGCTTCGACCTCACCCAGAAGCGAACTGACCCGACAGAGCACCCGGCGATCTTCCAGGTGTTCGACGTGCTCCAAGTCGGGGACCAAGACGCGACCAGCTTGCCCTACCGCGATCGTCGGGCACTGCTCGAGCAGCTCGTCGAGCCAGGCTCGAACTGGAAGGTCCCGGCGTTTCGAGTCGGCGGCGGCGAAGAACTGTTGGCGGCCACGGCCGAGCAGGGACTCGAAGGGGTGATCGCCAAGCGGCTCGACTCGCCCTATCAACCCGGCAAGCGATCGAAGGACTGGCTGAAGCTGAAGAACCGTCGACGCGTCGAACTGGCCGTAGGAGGATTCACGGCCGGAAGCGGCAACCGCGCCGGTTCGTTCGGATCACTCCTCGTCGGCATCGATGAAGCAGCCGCCAGCGACCCGGAGGTGGCGCGAGCGCTGACACACCCGCTCGAACCGGGTGCGCTGCGCTTCGCCGGCGGTGTGGGAACAGGCTTCGACACCACCGCCTTGGCCCGATTGGTGACCGCACTCGAATCGCTCAGCTCACGGGAATGTCCATTCGACGGCGTGTTGCCCTCGACGGTCGGGCGCACCGCACGCTGGGTCGAACCGACGATGCGTGTCGAGGTAGAACTCGCGGAGTTCACCAACGGAGGGCATGCACGCCACGCCAGCTTCGTGCGAGTGTGCGATCCATGAACACATCCAGCACCGATCGAGCCCACGCCGAGGCGCTCGATGCCGCAGATCCGCTGGCACAGTGGCGTGACGAGTTCGTCATCTCCGATCCGAGCCTGGTGTACCTGGACGGCAACTCGCTGGGCATGACACCGAAGCGAACCGTCGAAGCGGTGCGCAACGTGGTCGAGACACAGTGGTCGAGCGACCTCATCGCTTCGTGGTGGACACACGACTGGCTGAACCTGCCACTGACCGTTGGCAACGAAGTCGCTCCACTCATCGGTGCCCGCCCCGGCGAGGTCGTGGTGAACGAATCGACCACCGTGTGCCTGTTCCAGTTGGTGAACGTCGCGCTCGATCTGCGCGAGGCGAGTGTCGCGACACGAACCCAGCAAGTGATCGCGGTCGAGGACACCGAGTTCCCGACCGACCGCTACGTCGTCGATGGCATCGCTCAGCTGCGGCCGGACGTGCGTGTGCAATCGGGGCTCGAAGATCTGGCGGGAGTCGACGTGGTGGTGCGCTCGCTCGTCGACTACCGGACCGCCGAGCTCCACGACATGAAGGCGGAGACCCAACGCGCCCGCGCGGCTGGCGCGGTGACGGTGTGGGATCTGTCCCACGCTGTTGGCGTGGTGCCCGTCGACCTCACCGGAGCCGGCGCCGAACTGGCAGCTGGATGCACCTACAAGTTTCTCAACGGAGGGCCCGGCGCACCGGCCTTCAGCTACGTCCGCACCGAACTGCACGATCGACTCCGCCAGCCGATCCAAGGATGGTTCGCGCAGCAAGATCAGTTCGCCATGGACGAGCCGTTCTCGGCCCGACCGGGAATCGCTGCCATGATGAACGGCACCCCAAGCGTCATCGGACTCACCGCTGCACGCGCCGGAATCTCGCTGTCGGCGCAGGCCAGCATCACCGCGATTTCCACCAAGGCACAGACCTTGACGCACTACGCGCTCGATCTCGCCGATGCACTCGGCCTCACCACGTCGACGGCTCGGCCACCCGCATCGAGCGGCGGACACGTGTCGGTGACGCATCCCGATGCAACCAACCTTCAGCAGCAGCTCGCCGATCGTTCGGTCATCGTCGACAAGCGCGACCCCGACGTGCTTCGACTCGGGTTGTCACCGCTCACGACGCGTTTCGTCGATGTACATACCGCGCTGATGACGCTGCACGAACTCACCGTGTGAGTTCGGCGCGACGGATTCCTCGGGCAGACTGAGGACATGAGCGTCGTCAAGATCAATGCCATCACCATTCCCGAGGGCATGGGCCCCCAGCTCGAGGGCCGTTTCGCCGGCCGAGCCAAGATGGTCGAAGCGTTCGACGGCTTCGAGGACTTCCAATTGCTGCGCCCGACCGAAGGCGAAGAGCGCTACTTCGTGTACACGCGCTGGGAGACCGAAGCGCACTTCCAGGCGTGGATGGACAGCCAGGACTTCGCCAAGGGCCACGGCACCGGCCAGGCCGACGGCAACACCGACGCCGACGGCGAGCAGGCCCGCAAGCCGGTTGCCCAGGGCGCAGATCTGATGTCGTTCGACGTGGTCGAACACGTCGTCAAGGGCGCCTGAGTTCCGATCACCTCGGCCGCGTCAACCGATTCGAGCGGTGAGGCGTCTGTCTCGGTATGGGCCCGAAACGACCGCTTCGACTTCAACTGACGCACTGTGCTGTGGCGGCAGTAGTTCTCAGCAGTTGTGGCTCGATCCCGTTCATCAGCGACAGCGGTGACACGGTGACGGGCACCGATGAAACTGCTCTGCGCGACGCCGCCAACGACGCCTTCAACGCATTCCGAGACCGCAACCACGCCCGGCTCGCGGCATACGTCGATCCCGCCTGCGGCGTGACGAGCGGGCGGGTCAGCTCTGTGCTCGATGACACCGAGGAATTTCTGCAGAGCTATGGCGAGTTGATCAGGGACTTCGACGACATCGCAGGCGACGGCGGCGATGCCTTGGAAGACGTCGATTTCGATCTGTTCGACGACCTCTCACTGAGCGATATCTACTCGGCCGCCCGCATCACCGATGTGTCAATCGATGGGACGGTGGGCACCGTCACCCTCGTCACCGAATCAGCTCCGGGCCTGGAGGGCCTTTTCGACGAGCCCAGCGACTCCGAATGGCACGCCATCAACGGCCGATGGGTGACCCCCGACTGCACGGAGTACCTCACGCTTGAGGAACAGGAAGCGTTGGGCTACCCGACGAGCGTGCGCTTCGAAGCAGACGGTTCGGTGACCGTGCTCGACCCCGAGGCGAGCGCGACCGCCGACACCGCAACCGCACCCGAACTCGTCCTGGAGAACCCTGCGACGACCGCGACCACGACCACGACGCTGCCCCCCGCACCGTCCACGACAACGGCTTCCACCCCGGCTTCCACCCCGGCTTCCACCGAAGCACCAGCTCCTGAGACCACCGCCGCACCCGCTCCGCCGCCGACCGCGGCGCCGGCGCCGGCGCCGATCAAACTCGATCCGGCGTTCATCGTCGCGACGGTGTCCAGTGAACTCCCGCCGTTCCGAGAACTCAGCTACGGCGCCGACAATCTCTTCGACGGTGTTCTCGAGACCGCCTGGAATCACTGCGGTGACTGCACCGGCAACTCGGGTGTTGGGCAACGGGTCACGATCGGCTTCACGCAACCCGTGACCGTGGTCGGCATCCGCATCGCAAACGGGTATCAAAAGGAGGAGAACAACGTCTTCTTCACCAACAACCGAGTCGCGTCCTTGACGGTTCGCGACATCGACGCAACGTTCTCTGACAGCCTCGCGCTCGCTGATGCCAAGGGATGGCAGTTGTTCTCGCTCCCGAACGTCACCACGACCGGGCTGTTGCTCGACATCGACACGATCTACTCGGGAACGGCGTATCCCGACCTCGCCGTGAGCGAGATCGAGGTGTTCGTGCTCCCCACGCCGTGATCGGCTCGTTCAGGCCAGGAACGGGAAACCGGCTCACCAGGCTGACCAGAGCGCCCGCTAACCTGCGATACCCGTGGCACTGATCGTTCAGAAGTACGGCGGCACTTCGGTGGCCGATCCCGACCGCATCAAGGCAGTGGCTGACAACGTCGCCATCACCAAGCGTCGCGGCGATGACGTCATCGTGGTCGTGTCCGCCATGGGCAAGGCAACCGACAACCTCATCTCGCTCGCCGACCAGGTGTCGAAACAGCAGTCCGGCCGCGAGATGGACATGCTGCTCACCACCGGCGAACGCCAGACCGCAGCACTGCTCACGATGGCCCTGCACGAACGCGGGATCGATGCCATCAGCTACACCGGCAGCCAGGTCGGCATCATCACCGACACCGCACACCGCAAAGCCAAGATCGTCGAAGTGAAAGGCGATCGGGTCCGGGCGTCGCTCGCTGATGGCAAGGTCGCCGTCATCGCCGGTTTCCAGGGGGTGAGCACCGACAAGGAGATCACCACGATGGGTCGTGGTGCGTCCGACCTCACCGCCTCCGCGCTGGCGGGCGCCATGGATGCTGATGCGTGTGAGATCTACACCGATGTGACCGGCGTGTTCACCGCCGACCCGCGCATCGTGCCGCGCGCACGCAAGCTCGCCAAGGTCCACTTCGACGAGATGCTCGAGATGGCTGGCGCCGGATCCAAGGTCCTGGCCATGCGTTCCGTCGAATTCGCCCGCAACCATGACGTCCCCCTCCACGTCCGTTCCGCGTTCACGTGGGAACAGGGCACGTGGGTCAGCAACGAGGAGCCCTCTGTGGAAGATCCGATCATCTCCGGTGTC
>JBGCEY010000027.1:0-6133 GCA_045106645.1 Ilumatobacter sp.
ATCATGAACAACCTCACCGATAGCAACTGGATCCTGAGCGTCGGCACCTTCTTGCCGCTGCTCGGTGCGCTGGCCATCATGTTCGGCACCGGCAAGGACGACGAGCGGACGCCGAAGATCATCGGCATCGTCACCGCTGGCATCACGCTGGTGATCGGCATCATCACCCTGGTGCTGTTCGACTACGGCAACAGTGCAAGCCAGCAGTTCTTCGTGGACGCCGAGTGGATCGAAGTGATCTCGTCGGGCTACACGATCGGACTCGATGGCATCAGCCTGCCGCTGTACTTCTTGTCGATGGTCGTCACCTTCCTGGTGATGATCTACACGTGGGACAACATGCCCGACGCCGGGAACCCCAAGGCCTTCTATTCCTTGATGTTGATCCTCCAGACCGGTATGGCGGGCACATTCATTGCCCAGGACCTCATCTTGTTCTTCGTGTTCTTCGAAGTGGTGTTGTTGCCGATGTACTTCATGATCGGCGTGTGGGGCGGCGAGCAGCGCAAGTACGCGTCGCTCAAGTTCTTCCTCTACACGATGTTCGGCTCGGCGTTCATGCTGGTGGCCTTCCTCGCACTGTTCTTCCAGACCGGTGCTGAGAGCTTCGGTTTCGCACAGTTGATCGAGGCCGGCGCTGGCGTAGACCGAGACGTGCAGGTGTGGATCTTCGCCGGCATGTTCCTCGGGTTTGCCGTGAAGGTTCCGATGTTCCCGTTCCACACGTGGCTGCCAGACGCACACACCCAGGCGCCCACGCAGGGCTCGGTCATCCTGGCCGCCATCCTCCTCAAGCTCGGTACGTACGGCTTCGTGCGGATCGCACTTCCGATGCTGCCCCAAGGCGCTGAAGCATGGGCGCCGGTCATCGGCATTCTCGCCGTCATCGGCATCATCTACGGCTCGCTCGGCTGCCTCGCACAGACCGACATGAAGCGCCTGATCGCCTTTTCCTCCGTTGCTCACATGGGCTTCGTGATGCTCGGTATCTCCACGCTCACCACGTTCGGAATCAACGCCGCACTGTTCGGCATGGTTGCTCACGGGCTGATCACCGGCATGCTCTTCTTCGTCGCCGGTTCGATCAAGCATCGGTACCACACGCTCGAGATCAAGCGCCTCAGCGGCATGCTGCTGCAGATCCCGAAGATGGGCTGGATTCTCGGATTCTCTGCGATGGCGTCGCTCGGTCTGCCCGGGCTCGCCGGTTTCTGGGGCGAGTTCCCTGCCATTCTCTCCGCCTACCAGCCGCACCCGGCGCTCGATGAGCGTCTGTTCCGTGTGCTGATGGTGGTCGCCGCTGTCGGTACCGTGCTCGCTGCTGCCTACCTGTTGTGGCTGTACCAGCGCACCGCGTTCGGCGAAGTCGGTGATGAGTTCAAGGGACAGTCCGAGAACGAGCAGGGCCAGAACGAGGGCATGGCCCATTCGCTCAGCTCAGCTGCGAACCACGACGATCACGAGGTCATCAAAGACGTGCAGCCGACCGAGTGGATTGCCTGGACGCCGTTCATCATCGCCATCGTCGTGTTCGGTGTGTACCCGCAGTTGATGTTCAAGGTCCTCGATCCCGCCGTGACTGAACTGGTGAAGACCATCACCGCTGGCATCCCGTCATGATTGCGGCGTTCTCGTCCCTTCTCGCGCAGTCTGCGGACTGGGTGGCACCGGACATCGACTGGCATGCCATTGCGCCCGAGCTGATCCTGGTGATCGGTATCAACCTCGTACTGCTGATCGACCTGTACATCGAGGAATCCAAGAAGTGGATGATGGCCACGCTGTCGGGAATCGTCATGCTCATTGCGTTCATCCCCGTGGTCACGTTGGGTCTCGAACTCGACGGTGTGCCACGCGAGTTGTTCGACGGTCGCTACGTGATCGACGAGTACGCGTTGGTGCTCAAGGGACTGTTCTTGCTGGTGGCGTACGTCATCATTCTGATGAGCCAGAACGAGCTAGAAGACGGTGGCTACTACCAGGGTGAGTTCTACGTCTTGATGCTGTGTTCGGTGCTCGGCATGGTGATGATGACCTCGGCACGCGATCTCATCTCGATCTTCGTGGCGCTCGAGTTGCTTTCCATCCCGGCGTACATGATGGCGGCGTGGCGCAAGCGCTCGTCGGTGTCCAACGAGGCAGGCGTGAAGTACTACCTGCTCGGCGTGTTCGCCTCGGGCATCATGCTGTTCGGCATGTCGTACCTGTACGGCGCCACCGCCTCCACCAAGCTCAGCGAGATCGGTGCCCAGCTCACCAACGACAACCTCACGGGCCTCGAAGTCGTCGGCATTGCGTTCGTGCTCGTTGGCTTCGCGTTCAAGGTGTCCGCAGTGCCGTTCCACACGTGGGCGCCTGACACCTACGAGGGCGCACCCACGCCGGTCACGGCGTTCTTGTCGGTGGCGTCGAAAGCTGCTGGTTTCGTGGCGCTCGTGACGTTGATCTTCGTTGCGTTCCCGAACGCCAGCGATGTCTATGGTCCGATGATCTGGGTCATGGCGGCGCTCACGATGACGGTCGGCAACGTGCTCGCACTGCGCCAGACCAACATCGTGCGCATGCTCGCCTACTCGTCGGTGAGCCAGGGCGGCTTCATCCTGATGCCACTGGCCTTTGCGAGCGACCCTGATGCAGGTGGCTCGGCACTCAACGCCGTTGTCGTCTACCTGCTCGTGTACGCGTTCATGAACCTCGGAGCGTTCGCCGTGGTCATTGCGGTGAGCCGCAAGACCAAGTCGGGCGAGATCTCCTCGTTCGGCGGTCTCTTCGGTTACGCACCCGGCATGGCCGTGGCCATGACCGTGTTCATGGCCTCGTTGGCCGGCATCCCGCCACTCGGTGGCTGGTTCGCCAAGTTCAATGCGTTCCGAGCCGTGATCGAGGCGGGCAACACGTCTGCCTATGTGCTTGCCGGTATCGCTGCTGCCAACACCGTCATCTCCGCGGCGTACTACTTCAAGGTGCTGCGTGTGGTGTGGGTTGATGACGCGCCCGACGGCGACACCGCACCGATCAACCCGCCCCAGCCCATGCTTGCGGCACTGGCCATCACGGTCATCGGCACCATCGCGGTCGGCGTGTACCCCCGCCTCGTAGCCACCTTCGGCGAAATCCAAGATCTCACCGGCGCCTTCCCCGGCTGACATTTCCCCCGGGGAGGTTCGCCTCTCACCGGGCACGAAATGGACTATGAGTTGGTGCCTGACACCATCAGCAGCCGAGCCACAGTGACGAAGTGCCAGGCACTTCATCACTGAATCGCTGCTGGGCGTGGTCGTTGATGGCTGGCTGACGGTCGGGTGCCACGATGTTCACCATGGTGTCACTCTCTCGTCTCGCCCTCACCGGGGCACTCGTTGTTGCTGCGCTCGTCGTTCCCGGCGGTGACTCCATCAGTGCCCTTCCGGACTTCGGTGACCCACCAGAGTTGCTGGCTGATATCGAGCAGAACATCGAGGGCGTCTCGAGCGCGCCCTTGACCACCGACAACGCCACCTATTTCCAAGTTTTCCGGACGAACCCCGCCGATCCGCTCGGTCCGGGTCGAGCGTCGCTGTTGGTGTATTCCGACGACAGCGGTGAGGTCGAGGAGATCGTTCCACCCGATGCAGGGTTCGTTGCGCTCGAGCCGAAATTCCAGTTCAAAGACGCCATCATCCTGCTCGCCGATGACGGCGAGGGCTCCGGGCGCGAGCCCTGGTTCGTTGACCTCGACAGCGGCGAGGTCGTTCCACTCGGCGACCTCAGCCCCGGCAGTTCCGGGTCGACTCCGGGCACGTTTTTCGAGCTCGACGATTCGCTGTACTTCACCGCTGCGAACCTCACCGTTGGAACCGAGCTCTACACCGCCGATTTGACCAAGGACGGCGCAACGCTGGTTGCCGACCTGAATCCTGGTTCAGCGTCAAGCCTTCCTCGAAGTGTGGTGGTCGCCCCGGTCGACGGCGGAGGGAGTGCAGCCTTCTTCTCGGCAAACGACGGAACCAACGGTGTCGAGGCCTTTCGACTCGACCCGCCATCGACGCTGACGATCATCGATGTCATGCCCGCTGGTTCCAGCAGCCCGTTCGACTTTCGGGTGACGTCCGACGGGGCGGTGTACTTCGTTGCCTCGAACACCGGCTTTCAGAAGCAAGTTCATCGCATCGCAGAGCCGCAAGCAGCGGGAACGCCCGACGTCGTCGAGGTGCTCACCACCGACGGCGGAGTGACCGCGCTCGACACCTTTGACACCAAGGTGTGGATTGGGCGCACTGGTTCCGGGTCGACCCTGTTGACGGTTGCCGACAAGGACAGCGCCGCAGTCGGAGTGTCTGCTGCCGTCGAGCCTCGCGAAGTCACCGCGTTACTCGATGGTGCGATCCTCCAGGCGGGGTCTGATCCCAGGTTCTGGGTCACCGACGGTACGGACGAAGGTACCGACGCGGTGCCAGCGGTCGCGAGTCTCAACCAAGTCGAATGGGCACACAACGACAAGGGGGCAGCGATCGTCTTCGTGGCGAGCGACGGAGACCAGAACAGAGAGCTGTGGGTGAGCGACGCCACGGTTTCCGGCACCCAACCGATCGCCGACATCTCGCCAGGAGCGGGAGCAGCTCGTGCCTCGACGCCAGTGAGTGACGGGGACGACTGGTTCGCCCTCGCCGATGACGACGAGCACGGCAATCAGCTGTGGCGAGTCGATGGTGATTCGCTGTCGGTCGAGCGAGTCACCGACGTCGAGAACGGTGCCACGCTCAGTTCAATGCCCCGCGATTTCGTCGAGGCCGATGGCCGTGTGATCTTCGACGCGTTCGAGAGCGAAGCCGGGGGAGAACTGTGGGCGCACGACCCTGTCACGGACACGGTGCAGCGAATCACCCAGCTGGGGCCCGACGCACTGAGTGCGTCGCCGGGCGACTTGACGGCCTTCGGTGATCGAGTCGTGTTTCTCGCAGAGCCCGGCGATGACGGTGAGCAGGCGTACATCACCGACGACTCGGACGCGGGAGCTTCGCCGCTGCTCCCCGCTCCTTCGCCACGCGATCCGGAGCTGTTCGGCCAAGTCGGCAACGACTTCGTGTTCTTGGCCGACGATCAGCTGTGGGTGGTTCGAGCCGGCGCCGATACTGCCGTCGAGTTGGGCTCAGTCCTCGTGGGTGAAGTGCTCGCTGCAGTGAACGACCGGCTGATTGTCGAGTCTGAAGCAGATGAGCTCGTCGCGATCGACCTGCAGACAGGTGTCGGGACGGTGCTGACCGATTCGGTCTCGGTGCCATCGGGAGGTGCTGCCTCGACGGGGTCGTCTGCGTTGGTGGTCAACCTGGCGGGCTATGCAACCGCCGAGCTGATACTGACCGACGGAACCCCCGCAGGCACGCGCGTGGTCACAACGCAGTCGGCGAACCGATTCGAGCTGATGGCGGATGATGACGGGTTCGTCGTCGGGCTCGAAACCGATGGCTCGTTCGTGGTGCCTGACGTGTTTCGGTACGTGCGGGTCACGCCCAGTGGTGTCGTCACCCCGATGACGTTGCCCGACGGAGCTGATGTGACCACGTCTGATCTCGACAACGGTGTGATCGACGAGGCCACCGGCCGTCTGACTTTCACGATCTTCCGGGGTGGCGTGACCTCGTCTGGTCCTCCGGTCGACCCGAACCCGGCATCGACCGGGCACGTCGTTGCGGCGGTCGGAACCGAACTGCAGATACTGGCTACGTTCCCGGTCACCGATGTCTCGATGATCGGAACACATGCGAGCGGGGTGTACGTCAGCGTCAAGGAGTTGGGTCCTGGGTCGGTCCGAACCGGCGAGGGTGCGATCTGGCACGTGGAGCCTGACGCGGTGACCGAGTTGATCGACTTCGACGACACGGCGTTCGCCTTCGTGGATCGGATGGACATCGCTGGCGACTTTGTCTACGGGCAGGCCACCCAGCCGTTCCGAGGCAATGAGCCGTTCGTGCTCGCGCTCCCAGAGTCAACCCCTGATCCTGATCCGGATCCGGATCCTGATCCTGATGTGGTTGTTTCGGATGTGGTGTCGTTGACGCCGGCTCGTGTGTTGGACACGAGGGTGAATGGTGTGACTTCTGATGGTGTTGGGGCTCGGGGTGGCAAGGTCGAGGGTGGTTCGTTTGTGACGCTT
>JBGCEY010000028.1:0-20321 GCA_045106645.1 Ilumatobacter sp.
TGGGCAGGGCTGGCGTAGCCGACCTTGCTTGCGGCAGTGGTGATGTCGCTGCCTCGGGTGATGAGGGTGGCGGCGGCGTTGAGGCGGAGCGACTTGATGAATTGGAGCGGGGCGTAGCTGGTGGCGCGTCGGAACCGGCGATCGAACACAGGTCGGCTCATCCCCGCTTGTTGGGCGAGGTGGTCGATGGAGAGCGGCTGACCGAGGTGGTCGCGAATGAAGCCGATGATGTGGTTGAGGTCGTGGGACTGTCCAACGGTGTGCCAGAGCGAGGGGCCGGCTGGCCCGATGAGCACGAGGTAGAGCAACTCTCGAAGTCGGCCGGGCCCGAGAGCGTGGCGGCGTGCGTCGTCGTCGAGAACGGCGAGGAGCCGGTGGAGTGTGGTGGCGAACGTGTCGTCCCACTCGACCACGGTCGGGGCGAGTTCTGGGCCTGCTGCGGGGCTGGGTCTGCGTGGCGGCTTGTGTTCGTTGAGGTCCACGAGGAGCTCGGTCGCCGCTCTGGTGTTGAGCATGACCTGGACGCCGAGGATCGGTTGCTCCTCACTCGCCTCGGGCGCTTCGGATTCGATCGGCAGGGTGGCAGGGGCACAGATGTAGGTGCCTGCCCCGTAGCGGTAGGTGGTGGCATCGAGGTACGCGCATTTGGTGCCCTGGACGACGATGTTGATCAGCGGTGGCATGACAGCCGGCTGTCGAGGGTTGGGCGTCGTCTTTCGATACGCCGACACGCCGTCGAGTCCGGTCGGGAACAGACCATGGCTCGGGGCGTGGGCCTCGACCAGGCCTGGGAAGCACTGGAATGCCGTCATGGACGTCGCCGTCGACAACGGCGGCTACGTCACGCCGTCACTCGTTGACGTTCCGGCGGTCGAGCTCCGCAAGATGGTGACACGCGGAACTCTCGACTCGGCAGGGCACGGCGTGTATCGCGTACCCTCGCTCCCCTTCGACCGCCACGACGAGTTCATCCTCGCCCGACTCTGGGCAGCCGGACGCGGCGTTGTCTCGCACGATTCCGCGTTGCTCGTCCACGAACTGTGCGACATCAACCCGACCGTCGTGCACCTCACGATCCCGACGAGCTACCGGATCAGTCGCGCCGGTGGCGAACGGTACGAAGTCCACCGGGCAGAGCTTGATGACAGCGAGGTCACCCGCATCGACGCCGTGGTGCTCACCTCAATTCCGCGGACGCTCACCGACTCCATCGGCCACGCTCCCGGGTACCTCCTCCGCCAAGCAATCGACACCGCAGCACGTCGAGGCGCAATCACCTCGGCCGTCCATGATCAGCTCACTCGCTCAGCCGGGGTCGTCGCCTCATGACCGATCGACCGCGCAGTTCGAAGGAGTTCCAGCGACTTCTGCAACGGCACGCCTCCGATATCGGCCAACTACCGCAGCTGAACCTCGATTACCGCCAGCACTCAGCGGTCTCAGCGACGTCTTCGAAGTCAACGGATAGCCAACGGGGATTCACAGTATTATTTCCATCCCGCAAGTAATGTGTGAACATGGCGACCGAAACGATCACCACCAGAGAAGCGTCCCGACGCCTCGGGGTGAGCGCTCAGCGGCTTCGCCAGCTGATCGCGTCGGGCGACATTCATGCCGAACGACATGGTCACGTGTGGGCTGTCGACCCACGATCAGTCAACGACTACGACCGCCGACGCCGGCCGACGGCCGGAAGAAGCCTGTCGCCCACAATGGCGTGGGCAGCAATGCTGAGCAACTTCGGCACCACCATCGACGACGAACTCGCCGTTGCGTTCGACCTGCACGGAACCGAACGTTCACGACTCGCAAAGCTGTGCGAGCGGCAGCCCGGTGATTGGCGGTGGCTCGCACACCGGCGCGCAACGACCGAACGGTTCAACACGTTTGATGCGTTCCTCGACCGCATCGAGTTGCTCGACGATGTCGTGCGAACCGGTGTGAGCGCTCTCTCCGACTACAACGTCGACCTCATCGCCCACGAACGACATCTCGATGTCTACGTGCCGGCCGACGTCGCCAACGAGCTCACCAAGACGATGCGACTCGAGCCCCGTTCTACGGGAAATCTGACGCTCCGCGCGATCCCCGATCTCGACGAGGCGGGCTTCATCATGCAGGGCGACGTGATGCCTCGATCCGTCGTCGCCGTCGATCTACTCGATGACGCCGACGAACGGACCGCACGAGCTGGTGCCGACCTGATTCAGGCCATCCTCGATGGACGCTGACCAACCGAGCGCAAGCATGCGCCAATCCGACACCGCCGAGTGGAAGCTCTGGTCGCTCGTGGCGGAACTGGCGAACCGGCTCAAGCCGGAGTCGTGGGTTCTCATCGGCGGACAGATGGTGGCGTTGCACGTCCACCTCGCGGGAGGAACACCGCGCCGCACGACCACCGACGTCGACATTGTTGCCGACATCCTGACCGATCGCAACGCCTTCCATGCGTGCAAGGCGGCTGCGATCAACATGGGCCTCGAAGCACAACCGTCGATCACCGCCAAGTTCCTCCATCGGTTCAGCGGTCCGGCTGGCCATCTCGATCTGATGGTGCCGGATCATCTCCCGACAAAGCTGACGCTCCAGTTCACGCGGCCGACCCCGGTTCCGGTTGCCGGAGGGCAGCGGGCACTCGACCGGCGCATGGTCGCTCACATCGACACCGAGGTCGGGCCCGCCTCGATTCCGCTCCCCGACCTCGTCGGCGCAATCGTGATCAAGGCGAGAGCCGCGAGGTCCGACACGAGAGACCGCAATAGACACCACACCGACATCGCCCAACTCGCCGCGATCATCGACGATCCGATCGAACTGCGCAACCGCCTCGACACCAAGGAGAAGCGCTACCTCCGTCGAGTCCGGCTCCACGACGACCTCACGAAGTCACCTTGGCTCGACCTCGGTGATCAGTCTCGGCAACGAGCGGTCGACGCGTGGTTCACGCTCATCGACGAGTAGCCGAACTCAACCGTCCGACGCCTCGGCGGCCGCCCAGTTGGGGTCGAGGAGTTCGAGGGCTTTGACACTGATTTGGCGAGGGCGGTCGCCTTCGTGTTGGACGTAGCCGCGGGTCGTGGCGGTGTCGGTGTGGCCGACGAAGCGGGCGACGTCTTCGAGGTCGAGCGACCCTGAAGCAAACAGGTTGGTCACGACCGACCGCCGGCCTGCGTGCGTGCCGAGCCCCTTCGGGTCGACGCCCGCTTTCTCGGCCGCGGTTCGAATCGCCTTGTCGACCTTCTGTCGCAGCATCGGGTTGCCGTTCGCGGCGGTGAACACGAGATCGAGTTGCTCGCCGTCGTACTCGATCGTCGGCCAGGCGGCACCCAACTTCTTGCGATCGTCGTCCTGCACTTCGCGGCGCGCTTCGAGCAGCGCGATCACGGTCGGCCCGATCATCTGCACGCCAGCGGTCCGTTCGGTTTTGGTCGGCCCGAGCACCATGCCGACACCGTCGGCGTATGTGGCTCCTCGCCGGAGCTGCACCGAGCCGGTCTCGAGATCGAGGTCCTGCCACGCCAGACCAAGCGCTTCGCTCACTCGCCAGCCCTGGACGTAGCAGAGCGCGATGGCCGCAGCGAAGCGAGGGTCGGACGCCAGGAGCAGTTGTCGCGTCTCGTCGGGCGTGACCGTGCGCCGCTTCACCTTCGGCACCTTCGGGGTCTTCACTCGCTTGGCGACGTTCTCGGTGGCGAGTCCGAGTTCGACCGCCTGGTCCATCACCTGCACGAGCAGCGTTCTGATGTTGCGAGCCCGCGACGCGGACCCGCGGTCGATGAGGTCAGAAACGAAGCCGGCGATCTGCTCGGGACGGAGTTCGCGCGCCGGTATCGAGCCGAGACCTTCGTCGACCAACCGAAGCTGCTTGCGGTACGTGGCGAACGTCGTAGCGCGGACCCGGTGTCGAGCGATGTTCTGGAGCCACCACTCGGTGAGGTCGGCAACGGTCGACTCGGCAGTGAATCCACCAGCGAGCGACGAGGCAAACTTGGCGTCGTCGGCCAGCTTGGCGATGTGCCGATCACGCGATGCAATGGCCAGCGCACGGGTTCGTCCGGTGGGCCGACCGACCTTGCCGTCCGGCTTTCGCCACGGCGCCACCCACACACTGCGCGTCTTGTCGAAGAACGGCTCCGCTTCCCCGTTCGGTGCCTTGTTGACGACAGTGAACGCGCCAGTTTTCGCGTCGACGACTCGCTTGCCCCTCGGCGCCTTCGGCATCGCATTGACCTCCTGCGTCAGTCTCAAACCCCCGTTTGAGACTAACCGTGAGACTAACGCTCCAAGAACAAGCCCGAACATCGAAATACGAATTCAGACAAAAGACCTGGTCAGAGAACTTTCAGGACACTTCCACGAACAACCGTGGACGCATTGGCGGAGGTGGACGGGAATCGAACCCGCCGGATGGGGATCGCCCATCCCAACCGCTTTGAAGGCGGCGGAGCCCACCAGGTACCCAGACACCTCCCGGTAGTGCAGTGCCGACCCTATCGTCAGGGGTGCATCGGTCGGAGAACGAAGCGCCGAAGGTTCAACTGCGTTGCGCGAGACCAAACCTGGCGTTATCTTGCCACTACCGACTCCCTCCTGAGTCCACGTCCGGCCCGCCGGCACGTCCCACTTGGGAGAATTCATGATCACGCTTTGCCACGCTGCCAAGGGCGGCAGCGGCACCACGATCGTCGCTTGTCTACGGGCCATCGACACCATCGGTCCGACGTTGCTCATCGACCTCGAAGGCGACGTGCCCGGGATGCTGGGGCTCGCCGAACCCGCCCGACCCGGCGTACTCGAGTGGCTCGCCAGCAACGCACCGATCGCGCACCTCGACGACCTGCTGGTCGAGACCACCCCCACGACGCTGCTGCTGCCTGCGCGCAGCAGTGGCTCGTCGGCCACTTGCGTCAGCGATGACGAGGACCGTTGGCAGGAACTCGTCGATTGGATCATCGAGTGGGCGCATGACTCGGGAGGTTCAGTCGTGGTCGATGCGGGAACGACAGCGCTTCCTACGCCGTTCGTCGAACGCTGTGACCATCGATGGCTGGTCACTCGTGCGTGCTATCTCTCGCTGCGCCGCGCCGGTCGATTGCACACGAAACCCACCGGCGTGATCCTCATCGATGAACCTGGGCGGGCGCTGAGTCAACGCGACATCGAAACGGCGGTGCGAGCGCCAGTGATCGTCACGATCCCCTGGGATATCCGTGTCGCTCGGTCGATCGATTCGGGACTGCTGACGAGCCACCGCCTGCCCCGGTCGATTCATCGCACGTTTGCGCGGGTGGCAGCGTGACAACCCGAGCAGTCGTTCAGCCTGAGCTGGTTGCGTCGGTGTGCAGTTCCGTGCGCGACCTCGATGGCGACGTGGACGAGTTGATCGACACCGCCGTGCGCCGGCTCGCTCCGCTGGCCACCGCGCCCGAACGACAAGCGCTGATCGCCGCGGCACGAGCTCAGATGTCGGGACTCGGTCAGCTCGATGCGATGGTCGCCGACCCGATGGTCGATGAGGTGCTCGTTGTCGGCAATGACATCTGGGTCGACCGGTGCGGCCGGCTCGAATCAGTCGGAATGTTGACCGGAACGTCGGTCGAGCACGTGATCGAACGCGTGCTGGCACCGATCGGCCGCCGGGTCGACCGCACCAGCCCGATCGTCGATGCCCGCCTCGCCGACGGAGCGCGGGTCTGTGCCGTGGTTGCACCGGTCGCGGTGAACGGGTCTGCGCTCTCGATTCGCCGCTTCGCCACCGAGGTTCGCCCACTGAGCGACTTCACCGACGACAACGGCGCCGATCTTCTCCGCAACATCGTTGCTGCGAGATGCAACGTGATCGTGTGCGGCTCCACATCATCGGGCAAGACCTCGTTGTTGGCGTCGCTGCTCGATCTCGTCGACGACAGCGAGCGGATCGTGGTGATGGAAGACACGACCGAACTCCCGTGCCGTGCCCCACATCAGGTGCGGCTCGAGGCTCGGCCCGAAACCGCCGAAGGGGTCCACCCGGTGGTGCTCAGCGATCTCGTCCGCACAGCGCTTCGGCTTCGGCCCGATCGCATGGTCGTCGGTGAAGTGCGCTCCGACGAGTGCCTTGCGTTGATTCAAGCAATGAACACGGGGCACGACGGTTCGTTCTCCACGTGCCACGCCAACAGTCCCTTGGACGCACTCTTGCGTCTCGAATCGCTGATCCTTCAAGCCGCGCCGCAGTGGCCGTTGCAAGCAGTGCGCCAGCAGCTGTTCCGGTCGATCGATGTGGTGATCCAGGTCGACCGCAGCGGAGGGCAGCGTCGCGTCACGTCCGTGCGTGAAGTGAACAAGCCGGTACTCGACGGCAGTGCCGCCACGCCCGGAACACGACTGTTGGGGGAACTCTGCAATGGCGGGTTCCGTCTCGATGCCCAGCTGCAACGGACGAGGCGATGATCGCGGCAACCACCATGCTCGCCATGGTCACCACTGCGCTGATCGTGCACGGCAGCAATGCCACGTCACGCCCGCCGGTTCCCAATGAGAACCCATTGTTCCCACCGACGACGCGGCGAGTGTCGCTTCCCAGACGCCAGATGCCACCCGTCGTCACACCGCTCGCACTGGCCAACTGGTGCGACGACCTCGCGCGTTCGCTTCGCCACGGTGCCACGTTGCGCGCATCGCTGATCGAGGTGCAGCCACAGGACCCGGCAATCCGAGATCACACTGGAGCACTTCGACACTGGCTCGACCGAGGAGCCTCGGTGCCCGAAGCCTGCGACGAGTGGTTCGACGATGTGGCTGCGTCATCTGCCAACCGCACGGAACTCCTCGCGGCGCTCGCCTCGGTGTTGGCAGCAACGGCACTGCTGGGTGGCAACAGCGCAGCACCCCTCGATCGCTTCGCAGCAACGATGCGCCAGCGAGCTTCCGACGATCTCGAACGGGGGTCACAGAGCGCCCAAGCGGCACTGTCGGCAAAGGTGCTCACACTCGTTCCGCTTGCGATTCTTGCGCTGCTCCTCGCAACCGATGCAGAGGTTCGTGATGTGGTGACGGGGACCGCTGGCGCAGCGACTGTCGCGCTCGGGTTGATGCTCAACCTGCTCGGTGCAGCGTGGATGCGTCGCATCGTGTCGCCGAGGGGAGCCAGGCCGTGATCACCGCCGTGCTGTTGGCATCCTTCAGCGTGCTCATCCTGATGGCGGGGTCGGGGCGGTCAGCCGGTCGCTCGAGCCGATCGATTCGCCCCGAACAGCCACGGGATGTCGTTGCAGATGATGATCCGAAGGTCACACGCCACCGGGGTCGTCACTTCCTCACCGCTGCGATGATCGGTGCTGTCTTCGTGGTAGCTGGGCCCATGTTGGCGCTCGCCGCCGTTGCCGGCGTGCTCGCCTTCCCGCGCGTCCGAGCCATCCAGTCGACGAGACGCCATCGTCGCCGCATCGTCGAGGCACTCCCCGATGCAATCGAGCTGCTCGTGCTGGTCATCCACGCTGGGCTGACCCCACACCAAGCCGTGGCCCACCTCGCCGAACGCTCTCCCATCCCGACCCGGCCGGCGTTCGTCGAGGTCGTTCGCCGAACCGAACGGGGCTCTCCGCTCGCCGAGGCGTTGGGTGCGCTTCCGGAACTACTCGGCCCAACGGCCACCGGCGTAGCGGACACGCTTGCCATGGCGGAACGTCACGGGACACCAATCTCCCAAGCGGTCGAGCAACTGTCGTTCGACGTTCGGGAGCGACGTCAGCGCCACGCCGAGGCTGCTGCGCGGCAGCTCCCGATTCGCCTGTCGTTCCCGTTGGTCAGCTGCACCCTGCCGTCATTCGTGTTGATCGCGATCGTGCCAGCCGTGCTCGGGGCACTGACATCGCTCAACGCATCGGGTTTCTGAACTGCCCCACCTCGGCCAGCCATGCCCGCGTCGACGTCTCGTCCCGAACGACACCGAACGAACAGGATCTCCCATGATCGACACGACCCCGCTGCTGATGCTCGCCATCACCATGCACCACTCGGCTCACCGCATTGCCCACGCGGCTCAGGAACGACTCACCGATGCGGTAACCCACATCGTCACGAACCGCCACGACGACCGCGGCCAAGCCACCACCGAGTACGCCCTGGTGCTGCTCGCTGCGGCGTTGGTGGCGTTGCTCGTCGTTGCCTGGGCAACGGCTGGGGGTGGCGCTGCACGCGTGAGTCGCCTGTTCAACCGGGTGATCGACTCCGTCATCGATCGAGTCTGACGTTGTGGGTCGACAGCCAGAACAGCAATCGGACGCAGGTCAGGCAGCGGTTGAGTTCGCACTTGCGTTGCCGCTGATCGTCGTGGCGATGCTGGCGATTGCGCAGGTCGGCGTGTCGATCCGAAATGAAGTAGCCGTCGAGTTGGCTGCCCGCGAAGGCGCACGCGCCGCTGCGGTGTCAGCCAACTCGGCCGGCGCTGCCACGACCGCCGCGCAACGCGCAGTCACGCTTCCAGTCGAGGTGAGCGTCCAAGACAATGGCACCACCGTGGCGGTCACGGTGACCTACGTCGACTCGACCGACATCGCGATCATCGGCGCCGCCATCGGCTCGGTCACACACTCGGCGACCGCGACGATGGCGGTCGAGCCACCGTGAACGCCAACCCAGCAGTCAGCCGCCCGCCAGCGTCTCCGGGTCGACCGGCACATAGACGGCAGTGATGTTCGGGTCCGACATGAAGTAGGCGCCGCTGAACGCTCTGCACACCAGATTCGCAGTGAACGTGCCCGAGCCAGACACTTCGAAACCGCGGGTGAGGCTCATCGTTGCATACTCCTCCGGGTCGATGGTCTGACGTCCCAGAGCTTGCGTGCCGACCGTCGTCGTGTCCGTGATCGTGCACCACGCGTCAGCCGCGACGGCCATGTCACGGTTCTCGAGCGTCACCGATGCGTTGAGCGTCACGTTGCCCACCTGGTCGTAGGGGATCTCGACCGTCGCCAGCACCTGCGCGCTGGCGCTGACTGCTCGGGATGTGTTGAAACCCTCGTGAACAGATCGCGCCGGGCTGGTGGCTTCGAGTGTGTTCAGCCGACGTTGCGTGTCGAGCAACCCCACCCGTGTCGTGTAGCCCACGAGGTCCACCAGCACGTCGACATCGTCGGCGGGCCCGCCGTTTGCGACGTACACGATGGAGATCTTGCCGTCCAATGACAGCGGAACCGTGACGGCGTTCGGCCGGACCTCGCCCGCTAGGAAGTTCAGGCTCGACGCGGAGAAGCCTGTTGTTCCAGCGGGGTTCACGCTGATGAAGCCCCCCGCAGACGGCCGCACTGCCGTGACATTCAGCACCACGCCCGTTGCACCGGCCGGGACGTTCTCGAACGTTCCGTCGGCGGTATCGATCGCTCCGGTCACCTGCAGATCCCGTTCGACATTCGACACGAACTTGCCGACCAGGCCGACGTTGTCGGCCGGTCGTGTGTCAAGGATCCGAATCGGGGCGACCGACACGAACGTCGATTCGTTCGGGTTCGACGCAGCGCTCGTCGACAACACTCCGCTGCCGAGTCCGGCACCGAGCGACACGGCGATCGCGGCCCCGACCGCTGCCCACCGCACCCGTGCTCCTGTAGCTGATCTCTTCATGGCATCTCCTCGACTCGTCCTATGGATTCTCATGGTGTGAACTCGCCATCTTGGTCTGGCCAGTCCGGCCACTGCCGGGAATTTCCGGCGACAGAGTTGGCACGACACGACGCCAGCCACGACCCTTGTGGCGTGCAGACGATCTGGGTGCTCGGCGATCAACTCAACCGCTCCATCGGAGCGCTCGCAGACGCCGACCCTGCAACCCACCGCGTGCTGCTCGTCGAGTCACTTGCAAAACTCGCGTCCAAGCGGTGGCATCGCCAGCGCGCCCACTTCGTGATCGCCGCAATGCGACGGTTTGGCGCCGAGTTGCGCGACGCCGGCTTCGACGTGGACCTGCGGCGAGCCGACTCGCTGCGGCAAGGCTTTGCCGACCACGTCGAAGAGTTCTCACCCGACGCTGTGACCGCCACCGAACCAGCGAGTTGGAGCGGCCTCGAGATGCTCCGCGACCTGGGTGTCGACATCGTCCGTTCGAATCAGTTCCTTTGCCATTACGACGAGTTCGCCGAGTGGGCGCATGGCAAGAAGTCGTTCAAGATGGAGGACTTCTATCGCCAGCAGCGACGACGGCTCGGCTACCTGATGGAAGCTGACGGTGAGCCCGCAGGCGGGCGCTGGAACTTCGACGAGGACAACCGCGAACCACCCCCGAAGGGCGACGCGACTCCGTGGAGCGATCCCCAGACGTCATCACTCGACGACATCGACCACCAAGTCTTGGCAGACCTCGACAACGCAGGAGTGGACACGTGGGGTGCCGACCCGGACGGAACGTGGGCCACATCGCGTCGAGCGGCATTGAGCCGACTCCGCCACTTCGTTGACGAGGAACTGCACCGGTTCGGCCCGCACGAAGATGCGATGGTCGAGCGATCGTGGCACCTCGCACACTCCATTTTGTCGCCGTACATGAACATCGGTCTGCTGCTGCCCAGCGAGGTGTGTGACGCCGTGCAGGACGCTTTCGACAACGGCGACATTCCGATCAACTCTGCCGAAGGCTTCATCCGGCAGGTGATCGGCTGGCGTGAATACGTATGGGGCGTCTACTGGTTGTGGATGCCCGACTATCGATCGGCCAACGCTCTCGGCGCCGATCGGCCGGTTCCCCCGGCGTTCACCGGTGAGGCGACCACCGAGATGAACTGTGTCTCGAACTGCATCGACACGCTTCACGACAAGGCGTACAACCATCACATCCAGCGGTTGATGGTGCTCGGCAACTTGTCGATGCTGCACGGCGTGGACCCATGGGCGATGACCGACTGGATGTGGTCGAACTTCATCGACGGCGCCGAATGGGTGATGTTGCCAAACGTCATCGGCATGAGCCAGTGGGCGGACGGCGGCAAGATGGCCACGAAACCGTATGCGGCCGGCGGCAACTACATCGACAAGATGAGCGACTACTGCAAGCCATGCCGGTTCGACCGCAAACAACGGACCGGACCCGACGCGTGTCCGTTCACCACGCTCTACTGGGACTTTCTCGCACGCCATCATGATCGGTTCGTGAAGAACCCGCGCATCGCCCGCCAGGTTCGAGCATCGGAGAAGCTGTCAGACCTCCCAGCCGTTCGTGAGCGTGCCGTCGAGGTGCGCGGCCTGCTCGATCAGGGCAAGCTCTGATGGTGAGTACCGACCCCGATCAACCGCACGACGTCGATCAACCGCTCTTCCACGCGGCGATGCCCGAGGACTGGGCCGCTGCGTTCCAGACCGGTGAGTACACGATGTCGACCAGGGGGCGAACGCTCGGCGAGGAAGGGTTCATCCACCTGTCGACTCGCGAGCAGGTGGAGAACACGGCGAACCGCTTCTACGCCGACGTCGATCAGTTGGTGCTGTTGACCGTCGATCAGCTCAAGGTGCCGTCGGAAATCAAGTGGGAGCAGCCGGCGCCGAGCGTCGACATGCTGTTCCCCCACATCTACGGGCCGCTACCGATCACCGCCGTCGTGATGACCAACTACTGGTTCCGCACGATCGACGAAAACGGCGCCGGCTGGACCCTCAGCTCCCTCTGACCCGCCCGATGTAGAGGTTGGGGTCAGACCCAAAGTTCTACATGTAGAGGTTGGGGTCAGACCCAAAGTTCTACATCGGTCACCAGAACATGGTGCCAGCAGCGCCCTTGTAGGGACCGGTCACGTTGTTCGTGATCCATCCGCCGTAGAAGCTGCCATCGTTCGGGTCGACGCGTTCATCGTCGACCCAGCACTCGTCGAGCGTCTGGGCATAGAACGCCCAGTGGTCGCGAATCGGTTCGAACCGCGGCGTGGGGTTGCGATAGGTCCAGGTTGCTTCAGCCGCACGCGCATCGCCGACCTGCACATCTGCGTAGCTGGCCACGCCCTTCCATTCGCACCCGGATTGACGCGCCGCCGGGACCAGAGAGTCGAACGAAACGAACTCGGCATCGACGTAGTACGCGGGCGCCTGGCTCGTTTCGAGTACTCGCATTGCGTGGGGCGCGTCGACGACGGTCTGGCCTCCGTGTACCACTCGGATCCGCCACTCGACTCGCTCGACTGCAGGCGGTCGTGGGAAGTCCCACACCGATTCGACCGGCTTACCGTTCAGTGCAATCGCACCTCGCCCACCGGCTGCCTGCAGCTCTTTGTCACCACGCTTGGACGCCATGCCCAGACCCTACGAGGCGCTCAGTCGCGCATCCCGTCGTACTCATCGGCTTCGGGACGACGCTTGTCCTTCGAGCGTCGATCTGCAGCCTTCGTGCGCGCCTTCTGTTCCTTCTCCAACGCTTCTTCTTCTTCGATCAATGCTTCGAGCGCAGTGAGACGAACCGGGTCGAGGTCACCGTCGGCAATGGCCTGCTGCACGGCGCAACCGGGTTCCTGATCATGCTTGCAATCGCGAAACCGACAGCCATCCATCAGGTCGAACACGTCGGCAAATGCTCGCTCGATTCCGTTGCCGGACAACCACAACGACACGGCGCGAACACCGGGCGTGTCGATCAGCCACCCTTCGCCCGGCATCGGCACCAACTCGGCAGCCACCGTGGTGTGCCGGCCGCGTTGATCACCTTCGCGCACCGCTGATGTGGCCTGGAGCGCATCACCCACCAGGGCGTTCACGAGGGTGGACTTGCCAACGCCACTGGCGCCGAGGAACGCCAACGTTCGATTCCCAGACGAGTACCCCCGAATCGCGTCGATCCCATCTCCAGAGATGCCGCTGGCGAGCAACACCGGGACCCCGAGCGCCACTTCGGCAAGCGCCGCGCGCACGGGTTCAGGATCGTCCACCAAGTCGGTTTTGGTGAGCACGACGATCGGGTCAGCGCCCGAGTCGAACGCCAGCACCAGTTCACGCTCGAGGCGACGCGGGCTCGGTGGTGACCCGAGCGCGTGGATGAGAAACACCACGTCGATGTTTGCCGCCAGCGTGTGCGACACCGCGCGCATACCGTCGAACGATGCGCGACGCGTGAAGCCCGACGTACGGTCCAGCACATGCTCGACGCGTTCCCCATCCGCGCTGGGGATCATCCAGTCACCGACCGCTACATCCGCCCCGATGTTTCGGAGTCTGACGGGTTCTTCTGACCCTGTGGCCTGCTCGAGCGTCCGTGCTGCAGTCGACCAGCCTCGATCGAGGCGGGTCACCCGCGCCGGTTCACCAGGACATCCGAGTTCTTCCCACGCATCGGCGAACGCGTCCGACCACCCGAGGCGAGCGTGCGGAGTGCGCTGATCAACCATGTGCGCTCGAACGTACCGCGGTCGCTGGCGACGCGCTCCACGAGTTCCTCACCGTGCGATGAAGACTCACCCGGTGTAGCCGGTGATCTGCGTGTCGCCATCGGGAGTTCGACTCAGCGTAACGACGAATTCGTCGCCGACCGCCACTGCGAAGAGCGTCGGCTCGAGACGCCAAAGTGTTTCGCCCAGGACATCGACCGCCACGACCGCATCCGTCGCCGTTCTCACCGCAACTCCGTTGGACGCAGTGGCGGTGTTGCGTGCGATCGGCGAATCGAACTCGACGAGCACCTCGCCCGTTGCGAGGTCGATCAGTTGATCCGGCATCTCGCCGTCAGAACTCGACCGTCGGATGATGGCCTGCGGACCTGCCTCGGTCACGATCGACTCACGGATCAACGCGTCGAGTGTCCAATCGATCTCGATGACGTTGCGACGCAAGCGGCCCCCGAGGAGCAGCGCCTCGCCGCTGTCCGCAACGGCGCGGATCAACAGCCGATCCGCACCGACGACCGAGATGTCCGACGGTTCGGCCAACTCCACCGCGGCACCGGATCGATCGACCAACTCGACAGAGTTCTCGGATGCATCGAACAACGCTCCGTCGCGTTGGGTGAGCACTCGCCCATCGACCAGCAGGGGAAATCCGTCGATTGCCTCACCCCGTTCGACAGGCACCACGCTCTCGGCTGCCACCAGCGCACCACGTTCCCGGCGAACCTCGGCATAGGCGGCGAGGTCCAAGTTCGCCAGCCCGTTGCCCGGTCCAATCAGCCACAGGTTTCCAGACGAGTCGAGACCCGCAGACGCCGCATCGATGTCGAGCACGATGTCGCCAGTGTCCGGATCGCGAACGGCAACCGACCCGGGTGCACCAGTTCCCGTTTCCACGACCACGGAACCGGCTCCGAACGCCGGTGCGATCGCGGCTCCCACGCTGCGGTGCTCCCACCTTGTCGCCCCGGTTGCCAGGTCGTACCCGACGAGAACGCGTTCGACTCCGGCATCGAGGTCGACCACGTACGTCGACTCCGTCACGGCGAGCACTCGCGGGCTCACGTCGGCGCCGATGCGACGCTCCCAGATCGAGCGGCCAGTGGCAATGTCCAATGCCTCGATCCTGCGGAAGGAGCCACCTCGGTCCGACACATTGAAGACCACCACGTCGTCGGTGATCCTCACCGACCGGGCGTCGATCCCAGGCTCGACGTCGTGCTCCCACACTTGCTCGACAGCGAGTGGCAGGCGACCGGACTCGACCGGAAGCAATGGCATCGTGGCTTCATCGGAACGGATCGCCGACGACACGACCACCGCAACGCCGAGCAGCGCACACACGGCAACCAACACGGGAAACCGACCCCACCGAGCAAACTTCGGATGTTTCAACCGGGTTGCAGAATCCGAGATTGGAGCATTCGATGTGGTCACGTCGACGAATCGCCGTAGGCCGTCACGGTCAAGCCGTCGTCGCTGGGCCCATAGGTGACCACGACGCCGGGACCGATCGCCAGCGGTCCTTCGCCCACGAGCGACCACAGGCGGTTGCCATCGAGGTCGAGGCCGACCCGTTCGAAACCAACCGTCGCAGCCTGCTTCACCACCACGCCGTTCCCGACCATCTGCAACGTCTCGATCGCTCCGGGCACCATCGACAGTTCCACGATCAGTCGCCCGGTCGACGCATCAACCACCTGCTGGGTGCCTCCGCCATCCGAACCGAGCAGCAGCGTCAGCCCGCGATCGGATCTGACCGTGTCAATGACGGCGCCGTCCGCCTTCCATCGAAGCTCGATCTCGCCGTCTCCCAGCACCGCGCCGAAGACCGCATTGTCGCCCGAGAGCAAGAAGGCTTCACCAACCATCGGGCTGAAGCGTTGGACCGACGACGGCTCGGTGAACCGTGTCGGTGGCACGATCTCGACCTCGGACCGCTCTGCCGCGATGTTCTCGGGCGCCGTCCCGACCGAGTCGGAACGCAAGACCGGACCACTGATCTGTACGACCGCGCCATCGAGTTCGAGCAGTTGATCGTCGACCACGGTGGCCGCATCGAGGTTGCCGACATCGAGCCGGTGCGAGGGCTCCGGGTCGGACCAACCGTTGCGGAGATCCAACGTGACCACGGTGGAGGCATTGCGGACGTACCACGTCCCTTCGAAGTCGGTCGCGAACAGGCGTCCGGGGACGCGGCCCACTTCGTCACCAGTTCCCGGATCGATGAAGGTCAAGCGCGCATTCACGGTGAACGACACCCTGGCAATGATCTCGGCGCCCTCCAGCACCACGTGCACACCGGGGTCGTTGGTTTCGCGCTCCCATCGGATTTCGCCGGTCGATGCATCGAGGCCGATCACCGAACGGTTGGTGGTGTCCAATCGCTCCAGCGCCACGACACCGCTGAACACACCGAGCACCGTGAACGCCCGAGCCTGCGAATCGAACGCCGTACGCCAGCGTTGTGTTCCGGTGGCTCCGTCGAGCGCAACGATCGACGAGGTGGCGGTGTCGTTCCCGACAACGGCGTTTTCGAAAACACCGATGACGGTGCCGTCAGGCGCAACGGTCAACTGTGTTCGGCTGCTGGGTGCCACGCCCGACACGGAACTACTCCACTGAATGTTCAACGCATCGGGAAGGCGACGACGGTCAGCACCCGAGAACGGCTCGCTGACCAGTCGCTCGGGCACATCGACCGCTTCGGGCACATCGACAGACGAAACGATTGCATCGCCGGTCAACTCGTCTGCGCCGACCAGTCGGACCACCGCAATCGATCCGAGGACGAGACCCGCAACACCGGCCAACGCAATCAGCCGTCGGGTCCGTCGACGAGTCTTCTCCCCGGCAGTCGAGGGAGCCCCGCCGCCGCCGGCCTCGTCGAGCCGCACGTCGAAGACCGCCGGCGCGACCGGCGCGAACGTCACATCCGAGTCCGGACTCCACGGGCTGTCAAGCGTCGAGTTCGGATCTTCGAAGCGGGTTGGAACATCCGTCGTTGAGTCGCTGGCGTCGAGGCCAACGTTCGGATCTTCGAACCGAGTTGAAACATCCGTCGTTGGCATTGACGGGTCGGATCCGGGCTGCCAGATCGCATCGGAGTCGTCGGCCACGCGGCGAGCATAGGACTCCACCACGCGCACGTCGCCGCGAGCTGACGTGGCGGAATCCGGCTGATTCGGGCACACTCTCAACCACAGCACCCGGATTCTCACTCAGTCCCGAGTCCTTGGAAAGGGCCAGATGTCGAAGCCACTCGTCGTCGTCGAATCACCAGCGAAAGCAAAAACCCTCACGAAGTTGCTCGGTAGCGACTACGACGTTCGCGCCTCGGTCGGCCACGTGTCCGACCTGCCGTCAAAGGGTCTCAACATCGACACCGAGAACGGATTCAAACCCACCTACGAGCTCACCGAGCGCGGCAAAACGGTGGTCAAAGACCTGAAAGCGGCCCTGAAAGACGCCTCCGAGCTCTATCTCGCAACCGATGAAGACCGCGAGGGAGAAGCCATTTCCTGGCACCTGCTGGAGTACCTAAAGCCCAAGGTGCCAGTGAAGCGGATGGTGTTCCACGAGATCACCAAAACCGCCATCGACCACGCCGTGCAAAACCCTCGTGGCATCGACTACGGCATGGTCGATGCGGCAGAAACACGCCGCATCCTGGACCGCCTGTACGGCTACGAGGTGTCGCCCGTGCTGTGGCGTCGCGTCAATCGTGGGCTGTCGGCAGGCCGAGTGCAGTCACCCACCGTGCGACTGATCGTGCAGCGCGAACGCGAGCGAATTGCCTACGTCACTGCCGACTACTGGGATATCGACGTCGTCACGGCGAGTAACCCATCGTTCGACGCCAAGCTCCTGTCGGTCGCCGGTGATCGAGTGGCCTCCGGCAAGGATTTCGACAGCACCGGCAGCGCCAAGGAAACGGTCACCGTGCTGAACGAGGCACGCGCCACCGGTCTCGCCGACAGCCTCGCCAGTTCCACGTTCACCGTGTCATCGGTGGAGGAAAAGCCGTATCGGTCGTCGCCGAAGGCGCCGTTCATGACCTCCACGCTGCAGCAGGAAGGCGGGCGAAAGCTGCGCCTCTCCTCTTCCCAGGTCATGCGTGTCGCTCAGGGTTTGTACGAGCGCGGTTTCATCACCTACATGCGTACCGACGACGTGATCTTGTCCGATGAGGCAATGAACGCCACACGTGACGCAATCACTTCGGAGTACGGCTCGAAATACTTGAACGCCGCACCGAAGCAGTACAAGAAGAAGACGCAGGGCCAAGATGCTCACGAAGCAATCCGCCCGACCACCCCGTACCGCTCGCCCGACGCCGTTGCCGGAGAGATCAACAGCCAGGAACTGGCGCTGTACCGGCTGATCTGGCAGCGCACCCTGGCCTCGCAGATGGCTGACGCCGCGGGTGTAACCGTCAGCGTGCGGATGACCGCTCCCGCCACCGATCGCACCACGGGCGAGATCGTCGAGTGCGAGTTCTCGGCATCGGGCACCACCATCACGTTCCCCGGCTACCGGGCCGTGTACGTGGCGTCCACCGAGGAACGCGGCGATGACGCTGCGGACAAAGAAGCGTTGCTGCCGGTGTTGACCGTCGGCGACACGGTCCCGACCGAATCGATCACGCCGGTCGGCCACACCACCAGCCCGCCTGCCCGATACTCCGAGGCCTCGCTCGTCAAGAAGCTCGAAGAACTCCGCATCGGACGGCCGTCCACCTGGGCATCGATCATCCAGACCGTGCAGGACCGCGGCTACGTGTGGAAGAAGGGCCAAGCGCTCGTTCCCACCTGGACGGCGTTCGCGGTGATCCGGCTGCTCGAAGAGCACTTCGAGGCCCTCGTCGACTACGACTTCACGGCCTCGACCGAAGAAGATCTCGATGCCATCTCCCGTGGCGATCGACAGAAGGCACAGTGGCTGACGCGCTTCTACTGGGGCAAGACCGACGACCAGGACATCCCCGCGATCACCGCCGAAGCCGGCGGCGACGCGAACGATGCCCTGCTGGGCCTCAAGCGGCTCGTGGAGGAAAACCTCGACGAGATCGACGCAGCAGAGATCAACACCTTCCCGCTCGGCAACGACGAGAACGGTGAACTGATCGTGGTGAAGCCGGGCCGCTACGGCCCCTACGTGAAGCGCGGCGACGACACCGCGGGCCTGCCCGACAACCTGGCACCCGACGAACTCGACGTGCCGACCGCCATTGCGTTGCTCAACGCCCCGAAGGGCGACGACCCGATCGGCGAACTCGACGGGCTCCCCGTGTTCGCAAAGAATGGCCGCTACGGCCCGTACGTGCAGTGGGGCGATCACGACAACCCGCCTCCCGGCCTCGAAAAGCCGAAGATGTCCTCGCTGTTGAGCAACATGGTGTTCGAGGACATCACCATGGCCGACGCCGAGAAGCTGCTCTCGCTTCCCCGCCACGTCGGCGACGACCCAGAAGATGGGACACCGATCTATGCGAACAACGGTCGTTACGGCCCGTACGTTCAGAAAGAAAAGGACTACCGAAACATCGAGAGTGAGGATCGGATCTTCGAAGTCACGCTCGAAGAGGCGCTGAAGATCTACTCCGAGCCAAAGGTGTACAAGCGTGGCGGCAGCAACCTGGCCGCCAAGGGCCCGCTCCGCGAACTCGGCGTGGACCCGGTCAGCGAGAAGAACGTCACGGCGAAAGAAGGTCGCTTCGGCATCTACGTGACCGATGGCGAGACCAACGCCTCGCTCGGCAAGGGCGATCGCGTCGAGGAACTGAGCCCCGACCGCGCTTACGAACTCCTGGCGATCCGCCGTGAAGCGATCATCGCCAAGGGCGGCACGCCCGGTAAGAAGGCAAAGGCGACGAAGAAGAAGGCCGCAGCCAAGAAGAAGAGCGCGGCGAAGAAGTCAGCTGCGAAGAAAAAGGCCGCGAAAAAGAAGGCGCCTGCCAAGAAGAAGGCCGCCGCAACTCCAACCAACGGTGACACACCCGCCGTGGAGATCACCGACCTCAACGACGAGTAGCAAGCGTTCGTTACGGGCCTGGCCCGTAACGAACACGCGGCACCCTGGTCAGCCGGGAAGGATGGCTCGCCAGGCTTTGCCGGCCTTGCGGCCACCGCTGATGCTCGCGAGACCCGCAGCCGCTCCCGCAGTGGCTGCGAGCGGTCGCGAGTTCTGCGGCTTCAGAAATGACAGCCGGTACTTCTCGCCGTTCACGACGAAGTTGCAGCCGCCGCTCATCTGCAGCTTCGGCCAGTTCACGTCTGCAATCGACTCGAGCGGAACCGAAAAGACCGAACGAAGGTCGTCACTCTCGGCCACTTCGAGCTGCAACGTCACCATCTGGCCCTGCATGAACATCAACCCCGGCGTCGATCCGGTCGCTCCACTCAGCCGCCACACCTCGGTCGTCATGTCATCCATCACTACGTCCTCGCCTCGTCCAGTTGGTCACTGACGATCTTGAAGTCGCTGCGTCACACCAGCGTGATTCCGGCGTTCGTTACAAGCCAGGCCCGTAACGAACGGGCAGCAACGAACGGGGTCAGACGATGCGGCGGTCGGCGGCCCAGCGAGTGAGCTCGCCGCGCCCGTCGTACAGGTTGGGCGGGTCAGGTGTTGGAGGCGGCGGTGTCGATGATGAGGTGGGTGGTGGCGGTGGTGAAGACGCAGATGGTGCCGGTCTCGGACAGCTTGGCCAACACGGCGTTGGGTGCGATGTCGCCTGCTGCGTAGTTGACATTCGACGTGTTCGGCCGATCGTCGGTGCAGGGATAGATGGTCAAGAACCCGCGAGCGTCCGGTCGGATCGCCGTGACGTTCAAGAACGCAGCCGTCGCGTCCGAAGCCACCCCGCCTCGTCCGGCGACCTGCAACTCGATCTCCTGTCCGGCTGCAAGTCGATCGGCACCTTGGAAGAGCCCGTCGATAGTGGTCTGTCCGGGCCGTGTTTCGAGGATCCGTTCCGGGGTCACGGCC
>JBGCEY010000029.1:0-9195 GCA_045106645.1 Ilumatobacter sp.
CAGCGCAACGAGGTTCTCCGTGTTGCGTTCCAGCGCCCGCAGTTGCTCCAACTCCACCTGGCGGTCGTTGAGCTCGGACTCGATCTGGAACACGGCGTCGAGACCCACGGCCTCGTCCAAGAGTGCTTCGATTCGAGCGATACCGACCTCGGCCTGGCGGATTCGGATGTCGAGGTCCACGAGTTGATCGGTCACGTCGGTCGAGTCCTGCGCCAGCCGGCTCACGACGCCGATGCCGTCGAGCTCGGTGACCAATCGGTCGAGGTCGCTCGGCGCGATCTTGATCACGATTTGGCCGCCGCCGGGGACCGATCCATCGGTCTCGGTGTCGCCGATCAGCACGTCCGAGCTGAACACGGCGCCACCCGACACGGTGGTGATGCGGCGAATGTCGTCGGCGGTTTGGCGGACGTCGCTCGTGGACATCGTGATGCTGACCGAGGTGATGATGTCCCGGTCGCTCAGGTCGATCGGTATGCCTGCGGATGCAGCGCCCCCTGTTGCCGGGCCGACGGCTTCAGGCGACGAGACCTCAGCTGGGGCGTCGTCGCCTGCAATGGCCTGGTCCATCTCCTCCACAGCAGCTTGCTCGGCATCGTCAGAGTCGCTGCCGCAAGCGGTGAGTGCCATGGCGGTCACGCCCGCCAGCACGGCCAGCCGTCGGGGTCGCCGCCGACGGGGTCCTTTCCGGGTTGATGTGTTGGTGATGTCGTGTGTGCTCCCCATGTCACATTTGACGTGCCGCGAGCCCGGGTGGTTCCCGTGTCATCATCGAACCTCGAAACCACGAATCACATCATGAGCTCTTCTTTCGACATCCTCGACGACTTCGCGGCATCCAAGCGCGGCCCCACCTACCCTGACGTGACCGTGGAAATGGGCATGCTGGTGGAGGACCGATCGAGCCACTTCACCGGCGATGTGGTCCGCTGGTCGGCGGAAGGCGTGACCATCCAGGACCGCCACGACTACGTGCGCCACTTCGGCTGGAAGCCCGGTGGGTTTCTCATCGAAGGCAAGCCGGTGACGCTCGTTCGCCCGAAGCAGTCAGCGTCGGCCACTCAACGGATCACGGCATCGGGATCGATCGCTGGTGATGGGCGAGCAAAGGTCGCCAAGGCGAGCCGGATCTGGGTCGAAGGCAAGCACGACGCCGAACTGCTCGAACACGTGTGGGGCGATGACTTGCGTGAACTCGGGATCGTGGTGGAACCACTCCACGGCGCTGACGACTTGGCCGCGATGGTCAGCGACTTCGGTCCATCAGGTCAGCGACGCCTCGGTGTGCTGCTCGATCACCTGGTGCCCGGATCGAAGGAGACGCGGATCGCTCAAACCGTTCGTGACCCGAACGTGCTGATCACCGGTCACCCGTTCGTCGACGTGTGGGCCGGTATCCGACCCAAGGTCGTGGGACTCCAGGCCTGGCCCGACATCCCGTTCGACCCGGATGTCACCTGGAAGGAAGGCATGTGCCGCGCCCTGGGTGTGAAGTTCGACGGGTTCTGGCCCAGGTTGCGTAATCAGGTGAACACGTTTGCGGACCTGACCCCCGAACTGGTCGGGGCCGTGGAACAACTCATCGACTTCGTCGCCGAATCCGACTGAACGCAGAGTCAGCCCCTCGATCGGTCGACCTCAGTCGGACGGCCAGATCCCCCGCTCCCGGAACACCTCGGCGAGGACGTGGTGGTCATCGGTGATGATGCCGTCCACGCCCATATCGAGCCATCGTTCGATGTCGGCTCTGGACGTTTCGAGCCCGAGCACGTCGTAGACGTGGATGGCGAGGAATCGATCGTGCGCTCGTCGTACGTCGCGCCGGTCGACCTGCAACAGCGTGCTGCCTCGGAACGGCTCGCTGGCCATTTGGCTGCACACCACCCGCTCATCGATCCCGACCCTGTCGAGCGATCCAGCAAGAGCATCCCAGTCGAACGCTCGCTCCAAAATGGTTGCGCACATGCACGTGCCTTCGGGGAGAGCGTCTCGCATCGATTGGACCCTCACTGCGACACCGAAGCTGACGCAGACCCGCTCGGTCGCCCCGGCTGTGATCATCGCCGCGCCCAGCAGCGCTGCGGTTTTTTGGTCGCCGCCTTTGAGTTCGAAGTTCCAGCGGACATCGGCGAGTTCAGGAGCCGCAAGGAGCGCTTCGACTTCGGGCACGGGTGGAAGGAGCTTGGTCTCGGCGTCACTTCCATCGACCTTGGTGTCGAAGTCAGGGTCTTCGGCGTCGAAGGCGTCGTCCCCGACTGCGTTCAGTTGGTCGAGCGTCTGATTTTCGACGTTGCCATCGATGTCGTGGTAGGCGACGAGCGTGTCGTCGGCAAGCCGGCGAATATCGGTCTCCATATAGGTGAAGCCGATCTCGCGGGCTTCGATGAAGCCTTGCTGGGTGATTCGCCCGCTGCTGTGGGCGACACCCTCGTGGCTGATCGCTATCGGAGCGGAACCGTCCCCGAGCCATGCGTGCTCTGGAGTGAATGCCGCAGACTCGCCGGTCGAGCACGCCGCCACCAGGATCAGGGTTGCCAACGTCAGTGCGCTTCGCTGGCCAGCTCGGGTCGCGGTTCTCATCGTGATCTCCGATCATCTGGCTCGTGCGGGTCGTTGAGTCGTGTCGTGGGTGGTCGATGCTCCGGCCGCTGCGGCGTACCGGTTGGCGACGGCGAGTTGTCGGGAGGCAGGTGGCGCGGGCGGGTGCTTGCAGCGCCGTTGTCAACGCCTTTCCACTCGAACTTGACCGCGTTTCTCAGGCGCCTCCACAGCATCACAAGCGTGTTCCGACGGGCGAGCGGGCCATCAGGTGATGTGCCGCTCGGTTCGACTGACGGCCGGTCTGGCGCTGGGGCGAGCGTTGCTGCATCGACGGGTCGAGCCTGCGACTTGGGTCGGCGAAGGCGACGGAGCATGATGCCGAGCGCGCTCGCCCGCGGGGTCCGCCCTTTTGGTGTGAGGTCGATGAGGCCGATGAGGAATGGGTCGTTCGGTTGGACGGTCACGTCACGTTGCTCCACTTGTCGGCGAGATCCACGTTCGTGCCGAGCCGTTTGGCAGCGTCGTCGAGTGCGTGCTTTGCGTCAGCCATCGTCACGGTGATCGGTGCGCCCTTGGCGGCCATCTTGTTGTGCGTAGCCGCATCGGTCAGCAGGGCGCCGATCACGCCGCACGCCACCGCGAGAGGAATCGTGTCCGCGCCGAGCTTGAAGATGTCGAGGTTGGCATTTGCCTGCACGGCGAGCAGTTGTTGGGCTTCGACCGGGGAGAGCGTTGCTGCGTCGTAGCCGGTCGCAACGTCGATCGACCCGGCGGTGGCTGCACTCGTCAGATCCTTGAGGTCTTCCAGGTCATTGGCGTACGTGGCATCGTTCGACAGCTGAACCCATCGCATGAGGCGGGCGACAGTGCTGATCATCCGCAAGCGCGAGGGTGCTTGTTTGACCCGGCGCCCAGCATCGAGCGCGAGGACCCGGCGTGTCGCGGCGCCGGCTTTGCCGGTGACGATGCTTTTGGTGATGTCGTTGGTGATCTGTAGACCGAAGTTGCCGCCAACGCCACCGTCGATGAGGATCTCGTTGTGGGCCGGAGCCTTGCCGGTCGAAAGTGCGGCCGGTGGCCGTAGGCGGCCGGTGGGTGGCAGCGATGACGAAGCAACGGACGCGTGGACCGGTGAAACCGCGTTCATGTACTCGCTCCCACCGACGGTGGGATGCTCGCTCCCGATCCACGCTCGATACATCCGGCCGGTATCAACGCCGGCGCTGACGATCGAATAGTGAACGGTCGTGTCCGGGAGATCTTTCAGGTGGCTGTCCACGAGCGATGGGTTGCCGGCTGCGCTCGAGAGCACGGTTCGGACGTAGTCCTCCTGCAGCTTGCTGAGTAGCCACGAAACGACTCGATAGACGAACGCGACCGTGATGAGACCGGCGGGAAATGCGATGAGGGCGGGGATGAAGAGCAGCGTCAGGGCCACCCAGAGGGTGACGGGGAGTGTGGCGGCGACCGCGATGGTGGCAACGATCAACCGGCGTCGTGGCGTCGACAGTGTGAGACGGTCGGCATCGATGGCGAGGTACAGCCGTCGCATCGTTTCGCTCACGTCCGACTCGCTGCTCGCCTCCGCTGCAGCAAGGGCGGCGATGGGTTGGCTCCCGCCGCTCACACCCACCATTTCGTCGACGTCGTTCCAGCAATAGACGCCAGTGCTGTCGAGGAGATAGAGAATCGCGCCGATGCCGCCAAGCGTGGCTCGATGGCTACCTCCTGAGAAATAGACCGTCGTGTTCAATGTGGGGTGCTCTTTTCGGATGAGGGTCTGAGTCTGCAATCGCAGCTGCAGTGAGTCATTCTGGCTGCTGCGCTGAATGCCGGAGTGGATTGGCTGGTCGCCTCGTTCGTTGATTCATGGTGCGGGGGCTTCGGTCGCCTCGGTGCGAGCTTGGGGTCCTTCGGCGATCGGTTCGCCTCATGTGGCCGGCCGGAGATCAACAGGCGATATCCCATCACCGAGATCACGACGCGTCGCTCATCTGCTGGCGAATCGCAGCGATCGCTCGGCTGCTGTGGGTCTTTACCGAACCCGCGCTGATCGCCAAGGCCGCAGCGGTCTCACGCTCGCTGAGCCCTTTCAGATGTCGCAGCGTCACCACCTGGCGTTGGCGCAGCGGCAGTGCGGCGAGGTGGTGGTGCAGCGTGCGCGCCTCGGCGTCTCGAACCGCACATTCGCCGGTCTCGTCGGCTGTCGCCACGTCGAGCATGGCGAACGGGTATCGGCGAGCGACCTGGCGTCGACGAATCGTCGACCGCGCCTCGTTCAAGACGATCGAGCGCAAGTACGCAAGTTCGCAACCGGTCTTGGGTCGGGTCGGGAGATGCGCAAGCCGCACGAACGCCTCCTGGACCACTTCTTCGGCCGCATGCGCCGTGTCGAGAAGCTGCTGTGCCGATCGGCGCAGTGCGTCGAAATGGGACCGATAGAGCGACTCGATCATCATGTCCCAGGCCGCTGCTTCTTCAGTCGGTTCGATCCAAGGCGCCGATTGCCGCACATCTCGTGCTGAATTCTCCCGAGTTCGTTGCATGGAATCGAGTGTCTGCGAACCCGGTTTCCATCGAGTTTCCATCGCCGCGGGCAGATGCGCTGCCCTTGACGATGAGGGAGGGCGCATGCGACTCGGTTGCTGTCACTCGATTCGCACTACCCTCGGCGTTGCGATGACCCACCGAGCGGTTGAAGAAGCGAGCGGGTCACAGCCCGTGACACTCGGAGTGCGGGTGTTCGGGCCGACGACGGTGCTCATCGGCGGACACCCCGTTGACCTCGGGCGTCGACAGGTCCGCCAATTGGTCGTGGCGTTCGCCGCCGCTGGTGGTTGGGTCTCCGCAGATGCGTTGGTCGACCATCTCTGGGCTCGTGCCCTGCCGGAGCATCCGCGCAAGGCTCTCAACGTCGCGCTGTCCCGGTTGCGATCAGCGCTCGGGGACCAGGCGCATCGAGTCGAAGCTTCCGGGAGCGACTACCGGCTGCTCGTCGACTCGGCGGATGTCGACGAGTTCGCCCGCCTGATCGACTCGGCACGGACATTGGATGAGCCGGCCGCCATCCGGTGTTACGAGCAAGCGCTGGACCTCTGGTCTGCACCCCCATTTTCTGACGAGCTCGACTCGCCATTCGTTGCGAGCCGGCGCCAGCGGCTCGAGGAGCTGCGGTGGTTTGCGATCGTCCGGCTGGCAGAGCTGTGCAACGAGGTCGGCCAGCCCGAGCGAGCTGTCGAGGTCTCGGCTCTGCTGCTCGACGACGCCGTGGTCCGCGAACGAGCGGTCATTGCACATGCGGTCGCGCTCGGCCTGCTCGGCCGGAAGTCGGAGGCGCTTGCTGTGGTGGGCCAGGCAATCGGCCAGCTCCGCGAAGGACTGGGTCTCGAACCGTCGGGTGCGCTGCTCGACACGGAGCGCTCGCTCTTGGCGGATGGTGTGGACCTCGACGCTGGATCTGTCAAGCGGACGCGGCCTGCCACGACTGCGTTCGTCGGCCGACTTGGCGAACTCGCGACGCTCCGCCAGATCGATCGAGGCCGGTGGGTCTCGGTCATTGCGGAAGCTGGAACCGGCAAGAGCGCTCTGCTGGACCAGTTCAGTCGCGAGGTGTCAGAAGGAGGCGGTCGGGTCGTTCGCATCAACGTGTCCGCCACGCCCGAGCGGCCGCTCGACACGATCGCTCGACTGTGCCTCGGGCTGTTCGAACTGTCGCCGGGTGATCATCCACCCAACTCGGCCGATGAGTTCGCCTCGTCGCTTGCCAGGGTCTGCCCGGAGCTCGGATTCGAGGCAGCGGGGTCGCTGACCCGTGAGGCGTTGGTCGATCAACTCGCTGACTTCATCGAAGCCCGTGGGGCCGACGCGCTCATCGTCATCGACGATGCCCATTGGATCGACAGCGGGTCAGCCGAGGTCGTATCCCGGCTGCTTCGTCGTGGACGCCTCTCGCTCGTGATCGGGATGCGCCCGACCGATGATCCACGTTTGGCCTTTCTGCAGGTGGCCGAGACAACCGACGAGGCCACGCTGGCCGACGATGCGTCTCCCGGCCGTTGCGAGCCGTCGTACTTGCCGCCGTTCAGTCGCCACGATGTGATCGAACTGGTCGAGAGCTGCTCGACTCGTCAGGTACACGCAGGGTTCATCGACGACTTGACTGAGCGTTCGGGCGGCAACGCGCTGTTCCTGCGGTTGTTGATCGATCGCTGGGCCGAGGGCAATGACCAGGAGTCGGAACTGCCGGCGTCGATTCTCGTGACCGTGAGCGAGCGGCTCGACCTGCTGGCGCGTTCGGTCGTGGATACGTTGAAGGTGGCAGCAGCGGTTGGCTCCAGGTTCGAGCTGCACACGATTCGCCAGCTTCGCCCGAATGCCGATGCCGAACTCGCCGCAGCCGCTGCTGCTGGCCTCGTGAGGGTCGATGACAGCGAGGGCGAGGCGGTGTTCTTGCACGTAGTCGTCGCTGACGCCTGCTATCAGCTGCTCGGAGAAGGGCGACGTATCGCCGTTCACGAAGACATCGCGTTTGCGCTGGAAGGTGAGCGGGCGCCGCTTGCAGAACTGGCTCGCCACCATGTCGCGGCGGCGACACTCGACCCGAGCCGAGCGGTGTGGACGAGCATTCGTGCAGCCGGTGAATTCACCGTCGGGTTCGACTGGGAGACGGCGCTTCAACACCTCGACACAGCGGCCTCGATCGTCGATCGTTTCGATCTCGGCGACCTGTCGCTTCGAGCGCACGTCCGCGTTCGGCGTGGCGCTGTCGGTCGGATGCTGCTCTCGGCGGACTATGTCGATGACCTGTATCTCGGTGCGGACTTGGCCCGCGACGCCGACGAGACCGAGCTGTTCGTCGTCGCGGTCACCGAACTCTGCGGGCACGGACAGACGACGCGAGCCGGTGACATCGACCATCGTGTCGAGGAGCTGTTGAACGAGGCGCTAGCCCTGCCCATCGAACGTGGATTGCGTGCTGAACTGTGTGCCGCGAGCGTGCCGTTGTTCAGTACGTCCAGCCAGGCTGACCGAGGGCGCGAGCTGTATCGCGAGGCCTGGAACATTGCACAGGATCTCGACGACGCGCAGGTCGAGTTGGTCGTGGTGTCGCATGCTCATCTCGGGTTTGCTCATCCCGACGACTTCGACCTGTTGGCGCACGCAGCACGACGAATGACTCAGCTGGCTGGAAGCGACGTCGACGTCATCTGGGAAGCAGCATTCGTCAGGTTTCAATGTGCAGTGATCACCGGTGAGGCGCAAGACGCCGAACAGGCGCTCGACGAAATGCGTTTGTACACGCCTCGAATCGTCGGCCGGTCACGCGAGTTCGGCCTTGCGTTCAGCGAGTGTGCTCACGCTCGTCTGCGTGGTGACCTCGAAGCCGCTGAGCAGGACGCCGAGACGACGCTTGCGACCGGTCTCGAGCGTTTCGACCCGTCCTGGGCCATGACCATCTACGGCATGCTGCTGATTGGTATTCGTCGGGCGCAGGGGCGAGTCGTCGAGCTCGGACCGGCCGTGGCCGCCATGCTCGCTGGACAGCCTGACTACCCGCCGTTCCACGCGCTGGCGGCAATGATCGCCGTCGAAGACGGAGCGCTCGACACCGCACGCGCTCATCTCGACGTCGTCGCCGAGAATCGGTTCTCGAACGTGGTTCGCGATGTTCACTTCACGTCGGTGATGTTGTTCGCAGCGGCGGCCGTTGCGGCGGTCGGAACTCCCGAGGAGATCGATGCGCTCGCGTCGGAGCTGGAGCCCTTCTCGGGCCGAATGAGCTGGAACGGAGCGTCGAGCGACGGCGCAATCGACGGCGCCCTCGCGTTGCTCGCCGATGCCCGGGGCGATCACGAGGCGGCGAACGAATACCGCCGGGCGGCCGATGCGCTGGAGCAGCGATTCCGTCGACCACCGCCCAAGAACGTGTCCGCTTCTACGGCGCCTCACACAACGAACGAAACGAACGTGTCAACCGAATGATCGAGGTCGGCGTCTGTAGGTCTGTGCGAAGCGAGGAGCGCTTCGCCGGAACCGAGGAGACAGTTGATGACAACGACACGTTTGGGGCGCAGGCCCGGAAGAACTCGTTGGGTTGCGCTCGGCGCAGCAGCAGCGATCGTGGCGGGAGCCGGTGGACTGCAGTTCGCCCAGGCCTCGACCAGTGATGACGGAGCGGTCTTCATTGCCATGGCGCCGTGCCGCATGGTCGATACTCGGCCTGCATCGAACGTGGGGTCTCACTCGGGGCTGTTTGCACCAGATGCCGAACTGACGTTTGCGGGCCGGGGTATCTCCGGTGACTGTGTGCTGCCTGCGGATGCTGTTGCGCTGTCGGTGAACATCACAGCGATCCGCCCGAGCGTGAGCAGCTTCTACACGGTGTTCCCGGCTGGTGAGGTTCGGCCCGAGTCCTCACACCTGAACTTCAACCCGTCGAATCCGGTGACCGGTAACGGCGTGGACATCACGTTGTCGGACACGGGAGACTTCACCGTCTACAACAAGAACGGCACGAACCACATGATCATCGATGTGCTCGGGGCCTTCGTGCCCGGTGCCGGCGGCCCGGCTGGTGCTGACGGGGCCGACGGCGCCGACGGCGCGGACGGTCTTCCTGGTGCTGACGGCGCCGATGGAGCGCAGGGTCTGCCT
>JBGCEY010000003.1:0-119531 GCA_045106645.1 Ilumatobacter sp.
CCCCGTGGTGTTCCTCGGGGCGCCGGCGCATTCCCCCCACGATGGCTTCGGCGCGATCCATCGGTGCCACGCAGATCAGCAGTGACAGGCTGTTGCGGTCGTTGAACATCAGCCGGCCGTCATGCGCGCCGCTGTGTCCGAACCCCGATGCGCCGTGCAGCGCCGTGTAGCCCTTGGCTCCAGCGTCGAGCAGTAGGTCACGGATGGTCGGCACGTGTTCGCCGTCGATGACGACTTCGATGCGTGCCATGGTCGTGAATCCGGTCCAGGTGTTCATGATGTCTCCAGTGTGTCGTTGGTGTCGACGGGTTGTGGTTCAGTGTTCCAGGTGCCGTTGGGGGTGCGCAGTGACCACTTCTCATGGGCGTGCTCCCGTCCGGCGATGCGGATCCAGGAACCAGTGGTGAGCGTGGTCAGGATCGGGTGTTGTTGGATGATGTGTTCGATCCGTTCCAGGGGTGCCTGGATCACGGCGAGGAGCCGCACGGCTTGGTGGTGGCGCTCGTCGCCGAGGTGGGTGCTCTGGCTCGGGAGTCCGACCCGGAGGTCGCCGCTCTCGCCGGAGATCACCGCGGTGTCACCCACGACGTTGTGGATCAGCTTGTCGCCAGCGCCGAAGACCTCACGGTCCACGGTCGAGAAGTAGTACTGCGACGAGATCCAGTGAGCCACAACGAGGGGGGCGGTCATGATCGTCTCGAGCACCTTGCCGTCAGGATCGTTGGCGGCATCGTAGGTGTGCAGGAACGACCGACCACCGAGGTCGAGGCCTTGGGTCATCGTGCGTGGCCCGATGATGAAGGAGGAGTTGCGGGCAAGGCCCCATTCCGGGCGCACCTGGGCCCAGTCCGTTCCCCGCTGGCGCACGGTCTGTGCCGGTCCGGGAAGGAACTGGCTGCGTCCGTTCGCCTGGTTCGAGGCGGCCGTCTCGAGGTCGGCGGTGAGCCGCTCCACGATGCTGGCGTGTGCGGCGCCGATGTCGTGGAGATCGAGAATCTCCACACTGTCGGTGACCGTGTCGTGCAAGCCGCCGGCGAAGTGGGTCCCATCAGGGATGTCGATGCCCTGCTCGCGAAGGCCGTTGCGGACCTCGGCGTCATTGAGCAGCGTGGCCACCGTGCGGGCGTTGTCTTGGCCGGAGGCGCCGGCACAGGCACCGCAGTCGAGAGCGGTCGCATGCGGGTTGTTGGTGTTGTGGCTGGTGTGTCCACACAGCACCACGAGTGGAGCGAAGCCATCGATGAGGCCCATCGTGCGCAACACCGCTTCACCGATGAACACCCGCTGGTTCAGGTCGGCATCGGTGTCGTTGCCACGCTCGAGTTCCATGGTCGTGCCCTTGTTGGCGGGCGCAGGGGAGCGGCGCGGCAGCAGCGTGCGTGCTGCAGCCATCGGTCCCGTGACCCAGCCGGCGGCCTCGGCCATGACGAACGGTGCGCCGAGCCCGGACTTCGTGCGTGCCGTGACCGCTGCAGCGCCGCCCTTGCGGCGGTCGAGTGTGAGCGACTGGTTGATCTTGGCGAGTGCATCGGGTTCACCCAGCGGCCGCTCGCTGGCGGTCACCGCCGGAGCGACGAGCACCGGGCAGCGTGCTTCGGTGTGTGCCCATTCGAGGCGCCGAACCGACATGGCGACACCGAAGAACCCGGCGAAGCCGATGGTGCCGTAGGGCCCTGTCGCTTCGAGATTGCGCCGCAGCCCCTCGGAGCGCACGTCGATGCAGAACACGAGCTGCGCATCAGGTGTGTTCGAGAAGGAATCTGGTTTGTTGTCCTCGATGGTCGAGAGCAGGGTGTGGTCCACGGACCGCTCCTGGGCCCGGAGCCATGCTTCGTGACGCTGGAACGGGCCGACAGCGGCGACGACCTGAGTCACTGCGTGTCGTGCCTCGGGGGCATCGGTGCCGAGTGCTCCGAGGATCGCATCGATGCGTGCAGCGGCGGAGGATGACTGGATGTCTGGAGCCGGCGATGCACTGCCGAGTGTGCCGCTCAGGACCAAGGCTGCTTCGAGTGCACTGCGAGCAGCGACGAGTTCGATCAGTGACAACGCGGGCCGCTGCTCATCAGAGTGCGCCCATTCGCTGCGCCATTTGGCGTAGCCAGCCCAGCCCTGGAGGCGGGACAGGTGTCCGCGCATCTCGCCGACACGTGCAGCATCATCGACCTGGGTGACCGCGAATGCCTCGGCGATGATGCTCGCCGGGTTGGCACCCAGGTTGCGAAGCCAGGTGATGGCGTCAGCTGTGAGGAGGTGACGCAGCGAGCTGACGCCGATGGCGTCGTTGTGTGCTTGCTGGAGGAAGGCCATCGGGGCCGCGGACCGCTTCCGGCTGATGAACTGGGCGACCGAGTGACGGATGGTGGCGTCGATCATGTTGCCGGCCGGGCCGTCAGCGCCTTCGATCCGTTCGGCTGCGGTGCGTGGCGCCACGAGATCGGCCGGTTCCGGGCTGTGCAGCATGTCGGCTTCGATGATGTCGTTGGCAGCAATCGAGCGTCCGCCGACCTGCACCGGTGCCATCGCGCAGGCCTCGATGAACTGGGACCGAAACGCCCAGCGCAGGTCACCGAGCGAGGTGAGGCCCCGAGCGTGGTCCCGCTGGTAGTCCTCCATCGTGAGGTAGGTGCGACCCCGAAGCTGCTCGCGGGCCACAGCCGCGGCACCCTCGAAGCCGAGCTGCTCGAGCCCGCCGAGGGGGTTGACGGCCACGACCGAGGTGAGCGGCCAGGTGGGGGCGATCACGTTGCTGGCCCGAGCGATGTCGGCCCGGATCCGTGAGCGGGTGCTTGCGTCAGCGCCCACACCGGTCGCAGGAATCGGCAGCGGTGCGTTCCCGCCAGTGTTCGCCGAGTTGTCGACGATCCGGCTCACCACATCACCCGAGATCGCAGGGTGTGCGGTGCGGGCGGCGATCGTTGTGAGTGATGCCCGCACCGTGTCGGCTGCGGGTGACCGCACACCGCTCCACAGGGCGGCGAGCGCGGCGACCACGCCGATCGTCACCGACAGCGTGATGACCGACACGCTCGATGCGTCGGTCAGTGAGTCGAACGACGGCTTCAGGAAGTACTCGACCGCCCGGAGTCCACCGAGGTAGCCGAGCACGCCGACCGACGCCCCCACGACCGCTTCGACGATGGGGAGCGGCCACTTCGACGAGCCACGCTCGAGCCAGCCCCACACTCCGTGGGCAACGGTGAGCCAAGCGAACACAGCGATCAGTACCACGCCGCTGTCGTTCACATCCGGCGGGATGATCAACATGGCAATCGCCACGGTGGCGGTGGCGATGAGCAGCGTGGCTGCACTACGAACGGTGCGGGAGCCGACTGCGAGCGGTGCGGTACGCCGAGACGAGCGGAGGCTTGCCGACACAGCGTCACCAGCTCCGAGGAACAGGCTGGCCTTGTACATGCCGTGGCCGGCGATGTGGAACACCGCGCTGCTGAATGCCCCGACGGCGCACTGGACCACCATGAAGCCCATCTGAGCAACGGTCGACCAGGCGAGCTTGCCCTTCACGTCGACCCGGGTGGACCCGCTGCCGAGTGCGGCGATCACGGTGATCACGCCCAGTGCGAATGCGAGGTGAGCTGCGGCGAAGGAGGTGATCACGAGCGGGCCGAAGCGGATGATGAGGAGCCCGGCAGCGCTGACGAAACCGGCGTGCACCAGGGCCGACACGGGGGTCGGGGCGGCGAGGGTGGACACCAACCAGCGATGGAATGGCACCAGCGCCGACCGAGAGGCTCCGGCGATCACGAGCAGGACCGCCACCACGTCAGCGGCGCTGGCGCCGAGCAGTGATGTCGATTCGAGTTCACCCATCGCGAAGAACACGTTGCTGATGGCGTCGGTGCCCGCGGCGCTCACGGCGATCACGACCGCGATCAGGAGTGCGGCGTCACCGATCAGCAGCGCTCGTGCTGTTTGGAGTTGGGCTCGCCGCGTGGTGGCGAGCTCGCTGCGATGTCCGATGAGGCCGATCAGCGCCCACGTCGATGCGAACCAACCAGCGATCAGTGGAACCGGGCCGCCGGGGACGACGACGAGCGCGCTGCCGGTGGCGAGGATGCCGAAGAGGACGAAGAACCGGTTGGCCCGGGGGTCGACGTCGACGTTGCGACGAGCGAAGGAGGCAACCACGGTGCCCGTGGACACTGCGATGGCGAGCAGGACGGCGCTCGGCCGGTCGAGGCGAAGATCGACACCGGCAACGTCTCCAACGAGGCCGTTGTCATCGAAGCCGCTCATGATGAGTGCAGCGATTGCAGCCACCGCGCCCGTGCCGCAGGCAATGGTCACGATGCGCCCGGCGCCGAGTCCAACGGGTCGTGTCGCTGCCACGGCCAGGGCGCCGATGAGGGGTGCGAACACCGCGATGGTCAAGAGGATGGAGCCCATCAGATCATTCCCTTCTGGGAGGAAGATGTCGTGATGTTGTTCGGATGCCGTCTCACAGCGGGAGACCATAACAGCAGAATCAGGTTTCTAGGAAATAAATTACAGGTGTTCTGATTCTGGTGTTCCCCCGTAGCATTGTGCTATGGCTGCTGAGCGCTCGTGGACCTTCCTCACGAATCACGCGCACGTCCTGCTCGCGATCACCGCAACGCCCGACCTGCGCCTCAAAGACATCGCCGAACGCGTCGACATCACCGAACGCACGGCGTCGCAGATCGTTGCTGACCTCGAAGCGATCGGTTGCGTCGAACGCCGCAAGGTCGGGCGCCGCAACCGGTACATCATCCAGTCGCAGATGCCGTTACGTCATCCCCTCGAAGAACACCATCAGGTCGCAGACCTGATCGCCGCGCTGAGCCACCTCGAAATCGACGACACCGAAGCCAGCTGACGTTCAAGCCAGCCACCCGTTCTCGTTCGGGAGTGCTACCTGTTCAGGAGTGGATGGGGCCCGAGGAATCCTTGAGGCTCGGAACGCCCTTGCCGGTGCGGCTGGCGATGATCTCGGCACAGATACTCACCGCGGTCTCCTCCGGGGTGCGCGCACCCAGGTCGAGCCCGATCGGCGACATCAGACGCGCCAGCCCAGCGTCGTCCACACCCACGTCGGCGAGACGCTCCATCCGCTTGGCATGGGTCTTGCGACTGCCCATCACCCCGACGTACCCGACGCGGGTCGCCAATGCTCCCTGCACCGCAGGGACATCGAACTTCGGGTCATGGGTGAGGATGCACACCGCGTCTCGCGGGCCGAGTTCGCTGCCGAGTTCGTCGAAGATCGGCGTTGGCCAGGTGACGCGCACGGCATCGGCCATGGGGAAGCGACGCTTGGTGGCAAACACCTCGCGGGCATCACACACCGTCACGCGGTAACCCAGGACCTTGGCGACGCGGGCCAGAGCTGCGGTGAAGTCGACGGCGCCGAAGATCCACATCTGCGGGGGAGGTGCATGCGACTCGACGAACACGCGGATCGTGGGCTGATCGACCAGGTCCTCGGGTGTGGTCTGGCCGTGGGGGCCATACGAGCGAACGCCGGAGCGGGCTGCTTCGAGTTCGGCCACGGCATCGCGGGCGACGACTCGGTCGAGTTCGGGATGTCCGAGGGTGCCCAACGGTTCGGCGCCGTCGGTGGTCACGAGGAGCTTGGCTCCCACGGCGACGCCGTCGACCGAACCCTCGATCACGGTCACCAGTGCCACGGGTTCCTCTGCGTTGAGCAGTTGTGCGTACCGATCGAACACCGGTGTGTTGGACGGGGTGTCGGGTGTGTTGTCGCTCACCAGGAGAGCTCCTCGATGAACAGGTGGATCGTGCCGCCGCACGTGAGTCCCACGGCGAATGCCTCGTCATCGGAGTAACCGAATGTGACCACTCGTGACGTGCTGGTGCCGTCGAGGATCGACAGCGCCTCGCCGACCACGGCACCTTCGACGCAGCCACCACTCACGCTGCCGGCCACTTCACCGGATTCGGTCACGGCCATGGCCGCGCCCGGGAGTCGCGGGCCGGAGCCTTCGATGTCGACGACGCGCGCCACGGCAATGCGCTCGCCCGCTCGCTTCCATCGGTTGATGTCGTTCAGCAGATCCTTCATCTCACTCCAGTCTCACGGTTTCATTCGCTGATCACCCGACACAGCTCTTCCATCGCCGCCACCGAGTGGCCTTCCACGAACGCGTCCAGGTGGGGTAGCGCGGCGGCCATACCGCGTGCGAGCGGTGCGTATCCGGGGGTGACCTTCAGCGGATTCACCCACACGAGGCGATGAGTCACCCGGTGCAATCGTTCCATCTGTTCGGCCAAGGTGTCGGGGTCGCCGCGATCCCAGCCGTCGGACAACACGACCACGATCGAGTTGCGGGCCAGTCCACGCACGCCCCATTCGTCGTTGAACTCCCGGAGTCCGTCACCCAAACGAGTGCCGCCGCTCCAATCGATCACGCGCTCCGATGCCGCCGCCAGCGCCACGTCCGGGTCGCGACTGTTCAGCTCACGGGTGATACGCGTGAGTCGGGTGCCGAGCGCGAACGCCTCGACCTTCTGGCGGCCAGCGACAGCGGCGTGCACGAAGCGCAGCAACGCACGCGCGTATGGCTCCATCGACCCGCTCACATCAAGCAGCAACACGAGGCGACGGAGCCGGGTGCTCGGTTTGCGGAAGTGCCGTTCGATCGGCTCACCCCCAGAACGGATGGTGGCCTGCATGGTGCGGCGGATGTCGGGACGGTTGGTGGCTCGCGATGACTGCCCGAGCCGGAGCGAGGCGCGAGGCGACCCGATGAGCCGCAGGTTCGACATGAGTTCCTGTGCATGGGTCAGCTCGTCCGAGCTGTACTGGGCGAAATCCTTGTGGCGCAGCACCTCGGTGGTCGAGAAGCGCAATTCGATCGTCGGGTCGTCGGAAGCCTCAGCGGTGTCGGGGCCGTCATCGCCATCGTCATCGTCTTCGATGTCGACCGCGATCGTGATCGAATCCGGCTCTTCCTCGACATCGTCACCCGTGGACCGTCGATGCTCGAAGAACACCTTGAAAGCCCGGTCGAACACGTCGATGTCCTCGGGGCGTCGAGCGAGCGTGGCCCGGCCCGACCAGTACACCGCGTCGCGATCTTCCATGCCCACGGCGCACAGCGCTTCGGCGAAGGTGTGTGTACAACTGGTGGGCACGCGCATGCCTGCGCCACGTAGGACGCGAGTGAACGCCACCGCGATCTCGGCGGAATCGCTGAGCTGAACGATCGCTCGGTCGGCGCTCGACGGCGGAGCCCAGGCCACAACCGGCTCGTTCACGGCGTGATCACCCGTGCAACAGGCCCTTCGCGAACGCCTGCTTCACCACTTCGGCCACGCCGTGCTGGTCGACACGCTGATGGTCTTCGCGGTACTTCAAGACGGTGCCGAGCGTGTTGGTGACCAGCTCGTCATCGAGCTTGGTGGCGCCCAACCGACCAAGGGCGGCGGCCCAGTCGATGGTCTCGGCCACACCTGGCGGCTTGTACAGGTTGAGCTCGCGGAGCGCCTCGACCGCAGCGGCGACCTGGCGGGCGAGGCCGTCATCAACTCCGGGAACACGCAGCTTCACGATCTCGACCTCACGCTCGAAGCCGGGATGCTCCACCCAGTGGTAGAGGCAGCGTCGCTTCAGTGCGTCGTGCACGTCGCGTGTGCGGTTCGACGTGAGCACCACGATGGGAGGCTTCTCGGCGCGGAACACACCGACCTCGGGCACCGTGATCTGGAAGTCCGACAGCACTTCGAGGAGGTAGGCCTCGAATTCATCATCAGCACGGTCGATCTCGTCGATCAGCAGCACGGGCGGCGGCCCATCGGTGGGAGCAATGGCACGCAGCAGTGCACGCTTGACCATGAATCGCTCGCCGTACAGCTGTGCTTCGAGATCATCAGAGCTCATCGAGCTGGTCTCACCGGTTGCTTCAGCGGCACGCAGATGCAGCAGCTGACGGGCGTAGTCCCAGTCGTACACGGCCTGGGCGACATCGATGCCCTCGTAACACTGGAGGCGGATCAGCTCGCCGCCGGTCATGGTCGCCAACGCCTTGGCCAGTTCGGTCTTGCCGACACCGGCCTCGCCTTCGAGGAGCAGCGGGCGCTGCAGGGTCATGGCCAGAAACACCGACGTGGAGATGCCCTGATCAGGAAGGTAGCCCTGCTCGGTCAGAGAAGTGCTGACGGTGTTGACATCGCTCGGCGTCACCGGCACGACCCTACCGAGCTGACATGGTCAGCAGCCCAGCGGTGATGGCTCAGCCCTGGTGATTGGTGAATCCGGCGTGAGTGGTGACGTTCTGCTCGCCGGCCGGGCGGCTGCGGTCTGGCCCGCTCGGCGGGCGACGTCGACGTATCACTGCCCCGATCGTCCCCGACACAATCGCAGCCCCCAGGATCACCAGTACGACCATCACCGCACAATACCCACCCCGTACGTTCGAACCGGGTTGCGGCGTACGAGGTTCAGCCGCCGGAGCGGGCAGTGATGATCTCGGTGACGACGTTGTACGGCCAGCCATCAGGCAGGTCTGTCGACAGTGCCGGCATCGGCAGGATCGACGAACGCTCCTCGCCGACTTCGACGTATCCGTAGTCCTCGCGGGCTGCCTCGCGGATGCCATCAGCGGTTTCGAGGCGAAGCGTTTCGGCCTCGAGTTCGGTGTTCACGCGCTGCAGCTCATCGAGCTGCGCCTGGCGCTGCTCGATGTCGACCGATTGGTCCTGCCAGGTGCCGACAGGCAGGACGAACACGGCGAGTGCGATGGCGCCCATGATGCCGAGGGCGAACAGGCCCGTGAACAGCGCAGCACGAGGGCGCCGAGAGATGCGCTTCTCGATCGGGATCGGTCGGGTGAAATCACCGAGCCGGGAACGGCCTTCGTCAGATGCCTGGACCCCTGCGGGGCGAGGAATCGAGGTCGTCTTCGAACGGGACACGGGCGACATTCTGGCAGCGATGGGGGTGTCCGCGGCGTCATGGCGCGCACGTCACCGCGGAGTCAGTGTGAGCTGAGGTCGCCCGAAGTGCGCTCGTGGAGGTCTGCAGCGAACCGGTTGAGGCCGACGATTTCGGCTTCGATGCCGCGCTCGGCGAACTTGGCCACCACGGCGTCGAGCGCCACGATGGCCGAGGTGTCCCACACCCGTGCATCGGTGAGGTCGATCTCGACACGCTTCACGGTGACCGAGTCGTAGTCGAACGAGCGGGCGAGGTCGGTGGTCGATGCGAAGAACAGCTGGCCCGTGACGGCGTAGAGCCGTTCGTGGTTGTCGGGGTCGACGACGCTGGTGACGTTCACCAGATCCGAGACGTGTCGCACGAAGAAGATCGCCGACAGCAGCACGCCAGCAGCGACGCCGTAGGCGAGGTTGTGGGTGAGCACGACGATGGCGACCGTGGCGACCATCACGGTGGTCTCGGTCTTGGGCATCTTCTTCAAAGTGGACGGCGCGATGCTCTTCCAGTTGAACGTGCCGATCGAGACCATGATCATCACGGCCACGAGTGCAGCCATGGGGATCCGGGCCACGAGGTCGCCCAGCGCCAGGATCAGAATCAACAGGAACACACCCGAGGCGAGCGTGGAAAGGCGAGTGCGGCCACCCGCCTTGTGGTTGATCATCGTCTGGCCGATCATGGCGCAACCGGCCATGCCACCGAGGAAGCCGGTGGCGATGTTGGCAATACCCTGGCCACGCGACTCGAGGTTCTTGTCCGAATCGGTGTCGGTCAGATCGTCGAGCAGCTGTGCGGTGAGCAGTGACTCGAGGAGCCCCACGAAAGTGAGGGTGAGGGCGAACGGGAAGATGATCCCGAGCGTCTCGAATGTGAACGGAACGTCAGGCAGTGCAAAGAACGGCAGCGTGTCGGGCAGTTCGCCCATGTTGCCGACGTTCGGGAGCGTCCAGTCCATGGCGATTGCGGCGGTGGCGATGACGGCGATGGTCACGAGCGGCGACGGGATTGCCTTGCCGATCTTGCCGAGGCGGGGGAGGCCGTAGATGATCGCCAGCCCGCCGAGAATCACGAGGATGTTCATGAACAGCTCGGCGTCGCGAACTTCCTTGGTCTCGTCGGACAGCAGGATGTGGGGCATCTGGGCGAGGAAGATGAGGATGGCGAGCGCGTTGACGAAGCCGAGCATCACGGTGCGCGGGATGAACCGCATCAGTGCGCCGATGCCGAGGGCGCCGAACAGGATCTGCATGGCGCCGGCGAGAATCGTCGCTGCGAAGAGGAAGCCGATGCCGTGGTCGGCGACGAGTGGAACGACCACGAGGGCCATGGCGCCGGTGGCGGCAGAGATCATGCCCATCCGTCCGCCGGTCATGGAGATGATGATCGCGATGGAGAATGATGCGTAGAGGCCGACCTTGGGGTCGACGCCAGCGATGATCGAGAACGAGATCGCCTCGGGGATCAGTGCGAGGGCGACCACCAGCCCTGACAGCAGGTCTGCCTTGGGGTTCGAGAACCAAGCGGTCTTCTGGAAGACGTGAGAGTGATCGCGGTCCTGGGAAGAATGAGGAGCCGCGAAATCGGGCATGCTCTCGTCGGTCACTGTCATGGGGTGCACCTTCTCGGGGTCTCGGACGTTCCGGACCACCTCGTTGGTGGGCCACATCGCAGCGCTGACTGGTCAGGGCGCCTTGCCATCTATCGGCAACATGAGCACGGTACGAGAGAAAACCTTGAGATGCGTGACATGCAACGCATGTCACGTTGATTCCACGATGGCGCTTCGCTGGCGCCACGTGCACTCGACAACGTGGAAAAGTGCCTGGCACTTTTCACGACTGCAGGGTCAGGCGTTGCGGATCGAGGCGACCAGGCCGTCGACGTCCAACCCGTAGCGGGCGTGGATGTTCTGCGCCTTGGGATCGTGCGGGTGGAACTTGGTCGGCAGGCCGAGCGGGGTGACCGGAACCGTGCCGTCGATCTCACAGACCGCGGTGGCCACGGCCATGCCGATGCCGCCGTCACGGATGCCGTCTTCGATCGTGAGCACGCTGCGGTGTCCAGCAGCGTCGGTGATCATCTCGGGATCGAGCGGTGCACAGGAACGGGCATCCCACACCGTGACCGACGTGTCACCGTTCTCGGCGAGCTTCGCGGCGGCCTTCTCGGCGGTTTCGAGCATCTTGCCGATGGCGATCACACACACTGAATTGGATGGATCGTCAGCGCTGAGCACCTTGCGTCCGGAGAGGCCGCTGCCGACCTCGTGCTCGGTCACTTGGCGGGCCGCTCCACGTGCATAGCGGATGACGACCGGACCCTCATCGGACAACGTCATGGCGTCATGGAGCATCTGGCTGAGTTCTTGCGCGCTCGACGGCACGAGCACCCGCATGCCCGGGACCTTCGACAGCAGCGCCATGTCATAGACGCCATGATGGCTTGCGCCGTCAGGCCCCGTGAGGCCGGCGCGATCGAGGCAGAACACCACAGGCAGGCGGTGCATGGCCACGTCGTACACGACCTGGTCCCATGCCCGGTTGAGGAACGTGGAGTAGATGGCAACCACGGGACGCAGGCCGCCCATGGCCATGCCCGCAGCGCTGGTGACCGCATGCTGCTCGGCAATGCCGACATCGAAGAACCGGTCAGGGAAGCGAGCTTGGAACGGCAACAGCCCGGTCGGACCAGGCATGGCAGCGGTGATGGCGACCACTCGCGAGTCGGCCTCGGCCTCTTTGACGATGCTGTCGGCAAACGCCTGGGTGTAGCCCGACGACACCGCCTTGGGTGGACCGACGGCGAGGTCGAACACCGGTGCGTCGTGCAGGTTCTTCTCGTCGTCATCCTCGGCAGGTGAGTAACCGCGGCCCTTGTGGGTGAGAACGTGAACGACGATGGGGCCCTCGGAGGACAGCGCGATGGCGTTGTGGAACGCCTCTTCCATCTGCTCGATGTCATGGCCGTCGAACGGGCCGATGTAGCGGGTGCCAAGCGCTTCGAAGAACGACGGGGGTTGCAGGAACTCGCGAACGCCGGCTTTGAATGCTTCCATCGCGGAACCGGCCTGGTTGCCGACCACGGGAATGCCCTGCAGGAAGTCTTCGAGGCGGCGCTGGCGGCGAACGTAGACGGGGTTCTGGCGGATGTCGGTCAGTGCGTGGGACAGCTTGCCCGTGACCCGATCGGTGATGGTCGGCTGGCGCATCGACGGATGCTCGGCGCGCTCATCGAAGCCCTGCGAATTCGCCGACAGGTTCGAGATGGTCGGCGCGTAGGAACGGCCGTTGTCATTGAGCACCACGATCACGCCGCGCTGGTGATGGCCCATGTTGTTGAGGGCCTCGTACGCCATGCCGCCGGTCATGGCGCCGTCACCGATGACCGCGACCACGTGGCGACGATCGGACGTGCCCAGGTCGCGGGCCGCAGCGAGGCCATCGGCGTACGACAGCACGGTCGAGGCGTGGCTGTTCTCGATGAGATCGTGTTCGGACTCTTCGCGGCTCGGGTAGCCCGACAGGCCACCCGCCTGGCGGAGTGATTCGAATTGCGACTGACGGCCGGTGACGATCTTGTGGACATAGGCCTGGTGGCCGGTGTCCCAGAGAATGGCGTCTTTCGGCGATTCGAACACCCGGTGCAGCGCGAGGGTCAGTTCCACCGCTCCGAGGTTCGAGCCGAGGTGGCCCCCCACCTCGGACACGGCGGACACGATGAAGTCACGGATCTCGCCGCCGAGATCACGGAGTTGTTCGTAGTCGAGCGTGCGGAGATCGGCGGGCTCGCGGATGCGCTCGAGGAACATACGCCTGTCACGCTACCTGTCCCGATCGACGCGTGATCAGCTGACCGCAAGGCGGTACACCGTGACGTGGTGCACAGCATCGTCGTCGAATTCGGTGCCCGACATGTCGCCATGGCGCTGTTCGACGACGAAACCCGCAGCGGCGGCCATGTCATCGAGTTCCTCGGGTGATGCCCAGCGAATCGACCACGGACGCAGGCGAACGCCACCCGCCTCGGTGAACTCCACGAATTGGCCGCTGGTGCGTTGCTCGTCCGGTCGATGGTCCGAGACCGAGAGCACGACTCGATCAACGCTCATCGACCGCACGCTCACGTTGCTGCCGGTGGGTGCCTCGGTGTCAGGAACGATTGCCTCGACCACGAAGCTCCCGCCGGGCCGCAGCCGGGCGGCGACCTCGGTGAAGCAGCGCTGTTGCGTGCCAGCGTCGAGCAGGTTGAAGATCGTGTTGTAGGCAACGAGGCACGAATCGAATGGTCCAGCAGGCAGTTCGTGGACCATGTCGCCGAGTACGGCGGTGACGTCACCCGCATCGGGGTGGTCCGCGAGACGCGCCAGCATCGCATCGCTGGAATCGATGCCGACGACGCGCAAGCCAGCGGTCGACATCGGGATCGCCAGGCGTCCCGTTCCGACGCCCAGCTCCAGCACGCTGCCGCCCGGTCCAGCAAGACCGACCATGCGCTCCACAGTGGCTTCGACATCGGTCACCTCGGCGTACCACTCGTCGTACACGTCGGCGAATCCGTCGCCGTAGCTCGTCGAGTCATAGCCACGCATTGCCCCGGAGGCTACCCAAGCGGGCCCGGCGCACTGCCGCGATGGTTTGGTGCCGATGGTTCAGAAGTGGCGTGCCCGGCGCCCGATGATGGACGATGATGGAGCGATGACGGATCAGGGCGGATGGGCGCCAGTCGAGACATCGGCGTCCACGCCCCGTTCCGCCGCGGTTGCGGTCGCCCGAAAGAATGGGGGCATCGCCCTGCGTCTGCGTCGAAGCCGGCGCCCAGTCCTCGCTGCGCTCGATGGTGGCGGCGAGATCATGCAGCGCCGGTTGCGTGACGTGATGGTCGGTGCAGCGGTGATCCTCGTGCCGGCGGTGGCGCTCAATATCTGGGTGTCCGTCCTCGGCTATGACCGCGTCGACCCCAACGACTCGGCGATCCCCGCGATCTTCGACGACACGAGCAGCGGCATCGAAGACCTCGCGGTGTTGATCGCCACCGTGTTCGTCAGTTTGGCCACCGCAGTCGTCGGCTTCTTCGCTGCACAGATCCTGCTGGGTGAGCGATTTTGGACGCCGGTATCGCTCGGTCGTGCATTGGCCCGCACCTTTCGGCGCCTGCCGCGCATCGCTGCAGCCTGGGCGCTGACCCACTGGTGGTTCCCGCTGATGGCGTTGATCGTGGTCACCGCGAACCAGGACGTGGCGGGTCTCTGGATCTTCCTGTTCACGTTCGTGGCGTGGTTCTCGTCGGCAGCCACGCTGCTGGTGATCCCGACCATGGTCGGCGAGAAACTCGGCGCGCTCGCATCGGCCCGGCGAAGCTGGCGCCTGGTGAAGCTGCGCTACGGGCTGTGCCTGGTCTTCGTGCTCGCGGCCACGTTGGTGTCCACGCTGCTGCTGATCGGCATCGCGACGCTGGTCCCGCTGCTCGAGGAGTTCGGGTTCCTGGAGTTGGGTGACGCGACCTGGCTCGTCCAGAGCGTGATGGTGCAGTTGGCGGTGCTCGTGGTGGTGCCGCTCGTGGCGCTCGGAACAGCACAGGCGTATCTCGAAGTGCGCCTGGGAGGCGAAGGCCTCGACCTGCAGATCGATGCCGACGCCGCCTTTGGTCCAGCCGACCAGTCGGGGGCAGCCCGATGAATCTGGTGGCGCAGACATCCCTCGTCTGGCTGAGGTTGACCGATCCGCTCGGCCCGACCGACATCGATCCTGATGACGCCCGCGACCGAGCGTGTTCGGTCACCAGTACGAACCGCGTGTGTAACCCGTCGGCGCCTGACCCGGTCGATCCGCCGTCGGGTTCGCCCGACGCTCCCAACCCCGGGGCCGGTGCCGGTTTCATCGGTCAGTTGCTCGTGTTCCTGCTCGTCGCGGCCCTCGTGGTCGCCATTGCCTGGTTGGTGATGCGCTGGCTGTCGGGCGAGGGGAGTGGCGTTGTCGACAGCGACGAGGGTGAGTTGATCGACGTCGATGAGTCCGTCGACGAAGCGGTCGACTCGCGGGTGATCGACCACGAGACCCCACCCGACCGTTGGCGGCGTCAGGCCGCTGACGCTCGCGAGCGTGGCGACTTTCGCGAGGCCATCAGGTGCCAGTACCGCGGGCTCATCGGCGACCTCGCTCGAACCGGGTTCGTCGACGAGATCCCAGGACGCACGTCAGGTGAAGAGCGATCCCAGGTGGCCGAGATCGCACCTCGACTCGGCACGATCGGTGCGGCGGTGGCAACGCAATTCGACATCGCGGCCGACATCTTCGACGAGGCATGGTTCGACGATGACGTGGTGAGCGCCGAGGACGACCGCCGGTTCCTGGCAGCTGAACACCCGGTGCTCGACGCCGTCCGTTCCGGAGCTGGTCGCCGAGTGGGGCGGTCGTAGTGGCTCGGTCCGCAAGCCAGGGTTCTGGCACCGCTGCGGGGGTCAAGACCGTTGCCGCGGTGGTGTTCGTGTTGGCCATGGCGCTGGTGGTGCTGCTGCTGGTTCGAGCCCGGCCCGGCCCCGAACCGTTCGACCCGCGATCCGGGCAGCCCAGCGGTGCTCGCGGCCTCGTGCTCACCTTGCAGAGTGCGGGAGCTGACGTGACCGACACACGCGACGTGCCCGACATCGAATCGATCACCACCACTCGGATCCTCGTGCTCGAGGACCGGCTGAATGACGAGCAGCGCGATGCCGTGCTCGACTTTGCCGAAGCTGGAGGTGTGGTCGTGGTGGCTGACCCCGAAAGCAGCCTGCACGGCGGATCTGGCGTGGACGGCGGGGCGGTGGCGATCGACGGGCTCGCCGAAGCAGTCGTGCGACGACCAGCTGCACAAGAGGCGAACGTGCTCCCTGGTGTGTGCAACGTGGGGGCCCTCGACGAACTGCGCGGTGTGGCTGTGCCCAACGGCGTGCTCTTTCCCGTTGGACCGTCCGAACCCCAATGCTTCACCGAACCAACCGACGGGTTCTTCGCGCCGAACCACTCGTTCGTGATCGTTCGTGAATTCGGTGCCGGTCGCATCGTGGGTCTCGGCGACAACGAGGTGTTCGTGAACAGGTCGCTTCGACGCAGCGACAACGCCGGGCTCGCCGTGTCATTGCTCGTGCCCGTCGACGGTGCCGCGGTGACCTTCCTTCTGGGTGACGGCGCCAGCCCGACGCCCCAAGATGTCGGCTCGGGCGACGACACGCTGCGCGATCTCGTGCCGACGTGGGTGTGGATGTCGCTCGTGCTCGGAGGTGTCGCCTTCGTGGTGTTCGCCGCGTCGAGTAGTTCCCGCGAGGGACGGATCGTTGCTGAACCAATCGCCACGCCGATAGCGGGCAGCGAGCTGGTGTCAGCAACCGGCAACCTCATGCAGCGAGCAGGCCACTCCTCCAAGGCCGGATGGCTGCTGCTGTCGCGACTGCACCGTGACCTGTGTCGAGCGCACGGTGTCGACCTCGCTGCGCCGCTCGCCGATCTCGATCGAGCCGTGGCCGATCGCTCACCCGTCGCCAGTGGCGAGACCGAGCATCTGTTACGGCGCACAGCGAACGACACCGCAGGCCTCGTAGCGCTCACCGCGGCGATCGACCAGATGCGCAGCGCCGTGTTCGGCGACGTGCGACCGACTCCGACCGCCAACAGCGATCCCAAGAGCAGCGATCCCAGTTCAGACCTCGATGAAAGGGTGCCGACCCAATGACCGATTCCCCGATGCAACCACCACCCGCCGCACCCAACGCGGGGCGTGCCACCGGCACACCACCTCCGGCTCCACCAGCGGGGCCCGGCCCGATGAGCACCACGTCCAGCGGCGAATCCGCTGCGCGACGCGCTGTGATGGACGTGCGCGAAGAGGTCGGCAAGGTGATCGTTGGTCAGCAGGGGGTGTTGAGCGGTGTGATCACCGCCCTCCTCGTGAACGGTCACGTGTTGCTCGAAGGGGTGCCGGGTGTGGCCAAGACGCTGCTCGCCAAGACCCTCGCTGCAGCCTTCGACATGGAGTTCTCGCGCGTCCAGTTCACACCTGACCTGATGCCGTCCGACGTGGTCGGTCTGTCCGTGCTCGACCAGGTGCCGGGTCAAGCACCCACGTTCCGGTTCCGCGAGGGGCCGGTGTTCACGAACCTGCTGCTGGCAGATGAGATCAACCGCACACCACCCAAGACCCAGGCCGCACTGCTCGAGGCCATGGAGGAGCGCCAGGTGTCGATCGAAGGCACGACACATCCATTGCCCAATCCGTTCTTGGTGATCGCAACGCAGAACCCGATCGAGTACGAAGGCACGTTCCCGCTGCCCGAAGCACAGCTCGACCGCTTCATGTTCAAGCTGGTGGTCGGCTATCCAACCGAGGAGCAGGAGCACGACATGCTCGCGCGACACCACGGCGGCATGAACCCGCATGCAACCGCTGACCTGATCAAGCCGATGGCCTCGGCTGCTGACCTGGCGGCGGCCAGACGTGAGATCGACGCGATCACCGTCGAGCCCGCCGTGCTGCGCTACATCGTGCAGCTCGCTCGCGCCACTCGCGAATCACCGTCATTGCAGCTGGGCGTGTCACCTCGCGGCATGACCTGGTTGTTGCACGCAGCCAAGGCCTGGGCGTGGCTGTCCGGTCGACCGTTCGTGACACCCGACGAAGTGAAAGCAATCGCCAAGCCATGCCTGCGTCACCGTGTGCTCGTGCGTCCCGAGCTCGAACTCGAAGGCACCGCTGCCGACGCGATCATCGACGGCTTGCTGGCCACGGTCCCCACCCCTCGTTGATGTCCGCCAACCCCACGTCCAACCACGACCATCGAAGGTCAGACACCTTCGATGATCGTGTCGCGGGCGAGGTGGTGACGCGTGGCTGATCGCAGGGTGCGCAGCGTGCCGATTCCCACCGGCTGGACAGCGCTGCTGATCGTGGCGGCCACCGTGCCGTTGGCGATCGTTCGCCCGGAACGTTGGGTGGTGGTCGGCATCGCGCTCGCCGCAGTCCTGGTGTTGACGATCGCTGACTTCCTGGCGGCGCCCAATCCAACAGGAGTGGAGGTGACGCGCGAGTTCCCCGCGTCACTGACCCTCGGCGAGCGCGGAGAATTGCGCTGGCTGGTGAAGAACCGCACCGGCCGGCCGCTGCGCACCAGCGTGGCCGACGCACTGTGGCCGAGCTTTCAGGCCTCGCGCCGGTCCTCGCGATTCACCGTCGCCGCAGATCGCCAGCACCGATTCGGTGCCACCATCGAACCGCAACGGCGCGGCCGGTTTCCGTTCGGTTCGATCACCATCCGCACCTCCGGACCGCTGCGCCTTGTGCATCGCCAACAGACCCGCACCGTGACCGACACGCTGGCGGTGCTGCCCGCGTACCCGTCGCGGGACCTGATGCGAACCCGCATGCGGATACCGCTCGAGAGTGGCGTTCGCAGCGTTCGCGCTCGCGGCACCGGCACCGATTTCGACCAGCTTCGTGAGTATCGGCCGGGTGATGACATCCGGCGGGTGGACTGGGCAGCAACCGCTCGCCAACAAAAGGCAATCGTGCGCGACTACCGCGCCGAGCGCAACCAGCACGTGGTCGCCATGCTCGACAACGGGCGGGTCATGGCCGGCACCGTGGGCGATGCACCGCGAGTCGAGCACGCGATGGATGCGGTGCTCGGACTGACCCAAGTGGCGTCCCAACTCGGCGACAACATCGGCCTGATCACCTTCGACAACCAGGTCCGTGGCATCGTTCCGGCGTCCAACAGCAAAGCCCAGTTCGCACGGGTCACCGAGGCGATGTACCTCCTCGATCCGCAATACGACGAGAGCGCGTACGGGGTGGCGTTCACCACCGCTGCGTCGCGGTTCCGTCGGCGATCACTGTTCGTGGTGTTCACCGATCTCGTCGAATCCGTGGTCATCGATTCGCTGCTCCCCGCGCTGACCTCGCTCACCCGTACCCACTTGGTGATGGTCGCCGCGGTCCGTGATCCTGATGTCGCAGCGTGGGCGTCGGCCACACAGCACGCAGACCCCGAAGAGGTGTTTCGATCTGCAGCTGCGGTGGCGTCGCTCGATGCACGCGAACGCACGATCGCATCGCTCTCAGCGCTCGGCGTGGTGGTCGTCGACGCTCGGCCTGGCGACCTCGCCACGGGCGTGGTCGACAAGTACCTGGAATTGAAGGCGAAGGGCCGGCTCTGAACGAACCGACCTGATCAGGGACAGAACTTGGCGAAACCCTGGACGTAGCGCGCGGTGCCATCGACCACGGTGCCACGATTGAAGTCGCCGCCGGTCCACAGGCAGTCCGTGGAGTCGACGAAGAGCTCCCAGCTGCCTTCGCCGTTCTCGGATTCGATTCGCGGAATCCAGTCGAGGTGCTGTTGGCCGACGGTGCTGAACGCGGCCATCCAACGGATCGCGCGGCTGCTGGTGGTTCCGGTCAGCCCTTCGTGAATGGCGTCTTGGTACAACCGGCTTGCGCCGTTCGCGTGGCTGCCGGAGTACATCACGCCGTTGTTCGTGGCGAGCGCCTGACCATCACCGAAGGGAGCGCTGACCCACGAGCGGCTCAGCGCATGATCGCTGCGGCGGTACACCTGGCGGCTGTGTTGGGATCCGGCTTGCCAGACCTGGTCGTCGAGTACGAGCACCGCTTGCTGGTAGCTGCGTTCGGTGCTTGCGAGACTCGTGCGAACCCACGGCTGGAGACCGCTCACCGAAGAAGCGTCACCTGTGTTCAAGACACCGAGCCCGACCGAGAAGACGCCGTTGACGAAGAGGAAGTTGCCCACCACGTAGACCCGGTCACCGTCGGCGTCGATGTCGAAGACGATGCCGTCGAAGTGTGGGATGAACGATCGATCGACGTTGCCCGAGCTCAGTTCGACTCGAGCAACTTGCACGGTCTGAACGAGCTGACCGTCAGCGCTGTTGATGCGGGTGAAGTTGCCGCCGATGTAGAGCCAACCGTTGTCGATGTCGAGGGTGCGGGCGATCGGCCACCGGGGGATGCCCGTGAGGGTGAGGTTCACTCGCCAGGTCGGGTTCAGTGCCCCCGAGATCGGGTCGAGCATTGCAACGCCGCTGGTGTTCGCGGCGCCGTTGACGCTGGTGAACTGGCCGCCCACGACGAGCTGTCCGTCATCGGTGGCCGTGAGATCCCAGACGTTGCCGTTGATCACCGGGCGGAACGATGGAATCCAGGCTCCCGTGGTGCGGTCGAACGCAGCGAGGAACGGTTGATCGATCCGTGCGCCGGTTGCCGCGATCTCGACCTGGGTGAACTTGCCACCCACGTAGATGTTGTTGCCGACCTCGGCGATTGCAGCGACCGAGATGTCCGTTGTGGGAAACGTGTCGTTGAGCCGGTTGATCCCGACCACACCGGCCTGCAGGACTTCGGTGAGGGTCGACACGAGTTGGGGGCGTTCCAGTCGGACGGGCTGTACCAAACCGCCGACGTTCGCGGGGCCTGACACGTTGGCTGCGGCGGCGTCAGCGACGTTGGCGTCGGCTGCTCCGGGGCCTGGGGGGCTCACGGCGATCAACCCCGCTGCGAGCGCGGTGCACGTGAGCAGGCTTCGCCATCGCATGCCGCTCACCGAACCTTTCCGCCACATGCTGCGTCCCTCCATGAACAGTGCGTCTGACCTTGATGTCGTCGGCAGTACTGGGCGCGAGCTTGAGCGCGGAGGGGCCGCTCTCGACCTCGCGAACCCCCGTGGCGGGTCGCTCGGCTGTCGGCCATCAGCAGCATGCTCACGACATTCTGTCCGACGGGGGAGGCGAGCTCAGGTCAACGATCGATGTCACAGGTCGATGTCACAGGCTGGCCGAGTCGGCTCAGCGCCCACTGAGCGCATCGAGGCGGACGAATGGGCCTCCCGATCGCGTCGTGTTCTGCCTCTGCGTACCCGGCCCCGAGTCCCAGTACCAGGCGGCCGCCGGTGAGTTGGTCGACGGTGATCGCCGAGCGCGCCAGCAGTGACGGCACGTAGAACTCGTTGTTCAACACGAGCGGCCCCAGTCGCAGCGTGGTCGTTGCCGCAGCTGCGACGAGCAGCGGGAGCATTGGGTCGACCCGCTCGGGTGCGCCACTCGCGTCGAACACGCCGATGTGGTCGGAGCTGAACAGTCGGTCCTGAAGCGCTGCGCAACGGGTGGTTGATGCAGCTGTGCGACACTCACCGGGTGGCTCTTTCGACCTCGCCCGTGCTGATCGGGCAGCTGACCGACACCCATGTCATCGCTCCGCTCGGCGAGACCAACGAGTCCTATGTGGACAACAACGCCCGGCTCGACGCTGCCGTCGAGTCGATCAATGCCGAGTCACCGGGACTCGACGTCGTGCTGGTCACGGGTGACCTCACCGACACGGCGCACCCCGAAGCCTTCGTCGCGTTGGCCGCATCGCTCGAACGCATCGAGGTTCGCGTCCTGCCGTTGCCCGGCAACCACGATCGCCGGTCACTGGTTCGAGACACGTTCCCTGATGCGGGATGGGTCGATGGTGAACATGCCAGCTGGGTGCACGACATCGATGGCGTGCGGATCATCGGGCTCGACTCCACGCGACCGGGGTATGCCGGGGGCGAGTTCGACGACGAGCGTGTCGCATTTCTCGATGCAGCACTCGCTGCTCGCCATGACGGCCCGACACTGCTGGCCATGCACCACCCACCGTTCCTCACCGGCATCGACTGGATGGACGGCGCAGGCTTCGTGGGGCTGGACCGTTTCACCGAGGTGCTCGCTGCGCACCCCGGCGTGGTGGACCGGATCGTGTGTGGGCACCTGCACCGACCGGCCGTGTCGAGTGTTGCCGGTGTGGCCGCGCAGGTGGGAATGTCCACCGTGCAACACGTTGCGCTCCAGCTCGATGACGATGGTGGACCCGCGCTGATCCATGACCCGGTCGGCTACCAGATTCATCGCGTGACACCGGGCAGCATCGTGACCCACGCTCGCTACATCGACACCGGTGCGCAACCGTTCGTCCCCGCGTGGGCACCGAACTACGACCCGGCCGCACCCTCCGACTACTGAGCGTTCGACCGTCCGTTGGTGACCGCTCAGCCGATGGTGGTGGCGTCGGGCAGGATGAACCCGCCTGCTGCCTCGATCTGCGATGACACCCGGATCAGCAGGTCCTCGCGTCCGTAGGCACCCACGAGTTGCACGCCGACCGGGAGACCGTCAGGGGTGACATGCATGGGCAAGCTGATCGCCGGCTGACCGCTGGTGTTGAACGGCGGGGTGAATGCCACGAACTCCGCCGCCCGACGCATACCCGCCATCGGGTCACCAGGCTGGGCATCATGTTCGCCGATACGGGTGGGCGGCTCGGACAGCGTGGGGGTCACCAACACGTCCCAGCCGTCGGCCCACCACTGCTGCATGGCCCGGCGGTACTCGTTGATCGCTCCCAGGGCGGCGCCGAACTCGGTGGCGGTCAGTTGCTTCGCGAACTCTGCCATTGCCCAGTTGACCGGCTCGACCTCGTCAGCGGTGAGCTCGTGGCCGACGAGTGCGCCGAGTCGCTTGATACCGAGGGCCATGTTGGTGGCCCAGATGGCCATGAATCGTCCGGAGAACTCGGCGTCTTCGAGTACCGGTGGGTGCGTGGCTTCGACGTGGTGGCCGAGTCCTTCGAGTAGTGCCGCAGCTTCGGTGGCCGCTGTTGCACACTGCGGGTCGAGTCGCTGACCGAGCGGATGGTGTGCGAGTACGCCGATCCGCAGTCGACCCGGGTCGGCGCCGACTTCGGCCGCGTACGGACGTGAGGGAGCGGGTGCGATGACGTTGTCGCCCACGTCGGCGCCCGCAACCAAGTCGAGCAGTGATGCGGTGTCGCGCATGGAGCGAGACACGGCGAACGCGACGCTCAGGCCGGATTCGTCACGGTCGGGTCCCAGCGAGATGCGGCCCTGCGAGGTCTTCAATCCAATGAGGCCGCAGCACGAGGCCGGAATACGAATCGATCCGCCACCATCGGATGCGTTCGCGATCGGCACCATCCCCGCAGCCACGGCTGCAGCGGCGCCGCCTGACGAACCGCCAGGTGTGTGGTCCGTGGACCACGGGTTGCGGGTGGGGCCGAAGGACAGCGGCTCGGTCACGGGGAGCGAACCCAGCTCGGGGCTGTTCGTGCGCCCGAGGGTGATCAGCCCTGCTGCTCGGAACCGGCGGACCAGGTTCGAGTCGTAGTCGCTGACCGGCATGGCATCGCGCAGTGCAACGTTGCCGTTGGTCTGTGGATGTCCAGCTGACTCCGCCCACAGATCCTTCAGCAGGGTCGGCACACCGGCGAACGGTGGGAGGTCTTCACCGGCGGCTCGCCGGGTGTCCACGTCGGTCGCCGCGGCGCGAGCGTCGTCGTACCAGCGGACCACCACCGAGTTGAGGGGGACGTCGAGCGCTTCGATCCGTTCGATGGCCGCGTCGACCAGTTCGACCGCGGACACATCGCCACTCGCCAGGAGTTCGGCCTGTGCGGTGGCGTCGAGCCACCTGGTCTCGGAGGCGAGCGCGGACAGGTTGGTGACGTCGGTCATGTCACGTTGCTAGCAAAGCCTGACCCGACGAACCGACCTGTGACGACTGTCCCTCACTCAGCGAGCAGCTCACCGGGACACGCCGATGGGGCGTCAGTAGCGTGTCGGACGATATTCGTCACCTTGGCGGACGCGCCTGCGTCTGCAGAACTGAGCACCATGGACGCGGCAACCCCCTCCGCCCCGGTTACCCCCGACAACTCCGAGATCGAGGCAGGAGTGCCCGGTGATGCGCCGCGCCGGTCGATCATCACGTCGCTCGCCACTGGAGCAGCGCGTCGTTGGAAGGCCACGATGGCGTTCTTCGTGGTGGCCGTGCTCGCTGGTGGGTACGCCTACGGAATCGGGCTGGACCGCGAGGGTTTCCCGCCGATCAACACTCCGATCGCGATCGTCACCGGTACCTACTTCGTCGATGACTTCGAAGCCGTTGATGCCGACGTGACGCTCCCGCTCGTCGAGGCATTCTCCGACATCGAAGGTGTCGTATCGGTCGAGTCGTCTGCCCGACTCAGCTCGTTCGTCGTGGTCGCCGAGTTCGACGACGCCATTGGATCCGAAGAGGGCACCCAGCTGCTGCTCGATGCAGGGGTCGAGTTCCCCCCAGAGGTCACCGCTGCGCTGACCATCGACTACCGAGCCATCAGCGCCGCCCGGTTCGTCGACACCTACGACGTTCTGGTGTCGGTGATCGGGCCGAAGGGGGCCACCGCGGCCGACCTTCAGGAGCAGGCGGGTGCGCTCGCTGCGTCCCTCACCGCTGAAACCGCGATCGAGGCCGCTGAAGTGCGTGACCTGATCACCAGTTCGCTCGACCCGGCAACCGGCGAAACCGAAGAACGACTCACCCGTTTCACCCGTGTGGTCATCGACGACACGGGCTACCAGGAAGCAATCTCGGTCGGTGTGATCCGTGCCGAGGGCTCCGACCTCGACGTGATCGAGTTCAGCAACCTGCTCGAAGACCGCTTGAGCTCCGCTGACGTCGCTCTCGCAGACGGTTACAGCGCCGAGATCACCGCTGACTTCGCCGTGGGCGTGGAGCGTCAGATCTCATCACTCACGCGCAACCTCCTCACCGGTTTGATCGCCGTGGCGATCGTCAGCCTCTTGCTCATCGGCTGGCGTGTCGCCCTGCTCACCGTCGGGTTCATGGCCCTCGTGATGATCGGAGCCGTGGTCGGGCTGTGGGCGATTGGTTTCACCTTGAACACGATCACGCTCTTCGGCCTGATTCTCACCCTGGGGCTGATCGTCGACGATGCGATCGTGATCTCGGAATCGATCGATGCGAATCGAGGTGACCCTGACCTGAGCATCGTGGACGGTGACCCAGCCGACGAGAACACCGACACTTCGATGGGCGTGATCAAGCGGGCCATCGACCGCGTCGGCAGCGCATCGTTTGCCGGCACGCTCACCACCGTCGTGGTGTTCAGCCCGATTCTCTTCGTCGGTGGCATCCTCGGCGAATTCATCCGTCCGATCCCGACCACGGTGATCATCACGCTGCTGCTGTCGTTTGCATTCTCCGTGCTGTTCATCCCGACCGTCGCCCGAACGTTCCTGCTGCGTGGGCCCGTCGAACCGAACGCGATCGTGCGGGCCGAACAATCGGTGGCTCGCTCCGCCGGTCGTCTCGCGGCCTACCCCTCGGGGAACGGCATCAAGGGCTGGTTCGTGGGCAGCATGCTCGCCGTCCTGGCCGTGGTGGCCATCTTCGGCGGCCTGATCACTGCGGGGACCATTGGATTCAGCATCTTCCCGGCTGGCAAGGATGCAGTCGGCATGTCGGCTGCTGTGGAGTTCCCGCCCGGCACCACCATCGAAGAAGCCCAGGTCAAGGCCACCGAGATCGACAACGTCATCCTCGACGTGCTCGGTGACGAACTCGATCGCTCGCAGTACGTGCGAGGTAACGAGCGCGTGATCTCGACCTTCATCGACCTCACACCCATCGGATCGCGTTCGACCACCGCGCCTGAATTCGTCGAGCAGATCGAGGAACGCCTCGCCGACATCGAAGGCGCACGCGTGACCGTGGGCATCACCGAGAACGGTCCGCCCATCGTCGAGTTCCCGTTCGCTGCGCAGATCACCGTCACCGACGACACCGTCGACGCAGGGCAGGCCTTTGCCGAAGTGCTGCGTGACGATCTGATCGGCCGGCAACTCGACACCGGTGGCTCGATCGTCACCATCACCGATGCGATCATCGGGACCGAAGGCGAGGTGTTCCGTATCGACGGCCAGCGCGTCATCGAAGTTCGCGCTCAGTACGACGAGGACAGCGGCATCTCCGGCATCTTGAACGAGACCGAGACCTACGTGACCGGTGCGTTCGGGGAAACCGAACTGGCCGCTGCCGGGCTGCCCGCCGAGGCACTCGGGTTCGACTTCGGCCTGGAGTCCGACAACCAGGACGACTTCGCCGCACTCGGTGTGGCCGGCCTGGTCGCCCTGCTCCTGATGCTGTTGTTGATCACGGTGCAGTTCCGCTCGCTTGCGCAGTCGCTGCTGATCTTCCTCGCCGTGCCGTTCAGCTTCTTCGGTGTGTTCACAGCGCTCTCGCTGTCGGACAACCCGCTCAGCTTCCTCGCCGTGGTCGGCTTCATCGCCCTCATCGGTGTCGCGGTGAACAACTCGATCCTGCTGGTCGACGCGGCCAACCAGGAGCGTCGCAACGGTGCCACGGCTGCCGAAGCGATTCAAGCAGCGGTCACCTCGCGCTTCCGCCCGCTCGTGGCCACGACGATCACGACCGTGGTCGGCTTGTTGCCGCTCTCGCTGAGCGACCCGTTCTGGGAGTCACTGGGCTTCACGCTGATGGGCGGGCTCGTGAGCTCGACCTTCCTCGTGCTGCTGAGCTTCCCGGCGTTCTACCTGGCGCTCGAAGCGGTGCGTACACCGCTGCGCAACGCGTGGCGACGCTGGCGCGGCCGCCCCCTGATCACCTGATGTAGAACTCTGGGTCTGACCCCAACCTCTACATGTCGGGTTCGCGAACGGCTCAGCGTGCCACTGCGGAAATAGCCTCACGGCGGTGTCATCCGATCTGTTCTCTGCTGCCGGCGACGTGCGTCGCGAAGGCCTTGCACCCCTGGCCGAACGAATGCGCCCGCGAACGCTCGATGAGCTGATGGGCCAGGACCGCCTGGCTGGTGACCAGGGGAGTCTTCGTCGTCAACTGGCAGCGGGTCATGTGCCGAACATGGTGCTGCAGGGGCCTCCGGGAACCGGCAAGACCACCATTGCCCGGTTGGTCGCGAGCGAGACCGGCATGGCGGTCGAGGAACTCAGTGCGGTCGCCGCTGGACTTGCCGACGTCCGCCGCGTGGTGTCCGAAGCCCGGGCTCGCCTCGGCGGAGCCCACGGAGGCGAGAGCCGACAGACCGTGCTCTTCCTCGACGAGATTCACCGTTTCAATCGGGCGCAACAGGATGCCCTCCTGCCCAGCGTCGAAGACGGGACCATTCGCCTCGTCGGCGCCACCACGGAGAATCCATACGTGTCGATCAACCGTGCGCTGCTCAGCCGGTGCGTGGTCTACAAGCTCGAACCCATTCCACGAGCCGTGCTGGCCGGACTCCTCATCGCCGCCGCGGCCGACAGCGGACGCGGTCTGTCTCGCAGCCGATCGGTCACCGTGGCCGATGACGCGATCGAACTCGTCCTCGACCGGACCGGCGGTGACGCACGCCGCGCCCTCACGCTCCTCGAAGCTGCCGCCCTGCTCGCCGGAACCGGGAGCATCGAGGCCAGCCATGTCGCTGAAGCATCCGATGCCCGCAGCGTGCGCTACGACCGAGCTGGCGACGAGCACTACGACCATGCCTCGGCCTACATCAAGAGCATGCGCGCCGGGAACGCTGATGATGCAATCCGTTGGCTGGCCCAGATGCTCGAGGGAGGCGAGGATCCGCTGTTCATCGCCCGACGCCTGGCGATCTTCGCTGCCGAAGACGTCGGCAACGCCAAACCCAACGCGCTGGTGCTCGCCACCGCCGCCCAGCAGCACGTCGACGCGGTCGGTATGCCGGAGTGCCGCATCGCCCTTGCCCAGGTGACTCGCTACTGCGCTGAAGCGCCGAAAAGCCGCCAGGCGTTCGATGACATCGAACGAGCGCTGGCAGCGGTGCGCGACCAAGGCACGAGCACTGTTCCCAGCGAGCTGACCAATCGCGAGGCCCCGCCCCGGCCCTGATGTAGAGGTTGGGGTCAGACCTCAACCTCTACATGGGATGCGAAATCGGGGTGGGAGTCGATACTTTCAAGGCATGGGATTGTTGAACGCACGGAACTTGCGCAAGGCGAAGCAGCTGCTGGAGAAGAACCGCCACAAGATCGGTGATGCGGTCGAGAAGGCAGGAACCCAGCTGGACAAAGTGAGCAAGGGCAAGACCACCGCTGCAACCGCCAAAGCCTCCGATGCGGCCAAGAAGTACTCGGCTGGCGGCGTGACCCACCACGGCATCGACACCCCGGCCGAATCGCCGGTGAACTCGACCTACAGCGCCGAAGAGGCCCAGGCTCGACAGGCGGCTGCAACCGTTGGAGCAGCCAACGCCGTCAAGGGCGCTGCTGATGCGCTGACCAACCTGGTGAACAAGGCAGCGTCCAAGGCCGAGGCGACCAATGCTGCCAAGGGTGGCGGTGCGTCAGCTGACGCCGCAGGTGAGCCCGATGACGGCATCACCCGCGACGAGTTCGATCGCGGCTGAATCAGCTCTGGGGAGCGTGCTCGACACGACCGTCGACATGGCGCGCGAACCGAGTGTCATCGTGACCATGTGTGGGGTCGGGGCCGTCCCATGGCCACCCGCCGAACTGTGTGGCCCGATAGTCGCTGAACGCCTGACGGATCTCGTCCTCGGTGTTCATCACGAACGGCCCCTGCTGGGCGATCGGCTCGGCGATCGGGCGACCCTGCATCACGAGCATCTCGGCGGGACCAGCTGAGCTGAGCGTGAGTTCGCGAGTTGCGTCCACCACCGCGCCGGTTGCGTTCGCCACCGTTTCTCCCGAGACGGTGATTCCGTCGCCCTCGAACACGTAGAGCACCCGGGCCACGTCATCGCCAGCGGCAGGCATGGTCCACGACGAACCGGCGTCGAAGCTCACATGCCAGAGCGCCACGTCCGCACCGGGCCTCGCGGCATATGACGCTGGTGGCGGTGACGGCGGGGTTGCGTCGCCGAGCAGCCCGGCGATCACCGTGACCGTGACCGCCGGTGCGCCCGGAGCGGACCGAGCCACGTGCCGCGGGATGTCGTGATCCCACAGCATGGTGAAATGTGCATCGACCATCTTGTCTGCCGCCGGCAGGTTCATCCAGATCTGGAACAACTCGAGGGTGTTGGGCGCATCATCGTCGAGGAGCGGGAACATCTCGGCGTGCTGGATCCCAGCGCCCGCGGTCATCCACTGCACGTCACCGCGCCCGTACCTGGCTGTGGCGCCGGCGGAATCACTGTGGTCGACGAGGCCTTGGCGAACGAACGTGATGGTCTCGAACCCGCGATGTGGATGCTGCGGGAAGCCGGGCACATGCGACCCGTGGTACATCCGCCAGCCGCCCTGCGGGTCGAAGTCGTTGCCGATCGAGCGGCCCTCGAGCGAGGCGTCAGGGCCCAATTCGCCATCGGCAGCCGGGTAGTGATCGAGGTGGTGGACGCAGAACAAGAACGGGTCGATCGTGGGCCACTGGAAGCCGAGCGGAACCGTTTGCAGCACTGCTGGAGTGTCAGGTGATGTCGTGGTGTCGCTTCCTGCCATGAGACGAGGCTAGGCGCCCCCACAATCACTACGGTGACGAAGATGTCCCATTGCGCCGTGCTGCGTCGGCTCGGTGTGCCGCTTGCGTTCGGGCTCCTCGCTGCGGGTTGTGGTGTGCCCGATCAGTCGCGTTGGGAGCGAGGCGCAGCGGCGCCGGTTGGCGATGCGGCATCTTCCATGATCGATGACACGTCGGCGGTCGCACTGGTCGAAGTCGGCCCCGTCGTTGCTGCTGTCGAAGTGCGTGGTGAGGTCCGAGTCGTTGCCCCGGTGCTGGTGTTCGCCGATGGGCCCGGGCGCCTGGAACGCCGCACGACGGCAGTGGGTGACACCGTTGTTGCTGACGAGTTGGTGCTGGAGTTCTCGGGAGCTCCCGACCCGACCGACGGCCTGCGACTCGACATCCTCCAGATCGAGCGGGAGATCGCGCAGATCGAGGGCCGCACCGCGGCGGTCGAACAACTCGACCTCGACATCATCACCGCGCAGAGCGAGAGCGTCGTCGGCCCGGCCACCGTCGTCGCGGCACCTGTTACCGGCACCATCAGCGAGTACTTCGTGAGCGTGTTCGACGTGGTTGCCGAGGGCGATCCGCTCTTCGCGCTCGGAGACGCCTCGGTGCGTCATGTGGTGGCCGACATCTCGAACGAGAACACGATCGCGATCGGTGATGACGTGAGCCTGGTCGAACCGGGGGGTGCGCTGGGTGAGCCGTTCGCTGCAGTGGTGTCGACGGTCACCGATGCCGAGTCGCCCGTTGACGAGTCGCCCGACTCGGTGCCTCCCGTATCGCAGTTGCCCGAGTTCTCGGTGGAGCTCGTTCCCGATGCGCCTTTCGAGGTCGGCGATGAGGTGATCGTGGTGTTCGAGTCGACCACCGCGTCGTCATCGTTGCGGCTGCCCGCCGACGCGGTTCGAAACGACGGCCGCTCCGCGTACGTGATCGTGGTCGATTCAGATGGATCCTGGCGCAGGGTCGCGATCGACGTGGGTGCGCGCACCGACCGCTTCGTTCAGGTGCTCGCGGCCGAGCCAGCGCTCGCCGAGGGAGACCAGGTGCTGCTCCCATGATGCTCCGGCGGCTCGTTGGTGTGTCGGCTGACTCGCTGCGCCGACTGCGACGGAGCATGCTGCCCACACTGCTGCTGATGGTCGCGTTGTCGGCACCGGTGGCCATCGCCGCCGGTGTTCCGCTCTATGCCGACGCCGCAGCCGCCCGGCTGCTCGACGATCGCATCGCCCCTGATGAGGACGACACCGCAGACGCCGAGCTCGATGACCGGTTGGCATTTCTGTTCAGCTACAACCGCCTCGGCGGAGGCAGCCGCACGTGGGCCGAGGTCGAAGCCGCGGACGACTACTTCACCGGCGACGCGGCTCCCGGCGGGCTCGCTTTGGACCGCGTGGATCGCTTCGTCGAGACCAACAGCGTGTCCCTCGTGCTCCCCGCAGCAGAGAGCAACGCTCCCGAGAGTGATGATGAGAGTGTGGAGGCTGAGGAGGTCGCGACCGTCACCTTCGCGAGCGTGACGGGCTTCGACACGATCGCCCGCTTCGTCGATGGCCGCGCTCCGGTTGCCGCTGCGGCGGATGCCGGAGCGTCGGGAGCAGCCCCGATCGAAGTCGCGATCGAGCGCGAGTTCGCCGAGCTGGAGGAACTGGTCGTGGGCGACTCGTTGGTGGTGGTCGATCGCGATGCGTTGCTCGACGCCCCCGGCCGCCTTCTCGAGGTGCGGATCGTCGGAGTCTGGGACGACGGCGACGACCCGGGCCCGTTCGGTGGTGCAGCGGCGTTCCGGAGGCGATTGGTGGTGCCGAACGAGACCATCGCGGTGTCGTTGTCGCCGCGCCGAACCGACGCGCTGCAGAACGTGCGCTGGCGTTTGGCGCTCGATCCGCAATCGATCAGCGGGGACTCCGTCAGCGCGATCCTCGACGCCTCAGACGAGCTCAACGCAACCGCAGCGTCGTTGCTTCCGGGCACTCGCCGCCTGACCGCACCGTCGGGACTTCGCGAGTTTCGCGATGACGAACGTGCGCTGCGCCGCGGACTCACCAGCTTCAGCCTGCCGCTGCTCGCACTGGCCTCAGCGGTTGGTTTCCTGATCGTGTCCATCACCGTGCGGCGTCGCGGTGCCGAGTTCGCCATGGCGAGACGCCGCGGCACGCCTGCACGTCTGCTGCTCTTCGGGTCGGCGGCCGAAGCGGTCGTGATCGCGGCGGGTGCTGTGCTGGTCGGGTTGGCGCTGGCGATCGGTGTGGCTGAGACCATCGGCCGCACGCGCACCTTCTTCCGTTTCTCCACCGTCGACGAACTCGACGTGGGGCTGTCGACTTCGGTCGTTGGTCCGACCCTTGCGATCGGTGTCCTGCTCGTTGCACTGCAGCTCGCCCCCACAGCGGCGTTGCTCCGACGAGAACGTCCGACGCTGGCGGTGCGGTCCGATGTCGATGCAACCGTTCCGTGGTGGCAGCGGACCTACCTCGACCTGTTCGCTGTGGTGCTGATCGCGGTGGTCACCCTTCGCGGGGTTCGCAACGGCGACGGTCGCTCCGCCCTGCTCGATGATCCGGCGGTGATCCTGCTGCCCTCAGCTGCTGCGCTCGCGGCGGGCCTGATCGTCCTGCGTGGTGTTCCGCTCGTGATGCGTGTGGTCGCAGCGGTACTCGAGCGCGGCGATCGGACCGCGGCACTGCTGGCTGCGCGTCGCGCCGCTCGGGTTCCTGGCGACATCGCTGCGCCGCTCCTCCTGCTCGTACTCACTGCATCACTGGCGACGTTCACCGCATCGCTGGCGGTCACGCTCGACCTGCAGCTGTTGGACTCGGCGCACCACCGCGTCGGGGCGGAGGCCCATGTGATCGACCGGGGTGTCGACAGCCCGGAGCCCAGCCCCTTCGCAGCCGCCGATGAGTTGATCGACAGCGCCCTTCCCCAAGAGGCGCCACTCGTCACTCGGCACGCCGCCCTCGATTCGTACGACTCCGTGTGGGGCGTCGAGTCTGCATCACCGATGATCGAGGTCACCGGCACGGCCACCACTCGAACCGAGCAGATTCCAGGTCTGCTGTTCCGTGGCGTGGACCCCGAGTCCTTCGCAGCCACGGCGTTCTGGCGCAGTGACTACGCAAGCGACGGCCTGAGTGATCTGATGGCCCCACTTGCTGCTGCGCCGAATGCGGTGCTCGTCGCGTCTGACCTCGCCCGATCCGCAGGGCTCGACGTGGGTTCCACATTGCGGCTCGACCTGATCACGAACGGTGTCGGGGCCGAGTTCGATGCCGTGGTGGTGGGCACGTTCGACCAGTTCCCACGATGGTTCCCCGACCGGCAGTCACCGCTGGTGGTCGGGCGCGCCGACACCGTCGAGGCGCTCGCTGGCGCAACACATGATCGCACCGTGTTGCTGCGGCCCGGACCGCGCTTCGCGGACCAGGCGCGGGTCGCCAATGACTTCGCCGGCCGAGGCGCCGATGTGGGCGCATTTCGTTTCACGGACCTGTCCATCGCCGCGCAGCAGGACGAACCAGGCCGCCAGGGAGTGCTGGGGTTGTTGACCATCGGTGTCGCGCTCGCCACTGTGCTCACGCTCGCCGGGTTCGTGGTCAGCACCGTGGTGTCGTTCAGTCGCCGCACGACCGAACTGGGAATCCTGCGGGCGATGGGGATGACGCGCCGAGAGGTCACCACTCTGGCCCTCTTCGATCTCGCCACGGTGATGGTGCTCGGACTGGCGATCGCAGTGGCGCTCGGGCTCGCGCTCAGCCGCTGGTTCATCCCGGTGCTCGTCGATACGCCACCAGGTGCAGCACCCGAACTACTCCCCGCGATCGCGTGGTCGGCGGCGGGCGCGATCGTGCTGGTGCTGGCTGTGCTGCTCGCCGTGAGCGGAATGATCGTCGCTGCCACGTTGCGCAGAATCCGTCTCTATGAAGCCATTCGGTTGGGGTCGTCATGAGTCTCGTCACGTGCCGTTCGTTGATGAAGGTGTACCGCGTCGGCGACTCCGAGGTGCTGGCGCTGCAGGGCCTCGATCTCGACGTGTCCGCGGGCGAGATGCTCGGCGTGGTCGGAGCGAGCGGCAGTGGTAAGTCCACGTTGCTGTCCGTGCTCGGCGGACTCGTTCGGCCCGATGCTGGCTCGGCGAGCGTGGGCGACCTCGACCTCATGGCCTGCTCGGAACGCGACCGCGAGCGCTATCGACTTCAGCAGGTGGGGTTCGTGTGGCAGAGCAGTTATCAGATCCTGTTGACCGACCCGGCAGCCACCGAGAACGTCGAACGACCGTTGTTGCTGGCAGGTCGAAATCGGCGGCGCGTTCGAGCCCAGGATCTGCTCGAACAGGTCGGGCTCGGACAGCGGGTGGACCATCGGCCCGCTCTGCTGTCGGGCGGTGAACAGGCCCGGGTCGCCATCGCGGTCGCGCTTGCCATGGAGCCGATGCTGGTGCTCGCCGACGAACCGACCGGCGAACTCGACGGCGCCACGACCGATGAGATCTTCGGGGTGATGCGCGACCTCAGCAGTGAGCACGGGGTGACCCAGATCATCGTCAGTCACGACCCTGACCTGATCGGCTACGTCGACCGTGTGGTGGGGATTCGCGACGGTCGCACCTCGGTGGAGATGCGGCGAGGTGACGGTGACGATGTGGCCAGCATGCTCGTGGTCGATGACGTCGGGCGTATCCAGCTTCCGGCCGAAGCGGTCGAGCAACTCGGTATCGGTGGGCGAGTCGAGGTCGAGATTCTCGACGGCGAACTCCGGGTACGACCAGCGCCAATCGGCGACGGGGGAGTGTCATGAGCAGCGGCGACCTCCACCTCGACGAGGTGTCGCGCACGTTCGTCATCGGCGGAGACGTGCCTGACGTCCTGGCGCTCGACGCGATCTCACTGGTGCTCCGACCCGGCGAGGTGACCGTGCTCCGCGGTCCGTCGGGAAGCGGTAAGACCACGCTGCTCAACATCGCGGCCGGACTCGATCGACCGACCACAGGAAGTGTGCTGGCCCTCGGCGAACGTCTCGATGTACTCTCCGACGACGGAGCCACTCGATGGCGCCGAGCCAACACCGCATCGGTGTTCCAGGCCAAGGGGCTCGTTGCTCACCTCAGCGCGATCGAGAACGTCGATCTGGCGCTGCGGCTGATCGGGGCTGAGCGTGGCGAACGTCGACGTCGAGCTGAGCAGGTGCTCGCTGCGGTTGGCCTGACCGAGCACCTCGACCACCGTCCCGGACAGTTGAGCGGGGGCCAGCAACAGCGAGTGGCGATCGCCCGGGCGCTGGTCGTGCGTGCCCCGCTCCTCGTGGCCGACGAACCCACCGGTGAACTCGACTCAGAGACCGCAGCGGACATGATCGAACTGATGGTCGCTGACGTCCATGAACGAGGAGCGATGGCACTGATCGCCACACACGATGATGCGATGGCAGCAGCGGCAGACCGCGTGGTGTCGCTCGCCGACGGCCGCGTGGCCGAAAGCGGCGACGAATGAACGGCGCCCGCAGTATTCGTCACGCGGCGGTCGTGGTCGTCGGCGCCCTGGCCGCTGCGGCCTGCAGCGGCGATGAACGCACCACACCGATCCTCGACGACGCGCCTGTCGACGAATTCGTCGGTGATACCTGGACGACGGCTCACGATGGCGGTTTGGAGATCGAAGTGGGCCTGCTCGATGGCGGGAGCGTCGCCTACCGCGTCACCGCCGGCGCGCCTGCCGACACCGCCGAGGTGGTGGTCGACACCTCACTGATCGGTCTCGAGACATCCGCGGGATCGCTCGGCTCGGGCCTGGTGCTGACCGAGGCGACCGATCCAACGCCCTGGACCGACACCTACGACCTGCCGACCGGCAAAGAGCGGTCGTCGACCGTCGATGGAACGCTCCGATCACTTCGATTCTCCAGTGATGCTGCGGCCGTCGACCTCGTCGTGGACACATTGGTCACCGAGTACGCAGTCGCATTCCGCACCTCGGTGGTGGACGATGGCGATGGCCCAGCGACCGAACAGGTCACGGTCGGGTTCGAGCGCACGAGCTTCTCACTCGACCCGTCGAGTACCTCCTGGATGCAGCCACACGATCGACCGAGTCGCTTCGGACCCGCCTACGAACGCATCCACGGTGCCGGGCGCCCGATCGCTGCGCCGTCACCGAGCACGCAGGGCTGGAACCTGCCGCTCCTCGCCGTTGACGGCGAGCGGTGGACGATGCTCGCCGAAGCGGGACTCACTGCTGCGTGGGCTGGGTCGCACATCTCCGCAGAGTCGGCCGACGGCGAACTGTTCCTGACGCTGCCCGATGAACGCGAAGGCAACGGGGTTGGTTCGTCGACGCCGTCAGGTCCGCTCCCGCTCACATCGCCGTGGCGTGTGATTCTCAGTAGCACCGACGTCGGCGACATCGTCGAGACCACACTCGTACGCCACCTGTCCGCACCCGCTGACGACCGCGATTGGTCGTGGGTCGAGCCCGGTCGAGTGTCGTGGAGCTGGTGGTCGGACCCCGACAGCCCCAAGTCGCCGGACCGCTTGATCGACTTCGTCGACCTCGCGGGCGAACTGGAGTGGGAGTACTCGCTCGTCGATGCCAACTGGAACGAGATGACGAACGAGCAGTTCGCCACAGTGATCGAGTCCGCAGCGTCGAACGACGTGGGACTGTTCCTCTGGTACAACTCCGGCGGTCCGAACAACACCGTCACCGAGGCGCCACGAAACCGGATGTTCGACCGCGACACGCGGCGTGCGGAGATGGAACGGATCAGCGAACTCGGAATCCGCGGGATCAAGGTCGACTTCTTCCACTCCGACAAGCCGGCGGTGATCGGGCAGTACCTCGACATCCTCGCCGACGCCGCGGACTTCGAATTGCTCGTGAACTTCCACGGCAGCACGATCCCTCGTGGGTGGGGCCGAACCTGGCCGAACCTGATGACGATGGAAGCGGTGGCCGGCGGTGAGCAGTACCTGTTCAACCCGTCGTTCCCCACCATCGCACCACCCCAGAACGTGGTGTTGGCCTTCACCCGCAACGTCGTGGGACCCATGGACTACACCCCGACCATGCTGCAAGACGGCCGCGCTCGCCGAACGACCGACGCCCACGAACTGGCGCTCGCCGTGGTGTACGAGAGTGCACTCACCCACTTCATCGACACACCCGAGACCTACCTGTCTCAGCCCGACGAGGTCGTGGCGTTCCTTCGTGATGTACCGACCGTGTGGGACGAGGTCGAGTTCCTCGACGGATCACCTGACTCCCACGTGGCCATCGCTCGACGACACGGCGAGGACTGGTGGATCGGCGCGATCAACGGCACCGGCGAGTCCGTCACCGTCGACATGTCGGCGATGTCGGAACTGACCGACAGCTCGCTGTCACTGATCTGTGACGGCGTGGCTCCCGCAGACGGTGCGGTGTTCACGATGGGGACGATCCCGGCAGCCGAACTCGATGAGCTGCGCCTGGCGCCGTTCGGAGGCTGTGTCCTGCAGACCCGCTGAGGCGGTTGGAGGATCAGAAGCCGGCGACGGGAACCGGCGGCGCGAGCGAGGCGATCCGGGCAACGGGGTGATGTGTTGTCTCGAGCCACTGGCTGAACTGCTCGGGGGCAAGCGGTCGGGCGATTCCATAGCCCTGCCCGATGTCGCATCCGAGTGCGGCCAGATGCTCCTGCACCTGGGCGTTCTCGATACCTTCGGCCACCACACGCAGGCCGAGGTTGTGACCCAGGTCCACCGTCGAGCGCACGATCACGTCATCGCTCGCATTCACCAGCAGTTCGCTGACGAAGCTGCGGTCGATCTTGAGTTCGTAGACCGGCAGTTTGCGCAGATAGCTCAGTGACGAGTACCCGGTCCCGAAGTCATCGAGCGAGAGCCGCACGCCGAGGAGGTCGAGGCTTTCGATCGTTCCCATGGTGCGCACCGAGTCGACCATGAGTGAGGACTCGGTGATCTCGAGGGTGAGCTGGGAGGGTTCGAGTCCGTTGATGCTCAACTGATGGGCGATCCGCGAGGCGAGCTGGTCGTCGTGGAGGTCGAGTGCTGACAGGTTCACTGCGACGTTGAGGTCGTAGCCGTGGTCGCGCCATTCCTTGGCGCGCCGGATGGCCTTGCCGAGCACCAGGTCGGTGATCAGGCGGATCAGACCGCTCTCCTCTGCCACACCGATGAACTCGTCGGGTGGCACGAAGCCGCGTTCGGGATGGGTCCACCGCACGAGCGCCTCGGCACCGATCACGGTCGATGTTGCCAGGTCGATCTTGGGTTGGAAGTGCACGTCGATTTCGTTGTTCTCGATCGACGTGCGCAGGTCGCCGAGCAGTGAGAGCCGCGCTGGCGTGCGGCGGTCGATCTCGTCGCGGTAGACCTCGATGCCGACGCGTTCGTTCTTTGCTGCGTACATCGCGATGTCGGCTCGCCGCAGCACGCCGGAGGCGTCGGTTTCGTTCTCACCGATCACCGAGATGCCGATCGACGCGGTCACCACTGCGGCGCACCCGTCGAGCTGCATGGGCTGGTGCGAACGCGATAGCACGGCTTCGGCGACTGCTCGAACTTCATCGAAGTTGTCGCGACGCAACAGCAGCGCGAACTCGTCGCCGCCGAAGCGTGCAACGGTGTCGTCATTGGTGAGCACCTCTCGCACTCGGCGAGAGAATTCGAGGAGCACCTGGTCACCCACGTGGTGACCGAGCGTGTCGTTGACTTCCTTGAAGCGGTTCAGGTCGAGCATCATCACCGCAAGAACGCCGCGTCGGCGTCGACCCAACATGGCCATCAGGCGTTGTTCGAATGCGGTCCGGTTCGCGTCCCCCGTCAGCGGATCGCGCAGCGCAGCGTGTTCGAGCGACGCGTGCAGCAGTCCGTTGCGGATGCTGACGGCGAACTGGTCGGCGAGGTCGGTGGCGAGTTCGATGTCTCCGCTGCCGAAGTCCAAGCCCAGATAGTGGTCGGCCAACAGGAGCTGACCGAGGATCTCGCCATCGAGCAGCACGGGAACCGCGAACGACGCGTGGGTCTGGGCCGGGTCAGGCGTTTGGTCGGTCATCACCATCTCGACATCGTTTGAGTCGATTGGGTCGCCAACGCTCCAGAGCCGGCTGTCGGCATCAGCGAGGTCGGCATCGAGACGAAGGGTGACGCGGCCGGCGCGGGTCAACCGGCAGATTTCCGCCAGCGCGCTCGGGGCGACCTGGCTGAGGTCGATCGACTCGCCGAGCACACCGGTGAAGGCGTGCACATCGGTGAGCTTGCGAAGGTCATGGTGCAGCTCGCCATGTTTTTGGAGCACGTGCCACGCGGAGGCAACCGGAATCAGTGCCAGAACCCCGTACTGCAGGCCGAAGAGCGCCGGCGAGACCGCGAGAACGCCGACGAGGGCACCGATCATGGCGATCAGCGCACTCGAGGTGATTTCGCTCTTGATGCGTTCGAGCAGGTTGCCTTCCATGAACGAGATGACGACCCACACCAGAACCACTCCGACGATCGTCGTGAGTGTCATCGTGAAGGCAGCAGCGACCAGGAACGTTCCGGGGCTCGTCCCGTCACCGAGAACGAGATGGATCAGGAAGAAACACAGGGCGGTTTCGAACGCGAACAGGCCTGTATTGAACGCGAGCTTGATCGGAGCGGTTCTACTCCCCGGTGATCGCACGGCCATGTAGGCGAACGTGCGCACGAGGATCGCGGGAATCGGTCCCAGAAATGCCAGTGCGAAGATCGTCGGCACCTCGGACATGGTGAACGACATCTCTTCGCGCCGGAACTCGACGATGAACGAGAACTTCTCGCACAGCGTGTAGCCGATACCGATGACGATGAGGATCCACCAGTAGCTGTCGAAACGCGACGACAGCGGGCTCCCGCTCTGCAGTGCCAGTCCAATCGACCCCGCGCCAAGCAGCGCGGTGAGGATGTAGACGTAGCGCTGCGGATGACGCAGGCCCGCCGTTTCAGTCACGACCAGCTGGCCTCCGACCACCGAGCGCCCGACCAGCGAGCACCCGACCATTCTTCGCCGGACCACTGCGCGCCCGACCATTGCGCGCCCGACCATTGGGCACCCATCCATTCGCCGCCGCTCCACTGTGCGCCTGACCATTGGGCGCCGGACCATTGGGCGTCGGACCACTGGCCACCGGACCAGCGAGCGCCGGACCATTGGGCGCCGAGCCACTCGACGTCACTGGAAGCCAACGCTGCGTTCTGCTCCTCGTTCTTCTTGTCGGTCTCGTCGATGACGAAGTCGGCGATCGACCACAAGCCGGTTGCAACGGTCCACTGCTGGACCGCGCCGGAGACCGCCACGCCTGGCAGCCCAGCGAGCTGGATCACGCCATTGCCGAGGAAGTCGTCTTCCTTCGTGCCGGTCTTGGTGGTGTCGGTCATCAACAGCTCTTTGACCTGGTCGGGTGAGAGCCCGGGCCGGTCGTCGAGCAGGAGCGCAGCGGCGCCTGACACGACTGCTGCGGACTGCGACGAACCGCTGCCACGGAACAGTTGGTCGTTGACGAAGCCGCCGGGGTTGTTCAGGTCGACGAAGCTGCCGGGCACGCGAAGGCTCTCGATGCTCACGCCTGGAGCAGCGACGTCAGGAACGCGGTCCTCGTCACCCTTCGTGGCCCACTTGGGAACCTTGAAGTCGTCCTTCTTCTCGTCGAACTCTGCGCCGCCCACGGCCACGAGGTACGGGTCGATCGCTGGTGATGCGAGCTGGTCGGTCTTCTTGCCGTCGTTGCCTGCCGAGGTCACCACGACGATGCCGCTCTGCCACGCCCGTTCGAGCGCGAAGGTCAGCGGGTCCAACTCGTACTCGAGTGGGGAACCGCTGCTGTATGACAGGTTGATGATGTCGATGTCGAGTTCGTCGGCGTGGTCGACGACCCAGTCGACTCCTGCGACCACCTGCAAGATGCTGGTGTTGCCGTCACGGCCGCCGACCTTGACCGACACGATGCCGGCATCGGGTGCAACGCCGAAGAACTGGTCGGGATTGTCCGCTGCGGTGGAAGGGTCACCAGCGGGGTCGTTGCCCGCGATGATGCCGGCGATGTGTGTGCCGTGCCCGTATGAGTCGAGGTGGCGAGCGTCTGGATCGCCGTATTCGTTCGACAGGTCGACTGACGCGATGAGCTTGCCTTCGCCTGCGAGTGCAGGGACCGGGCTCACGCCGGTGTCGATGACGGCCACGTTGACGCCGTGGCCGGTGATGCCCTGGGTCCACAGCTCGCGGGCGCCGATCTGATCGACCACGGAGTACAGCGAACCGTCGGCGACCTCGGCCTTCGTGCCGTCACTTTTCGGATCGTCTTCCTTGTCGTGCGCATCGATGCTGCCGACGGGGAATGCCGCGAGAGCAACAGCGACGATGGTCGCTGTGGCAATTCGAGGGGATGGGGATTTCCTACGCACTGATAGTCCTTTCGGTGTCATTGCGTCGAGAGTTGACCTATTCGTCGCGGCCTCAACCCCCAAAGCGGCAATCTTGTGGTGGTCTTGACGCTCTGGGTGGTCGATTTGCGACGTGGATCTCACCCAGGGTCGGCCCTGACCGGACCGTCAGGAAGGGGTGATGCCGCGGGTCGCTGCGGCGTCTTCGTCACGCACGAACCAGCTCGCGATGGCCGCTGGGAGCATGATCAATCCCATGGCCAGAAAGCCCCACTGGTAGGCGGGGAGACGGTCGATTGCTGGTGCGGCATCGCCGCCGACCGATGAGACGCGTGCAGCGATCACCGATGCAGCAAGCGCCACGCCGCCAGCAAAGGCGATCTGACGCTGTGTGTTGAACACCGAGGTCGCTCGAGCCGTATCGGCGTTCGAGATCGAGGCATACACCGCGGTTTGGATGGACACGAACACCATGCCCACCGCCGCGCCGCGCAGGAACGCTCCGAGCGCGATCACACCGATGGGGGTGTCCAGGTCGGCAAACACGAATCCACCGGTGCACACCGCGGTCGCAGCCGAACCAACGATCATCAAGCGACGCGGTCCAACAGCTCGGTACACCCGCTTGCCCAGCAGGTTCGACACGATGAACACCGCCGCAGCCTGTGGCGCCTGCACCAGACCTGACTCGGTCGCGCTGAAACCGCGCAGTGTCTGCATGTAGAGCGGCAGCACGAAGATCCAGCCGAAGAAACCGGCGTAGACCATCGACGCCGCGATGTTCACCTGGCGGAACAATCGGTTGGCGAACAGCCGCAACTGCAGCATCGGGTCATCGAGGCTCAGTTCGACCTTGATCAGCGCGGTGATCGCCAGTACGCCGATCAGCCCAGTGGAGAGCGTCGCCACCGAGAACCAGCCGTTCTCGGGCCCCGTCGAGAGCGTGTAGATCAGCAAGCTCACACCGGTGGCCGATAACACGAGGCCGCGTACATCGAGCCGGCTCTTGGTCTCGAGGCGCTCTTCGCGCAGCCACAGCGCAGCAAGCGCCAATCCGACCATGCCGATCGGCAGGTTCACCAGGAAGATCCACCGCCACGACGTGTTGTCCACCAGCACGCCACCGAGCACCGGCCCGATCGCCGGGGCCACCACCGCGACACTGAGCACACCGACCGTTGCCGTGGAGCGCTGCTCGAGCGGGAAGGCCCGGAACAGCATCGCGCTGCCGATCGGGGTGATCAGCCCGGCACCGAACCCTTGCAGTACTCGAAAGACCACGAGCGACAACAGGTTCGGGGCTGCGCCGCAGAGCCCCGAGGCCACCACGAAGATGGCCAGCGCGATCATGAACATTCGCTTGGTGCCGAAGCGATCGCCCAGCCAACCCGCAGCAGGGATCACTGCCGCGAGCGCGAGCAGGTACGAGATCGACACCCACTCGATGTCGGTGGAGGACACCTCGAACTCGCGAGCGAGCGTTGGCAGTGCGACGTTGACGATCGTGCCGTCGATGATCGTCATGAACAATCCAACGATGTACACGGTCATCACTCGGTACCGGTACTGCATCGTTGACGAACCTAGTGGTGTGTTGTGGCGCGGCCCGCCTCGCAGCAGCACCGGACCGGATCGAAGACAGAACGACACGTTTCGTCAAGGCGGAGCGAACGGTGAGGTCTATCTTCGAACGGATGGCCACCGCACTCGTCGACCTGCTCCCCGCTGTGGCGGCGCTGGCCGACCCGAAGCGGACGGTCGACCTGGCACAGGTCGGCGCCCTGGCCGGACTCTCGTCGTCGCGTGTGCAGCGAGTGTTCACCGAGGTGCTCGGCACGAGCCCGAAACACTTCGGTCGTACCGTTCGTCTCGACGTTGCAGCGATTCTGCTGATCGCCACGGACGACCGAGTCATCGATGTCGCCTTCTCGTCAGGCTTTCGAAGCCACGAAGGGTTCACGCGGGCCTTTCAGGAGCGTTTCGGCCAGAGTCCAACCGCGTGGCGCCAGCAGCGCCGCGGCGCCATCGCCCTGTCCGAAGCGAACCAGGCCATCGCGACCAGTCGCTGTGTCCGCCTTCACCACCGATCAGTTCTCCGAAAGGAACCAACCATGGCGTACGACATCGACACCGAAGTGCTCACGGCGACGCCCGTGCTGTACCAGCAACGACGAGTGGAGCGTGACGCGCTCGGCGAGGTCCTCGCCGAGGTGCTCCCGGCCGTCTACGGGTATGTGATCGAATCAGGACTTGCCCCGGCGGGTCACCCCTTCGTCCGCTATTCGGCAAGCAGCCCGGCGTTCGTGACGATCGATGCGGGTGTCCCGCTGGTCTCCGCGGCAACGACGCCGCCGCCTGCTGAGAGCGGCATCATCGCTGGCGAGTTGTCGGCCGGACTGGCTGCTGTCACGATCCACAAGGGCCCCTACGACGACCTCGGGGATGCGCACGCAGCGCTCGACCGTTGGATCGCCGAATGCGATCATGAACCCGCAGGCGACCTCTGGGAGTTGTTTCTCACCGACCCCGGAGAAGTCCCTGACCCCGCAGAGTGGCTCACGAAGGTGTGCTGGCCGATTCGCTGACTCGTGAACTGGCCGTCGCATTGCTGACGGATCAGGCCATCCTGTGCGGGTGGATCGTTCGGAACAGGGAGTCGCGGCGCGCACTGGTGCCGCAGCGGCAATCCTCGAACAGGGGCGACTGAATTATCCCGAGTCGTTGCCGATTGCCGAGCGGCGCCAAGAATTGCTCGACGTCATCACGGCGAATCAAGTCGTGATCGTCGCAGGCGAAACCGGCTCGGGCAAGAGCACCCAGATCCCCAAGCTATGTATCGAAGCGGGCAGGGGAGTGGGCGGCGTCATCGGCCACCCCCAGCCGCGTCGTGTCGCGGCGCGGACCATTGCCGAACGTGTCGCCGACGAGCTCGGCACCGAGATCGGGAAAGACGACGGCTACTCGGTTCGCTTCAGCGACAACATCAGCGACGGCACGCTCATCCGGGTGATGACGGACGGCATCCTGCTTGCCGAGATTCAACGCGACCGGATGCTCAGCCGCTACGACACGCTGATCATCGACGAAGCCCACGAGCGCAGTCTCAACATCGACTTCATCCTCGGCTACCTCAAACAGTTGCTGCCGAAGCGACCCGACCTGAAGGTCATCATCACGTCGGCCACGATCGACACCGAACGCTTCGCCACCCACTTTGCCGCGCCCGATGCTGAGCGAGGCGACGGTGACCCGGTGCCGGCGCCGATCATCTCCGTCTCCGGGCGCACGTTTCCGGTGGAGATCCGTTACCGGCCGTTCGGCGACGACGACTCGACCGGCAACGACGATCGCGACGCAGACGATGCAGCCGACCGGACCGTCGACAAGACCCCCAAGACCCCCAAGGCCGCTCGAACCGGCGCTCGAGATCAGCGCAACCAAGTCGACGCGATCGTCGATGCCTGCGGTGAACTCGCTGAGGCCGGCGACGGCGACATCCTCGTGTTCCTTTCTGGCGAACGCGAGATCCTCGACACGGCCGACGCGTTGAAGGCCGCATCGAATCAGCATCGGACCTTGCGCGGCGTTGAGACGCTGCCGCTGTATGCCCGGCTCTCGTCAGCGGAGCAGCAACGCATCTGGAAGCCGCATCGCGGGCGACGCATCGTCCTCGCCACGAACGTCGCCGAGACGTCGATCACCGTGCCCGGCGTTCGCTATGTCGTCGACGCCGGCAGCGCCAGAATTTCGCGCTACTCGCGGCGTCTGAAGGTGCAGCGGCTCCCGATCGAGGAGGTCTCCCAGGCGTCGGCGAACCAACGCTCCGGGCGATGCGGGCGAGTCGCTGCCGGCATCTGTATTCGTCTGTACTCCGAGGAGAACTTCCAGGCGCGGCCCGACTTCACCGAGCCGGAGATCCTTCGTACCAACCTGGCCTCGGTCATTTTGCAGATGGCGAACATCGGCCTCGGCGACCTGGCCCGGTTTCCGTTCGTCGAGGCGCCCGACCACCGCTCCATTCGCGATGGTGAGGCGTTGCTCGAAGAACTGGGCGCGATCTCGATCGCAGATCGCAAACGCGACGGTGTCCGCCTGACCAAACTCGGTCGCAAGCTCGCCCGCATTCCCGCTGACCCTCGACTGGCACGCATGTTGATCGAGGCCGACGAGCGCAACTGTGTGCGCGAGGTGTTGGTGATCATCGCAGCGCTGTCCATGCAGGACGTGCGGGAGCGTCCGGCCGAGAAGAAGGAAAAGGCGAACGAGTTCCACAACCGGTTCAAGGTGAAGGGATCGGATCTGCTGTCCATCGTTGCGCTGTGGGACCACCTCCGCGTGAAGCAGCGTGAGCTGTCGGGCAATGCCTTCCGTCGCATGTGCCGTGAGGAGTTCATCCACTACTTGCGTGTGCGCGAGTGGGTGGACCTGCATCGCCAACTCAAGCGCGTGGCGGCGGACATGGGAATCAAGGCGGGGACGGACGAGGGGCATCCCGACCACGTCCACCAGGCGTTGCTCGCCGGATTGCTCAGCCAGATCGGCACCTACGACCGGTTGAACCGCACGTACCAAGGCGCTCGACAGGCACAGTTCGTGGTGGCGTCGGGCTCCGCGCTCGGTCGCAAGCCCGTCGACTGGGTGATGGCCGCGGAACTCGTGGAGACCAACCAGATCTACGCTCGACGTGTCGCCGAGATCGATCCGCGTTGGGCGGAACGAGCTGGGGCGCACCTCGTCAAGAAGTCCTACGGCGAGCCGCGTTGGGATCCCAAAGGCGGGCGTGCCGTGGTGACCGAGTCAGTCACGCTGTTCGGCATGGCGCTCGTGAGCGATCGTGTGATCGGACTCGACCGAGTCGACCCGCCTGCTGCTCGTGCCTGGTTCATCACCAAGGCATTCGTGGAGGGCCCGGAGTCCGGGAACAAGCGGGTGGCGAACTCAGGCGATCAGGTGGCCGAGGCGTGGCGGAAACGCCAGAAGTTTTTGGCGCACAACGACGAGGTGCTCGATGGCCTCACCGCATTGGGTGATCGCACTCGCGGCGTCGAACACATCGACGACGAGGCACTCTTCGCGTTCTACGACGCACGCGTGGGCGCTGACGTCACCAGCACCCAGCACTTTGATCGATGGTGGAAGGGTGAGCGGCGCAACAACTCCCGACTCCTCGACATCACCGGTGACGTCGTGCGTGAACTGGTTGGCGGTGGACGAGGCGGCTACGACCAGTTCCCTGACGTGTGGCGCCAGGGTGACATCGAGCTGCCGCTGACGTACCGCTACGCACCTGGTGAACCGCTCGATGGCGTCACGGTGCATCTGCCGCTCGAAGGGCTGAATCAAGTCACCGATGACGGGTTCGACTGGCAGGTGCCGGGCCATCGCGACCAGGTGGTCGAGCAGTTGATGCGGTCGTTGCCCAAAGCAATCCGGCGCCAGTTGATTCCGTTCGCCGAGACCGTGGATGCCGTGCTCGATCGGCTCGGCCCACCGTCGGGAGGCTTGGTCGATCGGCTCGCCGTTGTTGCGTCCGAGGTGTCTGGGCTTTCGATCGGCGTCGTTGCGTTCGATCCGTCGGTCCTGGATGCCCACCTCCGGTTGAACATCGTGGTGTCCGACGATGACGGTGAGGTGCACGACGTCGGGTTCGATCTGGCAGCGATCAAAGCGCGCCTCGCTGGCACGGTGCGCGAGTCCATTGCGGCCGCGGCACCGATCGAGGAGCGTCGGGGCATCACTCGCTGGGACTTCGGTGACCTGCCCCGAGTCGTCGAGTCGAGCAATCGAGCGATGGACGTGCAGGCGTATCCCACGCTGCTCGACGTCGGCGAGACCGTGTCGCTGCGAGTGGTCACGACGCCCGAACTGCAGGAGCGCGCCATGCGTGGCGGCGTCCGACGTCTGCTGATGCTCGACGGTGCGCCGACCCGAGCATCCGTGGAGCGACTGATCACCAACGCGGGCCGCTTGGCGTTGGCGAGCGCCGACATCGGAGCATCAGCACTCGTGGACGATTGCATCGCGGCTGCTGTCGACATGGTGATGGCTGAGCACGGCACGCTGCCGTTCACCGCAGCCGAGTTCGGCGAACTTCGTGCGGCCGCGAAAGCGAAAGCCGCCAACCGAGCCGGCACTGCGCTCGGTGGCGCCGTGCAAGTGGTTGCCGCCGCAGCATCGGTGAACGACCTCCTCGCTCGGTTGCGCGCACCGTCGCTCGAGGACTCGGTTACGGATGCAAACATGCACCTCGGCCGGCTGGTTCGGCCGGGTTTCGTGACGGTCTACGGGATCGCGCGCCTCGCCGACATCGAACGGTACGTCCGGGGCATCCACTACCGGCTCGAACACCTGGCCGGAAGCGCGCACCGCGACCTGGTTCGGATTGCCGAGGTGGTCCCGCTGGAGAATCGATTCTCAGCGTTCGTGGATCGAGTCCCGGTCGGCCAGATGGCGCCCGATGCGGCGGAGATCCGCTGGCTCCTCGAGGAGCTCCGTATCCAGATCTTTGCCCAGCAGATCGGCACCAACGCCTCGGTCAGCCTGAAGAAGGTCAACCAGCGCCTGGCGGCCGTCGGAGCCTGACGGACGCGAAGCGCTCGCCAGCCCGCCGGCGGTGTTTCCCTGCCGTCGCGCTGTTTCCTTCAGGATTGCTCACACGCAAACACCGCCACAGGACGTTGTCTCGCTTGGTGGTGGGCTCGCGCCCGGCTGAACGTGGGTGGATAGCCTCGCTGCATGAGCAAGCGCACCGGGGCGACGAATGCCGATCCGATCTCGAGCAAGAAGGCCATCGAACTCGATGTCGCCTCGAAGATCGACGGACCGATTGGTCGCCTGAACACGCTGCGCCGCTCGCTGCTCTTCGCCGAGATCTCGATGCTCTCCTACCTCCCCGATGACGAGGCGCAACCGGTCTTCGATCGTGTCGGTTTCGACAAGTCGGTCTACATCGAACACGATGGATCTCAGGCGTATCAGCTCGAGACCGAGACCGATGTGGTGATCGTGTGCCGAGGCACGGAGCCGAACGAGTGGAACGATCTGAAGGCGGATGCCAACGCGCTCACCGACCTCGCCGAAACCGTCGGCCGAGTGCATCGAGGCTTCAAGCGCGAAGTCGATGACATCTGGCCCGAACTCGAAGAAGGACTGCGAGACGAAACGCGCAACGTCTGGTTCTGCGGACACTCACTGGGCGGTGCCATGGCACAGATCTGTGCCGGGCGCTGTCAGCTCTCCGAGATCGCCGCCGTGCCGCGCGAGGTCGCCACGTTCGGTAGCCCCCGCGTCGGAACGAAGCGCTACATCGACAACGCCAAGGTGCGTCACCTCCGGTGGGTGAACAACAACGACATCGTCACACGCGTTCCGCCCCGCTGGCTTCGGTATCGCCACGTCGGGATCAAGATGTACCTGGACAGCAAGGGTGATGTGGCGAAGATGAATGCCGCCCAACGGGGCAAGGACCGCTGGTCGGGATTCTGGGAAGGGCTCAAGGCGCGCAAGTTCGACCACTTCTCGGACCACGCCATTGCGGGCTACGTGGCCCATATCCGCCGCGCTGCCGAAGGCTGACCCCCCCCCGGGAGGCGACGAATCGGTGCTCGTCAGGCGAACCCGGACACGTTGAACTGGCAGCTGTTGCCAGGGGGCAGCGGCCCGTCGCCAGCTGGGAAACTCGACCCCTTCACGGCGAGGCTCGTGACGAAGTGAAACATGGCACCATCGGCCTGAATGATGAAGTGCTCCGCTTCTCCGAGCGAGACCCGGTCGCCATTTGCGGTCTGGACGTCGACCTGGCGGTCGATTTCCGGCGTTGTGGTGAGCAGGTATTCCGTCTCGGTGGGCAAGTCGTCGGTCCCTTCCATCACGGCACCGTCGGTCGACGTGGCTGCGTAGATCTCGGCGGACACCTCGTCAACAGTGGAGTCGTGGAGACACTTCGCCGTGAAGGTGATCTGGCCAACGGTGCCGAGGGGCAGTGACGTGGCGAGCGGACGCGCCGTATCGATGTCGACAGCGCTGGTTGCGGTACCCGTCGCGTTGAACTGGAAGGTCCGAGGGGCTGCCTCGAGGGTGTCGACTCGTGCCTCGACGGCGCTCAGACCGTTCGATTCGGTCAGGTACCCGACGACGTCGATGAGGACCTCGGTGGTGGGGCCAACGGCGTCGCCCGACACGTAGGTGATATCGATCTGGCCTGCGTTCGCTCCCGTCACCGGAAGGCCGACCGTCACCGCGTTGGGCACGTTGGTGCCCGCAGTGACATTGAGGTTCGAGGTTTCCGGCGAGCCGGTCGCGTCGCCCGGACGCACCGAAATGAAGCCGTTGTTGGTCGGGCGCACCGCGGTGACGTTCAACAACACACCGGTTGCCCCATCGGGAACCACCGTCTGCGGGCCGGTCGACGTGGGAATCGATCCGGTGACGGTCAGCTTCTGTCCGTCGGGACTGGTGAAGGGCCCAGCAAGACCGACCTCGTTGGAGTCGCGGGTGTCGAGCACACGAACGGGAGGATTGACCGGCACCACGATCGACTCCTGGGCGACCGTGGCGGCGTCGACGCGCCACGCTTGGGAAATCATCAGCGATGCGACGAGTGTGAGCACCACTCCGGTGGCAAACCACGTAGCTGATCGAAGGCGGACAGTGTTGGTCATGTGTTGCTCCCTGGGTGCGATGGCGAGGAGTCGCTCGGTCGGGGCCAGCGTAGGGCTTGGCGAGGTTTGGGTGCGGTCGGTTCCAGGTCGGGGCCGTTGCGACGATGCGCGACACTCTGACCATGACCTCGCTGGACGACCGCTCGCTCGACGGACTCACGGATCGCACCGTCGACCTACTGCAGACCATGATCCGCAACGAGTGCGTCAACGACGGCACACGTGAATCCGGCCACGAAGCGCGCAACGCAGATGTGCTCGAACAGGTCATCGCAGGGCCATCGGTCGACATCGAGCGCTTCGAGCCGGTGCCGGGTCGCGCCTCGATCGTCGGGCGCATTGCGGGCTCCGACCCAGACGCGCCGAGCCTGTGCTTGATGGGGCACACCGACGTCGTGCCGGTGCACGCCGATGGTTGGACACACGACCCCTTCGGCGGTGAACTCATTCGAACAGCAGACGGGACCGACGAGGTGTGGGGTCGAGGCGCCGTCGACATGTTGAACCTCACATCGTCGATGGCGGTCGCATTTCGTGATGCAGCAGACGACGTGGCGCGAGGAGCATTCCGTCCCGCCGGTGACCTCATCTTCTTCGGCGTGGCCGACGAGGAATCGGGAAGCGAACACGGTGCGCGCTGGATGGCTGACAACCACCCGGATGCCATCCGCGCCGACTACGTGCTCACCGAGAACGGCGGCATCCACAGCGGTCCCTCCGATGCGCCCTACGTCGGTGTCAACGTGGCCGAGAAGGGTGTGGCTTGGCGCAAGCTGACCGTGCGCGGCACTCCCGGCCACGGTTCGATGCCGTTTCGCAAGGACAACGCACTGATCAAGGCAGCCGGAGTGGTCCAACGCCTGGCTGACTACCGGCCGGCGCCTCGCTTCACCGAGCTCTGGCGAACCCGAGTCGACACGCTTGGTGTCCCCGACGAGATGCGCGCTGCCTTGCTCGACGAATCGGCGATCGATGCGCTGTTGGACGACCTGCCGAGCGTTCCTGCAGCGGCCCACCTGCATGCCTGTACCCACACCACCTTCTCGCCGAACCTGGTCGACGGTGGACACATGAAGACCAACATCATCCCGGATCACGTGGAGATCAACGTCGATATCCGCACCCTGCCGGGTGATGGCGCAGAAGAGGTCGATGCGCATCTGCGCGAAGCGCTCGGTGACCTGGCTGACCACGTCGAGGTCGAGATCATCATGAACGATCCGGCGTCCACGTCGCGCGTCGACACTCCGCTGTGGGACTCGCTTGCACGGGCCGTGAGCATTCCCTTTCCGACCGCACGACTCACGCCGCAGTTGGTGGTTGGATTCACCGACGCCCGGATCTACCGAGAGATGGGCGCCGTTGCATACGGGGCCGGCCTGTTCAGCCCGGGCCTCGACGCCGGCGAGTTCGGCTCACGCTTCCACGGACACAACGAGCGGATCGATGTCGAATCACTCGCGCTCACCACCCGTCTCTGGCATCACGTCGTGCGCGACATGTTGGGCTGACGGCTGCGCCGACCGGCTGGTCCGGTCAGGTTGCTTGGAAGCGGCCGGGCTCGACCTCGGTGGCGGCACCTTGGCGGAGCATGCGGGCAACGTGCATCTCGGAACTGCGCTGCTCCACCGAGTCCACGAACGCCATCTCGACGTGGGGTCGATAGATGAACCGATGTTCGACCATCTCCGCAATGGATCGCGGCTCGGCAAGGAAGCCCAACATTGCGTCGTGTCGGCGTCCGATCACCGAGTGGAACCCGTCGAGCAATTCCACGAACCGATCGCGACCCTCGATCACACCCTTGTGATGGAACGTCACGTAGAACTGGGCTTCCTCGTCGCGGACCTTGATCAAGCTGTCCTCGAAGTCGTCGAGATCGCTCCACACGTCGCCGTAGTAAGGGCCGAAGCCAGTGAGGTCGATGTCGGAGAGGAAGAACACGTCTGCGATGCGAAAACCGGAGTGTCCGCGGGTGTGGCCAGGGAGGTGGACCGCCTCGACCGTGGTGCCGCCACCGAGGTCGAACACGTGGCCATCGGAGAACCCCTCGGCGTCGGGGCGGGGCGTGTAGTTGAACTCGGTGAGCATCGTCTGTTCGAACTCAGCGCGTGGCTGCCCTTCGAGTCCGTAGACGGCCATCAGCCCTTCCATCGAGGTGACACCTGGCAGATCGTCGTGATGGATGTGCACTCGGGCATCTGGGAACACACCGTTGCCGGCCATGTGGTCCTCGTGGCTGTGGCTGTTGACGACCGCATCCACCGGAGCGGGAACACCGCCGCGGGAGACCACGTCGACCGAAGGGTCGATCAGTATCGACTCTCCAGTCCCGCGAACGAGCAGCGAATTTCCTGACGGATATCCGCCCTTGTTCGCACCGCACAACACGCTCACCGACTCGGTCAGCTTGCGTTCGTCAGGGCCCCAGTCGATGATCACAGCCTGACGTTATGCAACCTCTGCGACGGATTCTGCAACCCGGTTCGACAATCCGTACGTTGCTCAGCTGAATGCGGCGTCGCGCAACTCGGCGTCCAGTAGTCCGTTGGCGTACGTGCTGGTGCCCGGGCCGAACAGTTCGGTGGCCGCACTCACCATCGCGCCGTACGCAGCCCAGGCAAACAAGCTGCCGACCGACACGCGGGCCACACCGAGTTCGCCGAGCTGCGGGACCGTCGGTGTACCGGGCAACGCCAGCACATTGACCGGTACGCCGACCGCAACAGCTCGCTCGATCTCGGATGGAGTCGTCAGGCCCGGTGCGTAGACCACGTCGGCGCCGGCGTCGCGGTAGGCCTCGAGTCGGTGGATCGTGTCGTCCAGATCTCCGGCGCCGTAGAGGTGGTTCTCGGCGCGTGCGGTGAGGACCAGATCGCCACCGGCTCGCTTGGCAGCCTCCACCCGTTCCGCTGCGTCTGCGACTGGTCGAATTGCGTCGAGCTGTGGGTCGTAGTCCTCGATCGAGAAGCCGGCGGCCGCCGTGCCGGCGAGCAGTGCAGCGGTCTCGGCGACACCGACTGCGTCGACCCCGAAACAGTCCTCGCTGTCGACGTTGAGTGGAATGTCCGCCGCCGCAGTCATCACCTCGACATGTTCGAGGAGTTCGTCGCGCTGCACGTCTTGGTCGAGGCGACCGTTCGAGCCAGCGTGCCCGGCGCTCGTCGTGGCGATGGCGGCAGCTCCGAGCTGAGCGAGCAGCTTGGCGGAGCCGACATCCCACGGGTTCGGCATCACCAAGACGCCCGGGGTGGGTTGAGCGGGCGGCGCGGTGTGGAGGGTGAGGAATCGGGAGCGAAGCGTTGCGGCGTTGGTCACCGCACCGTTGTACAACGCTCGCGCGGCGGATGCTGGCGGGAATCGGGTACCGACGGCACCCGACATCGACGAACTACGGATGCTGCAACCGGATTCGAGTATCCGGAGTTCAGTCGTCGGCGGGCTTGAGGTCGAGCGATGCCGAGTTCATGCAGAAGCGGTCACCGGTCGGGCCGGGGCCATCGGGAAACACGTGGCCGAGGTGGGCGCCGCAGTTGGTGCACACCGCTTCGGTGCGGACCATGCCGTGTGAAACATCTTGCTTCAACGTCACCCGGTCGGGGTCGACCGCTTCGGTGAACGATGGCCAGCCGGACCCGGAGTCGTACTTGGTGTCCGACTCGAAAAGGGCAACATCGCACACGATGCAGTGATAGACGCCGGGGTCCTTCGTGTCGTGATACGCACCAGAGAATGCGCGCTCGGTGCCAGCGCGCTGCGTCACGTCGTACTGAATTGGAGTGAGCCGCTCGAGGAGTTGCTCATCGGTGGGGACCACATTTTCTGCCATGGCTCCATGGTGCCTGATCCAATGGCGAGTCACACCCTTGTGTCTGCGGCGGCTGCGCAGTTTCGGACTTGTTGCGTGTGCTGTTCGCATCCTGTCGCTTGCGACTTTCTACGCTCGCAGCATGAGGTCCCCGTTCACCAACAGGTCGGTTGCTGCCGTCGCACTCGTTGCGGCGATGGGGCTTGCTGCGTGCAGTTCGTCCGGCAGCGAGCAGGACTCGGATCAGTCCGTCGAAACGGATGCGACCGATGCTGATGGTGATGGTGATGGTGATGGTGATGGTGGAGCGGGTGCAAGTGACGGGGCGGACGGCGATGCCGACACGATCGTGCGCCCGGCCCGCTACCTCTTCCCCGATCCGCCCTCGGCGCCGGAACCAACACTCGAGAATGCCGATGCGTCCAATGCAATCGACCGAATCGTTGCCGGAATCAACGGCGGCGCCCTCGACCCCACTGCGGTCGATGACCTGACTGCGGCGGGCGATGCCCGTCACGGCTGGTTCGTTTCCGACCTGCTGCGATTTTTCCAAGGTGACGACAGTGCCCGCCTCGTCGAATCGTTTGAGACGCTGACGGGTGTTTCGATCGCCGACGACCCGGAGCTCCAGCGGAGTCCGTGGGGCAGCGTCACGAACCACCTCATTGCATGGGACACGCCGGACTATGACGGCTACCGCGAGGACAAGGGTGCGATCTTCAAGCAGCTGGAGACCGCATGGGCACCATTCTTCGACGACGAGGACGCCGATATCGACTGGCGCTACCTCAGCTGGGGTGGTGTGTTCATCGACGACCGCCAGCTCGGTGACCCGAATGGCTGCCCGGGCGGATGTATCCCCGCACTGGACGACCCTGCCACCACCGATGCAGTGAGTGGTAACTGGTACCCGGACGACCGCACGGTGTTCGGCATCGTCGTCGACGGAGAAGCCCTTGCGATCCCGCTCAACATTGCCGAGATCCACGAGATGTTCAACCTGACCCTCGGCGAGCGACGGCTGGCGATTCCGTACTGCACGCTGTGCGGATCCGCGCAGGCCTACTTCACCGATCAGGCTGATGGGTCGGCGACGGAAGGTGCCGACGAAGTGCCGGTCGTGCGAACCTCGGGGTTGCTCAGTCGCTCCAACAAAGTGATGTACGACCTGCTTTCGCAATCGGTCTTCGACACCTTCACGGGTGAAGCGGTGTCCGGTCCGCTGCAGGATGCCGGCGTGGTGCTGGACGAGACGACCGTGGTGCGTTCCACCTGGTCGGAATGGAAGCGTCAGCACCCCGACACCCAGATCATTGCCGAGGACGGTGGCATCGGTCGGAGCTATCAGCTCGACCCGCTCGGGGGCCGTGATGACAACGGTCCGATCTTCCCGATCGGCGACTTCGATCAGCGTCTCGGCGTTCAGGATTTCGTGGTGGGGGTGCTGCTCGACGACGGCACTGCACTGGCGTTCCCATCGGAGGAAGCCACCGCAGCATTCAACCGCGGCGACGTGGTCGAACTCGAGGGCATCGAGTTGCAGCAGTCGGGAGACGGCCTCAGAGCGATCGACTCCTCAACCGGTGACGCAGTAGCTGCCCACGAAGCCTTCTGGTTCGCCTGGAGTCAGTTTCACCCCGACACGCTGTTGTGGGAACGGGCGTGAATTGCGTCGTGCGGCGGTCAGCCGATGTCGGGTTCGTCCGACTTCGAGGTCTGACGTAGGAACGTCAACGAATCGAACGTGTCCACTCGGCGAGTGATGACCGGCCCGCGAACGGTGAGCCACATCACGCCGGGGATCTCGATCGATGCGTCTTCGTAGATCGCGGTGAATCGGTAGCGAACGGCGACGTCGGTGACGGCGTCTCGACGCTGCGACAAGATGTCGTCGATCTCGTAGATCCGATCCGAGAAGGCTTCGAGGAAGTGAGGAAGGCGCCGTCGGTATTCTTCTCGCCCGACACAGTCGGACCCGAGTGCACTCTGGTGTTCGTTACGGAACCCATCTGCAACCAACTCGGCAACGGCATCGGCGTCGTTGCCCGACAACGACCTCAAGAACGCCGTGGCGACGTCGACCGGATTTGCCATGAGGGGAAGCTAAGTGGTCACCGGTCGCTGCGACAAGCGGCTGGACGAAGGTCACGTTCGCTTGTGTGAATCCAGAAGTGCTCAGGTGAGGAGCGCGTCGAGGGCCGAGTCGGCGTGGACCATGTCGGGGCGTTCGTGGTGTTCGAGGCGCGACAGGTACGAGATCGCCACGTAGCCGTCTTCGACGAGTTGGCCGTCGGTGCCTTCGTCGAGGTCGAGCTTCTCGCCCCATTTCATCTTCACGCTGAAGGCGTCGTCACGCCCTTCGATCGCGGTCAGCTCGGCTGACGCAACGGTGCGCGGCGGTTGCACCCCGACTTCTGCGTGGCGCCAGCCTTTGAACTCCTCGACGGGGCAGTCGGGAACGTTGATGTTCACCACCACGGTCTCGGTCGGCATGTCGTCGACGAGTGCTTGCACGACCGACTTGGCCACCGTTGCCGCGGACTCCCAATGCAGGTCCTTGATCATGTCGTCCCAGGCCTGTCCTTCGACGCTGAACCCCTGGACCGCCTGGCTCACCGCCACACCGGACACATGACCGTTGCGACCGGTCAGCGCGGCGCCGATGGTGCCCGAGTGGTACACCGCTCGGCCGACGTTGGCGCCCGGATTGATCCCTGAGACGATCAGGTCGTAGGGGGCACCGAATGCTCCGAGTCGAGCGAACATGACACAGAGTCCGGGCGGCCCGTTCACCGTCCAGGTCTCTGCGTCGCAGCCGGGGATGCTCGAACGCACGATCTCTGGTTCGATCAAGTGCAGGGCACCGAGCGCGGCACCGGCTCCCGAGAACTCTCGGTCGGGAGCGGCCACGACGACCTCGTGGTCGCCATCGAGCGCGCACATCTCACGTACGAGGACGTGGAGTCCCTTGGAATCGATGCCGTCGTCGTTCGTGACCAGAATCCGCATTCGGGCATCCTGTCAGCCGACGGCCTCCGCTGCGGCGCTGGACACCTGATGTTCACCCTGGCCCGAGTCGTTGCCGTGCGGGCCTGGCCCGTTCGGTGACCGTTCGGTCGGGGTCAAGCGGGTGCGTCGAGGTCGAACTGCATCAGTACCAGCGTGCGCCAGGTGTCGAACGTGAAACCGATGTCCGGCATCCGACCGACCTCGAAGAACCCTCGACGAGTATGAAACGCGAGCGACCGCTCGTTGGCTGCGTCGACCGTGGCGACCATCCACCGCAAGCTGCTCGCACGCGCCCGTTGGCACAGTTCGTCCATCAACGCATCTGCAGCACCAAGACCCATGGCGTTCTCGTCGAGGTACACGGAGTGCTCGACGACCTTGCGGAAACCGGCTCGACACGTGCTGTCGCGAAAGTCGCCGTAGCTCGCCACTCCAATCACCGGTTCCGTGCGGGTCTCATCGACCGCCACGAGCACCGGACGCCCGGACGCAGTTCGTTCATGCCACCAGTCGATGCGCTCTTCGACGGTGTGGAGCTCCTCGGTCCACTCCGCGTTGCCGACCGGAATCGTCTGATTGAAGATGTCGGTGATCTTCGCGATGTCGGATTCTCGTGCGTCTCGGATCTCCACGAGATTCACGTTACGCGGCTCGTGCCGGCTCTGGTGTTGTCGATTTCTCTGGCTGCTGCGCCGCCCGGGTGAACAAGATGATGCCGATGATCACCAGCGCCATGCCCACGATCTGGAGCCAGCGAACTTCCTCACCCAGGATCACGAAGGCGAACAGCACGGCGAGTCCGGGCTGAGATGTCTGCATGATCGTGATCGTGGCGATGGGGAGATGCTGCTGTGCGAATGCAATGCAGCCGTGGGCGATCATGCCGGTGAGGATTGCCAGGACGCCTGCTGCGAACCATCCGCGAGCGGTCATGTCGAACAGATCGCGACCTGCGAGCACCATGGCGATCGGCACGGCGGTGATCAGGCCGGTCGGCATCATGCACGCCATGAAATTGATGGTGTTCACCCCGGCAGCGCGCGCTCGCTTCGTGAGCAGCAGGTAGCTCGTCCACGAGATCAAGGTCACCATCATGATGAGGTCGCCCTCCAAGGTGGCGACACCCGACGCCGGTCCGAAGAACAGCACGATCGCCACTCCGACGATCGAGATCACGCCGAAGCGGAGCGCGGAGAAGTTCGGCCGTTCACCGAACAGGATCGCGCCCGCCGGCACCACCAAGAGCGGGGTGAGCGACCCGATGAATTCCAGGTGGGCAATGCTGGTTCTGGTCACCGCCGTGAACAGCAGTGAGATGTTCAAACCGAAACACAGTCCCGCGGGCGCGACGAGTTTCCACGTGCGTGCGTCGGGACCAGTGAATGGTTCCCCGCCATGGTGAGACCTCACGCGCATGACGGTCACGGTGATCCACCAGGTGGCAACCGAGAGCCACATCCGCCAGAACGCAATGACCACCCCCGTGACGCCTGTCCACTTCACGATCGGCGTGGAGAGCGCAAAGCTCACGATGGCTGCGACCACCGCGACATAGCCGATGGCGGATCGGGGAATTCGTCGTGCGAGCGCAGTCACGGTGCCTGGTTCGGGAGCCAGGCATCGAGGACCGCAGGGTCACCAACGACATCGAGTCGATCGCGCCCCATCCGACCCATCACCGCCACCAGCACGTCACCCGCATGCCCGCGCACCGCAGCGTCGCCTTTGCGATGTACGGCTTCCATGCGGTACTCCCCGTGCTCGCCCCAGATGATCCACTCGCCGGCTCCTTGCGCCAGTCCGTCGTCGGTGCAGTGGATGTGCAGACTCGAATCGGGAATCGAGGAGTCGCTTCGTTGGAGCGATCGAGGCAGGAGCATCTCGAAGAACTCGTGGAGACCGTCTGCTGCCACCTCCGCATCGAGCGTCGACGCACCGAGTGTTGCGAACTCGGCGTCCCACCGGTGCATTGCCGTCTCGTGGGTTTGGCGACGGCTCCAGACCCAGGCTCGTTGCTCGAGCGGGAACGGATGCCATGTCGCGGCGTCCAGGCGCGTGGTGGCCAGCACATCGGCGAGAATTCCTGATCCGAGGCGGAGCCAGGCCGCAAGTTCCGCACCCGTTGCGTCGGCGTTCGGTGTCGAGATCTCCGCAGCGGCCGGTGCCGAGCACTGCTGGATTGCCTGCGTTGCCCAGCGGTGAACCCAACCCAAGTGAACAACGAGCGTGCGCAGATCCCAGCCGGGGCACCCGGTGATCGGCGTGGACAGGTCACTGCGTTCGGCGCACGCTGCGGTCCGCTGAGCGTCGTCGCGGATCGCCCCGAGGTAGGAATCGAGGTTCATGAGTCCGACGGTAGCCTTTCGACCATGAGCCCTCTCGAAGCGCCCACTGGTGACTCCGACGCCTCAGGCGGCAGCGAACCGATCATCACGATCACGCCCGAAGCGATCGAAAACCTGACCGAGATGCGTGACGACGAGTCTGACGGTGATCAGCTCGGGTTGCGCCTCGCCATTGCGTCGCAGTCGGGTGAAGAGTTTCGCTACGACCTGTCGTTCGAGGAGTACCTCAAGGCTGCGTTCACCGACGAAGTCCGCACGCATGACGGCATGAAGGTCATCATCCCCGGCGACGACGTGTGGCTGCTGACCGGCGCAACGCTCGACTACACCGCCACGCAAGGTCTGGTCATCCGCAACCCGAACAAGCCAGCAGCCGCCGACGTCGAAGGCCTGGTGAAAGACGACGAGCTCTCGGCAGAGGTCGAAGCGCTCGTTGCCGCCGAAGTGAACCCGGCACTCGCCGCGCACGGAGGCTTCGTTACCTACGTGGGCCACGATGGAGAAGGCACGGCGTACATGACGATGGGCGGCGGTTGTCATGGATGCTCGATGAGCAAGATGACGATGCTCGACGGCGTGCAGACGATGCTGAGTGAAGCAATTCCTGCGATCGACAAGGTCAAGGACCTCACCGATCACACCACTGGCGCCAACCCCTTCTACTCCTGAGCGGCGCCAGATCGTCCGATCGCTACGTCGGTGCGGTGGCGGTTGCCCGGCGGGGCGAGTGAGCGTGGGGCATCAACGGATGAATGGCGCAGGTTTTCCTGCGATCGCGAGACGGAGTGGTGGAAAACCCGGGCGAGTTCGAGGGGTCACCGCACCACGGACGATCGACGCTACGGGCAGTTGATCCGCCGGGCGATCCACAATCCGGTGAGGCATCCGAAGACCAGAAGCTCGATGCCCATCCATCCGAACTCAGATCGCAATCAGGCGCTCGAACGCTGCTTCGAGGAAGTGACCAGTTGTCCGGCGTCGTGCAGCTTCAATGCCCGGCGACAAGCCCCAGCGGTGCATCGCCGACAGCGCTGTCGAAGACACGTAGATGTCCCACAGCGGTAGATCGTGTTCGTCGAGCTGCAGATTCGATGCGAGATACGACGCCGTGAATCGTCCAGATGCCTCGGCACCGTAGGCACATGCGAGTTCGACCCGGGCGCACGCCAGGTCGACCAGCGGGTCTCCCCACTTCGCGTCTTCCCAATCGACGACAGCGACGAGTCGACCGCTCTCGAACATCACGTTGCCGGGCCAGAAGTCACCGTGAAGAAGCACGGACGGGTTCGGACGCCGTTCGACTCCCGCAGAGAGAACATGCTTGATCGAGCGACCGATCTGGTCGTCGAGCAGGTGCTCCGGAAGTGCCTCGACCGGGTCCTCGATCTGTGCGATCCCTGGAGCGCTGAGCCGGTCGGGCTTGACGTGGTGGAGACGTGCGAGGTAATCGCCCATCTGGAGCAACGCTGAGTCGAGGTCGTGCGCCGCCACATGGGTCGTTCCCTCGACCCACTCACTCACGAGCCATGGACCGTCGCACGCCTCGCTGCCATGCAACGCGAGCGGTCGCGCGACCGCGAGGCCCTCGCCCGCCAACTCTTGCGTCAGGTGGAACTCCTTGGATGCAACGAGGCCGTTGTGCTCCTTGCCGGTTCGGTCGGTGTGCTGGCGGAACACCACCCTGCGTTGCACTCCAGCGGCCGACTCGAGCACGAGGACGGCAACAAACGCCGAGCTCCCTCCAGCGAGCGGTTCGAGGGCCACGGAAACGACATCGGGCATCACCGATTGGGCGGCCGCTCGCATGTCCGGTGAAACAACCACGGACGAATCGTATGCACACACCGACAACCTCCGGGCCACGCATTTCAGCGCGGCACAACATCACTGAAGAGTGCACAAGACCGAAGCCTCGTATGCGGTCCCCTGCCAGCACGAGAACACCGACGCTTGGAGAGTTCAGGTTCCGGGCCGCTACCGCGTGATCTGTCGAGCGCTCCTGTCTGCGCTTTTGGTCGCCGGTGCCCAGAAGTCACCGAGCGGGATGCGGCTCACTGTGCGGGTTGTTCCGGGCGAGGCGTCGCAGCGGAGGCTCGGTGCGTGGCGGACGTTTGCGCGGCGGAAGTTCAGCGAGCACGCGGGTGGAGATCGCAGTGATTTCGGCAACCGCCTGTTCGAACGCAGCTTCGGTGGCCGCCGACGTCTTCTGCACGCCGGTGATCTTGCGCACATACTGACGCGCTCCGGCTTCGATCTCCGCGTCCGTGGCGGCGGGCTCGAGGCCCCGAAGCGTGGTGATGTTGCGACACATCAGAGCAGCCCGCTGTCTGCCAGGAGATCCTGTGTTTCCGGGCGGCGGCGCATGTAAGCAGCGGCATACGGGCACAGCGGCGCAATGGTCTGCCCGTTGGACCGCGCCGAATCCAACACGCCCTTCATCAACACTGCGGCAAAACCCTGGCCCTGGTGAGCGGGGTCGGTTTCCACGTGGGGCACGGTGATGACGTTGCCGGTCAGCGAGTAGTCAGCGAGGCCAACCCGCTGTCCGTCGAGCAGCAGTTCGAACCGGGAGACGTCCACAACGTCCACGACGGAGAGGTCGGTTTCGGGTGTGGCGTCAGGCATGGCCACAGCGTACCCGAGCACTCCACCCGTTCTCATTCACTGAGAATGAAGTGATCGCGACGATCACTGTGGTCGTTGTCGTGGGCGTTGTCGTGGTGGTGGTCGTGGTGGTGGTCGTGGTGGTGGTGGTCGTAGTGGTGGTGGTCATGGCGAGTGGCTCGTGGCGGGGCGCGGTCTGCCAGAGTGATTCCATGAGTGAACGCACGGTCAGCATCCAGTACGGCGAAGCGGTCGAGTCGTTCGTCGAGTTCGCACGGACGCTGTCCGCTGAGGACTGGTCCACGCCGGTGGCATGCACGCCACTGTGGACCGCTCGTGACGTGCTGTCGCACGTGGCGGGGATCCCGGACGACGGAATCGCAGGTCGTACCGATGGAGCGGCGACCGAGCCCTGGACTGCATCGCAGGTCGAACGAAACGCTCACTTCGGCGTTGACGAGCTCCTCGACCGGCTCCTTGGCCAGTACGAGCTGTTTGGTGCGGCGATCGAATCGATGGGCGAGAGCCGTCCACCGTTCGACTGTCACAGCCACGAGCACGACATCCGCCAAGCACTCGGTCGCCCGGGAAATCGTGAGTCCAGCATCATCGACGACGCGAGCATGAACATGGTGGCGAGCCTCGAACAGCTGCCCGCCACGCTCACGGTCCGCTACCTCGACGGCGGTATCCATGAGGTCGGGCGCGGCGGTGACGGTGCAGCGACGATCGAGTTGACGCGTTTCGAGATGTTCAGGTCGCGGCTCGGTCGTCGTTCGTCCGGGCAGGTGCGAGCGCTCGACTGGAGCGGAGATCAAGGTGCCATCGACGCAGCGATGGCTGCCTGGTTCCTGTTCGGACCGAGCGAGCTGGCGATCATCGAGTAGTGCTCGTCCTGTTGCTCAGCTCAGCGCCTGCTGGAGATCGTCGAGTAGATCGGTGGTCTCTTCGAGTCCGACCGACAGTCGAATCAAGCCCGGCGTGATTCCAGCCTCCTGCTGCTCGGTCGCAGTGAGGCTGGCGTGTGTCGATGTGGCGGGGTGGCACACGAGTGTTTCAGGCCCTCCGAGCGACGTGGCGATCCGGCAGAGCTGCAGGCGATCGAGCACCGCAGCAGCGGCCTCCAGCGAGCCGACATCGAACGCGAGCATCGATCCGAACTGGAGTAACTGGCGTGCAGCCAGGTGATGCTGCGGATGCTCGATGAGGCCGGGGTAGTGCGTGTCGACGACTCGACCATGATCGGCCAACATCACCGACAGCGATCGCGCCGACTCGTTCTGCTGACGGGTGCGTACCGCCAGCGTGCGAACGCCGCGCAGTGCGTTCAGAGCATCGAACGGGGAAGGGGTGGCGCCGTGCAGGACGCCATACGCCCAGATGTCGGCGAGCAGGTCGGCGTCGCCGGAGATGACGCCGAGGGTCGCATCGTTGTGGCCAGCAATTCCCTTGGTCGCCGAGTGCAGCGAGATGTCGACGCCATGGTCGAGCGGTCGCTGACCGAGTGGCGTCGCGAACGTCGAGTCCACGACGGTGAACGGCCCGCGAATGGCACCCAACTCATCGAGGTCAGCGAGTTCGAGCCGCGGGTTCGAGGGCGTTTCGGCGAGGACGACCATGGTTCGGCCAGGTTGGACGGCGTCGGTGAACGACCCGGGCGTTGCCACATCGACGAATGTCGTGTCGATACCGAGTCGAGCGCACGGCCCCTGCAGAAACGCAAGCGTTCCTGCGTACAACTGGCGTTGCGCGACAACGTGGCTGCCAGCGGAACACAGTGCGAGCACGGTCGAGGCAATTGCACCCATACCCGACGCGAAGGCCAGCGATTCTTCCGCGCCCTCCAGATCTTGGATTGCCTCCTCGAACGATCGGACCGTCGGATTGCAGTATCGACTGTAGAAGTCGCCGTGGCGGATTGCGGTTGAGCGCCGATGCGCGTCGTCGAGCGACTCGGACTCCCACGTCGACGAAGCCCACAGCGCCGGAGCGAGTGAGCGGCCGCTCGCCGCACGTCCTGCCGTGATGGAACGAGTCGCAGGTGACGTCGGTTCGGTCATCAGATGACGATACCCGACCAAACAAGTCAACATTCCCTGATGCGGTGGGAAAGCGTCGATCCGACGATTCTCTGTCTGTCGATGCGCTCTCTACGATGACGTCGTGGCAGAACGTCTGGATCGAGCGGCCGTTGCACGAATTCTCGAACGCGCCCATCAGATCGAATCCTCCCGGCAGCCGGTCGAGGTCGGGGGCATCGAGGAAGGAGCGCTCATCGCCGCGGCCGAAGAAGTCGGAATCGACCCCAATGCGGTTCGCGACTCGCTGGCGATCGAGAAGCTGTCCATCGAGACGGGTCGAGAGCGGCGCCTCGACCGTGTCGCTGGGCCGGCACAGGTAGTCATCGAACGCGACGTGCGCCTCGGTGTCGACGAGGTGTTGGTTGCGTTGACTGCATGGTTGAGCTCTCCCTACCGCTTGGTCGTCGACCGTCGCTCCGAGTCGACGCTGTTGGCGCGACGGCGAACCGATGTGGTCGCCAAACTCGGTCGTGCGGTCAACAATGCGCAGGGCGAAGGTCGGCTCGCGCTGGCTGCACTGACCGTGGAAGCAGTGCCTCAGGTCGTTGGGACCACACCCACGCAGCCGCGTTCGCTCGTCCGTCTGAGCGCCGACCGGGCAAGCCCGAGAGCTGTTCGACTTGCCGGTGGCGGCGGGCTCGGTGCCGGTGGGGTCGGGCTCGGAGGCGCGGTCGCTGCGCTGAGTGAAACAGCGTTGCTGTTGCCCGCCGTCGCCGTGCCGCTCGTTGTCGGCGGGTACGTCGTGGCTCGGTCGAGTCGCAGCCAAGCCGACCGGTTGGAACTGGAGCTCGAACGGCTGCTGTCTCGCGTCGAGCGCGGTGAGCGGCCAACCGGTCTCTTCGGCCGCGTGGCTCGCCGGGCTCGCAAGGCGACCCGACGCTGACGAGTCGTCCGCCCAGCCGGCCGACGTGCGTGGGGCGTGTGTGAGTGGTCAGGTCGGAATGACCGAGACGATGATCTGACTCTGCGGTCCGCCGAAGGCCGTGATCGCAAGGGTGCGATCGGCTTGCGAGTACGAACCCACCAGCGGGGTCGACTGTGCAGCGGGAGCCCATCCCGCCGCGAGTACCAACGACTCATAGGCGGCGTAGAGCGTCTCACCATCCTGGTCGACGCCGTCGTATTGCAACTCGTAGATCGACAACGTGTCGTCGAAGGGCCGTACTTCGATGAACGTGAGTCCCACTCCACCGATTGGATCGGTGGGGATCAGCGGATCCCAGTCGGCGGGTACCTCGACGGTAGCGGGAAGCGGAGCGCTCTCGGAGTTGCTGTCCGACACCGGCGCGGGGTCGGCTTCGGCGGCGTCGCCGTCAGGGTCGTCGCTCGGTGTCGCGTCGGCGGATTCGCTGGCGTCGGCGGCATCGGCGGGGCTGTCGGCCTCGTCGCTGCCGCCGCACGCGGCGAGCGCCAGCGCTGATGCGGTGAGGATGCTGAGCAGGGTGGTGCGCATGGGTGCCATGTCCGCAGGTTGTCAGGTCGACTCGGCGGTTGCCAGCAATTTCGCCCGAGTCAACTCGCTCGCGCCGGCGCGAGGGGTTCAACGAGTTCTGCGCTGATGGCGGCCACCAGAGCATTCGTTACGTCGACGGTGTCACCGGGGACGGTCCGTACGATCTGGTGAATCGTCGGCAGGCGAGGGAGGTCGGCGCCGGGTCGCCACGCCACAACGTCGCCGTCGATGTAGCGCGATCCCAGCACTCCCACGCCGAGTCCCGCCACGATTGCCGCCCGCACTCCGGAGATCGATGATGCTGAAAAGGTGACGGTGTGTTCGATCCCTGCAGCGTCGAGCAACGGCTCGCTCATCGTGCGGTAGAAGCAGTGGCACCCGAACGTGATCAGTGGGAGCGGCGACTGATCGATGATCGCATCGCCTCCGGTGACCCAGCGCAATTCATCGGTCCACAGCACGGTGTCGGTCAAGCGAAGGTGATCGTCGTCGACCTGAATGATCGCCACATCGATCTCGCCGTCGTCGACCGCTCGAGCCAACTCCTCGGTGTGGTCGATGAGGAACTCCACGGTTGCGCCCGGGTGGGTGCGCTTGAAGCGGCCCAGCAGTGATGCCATGTCTGCAGGGTCGACCTCTTCGTTCGAGCCGACCTTGACCGTGCCGGTGAGATCGGTATTCATCAGGCGGCCAGCCGCTCGATCGTGGATCTCGACCATCGAACGGGCATCGTCCACGAGTGCTCGAGCGTCGCGTGTGGGTCGGATTGTTCGTCCGTCGCGGATGAGGAGTGGGCGTCCAACGCGTTCCTCGAGTCGCTTGATCTTCCAGCTGACGGCGGATTGAGAGAGATGTAACTGCTGGGCGGCGCGGGTCATTCCTCCGTGGTCGAGCACGGCCAGCAGCGTTCGCAGAGATTCCACGTCGAGGTGCATTCATCAACTATGACGTACTGTCATTCAAAACACAAGTACGTGTCGCTTGCGTCATGCTCGGGTGAGGCGCATGGTGGAGACATGACTTCCTGCTCGATCGATCCCATCGTGTGCCCGCCAACGGTCCGGTCCGCACCGGACCGTGTTCGTGTTGCTCTCGTCGGACGAGCCGACGACCGCCGGGCCGCCACCCCAGAATCTGCTCGCGCGGCACGGCGTCTCGGTGCATTCCTGCGTGCAACGGCTCGGCGGGCGGCGCCTCTCGGGTCGCTCGGCGACACCGCACTGTCGGACCGGGCTGTTTCCGAGCTGTCGCAGCGCGATCGCTTCGGTCAACCGCAGTGAGTCGGCGAGTCGAACTGGTCGTGTGACTCGGCGTACCGAGCGGCGTCTTGCACCCCCGGCGGCCCCTGGCGGCCCTGGCTGCGGCGCACTGGCGGGCGGGGAACGAGATACCGTCGACAGCGTGTTCCGCTTCGACAATTCGTTCGTTCGAGACCTTCCTGGGATGTACGAGCGTTGGACAGCCGTTCGAGCATCGGAGCCTCGTCTGGTCGCGCTCAACCGTCCGCTCGCCGACGAACTCGGCATCGACGGCGACTGGCTTGGCTCCCCTGAGGGCAGCCAGGTGCTGGTTGGCAACGTGGTGCCCGATGGAGCCGAGCCGGTTGCCCAGGCCTACGCAGGTCATCAATTCGGCGGATTCTCCCCTCGACTCGGCGACGGGCGAGCACTGCTGCTCGGAGAAGTGATCGACGAAGGTGGAGACCGCCACGACGTGCACCTGAAGGGCTCGGGTCGCACGCCGTTCGCGAGAGGCGGCGACGGGCTGGCAACGGTTGGTCCGATGCTTCGCGAGTACCTCATGTGTGAAGCCATGGCTGCCCTCGGAGTGCCCACCACCCGGGCGCTCGCGGTCGTGGCAACCGGCGACATGGTCCGCCGCGAGACAATGCTGCCCGGAGCGGTCTTCGTTCGCACGGCAGCCAGCCACCTGCGAGTCGGCAGCTTTCAATATGCGGCATCGCTGGAGGATCAGTCGGTGCTGGCGGCGCTCGTCGACTACGCAATTGCCCGCCATCACCCTGGTGCAGCCGACGCAGACACTCCGGCGCTCGGGCTGCTGGAGTCGGTGATGGATGCTCAAATCGAGTTGATCGCACGCTGGATGCTGCTCGGGTTCATTCACGGCGTGATGAACACCGACAACGTCACGATCTCGGGTGAGACCATCGACTACGGCCCGTGCGCGTTCATGGACGCCTACAACCCGAGCACCGTCTTCAGCTCGATCGATCACGGTGGCCGCTACGCGTACGGCAACCAGCCTTCGATCGGGCAGTGGAACCTCGCTCGCCTTGCGGAGCCGCTGCTCAGTCTGATGCACGAGGATCAAGATGTGGCGGTGGAGCGAGCGACCGAGTTGTTGCGACAGTTCCCCGAGCGATTCGGGGCACGAATGGCAACGGGACTTGCCGCGAAGCTGGGGCTCTCGGTGTTGCCGGAGAGTGATCCAACGATCGTCGACGATCTGCTCGCCCTCATGGCGACAGACCATGTTGATTTCACCTCGGCGTGGCGTTCGCTCGCACGCGTGGTTCGCGGCGACCGCGAGGCGCTGCGAAATCAGTTCGTCGACCTCGCCGGGGTCGATGCGTGGCTCGACCGATTCGACACCGCGCATGCGGGCACGGCCGACCGGGAGGCAGCGGCGGTCGAAATGGACCTCGTGAACCCGCTGTACATCCCGCGCAACCACCTCGTCGAGGAAGCGTTGACGGCCGGTGCCGCCGGTGACCTCGAACCCTTTCACGCGCTCAGCGACGTGTTGGCGTCACCGTTCGCTGAACGCAGCGGCCTCGAGCGCTTCGCGCAGTCTGCTCCGGTCGATTTCGCCGAGCGCTACCAGACCTTCTGCGGCACCTGACCCGCTTCTCTCCCTCCCCAAAAAGAAGCAGCGGTCTCTGGAGCCGTCGGGATGTCAGGGGTGGGCCTCAGGGGGCGAGGGTTGCAATGACCTCGTCGTGGAGGAAGCCGTTCGTGCTGATGGCGGTGTCGTGTTCGTGGGTGCGCACGCCGAGACGATCGGAGAAGGTGCCACCAGCGGCTTCCACGATCGGTTGCACCGCGGCGAGGTCGTACGGGGCCACCCCGACGGCGTCGACGGCGATGTCCATCGCTCCCTCGGCCACGAGCATGTGCTGCCAGAAGTCGCCCATGCCGCGGCTTCGTCGAGCCCCCTGCTGGAGTGACACCAGTCGATCGGTCAGGCCCAGCTCATCCCACCCCGGGCTGTGCGTGATGCTCGCTTGCGATTCGGCGAGGTCGCTCACCGTCGACACCGCAATAACACGGGTTTGGCCGCGGGTCGACATTCGCGCCCCGAGCCCAACGCCACCCCACCAGCGGAACCCCAGCGCCGGGGCCGACACCATGCCGAGGACCGGAACTCCTTCGTGGGTCAACGCAATCAGGGTCGCCCACACCGGTATGCCGCGAACGAAGCCGGAGGTGCCATCGATTGGGTCGATGACCCATCGCCACGGCGACGCAGCATCACCAGCGAGACCGTGCTCTTCCCCGAACACCCCGTGACGAGGGCGAGCGGTGGTGAGCATCTCCACGATCAGCGACTCGGCCGATCGATCGATCTCGGTCACCTCGGTGGCATTGGTCTTCCAATCCACGGTGAAGTCACGCGCCGTGAAGTGCGGCAGCGTGAATGCGTCCGCAGCGTCGGCCACAGTCTGAGCCAGTGCGAGTTCGTCCGTCAGGTCGCCGGTGCGTTCGCCGGTGGGGTCGAGGGTCACGAGCCGCCGCCGAAGTCGGGCGCCCGCTTCTCCTGCAACGCGGCCAAGCCTTCGGCTGCATCGGGCCCCAAGAAGTTCAGCATCTCGTAGGCGAGCGACGCTTCGAAGTTCGGCAGTGCCTGGCGCATCCAGTGATTCAGCGCACGCTTGGTCATCCGAGTGGCGTCCACGGGGCCCGCCGCGAGTTTGCGGGCGACACTCATGGCGGTGTCCATCACCTCATCGGCGGCAACCGCTTTGGAGACCAGGCCGATCCGCTCCGCTTCGCGCCCGTCGAGAAAGTCGGCGGTGAGCAAGTAGTACTTCGCTTTCGCCATGCCGCACAGCAGTGGCCAGATCGCCACAGCGTGATCTCCGCCGGCGACGCCGAGGCGGATGTGGCCGTCGGTCAGTTTCGCGTCTTCGTTGATCACGCTCACATCGGCCATGAGCGCCACGGCCAGACCGGCGCCCACGGCGACTCCGTTGATTGCGGACACGATGGGTGTGTCACAGTCGATCATCGTGCGCACGATGTCGCCCGCTTCCTTCATCACCCGCATGGTCTGGGCGTAGTCACCCACTTGCTCGGCAATCCAGTCCAGATCTCCGCCAGCGGAGAACGCCCGACCTGCGCCCGTCACCACCACGGAACGAACTCGGGGGTCGTTGCCGATGGTGTGGAACACTTGGGACAGCTGCAGATGCATTGCGGCATCGGTTGCATTCATCTTGTCGGCATCGTCGAGCGTGATCAGCAGCACGCCACCCGACACGTCGTCGGGCCACTCGAACCGCAAGCGGTCGTATGCGGCATACGGGTCGGGGCGGGTGGTTTCATCGGTCCCAGATGACATGGCGGCGAACTGTATCGACCCGTCGAACCGTGCTCGCAACGCACCGGGCGCAACCGCGCCGCACGCGGGTGGAACGGTGGCGAATCCGATGAGTTTCCTGGCACGATGCAGCGATGCAGATCGAGGTGTATGCCCCTGATGCGTCGGCCGTCGAATTGGTCGTCGATGCGGGTCGAGTCCCGCTGGAACGCATCGGTGAACGGTGGCACGGATCCGTGGCGGACGGTGAGCGATACGGCATCGTCGCCACAGGCCCCGGCGGCAGCCGCATCGAGAACGACCGGATCCTGGTCGACCCGTACGCCACCGCGGTGTGGTTTCCGCCGGGGCACCGGCGCGACCAGGCTCGGCCGGGCGCGTTCGCAGATCCGGAGAACACTGCCCGTGCCCAAGCGCTGGCATGGCCGCGACCGCGTCGGCAACGTCACACCACCCGACCCCTCGTCGTGCACGAAACACACGTTCGCGGGATGACGAAACGGCGTGAGCGTCCCGACGCTGGAACCTATGCCGCGCTGGTCGATGAACTCCCGAGACTGCGCGAGCTTGGCGTGTCGGTGATCGAGTTGCTCCCGGTGCACCAGTTCGACCCCGACGAGGTGAACTACTGGGGGTACATGTCGCTCGTGTTCGGCGCCACCCACCGTCAGTACGCGGCGGGCGATGATGCGAACCGCGAGCTGGCCGATCTCGTGGCCGCTGCGCATGAACACGACATCGAGGTCTGGCTCGATGTCGTGTTCAACCACACCACCGAAGAGGACGAACACGGCCCCACCTACAACCTGCGCGGCCTGGCTGACGGGGACTACTACGCCGTTCGTGACGACGGCTCGTACATCAATGACGCCGGGTGCGGCAACATCATCGACACCCACAGCGCCGTCGCTCGCGAGCTGATCATGGAGTCCCTGGACCGCTTTGCCGGCCTCGGCGTCGACGGGTTTCGCTTCGACCTCGCCACGGTCCTCGCACGCAATCCCGAGTTCGTGGTGGAGATCGGTGACTGGGCGGAGGAGCGTGGCGTGCGGCTGATCGCTGAGGCGTGGGATGTCGTGCGCTACCAGGTCGGGCGAGCGTGGCCGGATCCGCGATGGATGCAGTGGAACGGTCGATACCGCGACGACGTGCGCGGGTTTCTCCGCGGTGAGGGTGCGCTGGTCCCCGCGATGATCCAGCGTCTCCAAGGCAGCCCCGACCTGTTCGATGCTCCCGAGAAGTCCGTCAACTTCCTCACCGCGCACGACGGCTTCACCATGTTCGACCTCGTGGCGCATGACCGCAAGCACAACGATGCAAACGGTTGGGGTGGCACCGACGGAACCGATGACAATCGGTCGTGGAACTGTGGCTGGGAGGGTGAGTCCGGCGCCCCGCCCGAAGTGGCCACGTTGCGCCGTCGGCAGTTGCGTAACGCGTGGACCTTGCTGTTGCTTTCGCACGGGACCCCGATGCATGTTGCGGGTGACGAGTTCGCCCGGACGCAGGGCGGCAACAACAACGCGTACAACCAGGACAACGAGACGTCGTGGGTCGACTGGGCTCGGCGCGAGGAGTGGCTCTACCTCGAGGAGTTCGTGCAGCGGCTCATTTCGTTGCGCAGCGACCACGATGTCCTCACCCAGTCCGACTGGTGGGGGAGCGATGTCGAATGGTTCGGTGTGTCCGGCGCACCAGATCTGGCTGATCACTCTCGATCGCTTGCGTGGCACCTCCCGGGGCTCTACGTCATGGCGAACATGTGGTGGGAGCCGCTCGCGTTCGACATCCAGGCATCGGGCGATTGGCAGGTGGCGCTCGACACGGCGGACGAGCGTGGTTTCGTCGACTCGGTCGCTGTCGAGCAGTCCGTCGTGGTCGGCCCGCGCTCGATCGTCGTGCTCATCGCCCCCTGACCCGATGTAGAACTTTGGGTCTGACCCAAAGTTCTACATGTAGAGGTTGGGGTCTGACCCAAAGTTCTACATCGGGCGGTGAGTTAGGTTCGCGCCATGGATCTTGGAATCACCGGTCGTCGAGCGGGCGTGGCCGCAGGGTCATCTGGCCTCGGTTTGGGAGCGGCACGAGCGCTCGTGGCAGATGGCGCCCGTGTGGCGATCTGCGGTCGCGATCGCGATCGGCTCGATCAAGCGGTGGCAGACCTCGGCCCTGAAGTGGTCGGCATCGTCTGCGATGTGGGGTCAGCACAGGGAGGCGCGGCGTTCGTCGAGCAAGCGGCCGAGGCGCTCGGCGGGCCACTCGACATCCTGGTGCCCAATGGGGGTGGTCCGCCTCCCGGAACATTTTCGTCGACCGACGTTGATGCGTACAGCGATGCGGTCGACCTCAATCTGCTCTCCATCGTCGGCATGTGTAAGGCGGCGGTGCCGAGCATGCAGGAGCGTGGATGGGGCCGTGTGGTGGCGATCACATCGCTGTCGGTGCGTCAGCCGATTCCCGACATCATCTTGTCCAACACGGCTCGTGCCGGTGCCACCGCGTTTCTCAAGACCTTGGCGCTCGAGGTCGCCGAGGATGGCGTGACCGTCAATACCGCCCAGCCCGGAATCCATGAGACCCCCCGACTCGAAACGTTGTTGACCGCCGAACAACGTGCGCAGATGCGAATGGGCGACGCTGACGATTTCGGTGCGATCGTCACGTTCCTGTGTAGCGAGCAAGCGAAGTTCGTGAACGGCCTGCAACTCCACGTCGATGGCGGGAGCTACGGCGGCCTGCTCTGATTGTTCAGTCCGGCTCGAGGCCGAGCGCTCGGACGGCGAGGTCGAGCTGGTGCTCGAACAGCTCGTCAGCCGGATCGAACGCATTTCTGAAGGTGCCGAAGAGCTCGAAGCTGATCAACCCGAACAGCTGAGCCCACAGCCCCACCCCGACCACGAGCACGTCGAGGTCGCCGTCGACTCGTGCGAACTCGTTCGAACGTTCGAGTTGTTGGATCAGCACGGGGTCGAGCGGTGCGGACGCTCGCCGCAGGTGCTCCGTTGGTGCGATGTCGGCCGTGAGGCGGATCATCACCGACGCCGCTCGCAGCGCCGGGTCGACCGTGTCGCTCGGGGCTTCATAGCCCGCTACTGGTGAGCCGTAGATCAGTGCGTACTCGTGCGGGTTTGCTCGTGACCAGGTGCGAACCGCTCGTGCTGCAGCTCGGTAGCGACCGGCGAAGTCGCTGCGCTCGACGGCTGCTTCGGCGGTCTCCACCGCATTGCCGAGTTCGCTGTAGGCCTCGATGATCAGTTGGGTGAGCAACGCATCTCGGCTCGGGTAGTAGCGGTAGAGGGCGCTCGATGCCATGTCGAGTTCGCGGGCGATGGCGCGCACCGACAGCTCGGATGCGCCTGCCGTTGCGAGGTGATTGCGCGCGATGCGGCTGACCTCGGCCAGGAGTTCTGCACGAGCGCGCGCCCGAATGCCCTGTGGCGCCTGGTTGGTCATCGCAACAGTGTGGCTGATTGGAGCGGCCGAAACCAGGAATCGAGAACATGCGTCACAAAGGAGAGCAGTGCTCTTGCATTTTCCGACCGAGTGGTCCATACTCAAAAGAGAGAGCACTGCTCTCGTCTTGATCAACTCGACACCAACACGGAGAAATCACATGCAGCAGCACCACGACATCCCCCTTGCTCAGCGCAACGAAGCCGATGCAGTTCCCCGACGCCATGTGGTCATCGGCGCCGGGGCGGTCGGGGTCGGCGTTGCGTTGCGGCTCGCCGGCAGCGGGCACCAGGTCTGTGTGGTGACTCGATCAGGAACGGGCCCCCAGCATGAGCGCATCGACCTCGTTGCCGCCGACGCGGAGGATGCAGCACGCATCACCTCACTCGCCACGGGAGCACACGCCATCTTCAACTGCGCAAACCCGACCTACTCCACGTGGGCGTCGGCGTGGCCGCCGGTCAATGCTGCGTTGATCGCTGCGGCCGAATCCTCCGGCGCACGCTTGATCACGATGAGTAACGTCTACGGCTACGGGAAGAACACCTCGCCCATGTCGGCGACCGACCCGCTGGCCCCACCGACCAAGAAGGGTGCGATCCGGTCCGCCATGTGGGAGCAGGCGCTCGAAGCCCACCGAGCCGGTCGCGTGCGCGTCACCGAGGTGCGGGCTTCGGACTTCTTCGGGCCTGGCGTTGGTGAATCGGCCCATCTCGGCGATCGGTTCGTGCCGCGACTCCTTGCTGGCAAGAGCGCCTCGATCGTCGGAGCACCCGACCAGCTGCACAGCTGGAGCTACATCGAAGATGTGTGTGCCACGCTGGTTGCGGTCAGCGAGGACGATCGTTCACTCGGCCGGGCCTGGCACGTACCGACGCTGGCGCCGATGAGTGCTCGTGCGATGGGCGATGCCATTTGCGACACGGCGGGGGTAGAACGCCAGCGGGTGAAGCAGATTCCTCGCGTCGCGCTGCGCCTGGCAGGCGTGTTCTCGAACGACATCGGCGAGGTGATCGAGATGCTGTATCAATTCGACGATCCGTTCGTCATCGACTCCCTGGAGACCACCGAGGTCTTCGGTTTGAGCGCCACGCCACTGGAGGAACAGCTCGCTTCGACGATCGCGTCGTACCGACCCGGCGGTCAGGCGGTCTCAGCGGGTGCTGCGATGTCACCTGTCGCCTGATCGAGCGGCTCGTCGTCGGCTGGACTGGCATCGGTGGGCTCGTCGGCAGCTGCATCGTCGGCCGTGAGATCGGCGCTCCATCGTCGTTCGATGCGGTTCCACATGAGGAACGCCACACCAACGGTCGCCCAGCCGGCGAGCGCATCTGCGAGGTAGTGCTCTGCGAAGTACATCAGTGCCACCGCCATGATCGCGGGGTACACCAGAAGTGCCCAGCGAAGCGCCGCCGGCCTGATCTTGGGCCAGAAGAACACCACGACGAACAGTGCGTACGCAGAGTGCAGCGACGGCATGGCCGCTACTTCGTTCGCCCAGTCCCGACCGGTATCCCATGCTTCGACGAAGCTCTCCAAGCCGAGGTGTCGCCAGCCGTTTCCGGTCGGGCGCCGCAGTGGTGGGAGTGCATCGAATGCGAACTCGGGTTTGTTGCTGCCGCCAGCGGCCATCCACGGAGGTGCCGTTGGTAGCAGCACGAACATGGTGCACGCAATGAAGATCACGGTTGCGAAGCGGCGCATGTAACGAACCCACTCGTCCCGGTTGCGCCACCACAGCACCCCGAGCACCACGGGTGGCACGATGAAATGGGAGTAGTACACGCACGATGCGATCACGTCGTACCAGCGCACGGTGCCGGGGGCCGACAGGAACCGATCCTGGAGCACCACGGGTCCGTCGCGCCCGAAGAGCACGAACCGATCGATGTTGCGCACCGACTCGACCTGGATGGGCATGCCCAACCCGTCTGCGATTCCTCGGCTCTCGTCGTAGGCAAGCCACATGGCCACGAACAATCCGAGGTCGATCGCAGTGCGACGCCACTCCCGCCATGGCTTGCCGACGCTGGCCACACCGAGGAAGATGGCGAACGACCACAGCACGGAGATTCGGTCGATGATGATTCCGTTCACGGCGAACCAGAGGACGTAGCCGGCAGCGTAGGTGCCGATCAGGACCCGACGGATCGTGTGCCAGCCCACCCCGGCTGCGCGGAACGCGGCGCTGAACCCGCCGACGAAGCAGGCGAGCGCAAGCGAGTACCACAGCACCCGCCAGAGTCCGCCCGTGGCGATCGCGATCAGCATCGAGACGAAGCTACTCGCCGCTCACCGCTCGTTCCCCTCGCCTGCCCGTTGGCCACCGCACACTCCGTGGCCGGGCGCGCAACGGCCCGAGCTGCGGTGCAGCTCGGGCCGTGAGGACGTCGGGTCGATTCAGCTGGAAGCTTCGAGGGCTCGGCGGGTGAGTACCCGTGCCAGGTGCTCGCGGTATTCGATGCTGGCATTCAGGTCAGCAGTGGGGTCGCACCCAACGGCTGCCTGATCGGCGGCATCGGCAACCGATGCCCCGCTCGCCAGTGCACTGGAAACGGCAGAGCCAAGGACCGGAACAGCTGCCATGTTCACGAGGCCGACGCCGGACTCGTCACCGCGACGCCACGCTGCAACTCCCACGATCGCCCAGTCCTGGGCGCGGCGGTTGAACTTCTGGAACGACCAGCCTGCGCCGGCCATCTTCGGCACGCGAATCTCGGTCAGCAATTCGTCGGGGGCGAGTTCGGTGGTGAGAAAGCCCTTGTAGAAGTCGCCCGCTGCGATTTCGCGAGTTCCGCCCGGACCTTGCGCGACGTAGGTCGCACCGAGCGCCAGCGTGGTCGCCGGGAGATCGGACGCCGAGTCGCTGTGTGCGATGGATCCGCCGATGGTGCCGCGGTGGCGCACCTGAGGGTCGCCGACGTGGGAGGCCGCATGGGCAAGCAGCGGAGCATGCTCGGCGAGGATGGGTGAGGTTTCCACATCCATATGGCGCGTCATCGCTCCGATGGCGATGTGGTCGCCTGCGTCACGGATGTATGACAGGTCGTCGAGGCGCCCGATATCGATCAGGACGGTTGGCTGCGCAAGACGCAGCTTCATCAGCGGAATCAGGCTGTGCCCGCCCGCGAGGAACTTGGACTCGTCGCCGTGCTGGCCAATGAGGCTGATGGCTTCTTCGGCGGACTCGGCTCGGACGTACTCGAATGCTGCGGGGATCACTGGTGGTTCTCCTGGAGATGAAGGGTCGTGTTGACGAAAGCGGACGAGATGGAGGTCAGGAGTTCGCCGCGGCGAGGACCGACTTGACGATGTTGTGGTAGCCCGTGCAGCGACAGAGGTTGCCTTCGAGGCCGACGCGGACCTCATCCTCGGTGGGGTTGGGGTTCTCGTCGAGCAAGCTCGTGGCCGCCATGACCATGCCCGGTGTGCAGTAGCCGCACTGCAGGCCGTGGTTCTCCATGAACGCCTGCTGCATTGGGTGCAGCGTGCCGTCCTCGGCTGCCATGCCTTCGATCGTGCGCACTTCTTGGCCGTCAGCCTGCACTGCCAGCACGGTGCAGCTCTTGGCGGCTTCGCCGTTCAGGTGGATGGAGCAGGCTCCACATGACGATGTATCACAGCCGATGTTGGTGCCAGTGAGGCCGGCATTCTCTCGGATGTAGTGAACGAGGAGCGTGCGTGGCTCGACGTCGTGTGTGTGTTGCTGGCCGTTGATCGTGACCGTGACATCCATGAAGACCCCTGAATGGTTGTGCCGTTGTAGCGACGTGCGATGTGTGGAGTCGCGCCCTGTTTGTGACGCGCGGCTCCATCATGCCTCATCGCGAGCGTCAGAACGAACGCGGGCGCCAAGCGAATTGGCGATCGTCACCGTGATGAGGCGGCGACCTATGGTGATCGTCGTCCAACGGACCGCGCCGAGACACGGGAATGGTCGGCTGCTTGCCGTTGGTCATCGCCGACTTCGGGGCACCCCCGAGGGTCCGAACATCGAGTTCCATCTCCATCGCGAGCACCTGAGCTGCGCGTCCGCGCAGGGGCGTGCTCGCACCACCAGCGAGGTCGGTGCGGTCCGTTGCACACCGGATCATCGCGGCGTCTCGGCGCGCTGATGGCGCCAACCCGATGGGGCACTGCCGAACTCGACGGTCTGGGCGACCTCGGCGAGCTCCTCGGTATGACCAGGTGGGATGTGGATCGGTTCGGCGATGTTCGGTCGTTCGAGCGCACGGCTCGCCACGAAGCACTGCGCAACTGTCGCTACCGCTGGATCGCGAAGCGTTCTTCGCCAGCGTGCCGATCGGGCGAGTGTTCGCGACCCTTCGGGCGGCCGGCTATCGCCGTGAGGTTGCCCATCGGATCACCGGCTTCATGACCAATACGGTGCCCGCTGTCGAGCTGAGCGCAGCGCCCGCACCGGTGGTGCATCGGGTCGGTCGACTGCTCCGCCATGTTCACCTTCCCCAAGGCGCTCCGACCTCGCCGGCTGCTGCCAACCTTGCTGCGTACGGACTCGATCGACGACTCACCGCGCTGGCACAGAGCTTCGACGCGACCGATTCGCGCTGCGCCGACGACCTCACGCTGTCGGGAGGGCAAGAGCTGCGTCGAGGGCTCGGCCGCTGCCTCGAGGTCACTCGGTCGGTGGTTGCCGATGAGGGCTTTCGGGTGAATCACCGCAAGACGCGGGTGATGACGCGGTCGCAAGCGCAGCAAGTGCTCGGCGTGGTCGTGAACGAACGAACCAACGCATCACGGCGAGACGTCGACCGCCTCCGCGCGGAACTGCACGAAGCTCGAACCAAGGGACCTGCTGTTGCCAACCGGCGTGGCGTGGTCGACTATCGCAGTCATCTTCGCGGCAGGATCGAATGGGTCGGCCAACTGAATTCCGACCGAGCCGACAAGCTGCGTCGCTCGTTCGACAGCATCGACTGGACGAGCTCCGACGAGGAATAGCTGGTGTGTGAGTAGTGACTACTCAGGCGTGGGGGTCCACATTCTTGGAATGGTGCCCGCATGGAAATTTACATCGTGGTCGGCACCATTGGGTTCGTCATCTTCATGTCGCTCGTCAGTCGCAGGCTGCTGTCGAGAATGGTCAACGGTTCCAAGAAGAAGCAGGAGATGGCAGCGGAGCTGATGCGCACGGGGATCAAGGCGCGCGCCCAGATCGTCGGGCTGACGCCGACGGGCACCGTCGTGAACGAGATCTACATCCGCACGGTGGTTCGTTTCGAGATTCAGCCACTCGACGGTGCCACGAAGTTCGACGGTGAGAAGAAGATGCTCATCAATCAAACGACCCAGCCCCGAATCGGCGATGTCTGGCCCTGCTGGTTCGATCGCTCCGATCGTTCGATCTTCGCGGTCGGCCAGCCCGCTGGTGACGCCCGAGACAACATCGAGGTGTTCCGTGAGTTCGGAATCCCTCATCCGCTCGATTCGTGAAGGTTGCGACCTCGCTCGGACTCAGGGCTCCATTCGTCGCCGCAGTTCCCGAGGGGGATTGGAATCGACGGTCGACGGACCTCGTTTGACAGCACCAGTTCACGCAGTCGATCGGCCGCAGCATGCGTGGTCTGGAGACACCGGCGAAGCCGTCGAATCGTCCACGGTCGCCTGAACTCCGGCCGCACTTCGATCCGACATCGCACCGGTCCGTCGGGGAGGATCGCCACCGAGACATCGAGGTCGCGAGCCCGACGGTGGTGGAGCCGGGCCTGCGCCAACCACGGCGTGCCGAGTTCGGTCTCGGCAACTCGGAACGGTCCGAGACTCATCGACCCTGCACAAGATGCGCCCTCCCACTCCAACGATCGGATGCGCGCGAGTACGTCGGCTGCGTTGGGGCCTGCGGTGGAAACGAAGCGGGCGGTCTCCATCGGGCTCACGCCGTGCTGCTGGTTGAACGTCGTCTTCGTGAGTGCGTTGCCGAAGTCATCGAAGCGATCGAGGACCGCTGCCAACAGCGGGTCGCGTCGGTCCGGAACCGGGTTGGCCCACTCGTGATCGATCTCGCGTGCCGCACCGTGGGTCGCGTTCCAGACGATGGTCGGGTGCTCGATGGTCGCTCCAGGCGTGCTCGCGGTCATCGCTGAGGTCATCGAACTCGTTTGACCGCCGGGTGCGGCTTCGAGTCGAACACATCGGGGTGGAAGATCGTTGCGAGTGCTTCGACGCCGTCGACCAGACGGGGACCCGGTCGCACCACGAGACCGTCCGCGTCGATCGCCCAGACCTGCGCCCGGGGCGGGAGTCGCTCGAGCACTGACTCGGCCTGCTCCGTGGCGCCCTCCAGCCCGAATCCGCATGGCGCCACGATCACGATGTCGGGATCGTGCTCGGTGATCGTGTCCCACTGGGTTGGCACGGACCGGCCGCCCGCTTCTGCCAGGACCGGGGTCGCGCCCGCGGCGCTCGCCAACTCGGGCACCCAGTGACCCGACAAGAACGGCGGGTCCGACCATTCGAGCATGAAAACGCTCGGAGCTGAGCGGCCCGCAACTCGGTGCGCAACCGAGGCGAGCCGCGATCGCAGTGCTTCGACCACGTCGTCGGCCCGGTCGACGACACCCAGCGAACGCCCGGTGTCGATGATGGTGGTGAACACGTCATCCAGGGTGTGCGGGTCGAGCGTCGTGACCACTGCGTCACATCCCAGCCGGTCCAGTGCCGCATCCGCTTCCTCGGATGGCAAGGCGCACACTCGACACAGGTCCTGCGTGAGCACGTGGGTCGGGTTGCACTCCCGAAACCGGTCGTCGTCGAGCCGATACAGATCCTCGCCCGCAGCGATCTTGGCTCGCACGAGTTGATCGATCTCGATCGGCTCGAGGCCGTGTGTGTCGAGGCCGCCCACCACCACCGCGCGTGTCGTGCGTGGGTCCGGTGGGTAGTCACACTCGAACGTGACTCCACACAGCTGATCTTCCATGCCGAGGGCGAAGACGATCTCGGTCGCCGACGGGATGAGTGATGCGATCCGCATGGCTGCAACGTACCCATGCCGGGCGACCGACGTGACGCCGAGCCCTTCCGTTGCTGTGGCTCGCCGTGTCAGGTGCGCCGAATCGTCCCGGCTCCGGCGTCGACGGTCAGTTGGTCGCCGGTGACGATGTGGCGTGTTGCTCCGCTCACGTTGGTCACTGCGGGAACCCCGAGTTCGCGGACCAAGATCGACCCGTGAGACAAGTCGCCCCCGATCTCCACCACCACCGCAGCGACACCGGCGATCGTCGAGACCCAGCCTGCATCGATGGATCGAGCCACCAGAATCGTCGACTCGGGCAAGAACCCCGCCGGCAGATGCGTCACGGGCTCCTCCAGCACCCATGCGGTGCCCGACATGCGCCCGGTCGTGAGCGGCAAACCGCGCCACACACCGTCGTCGGCTCCGTCGCTGTCGGCATGCCAGTCGGCAGGGTCGTCGAAGCGGCGGACCACATGGGGAACATCGAGATCTGCCAAGTCGCTGCGCAGCGCACGCCGTTCGATCCAGAAGGCGTCGCCGGGAATCCAGCCCGTATCGAGTCGGCGCACCTCGTTGGTTGACAACAGCCAGAGGTCGTCGAGCTCGCACAGCTGACCGCTGGCGATTGCGCGCTCCGCCAGCGCAACGAACCCGGCACGGATCTCGCCGAAGCTGCGCATGGCATCGTGACGCAGCAGTTCGCGTGCGGCCATGGGTTTGGCAGCACTCCACCACACGGGCAGCGTGAGCCGGGCCTTCCAGGTCAGGCGAACCTTCGCCGCAGCGGACTGCACCGTGTCAACAGGTGCACCAACGGGTTGTTCGTCGGCAAGGGTCGATGGATCGTCGCGGTAGCGAGGTCGAGCGATGTCGCTTTCGTACACGCCACGGTGCCCGAAGTCGGCCAGGAATCGACGCAGCAGGTCGTCGCGGCCCGCACCGTGTGTCCGCCTCAGCTCGCCTCGCCGGTCGGCCAGTTCGGCGGTGATCGTTCGATGGCGAGATGCGTGTTCCAGCAGCGTGCCGGCAGACCGCAGCGCTGCAAGGGGCGGGCCGATTGCCGACGACAGCGGAAACATGCCGGTCACCAACGCCACGTAGCTGCGTCGCAGATCGTCGACTGCGGTCGTGAAGTCGGGCGGGGTGGCGGTCCCGATCGCAGCTGCTCGCTTGCGAATCGATGTCGACCGTGCAACAGCTGCGATCTGCGCCAACCCGAGTCGAATCAGCGAGGGTGAGCGCCGCACCACCCGGGTGGGCGACAACGGATGATCGACGCCGTGGCCGCCGCCGATCGAGTCGGCCACGAGCTTGGTGGGCAGGCCGAGGTGACGCATCATGTCTTCGAGGAGCGACAGGTTGATCATCGGCCGACCCGACACGACGTGGAGGAAGTCACGCTCGCTCGGCAAGCCGGGGACCCGGTCGCGGTACCACGCAAAGAGGTCGGGTCCGGCCTCCTCGACGATGCTGGTCATGAGGTGCGAGGGCAACCGCGGCAAGATCTCGGCGTGGTTGGCGGCCGTCAGCGTCTCGTTACGAATGGTCGATCGGGTGATCGGTCGGATCTGCACGAGCCAGCAGACCGTGCCGTCGTCGGCCCACTCGATGTCCCACGGTGCGTCTCCGAACACTGAGCGCACATCGCCCAGCAGAGTTCGCAGGCGTGATGGCCATCCGCTCGGGGCGGCTTCGAGTCGGGGTAGGAGCACTCGTTCGCCCTCGACCTCGCCGCTCACCAACGCATCGGCAAGCCCCTCGGCCACGTTCGCCACATCGTCATAGGTGCCAGGTTCGCTGAATGCCACACCCGCATGGCGGGCATCGACCATCTCCATCACCAACACATCGCGTCGAAATGACCCCGCGCGCCGCTCGGCCGAATCCCGAACGTCGTCGACCGCTGCGGCGAGTTCGGAGGCGGGAACACCGAGGCGAGAGGTGAACCAGCCAGCCATGCTCGACTCGGCTCCGTCTTCGGCACCGAACGCCGAGCGCACCGCAAACGATCGGTCAGGCCATGCTGCAGCGTTGGTTGATGGAGCATTGGTTGACGGAGCGTCGAGCACGGGTGCGGCGACGCCATCAGGAACGATGAAACCGCCGGGAACCGGCAGCCCCGCAGCGTGAGCGTGGTCGAGTGTCGCGGCCTTGGAAGCAATGCCGAGCGATGTTGCTTGCCCCGAACCCAGCGCGATGGTGCCCGACGGGGACGCCGCTGCCTCAGGCCGGTGGCGTCGCGGCCAGATCCGTTGCCAGGTTCGCGATGACACGGGCGTACTCCTCGGGTTGTTCGAGCATGGGGAAGTGATCCCAGCCGGGTTCGATGACCTTCACCGCGCCGGGTGCCTTCGCAACGATGCCCTCGGTCTGGCCTGACTTCAGCACACGGTCGTGTTCGCCCCACAGCAGCACCACGGGGAGGTCGGTGACCGGCTCGAGGGATTCGAACCACTCGGCATCGATGATCTCGAACATCTGACCGAAGGATGCACAGCTTCGGTAGCCCTCGAAGAACGTGTCGGTGTCAGCCTTCGGAGCGCCGATGGGGAAGAACAGCTTGCGCCAGATCGGGCGGAAGAGCTTGGCAGAGATCATCCGGCGAATGAGCTCGCGCACCGGGCGGGTCGACATGATCCGCGGGAACAGTCGCGTGTCGAGGTCGGCTCCAACGGGCGCATGCAGGATGAGTGCATCCATTGCATCGGGACGGCGACTCGCGAGGTCGAGCGCGATCGATCCGCCGATGCCGTGGCCGAGTACCACCACCGGCTCACCAGGGCGTCGCACCGACTCGACCTGTTCCGCCACGATGTCTGCGTACGCCGCCACATCGGTTGCCGTGGGATCAACGGGTGCGCCGTTGAATCCGGGAAGATCGAAATACAGAAATCGACTGCCGTCAGCGGGGAGGTTCTCGGCAACACGCTCGAAGCGAGTTCCACCGCCCCCGTTGCCGTGGACGGCCAGAATGGTGACGGTCATGGATGCTCCGGGTTCTGATTGCTCGTGTCGTCGATGGGATCGACGAAGGTCTCGATGGTCGTGAACAGCTGCTCCACGTCGGGGTGGTCTCCGGCGTGACGGCCACGGAATTCGCCGACGATCCGTTCGTTGCGAACCGCCACGATCGTCGGCAGCGTCCATGCGTCGCCGACTTTCCGGTTGATCAGGTGACCTTTGGCGGTGGCACGGATTCCCGCTGCCCACGAACGCAGTCCGAACATCTCGCGCCAGCCGCCGCGCTCGATCTCGAAGTGCTCGTACAGCTCGCCATCGGGGTCGGCAACGGCGATTGCATCGGAGTCCAGACGTTCGAAGAACATGGGCCCCTGGTCGGCCGTGCCCTGGTAGACGAAGACCACGGGCGGGGGAGCGGTGCGTGTGATGCGGGCGGCAGCGAACTCGCTGACCAATTCTCGGTAGAACAGTCAACCGAAGTGGCGCAGGAAAACGAGGAGCGTCGTAGAGCCGCCCGCCGACGGGGCCAGCACGGAACCGAGTGTGGCGTGCTCAGCCAAACCGAATCCGACAACGCGTCGCGCCAGTAGGTCGGCGTCGATCGGCTGGTCGACGGTGTCGAGCGTGGTGAGACTTCGTGCCATATCTACCATCGTCATGATCTCACGTGGGGCGAGCCGGCGCTCGACCGATCCGTGATTTCACGTGTCACCCCGGCGCAGCGGCGCTCGCCCAGATCTCCTCGCCGTCGTCGTCCAACTCACCGGTTCGGGTCAGTCCGATTCGTTCCGCAACCAACTGCGATGCCAGGTGGTCCGGGCGTATGTGCGCGCAGAACCGCTCGACGCCTTCGCCAGCGAGCCACTCGCGCACCGCGGTTGCCGCCTCGGTGCCGATACCGGTGCCCTGTGCAGCGATGCCGACGACCCACGCCAGTTCCGTCGACGTGGTGTTCACGTCTGCTTGCACGAAGCCCACCGCCGCTGCATCGACCGTGGTGTGGATGATCCAGTTGCACCAGATCTCGTCATCAGCACCAGATCCCGCCACCTGGCTTCGGTATCGACGCTGCAACGTGTCCAGATCGGGCGGCTCGCCACCGGTGAACTCGTAGAGCGACTCGTCCGCGAGAACCGCCACCATGTCTGCTGCGTCGGCGACGCTGAGCGGGTGAAGCCGGAGTCGCTCGGTCTCGATCGTGGTCAGCCTCATGGCGCCAGGCTGACACGGGAAGTGCGCGGTGGCCGGTCAGTCGAACAGGCGGATCGTGTCGGCGATCGTTGCCCAGATGAGGAACATGATGATGAGTGAGCCGAACACGGTGTAGTGCCAGCGCTTGGAGTGCTCCGCCCGCCAGAACCGGCGGATCGAGTACACGATGGAAACCATCGCCAGCAGGCCGATGGTGATCCCGATGACCGGGCCGACCCCGAGTGCAATGCCCAAAGGCGGCAGCACGAACGGAAACACGATGTACATCAGCAGGCAGCGAGCTGCGGTCCACACCAGCGACTTCTGGAACGACGAGCGAGCATCCGCAGCCGACATCTTCGGAGCATCGGAGAGGCGCAGTAACCGGCGCATGAAACGGTCCGCCGAGGAGTTGGAACGCTCGGTCGGTACGGGGCCCCCGAGCGGATCGCACACCTCGTCGGAGGCGTCCGGCGACCCGGCGAGGCCGTCGTTCGTGTTCGGATCGGCTGCGGTGCTCATGACTCGTGAGAACGGTACGCGGCTGCGACGGCTCCAGCAACGTCGCTCGGGTGGTCGACAACTGTCACGGCGCCGGCGCCACTCAGTTCCTCGTGGGACCCAAAGCCCCAGGAAACACCGATGCAATCGATGGCGTTGAGGTGGGCGCCCTCCACGTCGTGGTCTCGATCGCCCACCATGATCACGTGATCCAACGCGATCCGATCATGCGGGCTGACGCCGAGCAGACCGAGCGCATGGGTGATCACCTCGCCTTTGGTCCGTCGACCACCGATGTCGTGCGTGGAACCGACCTTGCGGGCAAAAAACTCGCCGAGCCCGAAATGGTCGATGATGCGGATGGCGGTGTCCTGAGGCTTGGCGGTGGCGAGGGAGATCGTGTGGCCGGCGCTGCGTAACGCCTCCATCATTTCCGGCACGCCGTCGTACATCTCGTTTTCGTAGAGCCCCACGTCCTCGTACCGCACGCGGTACGCAGCGATGACGCGTTCGACGTCGTCGATGTGAACTCCGATCCGGGGAAAGCTGACCTCGAAGGGCGGGCCGATCATCGACCTGATGGTGGTGCGATCAGGGACGTCGTAGCCGCACGCTGAAAAGGCGTGGGCGAGCGACTTGCCGATACCGGATTCGGAGTCGGACAACGTGCCGTCCAGGTCGAGCAGAACATGGGTGGTGGGGGCGTTGAGCATGACTTCCGTTGGTGCGTGAGAGGGGAGGTGGGCGAGCGGGGGAGTGCCCGACCTATTTGGCCGGGCGCAGTGTTGCGAACTTCGTGAGGCGCTCGAAATCATCATTGGTTCCCACCGCGATGATGACGTGACCGGGCTCCAAGCGAGTGTCGCCCGTCGGGTTCGTGGTGAACACGCCATCGGGTGAGCGCAACGCAAGCACCAGCGCGCCGCTCTCCTCGCGCAGGTTTGCCTGGCGCAGGGTCCTTCCCGCTATCGGTGAGTCGCTGGGAATCACGAACTCGCGGAGCCGGAATTCGAGCGAGCGATCGTGCATCACCACGTCGACGAACTCCGCCACGTTCGGACTCGACACGAAGGAGGCCATCCGAGCTGCACCGAGTTCCTGCGGGTTCACCACTCGGTCAGCGCCGGCGTGGGTGAGCTTCGGGATGCTCTCGTCGGCTCGTGCTCGGGCGACGATGAACAGTTCAGGAACGAGATCGCGACCTGACAGTGTGACGAACAGGTTGTCGGCATCACTGTCGAGTGCCGCAACGAGCGCACGGGCGCGCTCGATACCAGCGGCGCGCAAGATGTCGTCTCGAGTTGCGTCACCCACGATCGTGGGGAACTCCAAGCTCGCAAGGCGATCAGCGCTTTGATCGATCACCACCACGTCGTGTCCGGCGAGTTCGAGGTCGTGCGCCACTGCCTCACCGACTCGCCCCCATCCACACACGATGGTGTGTCCGCTGAGTTGGCCGATCTTTTTGTCCATACGTCGCCTCCCGACGAGTTCTCCCAGTTGTCCTTCCACCACGAGCTGTACCACCAGCGTGAAGCTGTACAGCACGGTGGACACCCCGACCACGATCAACACGATCGTGAAGATCTTCAACCCGTTGCCGAACTCGGTCAGCTCGCGGTAGCCGACCGTGGTGATGGTGGTGACCGTTTGGTAGATCGCATCGAGCAGCGTGAACCCGGCGGCCAGATAGCCGAACGTGCCGAACACCGTGACCGCGGCAACCATGCCGAGCGCGACCCGGAGGCGGTCGGCAGTGGATCTCATCGAAGCGAACGTTAGTGGGTTGCCGGCGTAGTCCGAGAGTGATCGAACGCCTCGTGATGTGAACATCGTGCGCTCGCAGCGCCGCACGTCACGTCGGTTCGGGTTTGCAACGAACGGTCCGCGTGGAATCATCGAGGTATGGCCACGATCACGTTCGACGTCCGACATCGCTTCGACCATGACGCGAAGGTCGTATGGGATGATCTCGTGGACTGGAAGAGCCACGAGGAGTGGATTCCCATGACCCGCGTGAAGGTCGGCGAAGGTGCCGCAACCGATGTGGGCCACGAGTTCACTGCCTGGACGGGGCTCGGCCCAGCGTCGCTCGAAGATCGAATGCGCGTCACCAAGTGTGACTGGGACGATGCGGCATCGTCAGGCGACTGCGAAGTGGAGAAGCTCGGCCCCGTGCTGCGTGGGCGAGCAGGGTTCACCGTCGTGCCCGATGGTGACGGCTCGGTTCTCGATTGGTTCGAAGACGTGACGGTTCGTTTCGTGCCGCAGTTCCTCTCGCCGGTGGTCGCCAAGCTCGGCGCCGCCGGCTTCAAGCAGGGCATGAAAGGCCTGGCCAAGAACCTCGCCAACCGCTGACCAGTGAAGAAGTGCCAGGCACTTCTTCACTGGTCAGACGTTTGAGAGCTTGGCGAGGCCGCTGCGAGCGAACAGCATCGTGGCGCCGGTGAAGCCCACGAGTGCAACGAGTCCGCCCCACGTGTTCCCCCACGTCATCGGGGCATCGAGGAATCCGAGCCGGGACAGCCGGATCATGTTGTTGAACGGATTGACCCGCGTCACCCCTTCGAGCCAGCCCTGCATGATGAACAGCGGCGTCTGGGCTTCGGTGAGGAAAATCACCAGGAAGAACGTCAGTTGCATGATCGCAGCGGCGCGCATGTCACGGAACCGGTACGCCAGACCAAGACCCCAACCGGTACCGATCGCTGCGATACCGAGTGCAGCGACATACAGCGGCACCAATCCGAGTGGCCCGTTGGTGAGCCGGGCACCGAACAGCGTTCCGACGATCACGACGATGGTGGTGACGATGCCCGAGCGCGCCAACGCGGCCATCAGTGGCCCGGTGATGAGCGACATCCGTGGTGCCGGTGTGAGGCGCAGCCGGTCATAGAACCCACCTTCGAGGTCGCGGATGGTCGCAAAGCCGATACCGATACCTGCAAAACCGGAGCCCATCACCACGCCGAGCGGAAGGAACCAGTTGATGGAGCGATCGGTCGGAAAGCCGGGAATCTGGATGATTGCGAAGAACGTTCCGGAGAACGCAATCGCTTGGAAGATCGGCATCATGATCGACGGGATGAAGGCCGAGGGCAGCCGGGTGATGTTCACCAGGCTCCGCGTCATCAGTCCCTTCGAAGCCGGCAGAAGTTTCGTGTTGGCGACATCACGGTTGTTGCTCGCACGAACATCTGACTCGACAGCGGTCATCGTGCACCCAGCTTCTTCTCGAGGGTTCGTAGCGACAGCGTCACCGTCACCACAGCGATCGCGAGCGGAATCAGGATGGCTCGCAACACGGCCGAGGCCGAGAAGCCCTCGATCGTGAGATCACGGAAACCCTCGACGAGGTGCGAGATTGGATTGATGTCTGCAAGGCGACCGTAGATGCCACTCATGGTTTCGCGCGGAAAGAAGGCGGAGGAGAAGAAGAGGGCAATGAACACCAGAGGGAACGCTCCCTGCACTGCTTCGGACGACCCGGTCTTGATGGCCATGGCACACATCAGCGCACCGATCGCGAGCGCAAGGATCGTTCCACCGACCGCCATGGCGAGCACGCCGCCGATGCCGCCATCGATGGTCAGTCCGAAGGGCAACAGGATCAGGATGAAGAACACGGTTTGGGCGCCACCGAACACCATGCCACCCGCCATTCGACCGATGATGATGCCGGAGCGGGTGGACGGCGACGACAGCAGGCGGTCGAAGAATCCGTTTTCAATGTCGGTCGCCAGCGCTGTTGCGCCGACGGTCGAGCCGAAGAGCACGCCCTGCACAACGGCGCCTGCGAGTGCGAAGTCGAGATACGAATCCACCGGCGGGAACCCGGGGAGCGACGTGGCGCGAGAAAACGACGAGGTGCCCAGCGCCGCGAAGAAGAGCGGAAAAATCAGCGACGGCACGACGAGTGCGGGCTGTCGCCACAGTGCCAGGATCGACCGTTTCGACATCGCCGCGGTCTGGGCAAGCGTCGACGGTTCGAGCGCGAGCGTCATGCGTCGGCGCCTTCGAGGCGGTAGCCGGTGGCTTCGGCAAACACATCGTCCAAGCTCGGTTCGTGCAGTTCGAGGTTGCGCACGGTGATGCCAGCATCATCGAGGGAACGGATTACGTCGGACACGGCACTGGGCCCGGCGTCGAGCCCGACACCCAGCGTTCCTTCAGCGCTCGGGCGAAGCTCACCGAAGGTTTGGATGATCGTGGACGCCTGAGGCGTTGCTTCGGCATCGACACTGACGAAGAGTGTCGGGCTGCCGACCTCGGCCTTCAGTTCGGCCGGGCGACCCTTGCGCACGATCACGCCGTTGTCGATGATCGCAATGCGTTCAGCGAGTTGGTCAGCCTCTTCGAGGTACTGCGTGGTGAGCAGCACGGTCGTGCCGTCGTTGTTGAGTCGTCGAATCTCCTCCCAGAGCGACATCCGACTCATCGGGTCCAGCCCGGTGGTCGGCTCGTCGAGGAACAGCACCGATGGCTCGTGGATCAGTGACAACGCCAGGTCGAGACGACGCCGCATCCCGCCCGAGTAGGTGCCAACCCGGCGGTCGCCGGCCGCGGTGAGTCCAACGCGCTCGAGCAGTTCTCCGGCCTTCGTGACGTGCTGGTTCTTGGGGAGCCCGTAGAGCACGGCTTGTAGTCTGAGCAGTTCGGCGCCGGTCATCAGCGGGTCGATGGCTGCGTCTTGCAGGGCAACACCGATGTTGCGTCGCACGTCGTTGGCCTGCTTCACCACATCGAATCCGGCAACGTGTGCGCTCCCGCCGGTCGGGCTGAGCAGCGTGGTGAGCATCCGGACGGTGGTGGACTTGCCGGCGCCGTTGGGGCCGAGGAATCCGAACACTTCACCGGCTTCGATGCGCAGGTCGACACCATCTACAGCCTTTACCTGATCGTCCCCCGATCCGAAGTATCTCTGGAGGCCCTCGGCAACGATCGGCAATGTGGATTGGGACATCGTGCCATTGTGCACGATGTCGGTTGATTCGCTGCGTTTCGGGTCGTGTGACGCTCGTCCGTACGGCGGGCATGATGACGTGTGAGTATCTGCAGATGACGAACAGCGCCGATACGTCGAACTTCTACGGAGATGCTCAGCGAGCGTTGCAACAGCAATTCGGCACCCGGCAGTTGGCCGATGCGCACGAACTGTCGATCGTGGCGCCCGGTATCGACGACGACCGCAAGGCGTTCATCGAGTCACGTGACTTCTTCTTCCTCACTTCGGTGGGAGCCGATGGCTGGCCGACCGTGTCCTACAAAGGCGGCCCGACCGGGGTGGTGCAGGTGGAGGACGAGCACACGATTGTTTTTCCGAGCTACGACGGCAATGGCATGTTCATGTCGATGGGCAACATCGAGGCGTCGGCCAAGATCGGGCTGCTGTTCATCGACTTCGAGACCCCCAACCGGCTGCGCCTGCACGCAACCGCGACGGTCGCCGTGGACGATCCAGCGAAGGTTCGATTCCCGGGAGCCGAGTTGATCGTTCGCGGTCGTGTAGAGAACACGTTCGTGAACTGTGCGCGTTACATCCATCCGCACACTCGGGTGCGGTCGTCGGAGTACGTTCCCGACGCCGACGGTGTGCAGCCGTACCCGGCATGGAAGCGGATTGACATGATCCAGCCATTCCTCGCGGAGTCCGATCAGGGCAAAGCAGTCGCCGCCGGCGGAGAGATCGATGTGGACGAGTACGCACGCCGTGTTGCCGACGGCACCAGCTGATCGCTCAGAGAGCCTCAGGCGCCGCGAAGAATCTGGCGCACGAGCGGTTCGTAGTGCTCGAGCGGGTTGCTCTTGTAGTTGGCGTCGAATGCGGTCTGGTCGTATTCGCCGCAGAACTCGACCGTGCGATCGAAGTGGGGACTCTCGCGGTGCTCCTCGCGTGCCTGTCCGTCGAGGCCGATGTAGTCCCAGAAGTAGTAGCCCTGGAACTCGCCATGGTGCTTGACCATGAAGTAGTTCGCTTCGGACACGAAGGGCCGAACGATGCCCGCGGCGATGTCGGGATGGTTGTACGGGCTGAGCGTGTCGCCGATGTCGTGGATCAACGCACAGAACACGTACTCGTCGTCCTTGCCGGCCTTCTCCGCTCGCGTGGCGGTCTGCAAGCTGTGCTCCAGCCGGTCGACGGGGAACCCACCGTGATCGGTCTCGAGGTCGCGAAGCAGCCCTAACACTCGATCCGCCACGAGCGACTGTGTCACTTCGAGCTGGGGAATGATCATCGCCCAGTCCTCAGCCGTGGACTCCTCGAACGAGGTGAACTCAGCGCGGGGCGCAGTGTCAGTCATGTGATTCTCCTTGTCGATCGGCGACCGATGTAGAACTTTGGGTCAGACCCCAAGTTCTACATCGGCTGCTGATGGCTCAGTTGCCTGCGGCTTGGATTGCCTGCCACACGCGTTCGCTGGTGGCAGGCATGTCGATGTGCTTCACGCCGAGATGCTTCACGGCGTCGATGACTGCCGACTGCACGGCCGGCGTGGAGCCGATGGTTCCGGACTCGCCGATGCCCTTGGCACCCAGCGGGTTCACGAACGTCGGCGTCTCCATGTGGATCACTTCGAAGCTGGGCAGCTCGGTCGCCGAGATCATGCCGTAGTCAGCGAGGTTCGAGGTGACCGGGTTGCCGTCCTCGTCGTAGCGCACTTCTTCGAGGAGCGCCTGCGCGGTTCCCTGTGCGATGCCACCGTGGATCTGCCCGTCCAGCAGCAGCGGGTTGAGAACTCGCCCGGCATCATCACAGGCGATCTGGCGCAAGTGCTTCACCTGGCCGGTGCCGGTGTCGACTTCCACGACGGAGACGTGTGCACCGAACGGGAAGGTGGCCATGTCGGCAACAAACGTGGTGCCCACGGTCATCTCGTCGCCGTCTTGGCGGGCAGCGACAGCAACATCGGCCCACGACTTCGACATGGCTGGTGTGCCCGCCACGTGGAAGACGCCGTTGTCGGTATCGATCACGACATCTGCCTCGTCGGCTTCGAGCATCTTCGCTGCGACCTTCTTGGCCTTCTCGACGAGCTCGACAGCTGCCTTGTTGACCGCAACGCCACCCTGTTGGAGCGAGCGAGAACCCATGGTGCCACCGCCGACCGGGGTCTTCTCGGTGTCGCCGAACACCAACGTGATGTCTTCGATGGCAATACCGGTCTCGGCACTTGCGATCATCGACCAGGCGGTGTCGTGGCCCTGTCCCTGCGGGGTGGTGCCGGTGTACACGGTGGCCGTGCCGTCATCGTGGACTTCGACCTTCGCGTCTTCCTGCTTCGGGTCGACGCCACCGGTGATCTCCACGTAGACGCACACTCCGATGCCCAACTGCTTCGCATCGCCCGAATCACGGCGCGCTTGCTGGTCGGCGCGCAACTGCTCGTAGCCGGCAGCTTCGAGTGCCTTGTCGAGTGACGCTTCATAGTCGCCGACGTCATAGGCCTGGGCGACTGCAGTGGTGTGGGGCTCCATGAACTTCGGGATGAGGTTCATACGGCGCACATCCACCGGATCCATACCGATTTCGTCGGCGTACAGGTCCATGGAGCGCTCGATGGCGGCGGTCGCTTCTGGGCGTCCGGCACCGCGGTAGGCCGTGGTCGGTGTGGTGTTGGTGACCACCGAGGTGGTGCGAACCTCCATGTTCGGGATGTCATAGACGCCCGACGCCATCGGACGGGTCATGAACGGGGCCAGGATCGTTCCCATACCCACGAACGCACCAGAGTCCTGCAGGGCATGCATCTGGTAGTGGGTGACTTTGCCGTCCCTGGTGCCGCCCATGGTGACGTACTGGATCTGGGCACGGCCGTGGCCGAGCATCATCATCGACTCGCTGCGGGTCTCGCGCCAGCGGACCGGCCGACCGAGTTCTTTGGCGAGGGGTCCCATCAGGAGTTCTTCGGGGTACGCGTCGATCTTGGCGCCGAAGCCACCACCGACGTCCGGGGTGATGAGGTGCACGTTGGTGCCTTCGCCGCCGTTGGCTGCGATGAAGTGGGCCTTGTCTGCCTGGGCGCCCTGCGTGGAGATCCACTGGACGAGGGTGTCGCCGTCCCACACGGCAGCAGATGCACGCACTTCGAGCGGGCATGGTGCGACGCGCTGGTTGACGAAGCGGCCGGTGACGGTGACTTCGCAGTCGGCGAAGAAGTCCTCGGTCGAGCTGTTCTCGGGGATGCCGAGTGCGGTGGTGTCGAACACGCCGTTCGAGCCGGCGTCTTCGTAGATCAACGTGTCGGAGGCGAGTGCGGCCTCGATGTCGACGAGGGTGGGGAGGAAGTCGTAATCGGCAAAGACCATCTCCGCGGCGTCGGTTGCCTGCTCGTAGGTCTCAGCAACGACCACGGCAATCGGTTCGCCGACGTGGCGGACCTTGCCGATGGCGAGCAACCCGCGGGCTGCGCCGGGGTTGAACGGCGACGCAATGGGCTCGAGTCCGAGTGACTCGGCGGTGTGCACCGACAGCACACCGGGCATCTCGAGCGCGCTCTCGGTGTCGATTGATTCGATCACGCCGTGCGCTACCGCAGAGCGAACGAAGACAGCGTGCGCGGCACCTTCGAGGCGTGGGTCTGCAACGTCGTCGGAGTACACCCCGCCTGACGTCAAGAACTTCGGATCTTCCTTGCGCTGAACTCGCGTTCCCAGGATGCTTGCACCGGCCATGGGTACCCCTTGCGTGTCATGTGTTGCGTGAACGACCGCCAAACGGCTGCCGTGGTTCCAACGTAGTCGCGGGACGTGACCGAGGTCGCAGCGGTGCCCACACTTTCACCGTGAGCCGAACCAATCGCCCAGCTTCTACGATCCGATGATGAGCAGATATCCGTTCGAATCAGCCCTCGTCACCGGAGCCTCGGCTGGCATCGGCGCGGAGATGGCCCGACTGCTCGGCGAAGCGGGAGTCCCGACGGTCTTGGTGGCGCGCCGTGAAGAACGTCTCCAGGAGATCGCTGCCGCGTTCGAGGATTTCGAGATCCTCATCGCAGACCTCGGGACCGACGCAGGACAGCGACTGGTCATGAATCGCGTGGCCGACGTGGACGCACCGATCGATCTGGTCGTCAACAACGCCGGGTTCGGTACGGGTGGCATATTCCATGAACTCGACAGCGACCGCCTCGGTGACGAGATCGAGTTGAACGTCACTGCGCTCACCAAGATCTCGAACGCCGCACTCGGGGCGATGTCGGGTCGGGGGAGTGGCTATCTGCTGAACGTGTCGAGCATCGCCAGTTTCCAGCCGTCGCCAGGCTTGGCGGTGTATGCAGCCACCAAGGCGTACGTGACCAGCCTGACCGAGGCCCTTCACGAGGAGATGCGCGGCACCGATGTGCGAGTGAGCGCGCTGTGCCCCGGGCTCACCAAGACCGAATTCCAAGAGAAGAGCAACACCACGGAGTACGAATCCGTGTTCCCCGATTTCGTGTGGACATCAGTGGAACAGGTGGCCAAGGCGGGGCTCGATGGCGTGGCTCGCAATCGAACCGTGGTCGTTCCCGGTGCGCTCTACAAAGGCGTTGCGGCGGTTGGCGACATCACGCCGCGGGCGCTCGCTCGCCGGATCAGCAGCTTGGCGACGAACAGCCGGACCAAGTAGCTCGGAGCGCTCTCCGGCACCCGGTCAGACCGGTCGGGTGACGATCTGGAAGTAGCACATCTCGTCATCGGTGCCTTCAGCCCACAGCACATAACGCGGTTCAGCATCTTCGTCGATCTTGCCTCGGTCCCACACGCATTCGATCCGAATGGTGTCGCTTCGTTCGAGCACGATGTCCTCGACGGGCCGATAGTCGAGCTGCCAATCGAAGTCCCAGTTCGGGATGTCGAGCAGCACCCGTTCCTCAGGCGTGTCCGGGTTCAGGATCATCCGGACCGACTTGCCGATCTCGTGCTGGTGTCCCCACACCGAGACGATCTGGCCGGGTCGGGCTGAAAGGTCGCAGGTGGATGACGCAATGCCGTCGGTCATCTCCGCGAAGTCCGCGGGCGTGACGCCGCATGCGAAGTTCAACGCGCCTGCCGCGATGCCGGCGAGTGTTCCTGAACGCTGATTCAAGTCCTCGATGGCCGCGTCGCGATCGCACAGCGGACCGACCTCTTCGGTCGAGCACGGGATCTCGGCGGGGCCGAGGTACAGGTTGAGGTCGATCGGATCCAGCTCACCGCCTGCGGCATCGATCACCGCTTGGTCGGCAATGTCGATGATGAGTGTGGATTGGTCGGGAGGCAGGTCGGCGAAGACCGGCTCGTAGTGATAGTGGATCTGGACCACGAAGAAGTCGCCAGGGTTCATGGCGATGCCGGTGTCGAGGGGGAGTTGCGTGTCGTCCTGGCCGGGAGCCCAGCTCAAGATCTGGTTCACGTCGCCGCCGCCGATTCCGGCGAGGCCGGTACACGACCAGCCGATCGTGGGGTCTGCTGCGTCCGCTGCCTCTGCAAAGTCTCGCGAACCCGACGTGGCCTTGAACAGCAATGCGTGGTGCACGACTTCGGTGACGTCGGCTTCGATGCCGTACCCCTGCACCCACGACGGCTCGGAGATCTCTGGGTCGTAGATCTGGCAGCGGTAGTCGTCCGGATCGTCGGTGTTGCCCTTGTACGGGTCAGCCTGCAGCACGATGTCTCGGTCGATGATCGTGCGCGTCTCGCGTGCAGGTTCGATCGGCGTGGACGGGTCGACGTCGAGCAGGCCGCCCTGGCGTGCCCACTTGGCGACGGTTTCCATGTCGTCGGGAGTGAGACGACGATCGTCGTGGAACGCCACATCGCCGTCGGCAGCGGGCCACGGTGGCATGAAGCCGACCTCGATCACCGCATCGATGTACTCGGCATCGAAGCCGTCGACGTCGCCGGCCACTTCCATCTTGAGGTGAGCTGCGCCGGGTCCATCCGCGGTGTGGCACGACGCACAGTTGCTCTCCAGGATCGGCTTCACCTGGCTGGCAAAGGACACGGCCTCCACTGCTTCGTCGGTTGATTCATCGATCGCAGCAGCAGCTGCAGCGGTGGTCTGCGGGGTCGTATCGGCCGGGTCGGTCACGGGAGTGGTCGCGTCTGCGGAGTCGGTAGTCGCCGGCGCTGATGACGCCGTCGGCGTGGGTTCGGACGCAGTCTCGTCGCTTCCCGAGGAGCAGGCGACGAAGAGGATCGCGGCACCGACTGCGGCATGCATCCCGATCCACGCCCGCTTGGACGCCCGAGACCGGGTGAGTCCGGTGGAGGGAGGTGGCGCGTCGTCGTCGATGGTCAGATGGCTGTCGGACACGAGGTCAGTATGCACGCCGGGAGTGGTGGGCGCCTTGTCGTCGTCGGTTCGCGCTCGGTCTGGCATGCAACGAACACGGAATGCGACGAACACGGCATGCGACGAACACGGTGATGTCATGGAACGATGGTCAGGTGTTGAGCGTCCGCGAGTTCGAACAGTTGCTCCGTGCAGCGGGCTTTCGAGGGGCGATCGAGACCGATGCCGCAGCGTCGGTGGTCTACGGAACCGACAACTCGGTCTACCAACTGCGCCCGGTCGGGGCAGTGGTTCCCGAAGATGCTGATGACCTCGCCGCACTCACGCGTGTGAATCATCGCCTCGAGGAGCGGTTTGCGCTCGTGGCTCGTGGCGGCGGGACGGGCACGAACGGCCAGAGCCTGACGAACGGCATCGTGGTCGACACTCGACGACGCATGAACCAGATCGTCGAGTTCGACGTCGAGCGGCGCACGGCAGTCGTGCAACCTGGCGTGGTGCTCGGTGAGTTGAACGCCGCCCTCGCACCGCACGGGCTGATGTTCGCTCCGCACGTGTCGACGGCATCGAGGGCGACGATCGGGGGCATGGTGTCGACCGACGCTGCCGGGAAGGGCTCACTGGTCTACGGCCGCACGAACCAGCATGTGTTGTCGATCGATGCCGTGCTCGCGACCGGCGAACCGTGGACGTTTGCACCGATCGCCGACGCCGAGGTCGCTGAGCTCTCGGAGCGTGATGACCACATCGGTGTGCTTCATCGATTGGTGAGCGAAGCGGTCGACCGCGTCGAGGGCCACCGCTTTCCCGAACTCGCTCGGGGTTTCACCGGCTACAACCTGCAAGACGCAGCGCTCGCGAATGGTCTCGACATGTCCAAGCTGCTGTGCGGCTCGGAAGGAACGCTCGCTCTGATCGCCGAGGTCACGCTTTGCCTCGTACCGGTCCATGCGGACCCGCACCTCGCCGTGCTGGTGTACGAATCGTTCGACGTGGCGCTCAGCGAAGCGAACCGGCTCACCGCGTGCGAGCCGATCGCGATCGAGTGCCTTGACGGGCGAACGATCTCGCTCGCAGCATCGTCGCCAGCGTTTCCCCGGCTGGCTGCGCTCGTGGGAGAACGACGTGGCCTCGACGGAGCATCGCTGCTGTTGATGGAGTTCGACGGGCCCGATGGTGTCGAACGACTCCGAGCCTCGGCGAGCGTTTACACCGGTGCGATTGCCGTCAGCTCGGACCCGGATGACATCGCTGCGGTGTGGAAAGTTCGCGCCGATGCGGTTGGTCTGCTCGGTCAATCGGTCGGCGGGAGGCGTTCCGTTGCGTTCGTCGAGGATTGTGCAGTCCCGCCGTCCCGGTTGGCGGAGTTCGTGGTGGCCTTCCGCGAGATCCTCGATCGGCACGAACTCAGCTACGGCATGTTCGGTCACGCGGACGTCGGATGTCTGCACGTTCGCCCGGCGCTCGACCTGTACGACCCGGCACACGAGCAACTGCTGCGCACGATCTCCGACGAGGTGGCCGACTTGGTGAAACGCTTCGGCGGCGTGCTCTGGGGAGAACACGGACGTGGGTTCCGCGGCGAGTTCCTCGACCTCGACGCTGCGACCATCAGGCGTATGCGCCTGGTGAAGCAGGCATTCGATCCGCGTCATGTCATGAACCCCGGGAAGCTGTACTCGACCTTCGGTGATGGCGCGCCGATCCAACGCATCGACGAGGTGCCGTTGCGCGTCCACTCGGATCGCACCGTTCCACTCGACCAGCGAGACGAGTTCGAGTCGGCGTTCGCGTGCAACGGCAATGGCATCTGTCATCACTGGGGCGCCGCCGAGGTGATGTGCCCGTCCTACAAGGCAACGCTGGATCCCCGACTGTCGCCCAAGGGTCGAGCTGACCTGTTGCGCGCCTGGTCGACAGACCCAGGAAACACCGACCTCGCCGAAGACCTGGCGGACTCACTGCGCTCGTGCTTGTCGTGCGGTGCGTGCACCGGCAGGTGCCCCGTCCAGGTCGATATTCCGGAGATGAAGTCGCGCTTTTTCGAACAGCATGCGTCGGGGAACCGACGCGGACGCACCGCGCTGTTGAGCCGGTTCGAGGCGGCATTGCCGACGGTGCAGCGGTTCGCATCGATCGCGCGACCGGTGCAGCGCATCACCGCGCCGCTGCTCGCCGGAGCGCTCGGACTCACCGACCTTCCGCTGGTGCCATCGGGGTCGTTGGATGATCGTCTCGACGCACTCGCGGTGGAACGCATCGGGCCTGAGTCTGCGTCGACGACAGCGTCGGTGGTGATCGTGCCGGACGCCTTCACCGCGTTCCTCGATCCCGACGTGCTGGCGGCGGCGATCGCGGTGCTGCGTGCGGTGGGAGAAGAACCTGCGGTGTCCTGCTTTGTTCCGTCCGGCAAGTTCGATCATGTTCACGGTCGGCGCAAGCGCTTTGCCCGAGCGGTCCGCCGCCAACGCGCCGAGTTGAAACGGCTGAGTTCGCTCGGCATTCCGCTCGTGGTGATCGAACCCGCCGTGTCGCTGCTCGGCGCCCGCGAGTACCTCTGTCTCGATGGGTCGTTCCCACACCAGCGCATCGTGTCGCTCGTGGACTTCCTCGAACCGCGACTCGATGCGATACGCGGCGTCGAGCCCCACCTGACGCCCGAATGCAGCGTGGCGCAACTGTTTGGCCACTGCACCGAGGTGAGTCTCGCGCCCGAACGAATGGAGGGCTACCGAGCAATCCTCGAAGCTGCTGGCTACGACGTCATGCTGGAGCAGACCACGTGCTGCGGGATGGCGGGAATCTTCGGACACGAAGCCGAACATCAGGAGATGTCGACGTCGCTGTTCGAAACCGGCTGGCTGCCTCGGATGGATGCTCTGACGCCAGCGGTTCGCTGTGCCTCGGGATACTCATGTCGAAGTCAAGCGAAACGATTCGGTCGGGAACTCCAGCATCCGATCCAGGTGCTCGCAGAAACAATCGAACGGAACCGAATTGATGGCAGAGTGCGGGAGTGACCGCTTCGTCAGTTCCGGATCGTGCCCAGGTCGTGATCGTCGGTGGGGGCATCGTCGGGTGCTCGATCGCCTATCACCTCACGCTGCGAGGAGTGACCGACGTGGTGCTCCTCGAGCGTCACGAACTCACCGGCGGCACCACCTGGCACGCCGCCGGGCTAGTGGCGCAGTTGCGTGCCTCGCACAACATGACGCGCCTCGCCGCGTACTCGGGTGACCTCTACGAACAGCTCGACGCCGACGGCTACCCGACCGGAATGAAACGAACGGGTTCGGTCGCCGTGGCGAACAACACCGAACGCCTCGAAGAACTCGTGCGCGGCGCGGACATGGCGCAGTGCTTCGGCGTCGAGGTGAACCAGATCGGCGTGGATGAGTTGGCGGCGCACTGGCCGTTGATGAACATCGATGACGTGATCGGTGGCGTGCACGTGCCGCGCGACGCACAGACCAGCCCGGTCGACACGACGATCGCGCTGTCGAAAGCAGCAAAGGCGAACGGCGCCCAGATCATTCAAGGCATCGACGTGGTGGACATCGTGGCCGACAACGGCGCCGCGACCGGGGTCACCTGGCGGGCCCAGGGGAGTGGCGACGAGGTGCAGACCATCGCCGCCGAGCACGTGGTCACCACAGCGGGCCTGTGGTCGCGACATCTTGCACAACGCGCTGGTGCAAGCATTCCGCTGCACGGCTGTGAGCACTTCTACCTCGTCACCGAACACATCGATGGTCTGGGCCGCGATCTCCCGACGCTGCGCGACCCCGGCAGCTCCACCTACATCAAAGAGGAATCGGGTCGCCTGCTCGTCGGGTTCTTCGAACCCGTTGCCAAGCCCATCGACGCAACCGAGCTCCCGGATCAGCCGTTCATCCATCTCCCAGATGACTGGGACCACCTGGCGCCGGTGATCGAGAAAGCAATCCATCGGATGCCGATCATCGGCGAAACCGGCATCCGGCTGTTCTTCAACGGGCCCGAGAGCTTCACGCCCGATGATGCCTACATCCTCGGCGAGACCCCCGAACTGCGACACCACTACTGCGCAGCGGGATTCAACTCGGTGGGCATCCAGTCCGCAGGCGGCGCCGGACGCGTGCTCGCCGACTGGATCGTCGACGGACGCCCGCCGATGGACCTCGCCGACGTCGACGTTCGCCGCTTCCACCCGTTCCAGGGGACCCGTCGCTATGTGCGCGACCGGGCCGAGGAAACGCTCGGGCTGCTCTATGAGATGCACTGGCCGTTCCGCCAGAAGGACACCGCTCGCGGTGCTCGCCGATCTCCGCTGCATGACCGTTTGGTCGGCGCCGGAGCCTGTATGGGCGAGGCATCGGGCTGGGAGCGGCCGAACTGGTATGCGATCGGCGATCAAGTCGCCGAGTACGAGTACTCGTATCGACGACAGAACTGGTTCGAGAACTCCGCCATCGAGCACCGAGGTTGTCGCGAGGCGGTGGCGCTCTTCGACCAGTCGTCGTTCTCGAAGTTTGTCGTGCAAGGTCGAGACGCCACGCAGGTCTTGAATCGCATCTGCGCAAACGACATCGACGTCGAGCCGGGCACGTCGGTGTACGGGGCCTGGTTGAACGACCGGGGCGGCATGGAGGCTGACCTCACCGTCAACCGCATTGCCGAGAACGAGTTCATGGTCATCACCGCCGTCGCCACACAGGTTCGCGACATGGACTGGCTCCGCAAGAACACACCGAGCGATGCCAATGTCACCTACACCGACGTCACGTCCGGGCTGTCCTGCCTGGCAATCCAAGGTCCGCGTGCCCGTGCACTGCTCCAAGGGCTCACCGACGCAGATCTGTCGAACGAGGCGTTCCCGTTCGGCGCTGCACGAGAGATCGACCTCGGATACGCGAAGGTCATTGCGCTGCGGATGACCTACGTGGGCGAACTCGGCTGGGAGCTGTACATCCCGACCGAGTTCACCACCCACGTCTACGATCTCATCGTCGAAGCCGGAGCAACGCACGGGCTGGTTCATGCCGGCTACCACGCCACCAACTCGCTGCGGCTGGAAAAGGCCTTTCGGCACTGGGGTCACGACATCACCGATGAGGACACGCCGCTCGAAGCCGGCTTGTCGTTCGCGTGCGCCTTCGACAAGGCCGGGGGCTTCATCGGTCGCGAGGCACTGCTCGAACAGAAAGCTGCGGGCTTCGGTAAGCGGCTGGTGCAGTTCAAACTCGATGATCCCGAGCCGATGCTCTACCACGATCATCCGATCTATCGCGACGGTGAGTTCGTCGGCCACACCACGTCGGGCATGTACGGCCACACCGTGGGTGCGGCGCTTGCCATGGGCTACGTGAACACGCCGGTCGAGATGCCGCGAGCCGATGTGGTCGCCGCCGGTTTCGAGTTGCAGGTGAACGGCGAACGTTTCGGCGCCACGGCGAGCTTGCGACCCTTCTACGACCCGAAGAGCGAGCGCCCGAAGCAGTGACGGTCAACTGGTGCCGACACCGGATGACCGACTGATCCGAGGAACTTCGGTGCGCAGTCAGGCGTTGAGGCCGAGCGGTCCGTAGGGTCCGAGCAGATGATCCTCGTGGCGCTCGCAGTGGTGTCGGCGACGGCGTTCTTCTACTACGGATTCACCTGCATCACGTCGCTTCGGGTTCGCACGGAGTATCGCCGGTACGGCATCCCGCATCTGCGGGTGCTCAACGGGACGCTGCAGCTGTTCGGGGCTGGTGGGGTCCTGACCGGTCTTGCGTTTGCTCCACTCGGGGTTCTTGCAGCGCTCGGGCTGTGCGTGATGATGCTGCTGGGGCTGAACACTCGTCGCCGCCTTCGCGACCCGTGGCGAGCGCGGATCCCGGCGAGCGCGCTCGCGGTGATCAATGCGCTGTTGGTGCTGCTGTTTTCGTTGCGCGTGTGGTGAAGTCGCTCAGGAGCGATCGGCGAACAGCGCGGCAATGGCCGACAAGCTGAGCACCGACAGTGCGGGTGCGGATCGTTGCACGGGATCGCCGACCTTCACGTGCATTCCCACCGCACCCACCATGAACGACCCGAGTCCAATGGCTGCCGGGCGAACGATCTTCGGAGCGACGAGTCCAATCAGAAGCGCCAGCGCCAAGCTGACCTTGGCCGCTCCCACCGCATACATCTGCGGCTCGGAGAAGCCGTACTCCTCGAACTCCTCTTTCATGTTCGTTGCTTCGCCGCCGCGGTAGCCCGTGTCTCGGTCGAATCGGTTGAACCACACATTCAGAATCCAGCTCGCCGCGCCGACTTGCGCCACGCGTCCGATGGTCCGTTTCGTTGGCGATGGCCTGTTTGTGGACATGCTTCGATCATCACACAGGATTCCGCTCGATGAGACGCGCAGCGTCGTCGAAAGTGCCTGGCACCTTTGGCGACGTGCCTGAGGGCTCAGCGCATGGGGGCGAGCGCGCTGCGACCGCGGTAGGCGGCCTGATCTCCGAGCATCGACTCGATGCGCAGCAACTGGTTGTACTTTGCGACGCGGTCGGAACGGCACGGCGCGCCGGTCTTGATCTGACCGCAGTTCGTGGCCACGGCGAGGTCAGCAATGGTGGCGTCTTCGGTTTCTCCGGAACGATGGCTCATGACCGACGTGTACCCGTGGCGTGTTGCGAGCTGCACGGTGTCGAGTGTCTCGGTGAGCGAACCGATCTGGTTGACCTTGATGAGGATCGAGTTGGCCACATCGGTGTCGATGCCCTGCTGGAGGCGCACCGAGTTGGTGACGAACAGGTCGTCCCCGACGAGTTGGGTCTTGTTGCCGACCGACTTGGTCAGTGCTGCCCAGCCGTCCCAGTCGTTCTCGTCCATCGCGTCTTCGAGCGACACGATCGGGTACTTGTTGACCATCTCGGTCCAGTACCCGGCCATCTCGTCAGGCGACAGGACTTTGCCTTCGTGGGCGAGGTGGTAGGCGCCGTCTTCGAAAATCTCGGACACGGCGGGGTCGAGCGCGATGGCGATGTCGTCACCCGGTGTGAATCCGGCCTTTTCGATGGCCTCGAGCAGGGTGGTGATGGCCTCTTCGTTCGAGGAGAGGTTGGGAGCAAAACCGCCCTCATCGCCAACCGCAGTCGACAGACCGCGATCGCCGAGCACCTTTTTCAGGACGTGGTAGGTCTCGGTGCCCCAGCGCAGCGCTTCGGAGAAGCTCGGCGCCCCGACGGGCATGACCATGAATTCTTGGAAGTCGATCGAGTTGTCGGCGTGGGAGCCGCCGTTGATGACGTTCATCATCGGGACGGGGAGCACGTGCGCGTTCGGGCCGCCGACGTACTGATACAGCGCCATGTCGAGTTCGATCGCCGCGGCCTTGGCCACCGCGAGCGAGGTGCCGAGAATGGCGTTGGCGCCCAAGCGAGCCTTGTTGTCGGTGCCGTCCAGGTCCAGCATCACCCGATCGATCAGGCGCTGGTCGAGCGCGTCGTACCCGAGCAGCTCATCGGCGATCTCGTCGTTGACGAATCCAACGGCCGAGAGCACGCCCTTGCCGCCGTAGCGTTCCCCGCCGTCGCGTAGTTCTACTGCCTCGTGTTCGCCGGTTGACGCACCGGAGGGGACCGCAGCGCGGCCTTCGGCGCCCGAGTCGAGAAGGACCTCGACTTCGACGGTCGGGTTGCCCCGGCTGTCCAGGATCTCGCGTCCGCTGATGCCAATGATCTCACTCATGGCCGTCGAACGTACCGTCTTCGGAGGGGCTCTCGCGCGTGATGTTCATTTCATCTGGAGCATCCACCAACACGTTGGTGATGTAGGAGTCGAGCGCATCCTCGATCTGGATATCGGTGGCCGCTGCCTCGCTGAGGAACCAGCGGTGTTCCATCAGCTGGTGGTAGATCTCCGCAGCTTCGAGCTTGGCGAACATCGACGCCGGAATCTGTGCGATGAGCGGTTCGAATCGGTCATCGAGCCAGCGCACCGCAGCCACGTTCTCAGCCAGTTGCCGCAATGGCATTCCCGTCGATGAAGTCAGCGCGATGCGTTCCTGCTGGAGCTCAGCGCCGAAGGAACGAATATCGTCGAGCAGCCGACGGGCCTGGTTTTCGGTCGTGTCGAGCCCGGTGAGGTTCTTCAAACGGTGGCTGTGGAATCCGTGCTCGACGACGCGTGGGATGTAGCGCATTCGGCCACCGTCGCCGTCATCGACGATGTCCATCTCCTCCACATCGAAACCGAGTTCGTGGAGTCGCTGGAGCCGCTGGTCGATCCGAAACGTCTCGCCCGGCGCGAATTCGGCGGGAGCGGTCAGCTCGTTCCACAATTGGTGGTAGCGATCCTCGATCTGCAGGGCTACGTCCATCGGCTCGATGTCGGCCTTCAGTCGGCCGCCGGCCTGGAGGTCGAGCAGCCCGCCCGCAACGCTCTCGGTGGCAATCTGTAAGTCGAGTGATCGTTGCCCGGTGGACAAGACCTTGTGTCGTTCGCCCGTCTCCATGTCGATCACGTATGCGGACAACGCTCCGGCATCGCGCCGGAACAAGGTGTTCGACAGCGAGCAGTCACCCCAGAAGAAGCCGCCGAGGTGGAGGCGCACCAGCAGGCCGACGAGTGCATCGAGCACGCGTTCGCCGAGGTAGGGGATGGTGAGGCCGCGGCCCGCGAGCAGCGTGCGATACGGAATCGAGTAGTCCAGGTGCCGCGTCACCAACATGCCGTCGGTGTGGTCCGGCTTGCCGGTGACCGCGGCCACCACCTCCGCAGTCGGCAGCCCGGAATCGGCGAGTTCGCGCAGGAGCCGGTACTCACGTGTGACCAGGTCGTCGGGCAGTTCCTTGATGACGTAGCTCGTGCCATCCAACTCGATGAGGCGCACCACGTGCCGGTGGAGGCCGAGCACTCCGTGCATGTCGGGCAGTACCCAATCGTCGAGCCGCTCGAGGAATGGCAGATCTGCGATGTGCGGGTGCTCGGACGGCGAGGCGATCTGCAAGCGCATGTTCCCAGTCTGGCGCTCCGGTTCGCCACAACCGCGCACCGAAAGTGCCGGTGTGTTCGACGATTTTTCTCAAGGTCACCACAAGATCTGCCGAAGCTCTCGCTGTGACCGAACTCGATGCGCCGGCATCCGTGGAACGCCAGGACGAGCATGTCCCGTTCACGCTGCCCGAACCCGTGTCGATCTCGATCGAACCACCGCAGGCAATGACCTCGGCCCCCGAGGCACCCACCAAGCTCCGCACGACCTGGCTGCTGCTGCTCACCATTGCCAGCGCAGCTGGAGCGAGCAGTATCGCCGCACTGCAGATGGCCCGCTCGATGACTGGTGACGAGCGCATTGCTGCGCTTACTCCGGTCCAGATCGCTGCCGCGCTCGTGGCTGCTGCCGGCGTGCTCACCTGGACGTGGATGGTGGTCGAGAACGCCCGGCGCCTGCTCGCCGCTGGCCGCACGGCTGAAGCGCCGATTCCTCGAGCTGTTGCTGCATCGTGGGCAATGCCGTTGCTCATCGGCATCGCCGCAGTCGGCTCGATTGCCTTCCTCGAGCGCCGACTCAACACGATCGATGCCGACACCACGTCGGTTGTTCCGCTCGCCCTCACGCTCTTCTTCCTCGTTGCCGGCATGCTCGTGTCGTATCGGCCCCTGTTCATGCTGTCGGCGATTCTCCGGCGTCTCGGCGCCGCGTCAGGAAGCCTGTCTCGCTGGATCTGGGTCCCGATTTCGCTCGTCCTCGTCGGTTCGTTGACGCTGCTCGGGCTCCGGCTCGGTGGCGCCTTCGGTGACGATTTCGAGGGCGTGGTGCCGGCATGGGCGCTCGGCATCGTTGCGCTCCCGCCGGTTGCGATCCTGCACGCCATTGCGTGGCGAGGCGGACGTTCGATGGAGGACGCGGTCGAAGCGGCCTACATCCGTCGGGTTGGTCGCGAAGCGGCCGGAGCCGGTGTCGGAGGTCGTGCGAACGTCGTTCGCAACCTGTTCCGCGTCGAGCCGGGTCCGTCGGTGGCGCTGGACGGCCGACGTCGTCTTCGCCTGGTTCCCGGCGCAGAGATCTTCCGGTTGTCGCTGATGATCGCTGTCTCGGCGCTTGCCCTCGTGAGCATCGTCGGTGCGCTCGTGATGTTCTTGTTCTGGCGTGAGTCGACCGACGGTGCAGTGCTGCCTTCGCAGCGCGATCGTGCATGGACGGCGCTCGACAACCTGCAGTCGCTCGAACGGTTGCTTGCGGTCGGCTTCGTGGCCGTTGCGTCGATCTGGGCATTTGTGAGTGTGTTGAACGCTCGGCTTGCCAGCGGTCGTCGCCGCAATCCCTTGCTGGCCGCCGCGGCCTGGCCCGCAGCGGCGTACGCGATCTGGTTCATCGGTGTCCGGTTCAACGACAGCGAATCGATGAACGAAGTCGTGATGGGCTACGCAGCACAGACAGCAGCGCTGTACGTCCCGTTCTTCCTCCTCGAACGAGCGGCCATCACCGTCGGTGCTCGTCGAGGTCCGCTGCGCCTGACCTACGCACTCGGTGCTGCGCTGTTGATTCACGTGCAAGGTCTCGGCGGCCTGCCCACGATCGTCGAGGTGACCGAGGTCGATCGATTCGGGAGACTGGCCGGCTACCTGGCGCTCGCAGCGATCCTCGAATTGATTCTGACGATCGCGGTCACCGATGCGAGTCACTTGATCAACGACAACGCTGCTGCGATGGCCGACAAGCACAACTTCTTGGCTGAGCAACGCAATCACCACGACGAACGAGCGCGAGCCTCCGCGACGCAGCTGTCCCAGCGGGCCGCTGCTCACGCCACGCCGGTGCCCGCTGCCGAGGTGCCCGTGGAGATGTTCTCCTTCGAGCGACGGCCGCGACCTCCTGTGGCGCCGCCCGAGTCGGCAATTCCTGAGCACGTGATCGCAGCATCGACTGCGCTGCCCCCGCCGCCTGCCCCGCCAGCCGGCCACTGATGTTTGCTCCTCCCACCGCCTCCGAGACCGAGCTCGACGTCGCGCCCTCGCCGGTTGTGACCGCACCATCGGTCGGGGCTCCGCTGGTGCCTCCGTCGACGCCGCTCGTCACCGAACCGGCTCCGCTCCCGCAGCGAACGCTTGCTCCGCTCCCGCAGCGCGTTCCCGGCGCGACCTCGGGCCCGAGGTCGGCTCGAACAACGAGTCCAGCATCGAGTCCAGCATCGAGTCCGGTGCAGCCTGATCCACTCGCACCATCGCTCCCCACGGCCGATGTGGTTGCGCCTGCGCTGCGCACGAACCCTCCAGCATCGCCGGCCGAATCTTCGCCGATTCCCGACGTTGCGAACACTCCGACATCCGCGCCACCGAGTGTTCCCTCACCGGCTTCGCCGAACACTCCACCTTCGCCGAACAGTCCAACGATGGCAGCTCCTGCGGGTGCGCCGAGTCTCGCTCCGGTGGCGCCGGTGGTGTCCGTGCCGGAGACACCGAGCATCCCTGCGTTGGGCGCGCCGACCATCTCCGCGCCGACCATTCCTGCGCCGACCATCTCCGCGCCGACCATTCCTGCGCCGAGCGCACCGACCATCCCGGCGCCCACGATGCCGGCGCCGACGATGCCTGCGCCGAGTGCGATCCCCGACGCCGCGCCGATCGACGTCTCGTCACCGGGAGCGACCGGGGCAGAGATCGGAGCATCCGGCATCGTCGGTCGCCCCCAGGCGGTGCTGGAGATGGCTATGGACTCCGTCGAGGAAGAAGTGTCTCGGGACGAACCACTGCCGGACCCGCCCGCACCGCTGTTGCGGACCGCACTCATGGGCAAGGTCGTGCTGTTGGCTGGATTCCTCGCCGTGCCCGGCGCCTTTGCCGGTGACTTCATCGGACTCGGACTCGCAGCGGCGAGCTTCGTTGCGCTCGTGATCTGGTCGGGCCTCGTTGCTGCGAATGCTCGCCGTTCGCGCCCGGCCACGCGTCACGCACGTCCGCCGCGCCCGGTGAGTGCTGCCCTGTCGTGGTTGCTTGCTCCGATCGTTGGGGTGGGAGCCACCTTTGCGATCTTTGCGGCCAGTGACTGGGCAGGCAGCGGCTCCTATGACGAGGAGGGCTCGCGGAACCTGGCGTTCGTGGCGGTCGTGGTGCTGTCCGTCGTCGCGATCTTCGCGGCGATGTATCGCCCGTACGGCATCCTGATGCGGGTCGGCAAATGGGTCAGCGCAGACAGTCGCCGGATCCGCAAGTGGTTCATCGCACCGTTCATTGCAGCGGTGTGCGCACTCACCATTCAGGTGGTCGCAAGTCTGCTCATCGTTGCCGACGCGGCAGCTGAGGACTCCTCAGGCGGCGCATCCATTGGTGCGGTCGTGTTGTTGCTGATCACACCTGCGCTGCCGTGGGTTGCGTGGCTGATCACCGGAAGCCGAGCCATCAATTCGATCCAGTCGGGTATTGCGCACACGCATGGTCGTGCGGTTCGAGCCTCGCTCGACCCCGAAGCGGTCTCCTCGAACGTCGCTGCCTACATCCACGGTGCTGCCGGCGCTCCGGAATCAACCGACTGAACGTTCTGCGTCACCGCTCGCTGCGTTTGACTTCGTTCCAGAGTTCGTCGAGCACCGCAACCGGTGCACCCTTCAGTTCGATCGATCGTTCGGCTGCGAGTTGCTCGACACCTTCGAAGCGGCGTCGGAACTTGTCGGCGGCACGGCGCAGTGCCAACTCGGGGTCGACGCCGACGTGGCGCGCGACGTTGACCACTGCAAACAGCAGGTCTCCCAGTTCGGCATCGATTTCGGCCTCGTCGTCGGCATCGATGGCCTCGACGAGTTCGCCGGTCTCTTCGGTGACTTTGGGCAGCGCTCCGGAGACGTCTGGCCAGTCGAAGCCGACCTTGGAGGCCTTGCGTCCCACCTTGGCGGCGTACGACAGCGCCGGCATCGAACGCGGAATCCCCTGGAAGATCGATGTGCGACCCTTCTCCTCGCGTTTGATGTCGTCCCAGTTGCTCAGCACCGTGTCGGTGTCGTTGGCCTGGACATCTCCGAAGACGTGCGGGTGGCGACGAACGAGCTTGTCGTGGATCCCCTCCGCCACGTCAGCAATGGTGAAGCGACCCTCTTGCTCGGCAATCGTTGCGTGGAACTCGATCTGGTACAGCAAGTCACCGAGTTCCTCGATCAGATCGGCGTCCGGGTCTGTCTGCGCAGACTGGTCGTCGCTCGAATCGTTGTCGTTCAGCGCCTGGAGCGCATCCACCACCTCGTAGGTCTCTTCCAGGAGGAAGGGGATCAACGACTCGTGTGTCTGCTCCACATCCCATGGGCACTGCTCGCGCAAGGTTCGGGTCAGCTGGTGGAAACGGGTGTAGTGGTGGCCCACCGGGGCGGCCAAGTGCGGGATGTAGATCGAGGTGAGATGATCGGCGTCGATGGTCCGGTCGAGGTCTGCCCAGGTCGTTTCGATGATCTGTTCGCCAGGAGTCCCGAGCGCATGCAAGATGGTGACAGCTTCGTCACCCGTGGCGCCATCGACGGCGAGTTTGATGTCGGAGAGCACCCAGTTCGCGTGGGTGTGTGCAACGAGCAGCGGTCCGGTCTGATCGGCTGCTGCAGTGGCGAACTCGTGGCCATCGACGAGGCGAACTCCGGCTTCGACCGGGTCGATCCCGAGGCGGGCCCACGCCACGTCGAGGAACGACATGGCAGGGCGAAGGTCGATGGCGAATGCTGCGCCGGCGTCGCTGCTGCGTTCGCGCAGGGTGCGGACCGTTCGCTCCAGCACCAGCGGCGATCCGGGCACGGCATAGAGCACGTCGCCGTGCTCGCGGACGTCGTCGATCAGCCGCTCGGCGATCTCGGCGTACACGTCCTGGAACGTGTCCTCGGATTCGTACAGGTCGTCATGGGTGGCCGCGCCACCAGGCGCTTCGAGCACGAGATGCGCCGATGGGTGGATCGCTGTCCGGAGGTGACGTCGTGAGGCCTGGCCGATTGCATCGAGGGTGTCGGCGGTGACGTGGCGGTCTGCTCCCGGACCCAGTCCAACGATGGTGATCACCGGTAGGCCGGGCATGCTCTGCTGCTCGGTCACGGTGGCGAACTCAGCTCAGCGCAACGACGTTGACGCCGTCGGCGGTGCCGTAGCGAGAGTCGACGTCGACATCAGCGCTGTCGATCGCAAGGCGTGCCTGAACGTAGCCCCGTGCGTAGAACTCCTCGAGCGCCTCGACGGACTGGTCGTAGGTATCCAATCGGATCACGTGGAAACCGAAGTCAGACTCGACGGGCTCGGTCGGCTGGCCAGGAACGGCCTGGATGGCTGCGGCAGCGAACGGCGGCACGTAGGTCTCGGCGATCTCCTCGATGAGGTTGCACCCGAGGAAGCCGCCCGCGGCACCGGATCCGGGGTCGGTCGACCGGTCTGCGGCCAGTTCGGCAAAGAGCTCGGCCTGGGCCGCATCGTCGTCGGCATCCGCCAGTTCGGCGACGATGTCGTCGGCGTCGCTCTTGTCGTCCACGAGGATGTGGGAAACACATGCGAGACCGGCGGCTTCGGGGCCCTGGTCGAACCATGCTTGGACGTCGGCTTCAGCAGGTCGTTCGACCGACGGCAACTGATTGATGAGCGTGACGTAGCGCACGATCAGGTCGCGGGTGTCGTCGCTGAGCGTCGGGAAGACCTCGGGGAATTGACCGTTGAGTCCAACGGTGCTGTCGTCGATGGCTTGGGGGTCGAGGCTGTTGCCATCGGGGTCGTAGGCCTGAGTGAACACCTGCGCTTCGAGCCACACGGAGATGGCGGTGCGTGACGCTCCAGCGAGCTGTGCGGACTCCGCGTCAGCGGCGCCCACCAATGGCAACAGTTCGGCGAGTTGTTCTTCGCTGAGTTCGGCGTCGCCCACACGAGCGACCGAATCCGTGTCGAGCGCGGAGCAGCCTGCGGCGAGTGAGGCCACGGCGAACGGGAGCACGATCATCTTCAGACTGCGATTCACTCGGCGCACGCTATCCGTTGTGGTCGCCGGCGACGGGCCGAGCATCGCCCCAGTGTGAAAGTGCCAGGCACTTTCACACTGGGGTGCGGCGACATCAGTCCGTCGAAACCGGCACGAGGTCCCGGAAGAACTGCACGAGGAACGTGGCAGCGTCGCGGCCGCGGGGGAGCGGCACCACCAACTGCTGGAGGTCCTCTTTGTACTTCGCTCCGCGAGACAGGCGTCGCAGACGGATCGTGGCACTCATCGGCAACTCGACCGGCTGGATTCGAGCGTCACTCGACGTGATCTGCAGGTCGCGGATTCCCAACCGATGGCATTCGGCACGCAGGTAGCCGACTTGAAGCAGCGATTCTGCGGGCGCCGGCAGCGGGCCGTAGCGGTCTTCCCATTCGGTGCGGATGTCGTCCACCTGGGCCTCGGTGGTGACATCGGCAAGGCGTCGATATGCCTCGAGTCGGAGCTCTTCTTTGGTGACGTACTCGTCGGGCAGAAACGAATCGGTCGGAACGTCGAGTTTGATCTCCGCAGGCGGTTTCTTTGCCGGTTCGCCCTTCATCTCGCTCACGGCCTCGGTCACCATCTGGCAGTACAGGTCGTAGCCAACCGCAGCGATATGGCCCGATTGGCTCTCGCCGAGCAGCGAGCCGGCACCGCGAATCTCGAGGTCGCGCATTGCGATCTTGAAGCCGGAGCCCAGCTCGGTTGCTTCGCCGATGGTGCGCAGTCGCTCGTAGGCCTCCTCGGTCAGCACCTTGTCGCGAGGATGGAACAGGTACGCGTAGGCACGCTGCCCCGAACGGCCGACGCGGCCGCGGATCTGGTGCATCTGTCCGAGGCCGAGCAGGTCGGATCGCTCGACCACGAGCGTGTTCACCGCCGGCATGTCGATGCCTGACTCGATGATCGTGGTGCAGACCAGCACGTCGTACTGGCCGTCCCAGAAATCTTGCACGACGGTTTCCAGGGAGCCTTCGTCCATCTGTCCGTGTGCAATCGCGATGCGTGCTTCGGGTACGAGTTCGCGCAGGCGTGCCGCTGCGGTGTCGATCGAACGGACCCGGTTGTGGACCCAGAAGACCTGTCCTTCACGCAGGAGTTCGCGTCGGATGGCTTCCACCGCGACGCGTTCGTCGTACTCGCCGACGTAGGTGAGGATCGGTTGGCGTTCGGCCGGTGGGGTCTGGAGCAGCGACAGGTCGCGGATGCCGACGAGGCTCATCTCGAGTGTGCGCGGAATCGGCGTGGCGGAGAGCGTGAGCACGTCGACGTTGGTCTTCAGCTTCTTCATCTTCTCCTTGTGCTGCACGCCGAATCGTTGCTCCTCGTCGACGACGAGCAGGCCGAGGTCCTTGAAGTTGATGTCGGCAGCGAGCAGTCGGTGGGTGCCGATGATGCAATCGATCTCGCCCGACTTCACTTCCTGGATGACCTTCTTTGCCTGCGCTGCAGTGAGGAAGCGCGACAACACCTCCACACGGATCGGGTACCCGGCGAAGCGATCGGCAAACGTGTTGCCGTGCTGCGTGGCCAACAGGGTGGTGGGAGCGAGCACCGCCACCTGCTTGCCGTCCTGGATTGCCTTGAACGCTGCGCGGATCGCGACCTCGGTCTTGCCGAAGCCGACGTCACCGCAGACCAACCGGTCCATTGGAAACTCGCGTTCCATGTCGGCCTTGATGTCGACGATTGCCTTGTACTGGTCCGGCGTCTCCACGAATGGGAACGCATCTTCCATCTCGGACTGCCACGGCGTGTCCTGAGCAAACTGATGGCCCTCTGCGGTGACGCGCTGCTGATAGAGCAGCACGAGTTCTTGGGCCACCTGGCGGACCTCGGTCTTGACCTTCGCCTTCGCCTTGCCGAAATCGGAGCCGCCCAACTTGTGGAGCTTGGGTGCTTCACCACCGACGTACTGGCGGATGGTGTCGATCTGGTCTGACGGGATGTACAGCTTGTCGCCACCCCGGTAGCTGAGCAGGAGGTAGTCGCGTTCGACGCCGCCGATCGAGCGCTTGACCATGCCGTCGAACTGGCCGACGCCGTGCTGGTGATGCACCACGTAGCTACCGGTCTTCAAGTCTTCGAACGTGCTGGCGGTATCGCCCCGCTTGCGATTCCGAGCTTTGCGGTGGGCGCGTCGGCGGCCGGTCAGATCGGACTCGGCAACGATCGCGACCTTTGCATTCGGCAAGGTCACCCCACGATGCAACGGCGCCACGACGATCGACCCGCCGGTCGGGATATCCGTACCTGGAGGACGCAGCGCGAAGTCCAGACCCTGGTCGAGGAGCAACGACTTGAGGCGTTTCGCCGAGCCGTCACCGTCCGCGGCCACCACCACGCGGTACCCCTGCGCAATGAGGTCGGTGAGGCGATCGGTCAGTGCGGTTCCGTCGCCGACGACAGGACCCCAACCCATTGCTTCGACGAGCGGGGTGTCGGGAGATTCCGGAGTGGAGTCGATGGTCCAGAAGCTGCCCGCACTACTGAGCAACACGTCGGGTTCGGCATGCAGCCGGGGGAAGGTCTTGTCCGGGTCGCGCGCCCACGTGGAGGCCAGGGTCCGAGCGAGATCGTCCTCCTCGGCAATGAGATCGCCAGCGCGGTCGCGCATCCGTCGTGGTTCGATCAGCAGGACCTTTGCCGTGTCGGGGAGGAGATCGGTGATCAGGTTCGGAGCGTCGGGTGTGTCGTCGACGAGCCATGGCAGCCACGACTCCATGCCGTCGAAGTGAGCGCCCTCGGCAAGTCGTTCCCACTGCTCGCGGCCCCATGGTTCTGTTGCCACCAAGGTGGCAGCGCGCTCGCGTACTTCCTCGGTCGGTGTGAGTTCGCGTGCGGGGAAGATCCGCGCGATCCCCAAGTCGGTCGTGGAGCGTTGGTCGTTGACGCTGAACTGGGTGAGTCGGTCGACCTCGTCGCCCCACAGGTCGATGCGGATGGGTGCGTCGGCACGAGCCGGATACACGTCGACGATCGCACCGCGCCGCGCGAACTCGCCACGGTGCTCGACGACTTCCTCTCGTCGGTAGCCGAAACTCACGAGTGTCTCAGCGAGCTTGTCGGGGTCGATCTCTCCGCCAGGCGTGACGACGATGGGTTCGATCTCGGTCACGCCGGGGCCGAGCTTCTGGAGCAGGCCACGCACGCCAGCCACGATCACTTTGGGGCAGCGCGCCGAATCCTGGATCCGCCACAGCACGTCGAGGCGCTGGCCCATGGTCTCGACGTTCGGGCTGACTCGCTCGAACGGCAACGTCTCCCAGCCGGGGAAGAGCGCGAGTTCGTCCTCGTCGAGGAATTGGCTCAGATCCTCGTGGAGTTGGCGCGCCATCGTGCCGGTGGGGCAGGCCACCAGTACCGGACGTCGGTTCGACAATGTGCCGAGCGCGGCAATGGAGATTGGACGCGCCACCTCGACAACGGCGAGCCGAGCATCGGGTTCACCGAACGCTCGGGTCAGGCCCGGCTCGTCGCGCAAGAGGGGCGCGAGGGTGCCCAAGGGCGCGGCGGAGACCGGTGCATCGCTCAAGGAGGCCATTCAACCTGACCGCAACGCCGTTCCCCGTGGGCGATCGGGTGACGTCTGCACGCTCCCGAGTGTGAAAGTGCCAGGCACTTCCTCACTGGTCGCGGATCAGCGCTTGGTGTTGTAGCGCTGCATCGCGGTGTCGATGCCGTCAGCGATGATCATCTCAACGGCGTCGGCTGCCTCCACGACGGCCACGTCGAGCACCTCGCGCTGACGCTTCGGGATCTTTGCGAGCACGTGCACCTTGCCCACGTGCGAGCTGTCGGGTTTGCCGACGCCGATCCTCACACGCAGGTAGTCCTGGGTCTTGAGGTGCTGGGTGATCGAGCGCAGGCCGTTGTGGCCGGCGAGGCCGCCACCCGCCTTCAGTTTCATCTCGCCGGGAGGAAGATCGAGTTCGTCCTGAATCACGATGATCTGCTCGGGCGATTCGATACGGAAGCGGCGGGTCAGTGCACTGACCGCACGCCCCGACTCGTTCATGAACGTGATCGGGAACGCCAGCGCAACACGTTGATCGTTGCCTGGTGAGCCGAATCGGGTCTCGGCGAGCAGCGCGTTGTCCTTCCCGCCTTTGAGTGTCGCGTCCCGGCGTGCTGCGAGCAGTCGCAGCGCATCTTCACCGACGTTGTGGCGGGTGTTGGCGTATTTCTCGCCCGGGTTGCCCAGGCCGACCACCAACCAATCAAACGGTGTGCCTTTGCCTTCGCGTCCGAAGAGTCCCATGTCAGAGATCCTGGCCGAAAACGACACGATCCGGCGTGCCAGGCACGCCGGATCGGTCAGATTCGTTGGTTCGGGTCACTCGCCCGATTCGTCGGCGTCAGGAGCGGCATCGCCACCCTCGCCAGCTTCGCCCTCAGCTGCTTCGGCAGCTGCATCAGCCTCTGCGTCGAGCACCGGGGTGCGCATCACCGAGACGGTGACGACTGCGGCATCGGGATCCGACGTGGCGGTGACGCCGTCGGGCATCGCGAGATCGCCCACGACGATGGTGGAATCCATGTCCATCTCCGACACGTCGAACACGACCTCGTCGGGGATGTTGCGTGGCGTCGTCGACACTTCGACTTCGGTCATGATCTGATCGATCAAGCCGTTGTTGCTCTCGACTTCCTTCGCTTCGCCCTCGAGGCGGATCGGGACCGACACGACGATTTGTGCCGTGAGGTCGACCTGGATGAAGTCGAGGTGCACGATGTTCAGGCGCACCGGGTGGCGCTGAGCATCCTTGATGATGCAGGGGTAGGTGTCGCCGTCGACCTTCAGGTCGAGGATGGTGTTGAGGCCCGAGCCGCCCGACACGGCGCCGCGGAGTTCGCGACGGTCGACCGAGATGCTGAGGGGCTCCATGCCCAGGCCGTACACGACGCCGGGGATGCGGCCTTCGGTGCGCATGCGGCGGCTTGCCGAGCTTCCGGTCTCACGACCGGTGGTTGCGTTGAGAATGGTCTCTGACATGGTGGTGTTGTCCAAACGTGTGCGGCGGGTGCCTGGGGAATCTGATCATCGCCAAGTGCCACCGAATCGAAATACTGCAGCGGGCAACGCTACCGGCTGGCGCTGCGGCCTCAACCGTGCCCGACCGGGGATCGGTTTGTGTGCGATGAGGTGCGACACTCACCGCCGGGCGCTCATGACCGCGCAGAGATTCAAGAGGCGGTGTGACGAAGATCGATCGTGCGCCGGTCGTAGGCACGCCGGACACGTCCGGCTGCGCTCAGTGGGTCGGCCCGATTCGTCTCGTCGAGGCGGATCACCGTCCAACCGAGTTCGACACACGCAAGGTCGCGGTCATGGTCTCGGGCATGACCATCATCGCCGCCGTGGAACCATGAGGCGCCAGGCTCGACCGCCAAGCGCAGTGCGGGCCACGCGATGTCCAAGTGGATCAACTCGTCGTTCGCGAGACGGAGCGGGAGTTGACGTACCGGTCGCGGAAGTCCCACGGTCTCGAACGACTCGAGAAAGAGCATCTCGAGATGGCTCTGTGCGGGCCGAGCGCACCCGTCGCTGACTCGAAGCCACCGTTCGACTCGGCGGACGCTGGGTTGGCCGGACCGGTGATGGCACTCGAGGTACCTGCGAAGCGATGCGGGAGTGATCAGTCGGCGATGCCACGCGTCCTCGGCGGCCCGATCGAAGCGGTGCTGGTTCACATCACCCGCCAACCCCAACAGCATCCGCTCGGGGGTCGCCACCACCAGCCCGGTTGGCAGGTGTTGTCGATCCTCGCCGGAGTACCACGATGTCCGATCGAGGTGAATCCACGATGGCGTGGGGCGGCTGTTGCTTGCAGGAACGGTGAAGTGGATGACGTTGTCCGGCATCTGGCGCAAGCCATGCACCCGCGCTGCCGACCACGAGCTGAGAAATCCGTCGTCGCCCGCCCACAATTGAGTTGCGAGCGCTCGAGCCAAGAACGTGTCGGGGTGCGACGCGAGACGATAGGTGGAGGGCAGCATGCGGATGAGTTCGCCGCGACGTGTGAGACCTGAGATCTGTTTGCGACTGAGGTCGAGGTCGTCGGTGAGTTGACGTTGATGTGCGACGCCGAATTGGCGGCGAGCGAGTTGGAGCAGATCAATGTTGGCCACAGCCCCCAGTGGGTGGTGTCAGCCGGAAAGCGGAAGCGTGCGCAGTGCGAGTCGTGTTGGGGAGGCGTATGCGTGGAGCAAGCGCCCGGCCGGTCAGGCGAGGTTTTCGCCGTCGAAGATGTCGCTCACGCTGGTGTCGTCGAACACTGCTCCGAGGGCCTCGGCAATCAGCGGTGCAACGGAGAGCACTTCGACATTCGGCAACTGCTTCTCGGACGGAAGCGGCAGTGAGTTGGTGAGCACCAAACGCTCGAGTGGAGCGTTCTTCAGGCGGTCGATGGCGGGACCGGAGAGCAAGCCGTGGGTGGCCATTGCCCAGACCTCTTTCGCGCCGCGCTTCTTCAAGAGCTCGGCAGCAGCAACGATCGTGCCGCCGGTATCGATCATGTCGTCGGTCAGTACGCATGTGCGCCCGGCGACGTCACCCATCACTTCTGCGGCCTCGGCAACGTTGGTCGTGCCCTTCGGACGACGCTTGTAGATGAACGCGAGGTCGGCGTCTGGGCCGAGGTGCTGAGCCATGCGCTCAGCGACCTTGATGCGACCAGCGTCGGGCGACACGATCACGGGCGACTCAGCGTTGTCCCGGACGTACTGCTCCAGCACCGGCATCGCGGTGAGGTGGTCCACGGGACCGTCGAAGAAGCCCTGGATCTGGCCGGAGTGGAGATCGATCGAGATCATTCGCTTGGCGCCAGCAGCTTTGAACATGTCAGCCACGAGGCGTGCAGTGATCGGCTCACGCCCTGCGGCTTTGCGATCCTGGCGGGCGTAGCCGTAGAACGGGCACACGGCGGTGATGCGCTTGGCCGATGCCCGCGAAGCGGCGTCGATCATCATCAGGTGCTCCATGATCGAATCGTTCACCGATCGGTCATCGACCCCGAAGTGGGTCTGCATCACGAACACGTCGGTGCCGCGCACCGATTCGCCGAAGCTGCAACGGACTTCACCGTTGGCGAACTCGACCAGGTTCGCGTTGCCGAGGCCGATGTTCAGGTGTGTTGCCACCTCCTGCGCAAGGGCAGGGTGGGTGCGCCCGGTGTAGAGCGCAAGCCTCTTGGTGGTGACCTTTTCCATGTTGGTGAGTCCTCGTAGGGGTTGCCCCGACGTGCGTCGAGAACCGATCAGTCGGCGGGGGCAGTGTAGAACGCCCCGGTGACAGAATCCGAAAGCACCGTCGAACCCGGCGTGAGGTGCGCGTACGGGCCGACGACTGCGCCGCCGCCGATCTCCGCGCCGTGCGCGACCGTGTGTGTGATGGTGGCGCCGGCGGCGACCATCGAGTCGACGATCTGAGCGTCAGGACCGATCTCGCAACCATCGCCGACAGCGGTCGTTCCCTGGAGGATCGTTCCCGGGTAGATCGTGACATCTCGGCCGATCGTGACGGTGACGTCGATGAAGGTCTGGCGCGGATCGAGCATCGTGACGCCGTTCAGCAGCCAGGTGCGGTTCGTTCGGGCGCGGAGTTCGCGTTCGGCGAGCGCAAGTTGCCACCGGTCGTTCACTCCCTGGGTCTCTTCGGTCGGTGCCTGCACGCAGCCGACTCGGTGGCCCATGCCCGCGAGAGCGGAGACCACGTCGGTGAGGTAGTACTCGCCCTGCGTGTTGTTGGTGGTGAGGCCGCGCAGCGCTGGGCCGAGCAGGTCGCGGCGGAACGCGTAGATGCCCGTGTTCCATTCCTTGATGTCGAGTTCTTCGGGCGATGCATCACGCTGCTCGACCACGCGCATCACCTGGCCGTCCGGCTTGCGGACCACGCGGCCGTAGCCCGTGGGATCGTCCATGACCGAGGTGAGCAAGGTGGCAGCGTTGCCGTTGGCGACGTGCGTGGCGACGAGTTCATCGAGCGTGTCGGGACGCAGCAGCGGCGCGTCGCCATTGAGGACGATGATCGTGGCTTCATCGTCGTAGTCGTCCCCGTCGAATGCGGTCATCCCGATCGACGTCGCGTCGCCGGTGCCGTTCTGCTCGACCTGTTCGACGAACGCGACGTTGGCCCACGCGGGCGCCATTGCCGTGACCTTGGCAGTGACCTGTTCGGCCTGATGGCCAACCACGATGGCGGTTCGCTCGGGCTGGAGCTTCTCCAGAGCGTGGATCACGTGCAGCACCATCGAGCGGCCGCAGATCATGTGCAACGGTTTTGGGCGCGACGATCGCATCCGCGTTCCTTCTCCAGCTGCCAACACAATCGCCGAGACACTCATGATGGAAATGCTAACGAGGAGAAGTCCCGCCGGACCGAACGACCGGGCGCTGCACCGCACATGCGAAGTTCGAATGTTCGAACCGGGTTGCAGAATCTCTGCAGAAGCCGGGCCGAATCCGGGGTCGTCATCGACCGGCGGATTGCACCACGTCGCTCGCAGAGTTCCCGGGGGAGGAATCGAACCCCCATTCTCGGCACCAAAAACCGCTGTCTTACCGTTAGACGACCCGGGAAGGTCAGCTCACCTCATCGGCAGCCAGGGGTCACGGTAGCGCCAGGTGGGGCCGTGATCCACGCCCGATAGCGTTGCTCGCCTTATGGGTTCTCTGATTAAGAAGCGTCGCAAGCGGATGCGAAAGAAGAAGCACAAGAAGATGCTGCGTCGTACGCGTCACCAGCGTCGCAAGTAGTACTCGCCGATCTCAGCTGGTGACCGAGAACGGCTCTGCCGTTGTCCGAGTCACCACGATTCGAGCGCCCTCGTCGACAATGTCGCCGAGGGCGTTTGCGCGCTCGTCGTCAGATGCGAATGCGCGCTCGGTGAACCACGTTGCACCGCTTCCTGCCAACACCGGAGGCTCCCCGAGCGCAACGGTCAGCGCATCACGCCACCAACCCATCCGCGGTTCGACGGCGATCGCTGCGGGTTCGAGATCGTTGGGCCCCTCGGCGGTCGGGCCGCCCAGTGCATCCCAGGCGCGGTAGGCAGCAGGCGTCGAGATGCTCAATGGCGGAATGATGAGGGTGATGT
>JBGCEY010000030.1:0-4126 GCA_045106645.1 Ilumatobacter sp.
CGGCCTCGGCGCAATCCTCAGCCCAACCTCTCGCTAACCCATCTGGTTGGCACCGTTCGGGCCGGGATTTCGGGCCGGGATTTCGGGCCTGGCCCGGATTCCCGATCCGGGACTTCGCGCCTGGCCCGGATTCCCGATCCGGGACTTCGCGCCTGGCCCGGATTCCCGATCCGGGATTTCGGGCCTGGCGCGGCTTCCCGGCGCGGATTCCCGGTTTCAGGCGGCTGTGACGTAGCCCGTGACGTCGGCAGCCAGGTTCGTTCCCACGCTGGAGTACAAGCACACCGTTCCCTCCGTAGAGACCTTCGCAATCACCTCGTTGGCCACCACACCGCCACCCGAGGGCGCATTCATCGACGACGCCAATGGACGGTCACCACACGGATACACCGTCACGAACCCATTCCCATCAGGACGGATCATCGTCACGTTCAACACCACCGAACCAACGCCCGACGACGGCACACCACCACGGCCGCCCACATCGAGTTCTACGAACCGATCTGCATCGACCCGCCCCAGCGCCGCGAAACCGTCATCGGTGGTCTCGCCATTCGAGCGCGTGTCGAGAAGCCTGGCTGGTTTGAGCGAAACGATGCCAGAGGGATTTGGAACGAAGCCGGCGACATCTGCTGCAAGGTCGGTCCCGACCGACGAATACAAACACACCGTTCCCTTCGCGCTCACCTTTGCAATCACCTCGTTGGCGACCACCCCACCACCGTCGGGCGCATTCATCGACGACGCCAACGGACGATCACCACACGGGTACACCGTCACGAACCCATTCCCATCAGGACGGATCATCGTCACGTTCAACACCACCGAACCGACCTCGGCATCGGGCACTCCCCCTCTGCCGAGCACGTCGAGTTCGATCTCGTCGGCTGCAGCCAGACGGCCATCGCCCGACGCCCGATCGTCAACGGTCCGACCTGTGCGACGGGTGTCGAGCAAGCGAGCTGGCTCGACTGCTGTAATCCCATCGGGCGCCGCGGCAAAGCCGGTGAGATCTGCGACCAGATCGGTGGGGGTCGAGGAGTACAGGCACACTCGCCCCGCCGCATCGGCTCGAACAACGAGTTCGTTCGCCACCACTCCTCCCCCGTTTGGGGCGTTCATCGACGAAGCAAGCGGCCGCTCACCGCATGGGTACACCGTCACGAAGCCGTTGCCAGCAGGACGGACCATCGTCACGTTCAACACCACTGCAGCTCCTTGGTCAGGCGGCAAACTCGCTCGGCCGCTCACCTGCAGTTCGATCACGTCACCCGCGTCAAGGCGACCTACCCCAGCGAACTGACCGTCAAGGGTCTCGCCCGACGAGCGGGTGTCGAGCAGACGAACGGGCACCAGCGACTCCAATGCGACTCGGCGCTCGACCGACACCGAGAAGCTCATGGTGGCGGTGAACCCGGCCGAGTCCGTCGCCACGCAGCTCACCGTGGTGGTACCAATCGGGAAAGCCGAACGCGGGGCCGGAAGGCAGTCGGCTCGAATCAGCCCGTCGCGTGAGTCGACAGCAGCAGGCAGCCGATAAGCCACTGCGACTTCGGATGCGCCCGAGGGCGCGAACGTCGACACGTCATCGGGCACCGATTCGAACAGTGGGGGTCGGTCGAGATCCATCACCAGGACCTGGTTGTCCTGCGTGGAGATCAAGATGGAGTCCAACGAGGTCAGTCGAAGCTCTGGGCGCAGCGAAACGAGTCCTCCCGACCCGAACACGGTGTTGGTCGCTCCGACGGTGCCCGTCATGTCCGGTCCGGGCACGTGCAGGGTCAGGCCGCCGATGTCGACCTCGGGACCCGAGTCGAGCAACTCGAAGTACGACACCACATCCCCGGTGTCGAGTTCGTAGAACAACGCGCCAGCAAGATCACCCGCCGACTCCCCGACGACCACATTCCCAGCCGTTGCCTCACCGACCCTGCCGCTGTTGCCGCTCGCCCACGCAACGGCACCGACCTCGTCGCCCCCGACCTCGAAGTCGGGAATCGACAGCATCAGGTCGCCCGTCGACAGTCGCTGAACCCGCGCTCCCACGCGAGCGCCTGGGCCGCCGACGAAGCTGTTGAAACGATCGACCGGGCCCACCGCTCGGTTGCGGTCGTCCATCCACGTGACAGCGCCCGAGTCTGCAGACCACTCGTCGCTGACGACGAATGCACTCCCAGCTACTCCGTGCTCCAGCTCGGCTCCCACCCGATCGCCGGCCGATGTGCCCACCAGGCTGTTCGTCGCATCGACGAACCCGGTCCACGCCATCCCGCTCGATACCCATGTCGCTGCGCCCGCATCGACTCCGCCGACCGGGTCGTCTCGATCGGGGCTCCCGACGAGGTAGGCGCCGCCTTCGATGGGAAGCACACGAAGCTGCTTGGTGGTGAAGAAGGTCGCGGAGCCGACCGAATCATTGGCACGCTCGCCGACGAGGCTGTTCGACGCCGACACCGCCGACGCCGTCGGCCCCGAACCACTCACCCACGTCACCGCTCCCGCGTCCTCGATTGTTCCGGCATTCCAGTACGGCGACACCGCCACGGCGTTGGAGTCGTCGAGCGGGACAATCCAGGTTCCAACCTGGTCGTCGGTACTGGATCCGACGACGCTGTTGTTGTTGGTGACTTGCTCACTCGTCGCTGAGGTCCCGTCCATCCAGGTGACGGCACCGACGTTTGAGCTGAACGCCACGCTGTAATTCGGGCTGCGCACCAACACATGACCGTTGGAGAGCGGAGTGACGAGCTGTCCGATTCGATCGTCGCCCTTGCCGTACAGACTGTTCGCCGTGGACACCACTGCCGACGTCGGACCTGTGCCCACGAGCCAGGTGACCGCACCGGCGTCGACAGCGGTGACCGAACGATCCCAGACCTGCGACGCTGCGACATAGTTGCCGTTGGCGAGTGACACCGTCTCAAGACCGATGAGGTCGAGCGGAGATGACCCCACCAGGCTGGTGGATGGCGAGATTCGTCCGGCCAAACCTGTTGCACCGTCGGCCCATGTGACAGCACCGACGGACTCGACTGACCCGTTCGACCACCATGGCGTCGACACCACGTAGTGACCGTTCGTCAGCGGCTCCACACCCATCTCTCGGCCGTCATCCTGCTGGGTTCCTACGAGACTTGTCGACGACGAGATCGTCCCGACCACTCCAACTCCAGCTTGCCCCAAGGTCGCCGCGCCCACGTCCGCAGCTGAACCGTCGTCCCAGCCTGGCGTCACGATCACGAAGTTGCCGTTGGTCAATTCCTCGACGCGGGCGAGGCGAAAATCGTTGCTGGTCGAGCCGAGCAGACTGCGTTGCGCAGACAGCTCACCGGTGACGCCGGTGTTGCCGGATCCAAAGGTCGCTGCGCCAATCGGAGGTGTTCCCTTCGTGGGCGCGACACCCGCCAGCACCACGTAGTCGCCCGACGTCAGCACGTGGATCTCCGCCGAGAGCTCACGCCCCGGTTGACCAACCAGGCTGTTCTCGGCGTCCACCTCGCCGGACAACCCGCTGGTCCCGTCGATCCACGTCACCGCACCCAAGTCGGACCCGTGACTCAGCCAGTTCGCGACGAGGTTCGAATCCCCGACCTCGGTCAGACGCACGGCCTCGCCGTCGCCGTCCGCCGACCCGTGCAGGGTGCTGATGAGCAAGTCATTCGCACCGTCGTAGAGATGTACCGCGCCGACACTCATACCGAACTCGTCGTTCCATTCGGGATCGCTCACGGCGTAGTTGCCGTTCGCGAGCACAACCACCTGGTGGCCAAAGCCGACGCTCCCGGGCGGGCCGGTGAGCACCGAACTCGAGATCGTCGGCGCGGTCTCCCCCGGCAATGCGGCCGCCGGCCCCGGTGCCGGGGCGGCAATGGAAAGCGCCGAACCGGTGAGCACGAGCGCGAGCAGCAGTCTGACGGGGTGAGCGTTCACCTCATCAACATGGCAACGGCCGCCAAAGCCTCACCAAAGCCGTCCCGACCGATGTCGGACACGCTGCAGACGACGTGGCGCGGCGTCTCAGTGATGAAGTGCCAGGCACTTCATCACTGAGGCTCAGCTGCTGATGTAACCGGTGACATCGGCAGCCAGATTGGTTCCAACACTGGAAAACAAACACACCGTCCCA
>JBGCEY010000031.1:0-82361 GCA_045106645.1 Ilumatobacter sp.
TCAAAGTTCTTTGTATTCATGGCCCACTCCCTTGGTCTGCCCGCCGCGGAGGTGCGTCGCGGGTCCAGCGAACGTAGCCCATTCTGGTGCGACTCGTTGACTGCGAGGGCCATTGATTCCTTCGCACCTGGTCACGGATGCCCCCACGGTCGTCGGATGATGCTTCGGTCTGCTCAACTGTCCCTATGTCAACGCCCGACACGAATGCGCCGAAGCCAGCAACCGAATTCACGCAGCGCCGCAACTCGGCTGCGGTCATCGACTTCGACGACGGCGTCGACTTCGAGGCCGCCTCTCGCGGACTGATCGCTCAGCACGAGACCGGCCGGATCGAGAAGAACGGCCGCCCGGTGTGGGATGTGGCGCACCACGACTTCATCCGCAACGACGACCCGACCCCTGACACGGTGCACCCGGGCCTGTGGCGCCAAGGCAAGCTGAATGCCGTCCACGGCTTGTTCGAAGTTGGCGAAGGAGTGTGGCAGGCCCGCGGCTACGACCTCAGCAACATCACGTTCATCGCGGCCGACAGCGGGTGGTTGATCATCGATCCGCTCACCGCCGAAGAGTGCGCTGCCGCGTGCCTGGAACTCGCCAACAAGCATCTGGGTGAACGGCCGGTCAGCGCGGTGATCTACACCCACAGCCACCTCGATCACTTCGGCGGGATGCTCGGCGTGACCACGCGTGAAGCGGTCGCCAACGGCGATGTGCGGGTGATTGCTCCCGAAGGTTTCATGCACGAGGCCGTTGGCGAGAACGTGTTGGCCGGGCCGATCATGGGTCGTCGATCGATGTATCAGTTCGGTCCGCTCCTCCCATTCGGGCCGCAGGGACAGGTCGATGCAGGCCTCGGCAAGACCGTTCCGCTCGGCACCTCGGGCTTGGTGGCGCCGACGGAACTGATCTACGAGACCGGCACCGAGTTGGACGTGGACGGTGTTCGAATCATCTTCCAGAACACCCCCGATGCCGAAGCACCGTCGGAGATGAACTTCTTCTTCCCGGACAAGCGACTGCTGTGCATGGCCGAGAACTGCACGCACACGCTCCACAACCTGTATCCGATCCGCGGCGCCCAAGTCCGTGACCCGCTGGCGTGGTCCAAGTACATCCACGAAGCAATGCGAATGTGGGGAGACCACACCGACACCATGTTCGCAAGCCATCACTGGCCGCGATTCGGCAACGGTGACGTTGCTGACTTTCTGGCGCTGCAGCGCGACGTGTACCGCTGGATGCACGACCAGACGCTGCGCCTTGCGAACCACGGCCACACCCCCGACGAGATCTCGGCCGAACTGACCACGCTGCCCGAGTGCTTCACCAAGCAGTCGCACGTGCGGGGCTACTACGGCACCGTGTCGCACAACGTCCGGTCGGTCTACAACCGCTACCTCGGCTGGTATGACGGCAACCCGGCAAACCTGCACCCGCACCCGCCCGTCGATGCTGCACAGCGATACGTGAAGATGATGGGCGGCGCTGACGCAGTGCTGCGCGGCGCTCGCGACGCATTCGACGAAGGCGACTACCGGTGGACCGTCGAGGTGCTCAAGCACGTGATCTTCGACGACGCCGAGAACCGCGAAGCCCGCACGCTGTCGGCGGATGCAATGGAGCAGTTGGGCTATCAGTCCGAGTCGTCGACGTGGCGCAATGCCTATCTGATGGGCGCCTACGAGCTTCGCAACGGCACCATCCAGTTGGGCCGTGGCGGCCCGCCCGGAATGGCGAGCGGCATGACGGGCGAGCAGTTGGTCGACATGATGGCGTCACGGTTCGATCCGGCGAAGTGTCCGACCGACACGCTGTCCGTTGCCTGGACTGTCACCGACTTGAACACCGACGACGAACCGCTCACCCATCGACTCACGGTCGAGAACGCGACGATTCACCACGACGCCGACACCGATGTCGCCGACGTGCACGTGCGGCTCGACCGAGCTGCGATGGTCGATGTCATTGCCTACCCCGAACGACTCGACGGGCGCATCGAGAACGGAACGATCGAGGTCGTCGGCGGGGACGTCGCCGTACTCTCCACGCTGCTCGCCGCGCTCGACACCTTCATCAGCCCGAACCTCGTCGAGCCCTGATCATCACGGATGTTTGGCTACGGTTTCGCCCGTGCAGTTGAACACCATTCGCAGCGGCTCCGGCCCATCCATCGTCCTACTCCACGGCCTCGGAATGTCGGCATCGACCTGGACGGCGGTGATGAGCGAACTCGAAACAGGACACACCGTCGTCAGCGTCGATCTCCCCGGCCACGGCGACTCGCCCTGCCCGGACGATCCCGACGCCTTCACCCGTGACGCCGCGCTGGCCGACCTCGATGACGTGATCGCCACCCTTGATGATGCGCCCATACTCGTTGGCCACTCGCTCGGCGGATACTTGGCACTCGCCCATGCTGCGACACGCCCCGACGCCAGCCGCGGCATCGTGGTGCTGAACACCGGCCCCGGCTTTCGCGACCCGGAGAAACGCGAAGGTTGGAACGAGCGGTCGCGTCGCAACGCACACCGCTTTGGAGTGCCCGAACGCGTGGCCGCACTGAATCTCCAGGAGGACTCGGTTGTGATGGACCGCGTGGGCGATATGGCGACCCCGACACTCGTACTCGCTGGCGGCGACGATCGCCCGGAGTACGCCGGTGCCGGCCAGTACCTGGAACGCAAGATGCCCGACGCCAAGCTGATCGTGCTGGACGGCGGCGGACACTCCATGCATGAAGACACCCACGCCACCGAGGTCTCCGGGATCATTGCCGACTTCGCTGCCCGTATCGGCTGACCGTGTCCGACCGCTCCACGGGCTGGGTTTTCGTTGCCGTTCAAGCGGTGCTGCTCGTGGCACTCATCATCCTGCCCGGTGGCGACGACTTCGACCGGCCGAGCTGGCTTCGGATCGCGACCGATGTGTTGTTCTGGAGCGGCGTGTCACTCGCTGTGCTCGCCGGGCTCACACTCGGTCGGGCACTCACTGCCACCCCCGTACCGAACGCCTCGGCCCAACTCCGCACGTCTGGGCCGTATCGCTTCGCGCGACACCCGATTTACAGCGGCGTGATCTTGATCGTGATTGCGATGGCAGCCCGCTCGGGGAGCTTGCTGACCGTGGCGCTGGCGATCCTCACGCTCGGATTCTTCGTGGTGAAGTCCAACTGGGAGGAGGCGCGTCTCCGCGAGCGCTTCGAGAGATATGACGCCTACGCGACCCGCACGGGTCGGTTCTTCCCCTGCATCTGATCTGCGCGAGCGACCGGCGCTGATTCGAGGTTGGCACCACGAGCGCCCGAGGTCATCTGTTCGTGCATGGACATGATGCGATTGCTCGCGGTTTTCGTGCAGCGCGATGGCACCACGGCGTGCACGGCGGCCGCGGCCGCAGCTACTGCGAGCGACCCAGCGAAGCCCGCTGCCACACGAAAGTGCTCGCCGTAGCTCTCGCCAACGGACTCGGGGTGTTCGGTGAAGTGCTGCCGGATCGCCATGCCTCAACGGTACGAAATCACCGGGAGTGACCGCTTTGCTTCTTTCGCGTCAAATCGTCATTTACGCGCAATATCTCTCCGCTCAAGTGAGATCATCTGCAACAATCATTGATTGTGGACGAAATCGATCGGGATATTGTGCGTTTACTGCAGGAAGATGGTGAGCTCAGCGCCCGCGAGCTCGGCGATGCCGTCGGGTTGACTCCCACGCCGTGCTGGCGGCGGGTCCGCGCCCTCGAGGAATCCGGTGTGATCACGGGTCGGGTGGCACTCATCGATCCGGCCGCGGTTCGTCTCGACGTGACCGCGCTGGTGAACATCCGCACCAACGACCACTCGTCGGCGTGGGTCGCGAAGTTCCAGGCTGCAATCGACCAGTTTCCCGAGATCGTCGAGGCGTATCGCACCAGCGGCGACATCGACTACCTGTTGAAGGTCCTCGTACCCGACATCGCGACGTACGACGTGTTCTACAAACGGCTGATCGATGCCATCGACCTGTACGACGTGCGCACGATCTTCGTGATGGAAGAGTTGAAGCGCACCACCGCACTTCCCCTCGACTACGTCGACATCAACTGACGCGATCCGGCATCGGCTCGTCGCCTGTGACGTCGCGTGGACCGATTGACTGACGCCATGCTGGAACTCACGACCACGAGCGATGCAGGCGTCACCATCGAGGTGGACGGCGCCCCACTCGCGCTCAGCTGGACGTGGCTGCGCGACCACTCGCTCGACGAGGAGTCGTTCTTGGCATCTGCACAGCAGCGCATTGCCACGCCCGATGACATCGCTACTGCAGGTCGTGGTGCTGCCAACGTGCACGACGGCGCGCTGCACGTCTCGTGGCCGAACGGCCCGTCGACACGGTTCGACGTCGCGTTTCTCGGCTCACTGCGCGACCCGATGACCGCGGTCCGAACCGGCGCCGACGCCGAGGCCTGGACAGCGACCACGATTGGCGAGCGGGCGCTTCGTCAGCCCTTCGCCGGCTACATCGGCTCCGACGACGGCCTCCGAACCGCACTCGAACATCTCTGGCGAGATGGTGTGGTGACCATCACCGACGTTCCGATCGACAAGGCAGCGACGCGATCGGTGCTCGAACGGATCGGGTATGTCCGCTCCACGATTTTCGGTGATCTGTGGGAGTTCAGCTCCGACGGCGGATTCGATGACACCGCATCCACGCCGCTCGAGATCACGCCACACACCGACGGCACCTACAGCCATGACGCGCCCGGCCTCCTCGGCCTGCACTGTCACGTGTATCTGGCCGAAGGCGGCGAGAACGTGTTCGTCGACGGCCACGCACTCGTCGAGCGGCTCACCGACGAAGCCCGCACGATTCTGACCGACGTGGAGATTCCGGCTCGATACATCGGTGATGGCGCACACCTGATGGCGTGTCGCCCTGCGCTGCGCTTCGTTCAGGGCCAGCTTGGCCAGATCAGCTACAACCACCACGATCGCGCACCGTTTTTGCTGCCCGAGCCCGCCATGACCGACGTGTTGGCGGCGCTGCGCGAACTCGACGGGCTGGCCAACGACCCATCGCTGCAGTACGAAGTGGCGATGCGGCCCGGCGACATGGTGCTGTTCGACAACTGGCGGGTACTGCACGGCCGTCGAGCCTTTCGGGGCGAGCGACTGATCGCCGGGGGATACATCAACCGCGAGGACGTGGAATCGCGGTCGCGGCAGCTCGCCGTGCGGTGATGCAAAAGCCGTGGTGAACTACACGCGTCAACGCCTCCTGCGCGACACTCTGGAGATGACCGTTGTTGAAGACACCACCGCAGATATCAGCACCGACGCAGAGACGCAGCGCGTCACCGCTGCCCTCGATGCCCTGTTGGCTGCGAACGATCCGTCGAGCATGACCGATCATGAGTTCCGCGGCGCCCGTTTCGATGCGGGACTCGCCTGGGTCCACTTCGCCGAGGGCGATGGTGGCCTCGGTGTGCGGCCCGAACTGAACAAGCTCGTCGAGAAGGCCATGCGCACTGCTGGCGCCAAGCCGACCGACCCGTCCACGTTCTTCATGCACCTGGCCGGCCCCACGATCGCAACTCACGGCTCCGACGAAGTGAAGACTCGCTTCCTCCGCCCGATGTTCACCGGCGAGGAAAAGTGGTGCCAGCTGTTCTCCGAGCCCGGCGCCGGTTCGGACTTCGCCGGCCTCGGCTGCAAGGCGGAGCGCGACGGCGAGGAATGGATCGTCAACGGCCAGAAGGTGTGGAACACGCTTGCCCACCTCGCTGACTACGGCATGCTCGTCACCCGAACCGACCCCGACGCACCGAAGCACAAGGGCATGACCTACTTCGCGCTCGACATGAAGGCCGAAGGCGTCGAAGTGCGTCCACTGCGCCAAATCACCGGTGAAGCAGAGTTCAACGAGGTCTACATGACCGATGTGCGCGTGCCGGACTCCAGCCGCGTGGGCGACGTCGGCGAAGGCTGGCGCGCCAGCCTCACCACGCTGATGAACGAGCGCAACGCCATCGGCGGTGGCGGCGGAGGAGCGCCCAAGCGCGGCGCCGCTGCCAACGACGCCGTCGAGGTGTGGGAGGCAATGGACCCGTCGAAGCAGACCGCTGCAGACAAAGACACCCTGATGAAGTGGTGGGTCCAAGCCGAAGTGGGTCGCCTCACGAACATGCGCGCCGCCCAGAACGCCAAGTCCGGCAACCCTGGCCCGGAAATGTCCATTGCCAAGCTCGCCTACTCCGAGCTGAACAAGGGCCTCTACGAGTTCTGCATGAACCTCATGGGTGCTGACGCCCTGATCGACTACGACTACTCGTTCCGGCGCCCCGAGGACCTCGATGTGTCCGGCACGGCGCACGGGCTGCGCTACGCATTCCTGCGTGTCCGCGCCAACTCGATCGAGGGCGGCACGTCAGAGATCATGCGCAACATCCTCGGCGAGCAGGTCCTGGGACTTCCGGGCGAGCCACGCGTCGACAAGAACGTTGCTTGGAAAGAAGTTCCCCGCAACTGACCCCGAGTCCAACATGGTGCCAGGCACCTTTCGGACACTGCGAACGACGACAGGCGAACCAATGACGATGACCTTCCAGCAAGCCTGCGCGGCCGTGTGCGCGCCCGGCACGATGTTCGAGATTCAGGAGACCGAGGTGCTCGGGCAGTCGACCAAGGTCTTTGCCGGGACGCCACCGAACGTGCGAGCCCTGTTCGCTCTGGCTGCTGGGCGCACCGACGACTTCATCGTCTTCGAAGACGAACGGTGGTCGATGCCCCAAGTGCTCGAGCTCGCTGGCCAGATCGGTCATCTGCTCGTTGCCGACCTTGGCGTGAAGAACGGCGATCGGGTGGCCATTGCCATGCGCAACTACCCCGAGTGGATCGCCACGTTCGTGGCCATCACCTCGGTGGGCGCCGTGGCGGTCCCGATGAACGCATGGTGGGTCACCGACGAGTTGACGTTCGCGATCGAAGATTCCGGCTCGAATGTGGTCATCGCCGATGCCGAGCGCTTGGGACGAATACAGCAGGCACCCGCGGGTTCGATCGATGCGACCGTGCTGTGTGTGCGAGCACCCGGCGAACTCCCCGACGGCGTGCTCGACCTGAACGCCTCACTCACCGCAGGCGCGACCATGCCCGACGTCGACATCGACCCCGATGACGACATGACGATCCTCTACACCTCGGGCACCACCGGGCGCCCGAAGGGCGCAGTGTCCACTCATCGGGCCGTGCTCAGCGCACTGCTGTCGTTCGCTGCTCGCGCTGCTGTCGCTGGCATCCGTGAACCCGAAGACGAGACCGACATCGAAGAGGGTGGCCGGCCGCAGACAGCTTTCATGCTCTGCGTGCCGCTGTTCCACGTGACCGGCTTGGTCCCCGTGATGCTCGGCTCGTTCGTGAGCGGCGCCAAGCTGGTGATGACCTACAAGTGGGAACCGAATCGTGCGCTCGAGTTGATCGAACAGGAACGGGTCACGAACTTCGTTGCCGTTCCGACGATGAGTTGGGACCTACTCGAAGCCGACACGTTTGCCGAGCGCGACACATCGTCGTTGCGGTCGGTCGGTGGTGGCGGGGCACCCATGCCACCTGAACTCGTGAAGCGCATCGACGAGAACTTCCAGCGCGGGCGGCCCGGCCTCGGCTACGGCATGACCGAAACCAACGCATACGGCCCACAGAATGCGGGCGACGACTTCATTGCCAACCCGAAGTCGACCGGGCGACCCGTGCCGATCATGGACATGCGCGTGACCGACCCGATGGGCAACGAGCTACCCATCGGTGAAACCGGCGAGATCTGGTTCCGTGGCCCGTCGCTGATCCGCGGCTACTGGAACCGGCCCGACGCCACTGCTGACACGATCGTCGATGGCTGGCTTCGCTCGGGCGACATCGGCCATCTCGATGACGAGGGCTTCATCTACGTGAGCGATCGCGCCAAAGACATGATTCTGCGTGGCGGAGAGAACATCTACTGCGCCGAGGTGGAAGCCGCGATCTACGAGCATCCCGACGTGTACGAGGCAGCGGTGTACGGCGTGCCGCACGAACGCCTTGGCGAGGAACTCGCGTGTCACGTGATGCCCAAGGCTGGCTCCACGATCGATGTCGGTGAACTCCAGCAGTTCGTCGGCGAGCGGCTGGCGAAGTTCAAGGTGCCCACGATCGTCACCGTCGTAGACGAGCAATTGCCACGCAACGCAAGCGGCAAGATCCTCAAACGCGAACTCCGCGACACCATCGCCTAACCCCCAGTGAAGAAGTGCCAGGCACTTCTTCACTACGCGAGGATGGTGTGATGAGCGAACTCTGGCAGCACTCCGCACTCGAGCTGGCGGGCATGATCCGCGACGGCTCGACCACCAGTCGGGCGGTCGTGGAGGCGCACCTGGCACGCATCGATGCCGTCAACGGCGATCTGAATGCCGTCGTGCGCCGTCTCGATGATTCGGCGCTCACCGCTGCCGACGCGGCCGACACAGCGGTCGGCCGCGGTGATGACCTCGGCGTTTTTCACGGGGTGCCGATCACGGTGAAGGAGAACATCGACCTGGTGGGCAGCCCGACCACCCAGGCCGTGGTCGCATTGGCTGACGCGCTACCACCCCGAGATGCGCCCGTCACCGAGCGCATGAAAGCCGCCGGTGCGATACCGATCGCACGGACCAACCTTCCCGACTTCGGACTCCGGGTCCACACCGATTCGTCGCTCCACGGGCTCACGCGCAACCCACATCATCCGGGCCGCACAGCAGGCGGATCAAGCGGCGGGGAGGCGTCGGCAATCGCATCCGGCATGAGCCCGTTGGGTCTCGGCAACGACATCGGCGGCTCACTGCGAAACCCGGCGCACTGCTGCGGGATTGCTTCGATCAAGCCATCGGTTGGCGTGGTGCCCGGGGGATCCTCACTGCCTCCCGAAGACCCGATGCTCTCATTCCAACAGATGGCTGTTCAAGGCACGATGGCACGGCGAGTGGCTGACGTTCGCGCATCATTCGAAGTCGTCGCAGGCGCTGATCGACGCGACCCGGTGAGTCTTCCCGTCACGCTGGAAGGACTGACCGAAGGCGAGCGCCTGTGCATCGCAGTACTCCCCGAGCCATCTGGTGGCGCCACGCATCCAGAGATCGCCGCCGCGGTTCGATCCGCTGCTGACGTGCTTGCCGATGCCGGCCACGACGTCGTGGAGGCCGAACCTCCGATGTACGCCGAGACGATCGATATGTGGGCCGCACTGTTGATCCAGGACATGGTCGTGATGCGGCCCATGCTCGACATGGTGATGGGTGATGATGCGAAGTCGATCGTGGCGAACCTGCTTGCGAATGCTCCCGACCCGACCGTCGAATCGATCGCGATGCTCCAGGCCGGCCGCACCATGGCCATGCGACTGTGGTCGGAGTTCTTCGCCACGCATCCGATCCTGCTCACCCCGACGTGGGCGATGCCGGCGTTCGAGCACGGCGAGGATCTGGCCGAGGGCGATCAGTTGATCCGCGACACGCTGCGCCCCGTCACGCCGATCAACTTCCTCGGGCTGCCTGCGGCCGTCGTTCCGCACGGGACCGCCGACGGCCTGCCCGTCGGCATCCAGGTCGTGGGTGACCGCTTCACCGATTTTCGATGCCTCGATGTGGCCGAACAGATCGAAGCAGCCAACGATCCCCTGCTCCCCATCGACCCCGTCACCGCCTGAACCCGCCCAGTGAGAAAGTGCCTGGCACTTCTTCACTGTGGGAGGATCGTGGGATGACAGCACTGAAGCCCTGGTCGGTGACTGCGGTGAACTTGGCCGAGCATGCAGAAAATTCGATCCACACCGATGCCGGGGCGCGGGCTGCCGGATTCTCCGGCGCGCTGGTCGCCGGTGTCACCACGTACGCCTACCTGACTCACCTCCCCGTCTCGGCCTGGGGGATCGATTGGCTCACCCGTGGCGGAGCTGAGGTTCGTTTCCTGCAGCCGGTGATGGATCGTGATCGAGTCGACATCGCGCCGACCAATGGCATGTCCGTCGGCGCAACCGTCGACGGACAGACACGAGCGGTTGCAGAGTTCGTCGAACAGGCCGAACCGATTCCAATCCGAGACGGTCCGATGCTCGCACCGATCGAGTTCGTGCTCGACCACTCTTGGTCCGACTACGGAGATCGCGCCGGCGACGACTCCGCCATCTACGAGCACCGCCGGATTGCCCACGCCACCAGTTGGCCACGCATCGCCAACCAGTTCTGCCACGAACAATTGGTCACCGGCTCATGGATCCACGTTCGGAGTCGAATTGCACACCACGGTGTTGCGCCGGTCGGTTCGCTGGTCCGGGCCACCGCCGTGGTGACGGATCGATTCGACAGCCGGGCCGGCGAACGTGCGCTGCTCGATATCCGCATCAGCGCCGATGGCGAAGCGGTTGCCTCGATGGAACACGAAGCGATCATCAGTCTGCCGGATTGACCGCTGCAACATCGTCAAAGGTGCCAGGCACTCTCGATGCTGGCAGCATGCAAAGATGAACGAGCCAACAAGCCCGCGGACCGGGCCCACCGGACTCCAGTTCGGCGTGCACGTCGGCCAGCAGAACGCGTCGATGGCCGAACTCATCGCACTCTGGCAACGCCTCGACCACACCGTGGACTGGATCTCAGTGTGGGACCACTTGTACGAAGCTCCGCCCGCCGGTGGCACCGTTGCCCACTTCGAGGCGGTGGCAACGCTGAGTGCGCTTGCATCCGCCACCACGAACGCACGGCTCGGCTGCCTGGTGTTCTGCATGCCGTATCGCAACCCGGCGCTGCTCGCGAAGTCGATTGTCGCCATCGACCACATCTCGGGCGGTCGGTTCGAGCCGGGCTTCGGCGCGGGCTGGCACCAGCCCGAGTTCGTGGCGCACGGATACACCTTCGAAGAGATCGGCGTCCGTTTCGATCAGCTGACCGAGGGCCTGGAGATCGTCAGCTCGATGCTCTCCGACGATGCCGCAACGACATTCGACGGCGAGCACTTCTCAGTCGACGCCGTCACCTGCGTGCCGGGTCCACTCGATGGACCGATCCCCCTCTGGACCGGCGGCCGCGGTCCGACCAGAACGCCTGCCACCGCCGCTCGGTTCTGCTCGGGTTGGAACGTTCCCTACGTCGGACCCGACGAGTACCGACGTCTCAACGACCGATTGGATACCGCGTGTGAAGCCATCGATCGCGACCCGGCCACGCTCGAACGATCGGTGAACCTCGCGTTCCATCTCGGCGCAACTCCCGTCGCAGCGAATGCCGAGCTCCAGAGGATCCGCGACCAATGGGGCACCGACGCCGAACGGGTCACCGCGGGAGCGTTGACCGGCACGCCCGAGGATGCGGTGGAACAGATCGCAGCCTTCCGTGCGGCTGGTGCCGACATGGTCAACATCGCATTGCGCCTCCCGGTGGACGCCGACGCACTCGACGCCTACCTCGATGTGGTGATTCCCCTCGCGCGCAACCAGATCAACTGAGCGGCACAGATGCGAGCAGCGGTGATCACCCGCAGCTCGCTGAGGCGTTCTTCGGTCATCTCACACGGCACCAACTCACACGACACAGATCCGGTGTCGGCTGAGCTCGGCGAATCCCTTCACGAGACAGCGAGGGTTCACCCTGCGTTCACCGAGCGCTCGTACTCTCGCGTCATGACCATCCGCGTCGGTATCAACGGGTTCGGGCGCATCGGTCGCCTCGTCGTGCGCGGCATCGCACACCGGCGTTCGCTCGGCGACGACATCGAACTCGTGCACGTGAACGATCCGGGAGCGGACGCCGCGACGATGGCACATCTGCTCATGTTCGACACCGTGCATGGTCGCTACGCAGGCGAGGTCACGTGCGATGGTTCGTCGTTCACCGTGGACGGGCAAGAGATCAGCTGCTCAGCGGAAGGACTCCCGGGCGACGTGGCGTGGAACGCTCGCGACGTCGACATCGTTCTCGAGGCGAGCGGCAAGTTCAAGACCACCGAGACTCTGTCGCCGTACTTCGACCGAGGCGTGCGCAAGGTGATCGTTGCGGCACCCGTGAAGTCCGACGGCGTGCTGAACATCGTGATGGGTTGCAACGATGATCTGTACGACCCGACCCAACATCACGTGGTGACTGCTGCGTCGTGCACCACCAACTGCCTCGCTCCGGTGGTGAAGGTGCTCCACGAACGCTTCGGCATCGAACGCGGCGCCATCACGACGATTCACGACGTGACCAACACCCAGGTGATCGTCGACGCCCCACATGCGGACCTGCGCCGCGCCCGATCCGCACTCAACTCGCTGATCCCCACCACCACCGGCTCCGCCACGGCGATCACCATGATCTACCCCGAGCTCAACGGCAAGCTGAACGGCACCGCCGTGCGCGTCCCGTTGCTCAACGCATCACTCACCGACTGCGTGTTCACGCTGCAGCGCAACGTGACCGTCGACGAGGTGAACGCCGCATTGCGAGCTGCCGCCGACGGTGAACTCGCTGGCATCCTCGGCTTCGAGGACCTGCCACTCGTTTCAGCCGACTACACCAACGACACGCGGTCAGGCATCGTGGACGGTCCCAGCACCATGGTGATCGACGGCCGAATGGTGAAGCTGCTCGTCTGGTACGACAACGAGTACGGCTACTCATTCCGCATGGCCGATCTGACGGCGAGGGTCGCTGCTGGTCTCTGACCGCTCGTCACGACCACCCCGGACCAAGCACGTGCAAACCCGTAACTACGCCCTCGTCACTGCTGGCTACTGGGCGTTCACGCTCACCGATGGGGCGTTGCGGATGCTGGTGCTGTTGCACTTCAACGAGCTCGGGTATTCGCCGGTGGCGCTCGCGTTCCTGTTCCTGTCGTATGAGTTCATGGGCATCCTCACCAACCTGCTCGGCGGGTGGGTCGGATCGCGCACGGGGCTGAACAAGACGCTCCTCGCCGGGCTCTCGCTGCAGATCATGGCCCTGACCGCCCTGACGTTTCAACGCGAGTCGTGGGCGGAGATTGCATCGGTGGTGTTCGTGATGGGAGCACAAGCGTTGTCCGGCGTCGCCAAGGATCTCACGAAGATGAGTTCGAAGAGCGCCGTGAAGTTCGTGGCGGGCGACGGCGACGGCGCGCTCTTTCGGCTGGTGGCAATCCTCACCGGATCGAAGAATGCGCTGAAAGGCGTCGGTTTCTTCCTCGGCGGAGCGCTGCTTGCGCTGTTCGGATACGACGCTGCGCTTTGGATCATGGCAGGCGCGCTCGTCGCAGTGCTCGGCGTGATCGCCACCATGTTGAACGAAGACATCGGCCGCTCCAGCAAGAAGACCCCGCTGCGCAGCATCCTGTCAAAGTCCGACGCGATCAATCGCCTCTCCTTCGCTCGCTTCTTCCTGTTTGCCTCGCGCGACATCTGGTTCGTCGTCGCGCTGCCAATCTTTCTGCACGACGAACTGAACTGGTCCGACTACGGCGTGGGCGGCTTCCTCGCCATCTGGGTGATCGGGTACGGCATGATCCAATCGATCGCACCACGTTTCTTACGGGGCGCCGACGAGATCATCGCCGCCCGTCAATGGTCACTCGCACTCGGCGTGGTGGCAGCGATCATCGCCGCGACAGTCGGCGTGCAGCTCGGCGGTGACACCGGCACAGGCATCGCGATCGTCGGCGGGCTCCTCGTGTTCGGCGTGGTGTTCGCACTGAACTCGTCCCTGCACTCGTATCTGATCCTGGCGTACAGCGACGACGACGACGTGTCGATCGATGTCGGGTTCTACTACTCGGCGAACGCTGCGGGACGCCTCATCGGCACGCTGCTCTCGGGCTTGCTGTACCTGTGGGGCGGGCTGAGCATCGCACTGTGGGGAGCGGCTGCGTTCGTGGCGATCACCTGGCTACTCACGCTGCGACTCCCGGAGCTTCCAGCGGCGCCAGAGCGATCGGCGATCACCACCGCCTAAACCCACTTGATCGGCCGGGCGCCGACCGAGCACAGTAGGCACTCCACACGCAAGGAGGTGCCGCCATGTCAACGTTTGACTTCAACTCGATGATTCTCGGCCAGGCACCTCGTGTCGTGTGCCCCCTCACGGCCACCTGTGCCGTGTCGCTGCTCGCAGCTTGACGCTGATCTGAGCACCGCCTGCGCGACTGCGCCACCGATCGCTTGATCGTCCGCGCGCTCGCACGCCCCACACCCCTTGCTTCCGAGCACTCGAGTGCCTTCGGTCGCGCCACGCTCCCGCGCGGAGCAGAGAGGACATCGAACGATGTTCCATCCACACCACCCCGACTATCACCTGGCAGAGATCCGTGAACGGCACGCTCAGATGCACGCCGATGCCGAACGAGCGCGTGCTCGACGGCGAGCGCGTGGCCGACCGCCATCGCGATTTCGATGGCGGCGGGATCGAAGCTGAGTCGTCTGGCTCGACCGACCACGCGTTGGTCGGGCCAGGCGGCATCGGCGCGTGTGCAAAGCTCACCGCATGAGCAACGTGATCGAGTTCTCCGCCGGCGATTTCGTGCACCTCGGACTCGGCGCCACGGTCGAACCGCTCCCGCGCCACGACGGTGAGATGGAGTGGTATGCCGAGTACGGCTCGGCACACGCATCGGACGGCGTCGAAGGTCGCCTCGTGTCGTCGCACACGTTCACCGAGTCGTGGGACGTGTGGGAGATGCACCCGAACGGCAGCGAGCTGGTGCTCTGCGTGGCAGGTTCCATTTCGTTGACGCAGGAGGCCGTCGACGGCACGGTCTCCTCAGCAACCATCACCGCCGGCCAGGCAGTGGTCAACGAGCCAGGCGTGTGGCACACCGCAGATGTGGTCGAGGGCGCAGGCCCGGCAACCGTGGTATTCATCACCGCCGGCATGGGCACGGAGCACCGTCCGCGTTGAGCCGAGAACCATCGGCCGAGCTTCCCCAGCACAGCCCAGTGGGCGCTGGCCCTCATCCCGAACCCTGGCCCGATGACCCGAGGCTCGACCCCGAGTTGCTCAGCAACGGCGACCGGCGAAACGTCATCGAGCGATTCCGTTACTGGTCGGTCGATGCCATCGTCGCTGAACTCGACACCCAACGCCACTCGTTCCACGTGGCGATCGAGAACTGGGAGCACGACTTCAACATCGGCACGGTGGTACGCAACGCCAACGCATTCGGAGCAGCCGGCGTGCACATCGTCGGGCCGCATCGCTGGGACCGGCGCGGCGCCATGTCGACACATCGGTACCTGCACCTGCACCACCACCCTGACGTCGACGCGCTCAGCGCGTGGGCTGCACGCGAAGATCTTTCGCTCGTTGCCATCGACAACGTCGACGGGTCGGTACCGATCGAGAGCGCCTCGCTCCCCCGTGCGTGTGTGCTGATGTTCGGCCAGGAAGGTCCCGGACTCACAGCGAAAGCGCTGACTGCGTCCACGATGATCTGCGCGATCACCCAGTACGGGTCGACGCGATCGCTGAACGCGGGAGTGGCATCAGGCATCGCGATGTATGCCTGGGCCGCCCAACACGCCTGACCACCAGCAGGATCAAACGAAACGGATCTCGGTACCCGAAACGGTCACTGTTTCTCCGACCCGGTTGCGGTCGACTGCACGCATCTCGATCGCGGTGAGCTGATCAGGCCCGTCGATGCCGGAACCAACGACATCGACGCGTCCCTGGTCGAGCTCGATGCTCCAATGACCCGACGCCATCGGCAGGTGCCCGCGGTCGAGGAGGCCAGCCCATCGAGCGGCCAGCGCTTCAGGTTCACGGCTTGCCAACTCCACCGCAACGATCTGGTCGACGACGTGGGTGTGCACGTGGCCCTGCCACGCGCGGCCCGCCCAGGCCCAGCCATCTGCGGGATCCATTCGGTCGAATGACATGATCGCCCCACCGGTGTCAGCGGGATGCAGATGGACGGCTGAGGCCTCGACGCCGTGATGCAGAGCCGCGGGTTGGTCGTAGACGATGCGAACGTCGTGGTCGAGCACGACGGTACGCATCGCATCGAGATCGTCGACCTGCAAGATCACCATGTATCCGCCGGGTCCATTGCGACGGTGCAGGAATCTCGCCGACGGCGCCGTCTCGGTCGTCGGCTGGAGCACTTCGAGGAACGCGTCGCCAACAGCGAACACCGCATTGCGCATGTCGAACACGTTGGGCGGATCGCGGTGGACGGCGGCCACGCCGAGTTGCGCCACGATCACCTGCTCTTCGCGCCAGATGTCATCGGTACACAGTGCGACCTGGCGAAGTCGGATCATGAGGTGCACACCGACGAGACATCCATCTGGCGAACGTACCGACCCTGCACCGTTCGGTACGTGCTGGGCTGACGTGGTCGACCGAACGGACCAGGTAGCAACCTCATGCCACCGGCGGCGTCAGGTCACCTATGACTCGACTGGTGAGCCGATCGAGCGAGGTTTGTTGCGCCGATGTGAGGCCACTCAGGAGCTGAGTTTCGGTCTGCACCACGAGGCGCGCCAGCTTCTCTGCGACTGCCACTCCCTCTGCGGTGAGCGCAACCGGCATCGTCCTTCGGTTCGTTGGATCGACCCGTCGCTCAACGAGGCGCTCGCGCTCCAGCAGGTCGATTCGATGTGTCATACCGCTTGGACTGAGCATGACCTGCCGCGACAGCTCCGACGGCTTCAGCTGATACGGAGCACCCACTCGTCGCAATGCGGCAAGCACGTCGAAGTCCGCGAGCGATCTGCCCTGCTCCGCAAGCGCGGCATCGACGTGGCGATTGATCAACAGCGCCAGCCGATTGAGACGGGCGACGGTCGCCATCATGCCCACGTCGAGGTCGGGGAGCTCGCGCCCCCATGCGGCTGAGAGGTCAGCAACGGGGTCTGCGCTCATGTCGCAAATCTACCATGCTTAACTGTTTGGCATCAAAGCTTTGATGCCGTACAGTTCGATACATGAATGAAAACGACATCAAACAGATCGCACAACGGGTCGGAACGGCCATGGCCGATGCCGATTGGACAACAGTGCTCGAATCCGTTTCACCGAATGTGGTGACACATGTGCCAGCGGTCGGGGACCTCGTCGGCCTCGATGCGCTGGCGATCTTTCTGGCCGAGACCGCTGCCAAGAGCGACGACGGCGAGCACTTCGAACTCCTCGACACGCTGGTCGGCGACCACTTCGCTGCGCTCTACTTCCGGATCACCGCACATCGATCCGGTCGAGACCCGCTCGACAACCTGACCGTGCACCTCGCACGCCTCGACGGACCGGTGATCACCGAGATCTGGTTTCACAACTTCGACGGCGCAGCAGTCGCAGCATTCTGGGCGTAGCGAGCGAGCTGACCCTCAGGAGCGATGCGCGAGGTATGCCCGTGCGAGTTCATCGAGCCGCTCGCGATCGAAGCTCGGGTCGTGACCGCCGTGGACAACAGTGACGGGCAGCCTGAGTAGGCGCTCCATCGTGTTGCAGTAGTCGTCGATGTTCGAGTCCGGTGCTTCGTCCAGGAGCGGACCGTCGTAGATCGCATCACCGGAGAACAGCGTGCCGGTGTGCGCCTCCCACAACCCGATGGACCCGGGCGAGTGACCGGGCAGGTGGAGCACTTCGAACTGTCGATCACCGAGGTCGATCACGTCACCCTCATCGATCGAGCGCGTGATCGATGCACCATGTTGAGCGAAGTCGTCGAGCGCCATTCCGGCGGGCAGCGCCGTGACGAAGTAGCGAGCGGACAACTCGTAGCCAGCGGCTTCGAGCATCGCCATACCAGCCGCGCCGTATGCGATTTCCGGATCGAGCGATTGCAGTCGCGGCGCCTCGAGCGCTGCGGCTTCCGCCGGGTGGATCGCAACGTCATCGAACTCATGATGTGACCCGACGTGATCGCCGTGCGCATGAGTGGCCACCGCGGTCACCGGCTTGTCGACGAGGTCGGCCAACTCGTCGGTCAGACGAGCAACGCCCATGCCGGTGTCGATGACAAGGTCGCGATCACGACCGGCAACGTGCCAAATATTGCACTGCATCAGCGGGACCACATGGGGCTCCCACAGGAGCGTGATGGCGTCATCGATCCTCCGGCGGTCGAACCAGCGATCCGCGATGGGCAGCGTCATGAGTGGAGTCTCGTCGCCGAGCACGGCCGAACGCGAAGCGACGTCAGTCGAGCGTTCCAGTGCTCCACACGATGACTTCGCTCGGCGACTGTGCGGTCAACGCCAACTCGTCGGCACCAGTGAGGCGTGCTGCATCGCCGGTGGCGAGTGCGCCGACCGATTCGAGCGATGCATCACCGCGAGCCACGAAGACATGAGACGACGGCGACGACGGCAGCTCGACCTGCTCGCCGGCATCGAGACGAGCCACCCAGAGCACTGCGTCGCGCTGCCGTATGGAGATCGCGCCATCATGGCCCTGGCCGGATGCCACCGGCACCAGGCCACCGGCATCGAGGTCGGCGTTGATGTCGAGTTGCTGATATCCGGGGTCGATCGACTCGGTGTCTGGAAGCACCCACATCTGGATGAAGTGAACATCGTCGGCTGCGCTGAGGTTCTTCTCGGAGTGCCAGATCCCTCGCCCTGCACTCATGCGTTGCGCAAGGCCGGGATAGATGAGGCCTCGATTGCCCTCGGAGTCCTTGTGCTCGAGCTCCCCCTCCAGCACCCAGGTGACGATCTCCATGTCCCGGTGCGGATGCGTGTCGAAGCCTGTGCCGCCGGCGACTCGATCATCGTTGAGCACCAGGAGTTGGCCGTGGTGCGTGTTGGCCGGATCGCGGTGACGTCCGAAGCTGAACGAGTGCTTGGAATCGAGCCAACCTGCCTGTGTGTGGAAACGGTCAGCAGCGCGGCGGATGTCAGTCGAACGATCGGTCATACCCTCTAAAACGTTGCGGTCGCAATGATTATTCCGAGTCCGCTGACCCGCTGGCACGCTCGAGGCGCAGCGATGCCGAGTTCATGCAATACCGCTCACCCGTTGGCGCTGGACCATCAGGAAACACGTGCCCGAGATGCGCATCGCAGTTGGCGCAGCGCGCTTCGATACGTGCGAATCCGAAGCTGCGATCCTTGACGCGTGACACACAACCGTCGGTCACCTCGTTGTAGAACGATGGCCAACCAGTGCCCGAGTCGTACTTCGTCTCACTGTCGAAGAGTTCGACATCACACACGATGCAGCGATACACACCGGCGTCCTTGGTGGCGTGGTATTTCCCGCTGAACGCCCGCTCCGTACCGGCGCGCTGGGTCACTCGGAACTGCTCAGGCGTGAGGCGAGCCTTCAGTTCTTCATCCACCGGCCCCTTCGGTCGACTCCACGGCAGCTTCACGATCGTCCTCGCATGGGCTCCAGTCTCGGCGACAACTCGAATCAGCGCCAGTCAGGTGCGTCACCCTGGCGAATCCGGAATCCAGCGGTTGCGCCCGTCCCATGCTCCGTGCTCACTCAGCGGCCGAAAGCGAAGCGTCGTGAACTCACGATGGAAGTCCTTTCGCCGTCGCGCCTCCATGGCGGCGGCGTGGCGCGCCGGCGCAGGGACATCGGTGGCGCCGTGGACCATCTCGATCATCTCACGCTCGGTGCGCCACATGCTGAACGTGACCGCCGTGCGAATCGGACGAGTTGCTGCCAGTGCCATCGTGGTGGCCGGGTGATCTCGAACGAGCTGCTCGACCGGCTTGCCCCACTTCGCGAAACGCGGCAGTTGGTTGAGCTTCAGGCGGGCCAGCGTCAGCACTGCGGTCGGCGCCTCGGCATCCTCACTGCCGTTGCTCGCGGGGAGATCGCCCCACTCGGCAACGCTCCCCCAGCGGCGAACGAATGACATGCGCACATGCCAGCCGTGCGCCAACTCGGCACCGAGATCGGTACTCGCGAGGAACTCGTCAACGGCGTCGGCGTGGTCCCACGCGGCGAACATCGCGAAGTGACGGGGACGCGCTCGCGCTGGCGACGCAATCGGTACACCGAGTGGCATCGTCGTCAGACATTCGACGCCGCGAAGTCCGCCGCTGTTCGCCGGCGCCCGCAAGAGTGCACCGGCGGTCGTGACGAGCCTCGTGGTGGCGAGGTGAAACGTGTGCAGCGTCACGAAGCAACGAACCCAGAACGGTTGGCCGGTCAGGCCAGCGGGCTCCACGATGCGTGGAATCCGAACGGCACTCGCTCCGGCAGCACCACGGTGGCGATCGGTCCCGACGCGATGTCTTGGGCATCGATCACCACCACGTCTGATGTGTTCGTCGTCGCTCGGAACACCACGAGCAGCAGCCACCCGCTGCCCTCGTCGGGTCTGTCCGGGTCAGCAACGAACAACGGTTCGCCAGCGATGTCGGCAGCATCGAAGGCAAACGATGCCGCGCTGCTCGACGCGCCATCTGCGTCGAACTGCAGCAGTGTCGATGTCGTCGGCGCACTGAGATCTCCACCGAGCTCCAGGCCCCACGCCTTGGTGTTCACCGAGCCCACGACGCGTTGGTCGATCATCGGGAACTCACTCGGCCGATCATCCAATGGCCCCTCGACGACGGTGCCTGCATCCAGATCGATCGAGTAGCGGTACGGCACGGCAGGCGGAAACGTCTCCGTCGACCGTTGCGTCCACAGCTCCTCGTAGCGGATCACGTCATACGTGATGACCGAGCCGGTCTGATGCGCATTGATGGTGTGGAACACGAAACAGGGTTCGATGTCGAACCATCGAGTTGTGTCGGACACCGCATCCCGATCGAGGACTCCGAGTCGGCATTGGTGAGACCGATCGAATCGGTAGGGCAATCCCGGCTCGTCGGCAGCGAACACCACGGCGAGGTCGAGAAACAGCGCAGAGCGATCGGTGATGGCGAAGTCGTGAACCATCGACGGCGCGGGCAGCGCGATCGGAATCACACGTTGCAGTTGGCCCGTCGAATCGGCCACGAGGTAGGTGAGATACGGGTCGCGAAAGCCGTATCCGAAGAAGAACATCTCGCCCGTCTGAGGGTCGATCTTCGGGTGCGCGGTCATGCTCGTCGTGAGCGCGCCGTCGAAGTCGTAGGCACCGATGGTCGACAGATCGTTCACGTTCAGCTCGTAGGGGAGTCCGACCTCGCCGAGCGAGAGCAGCCGACCGCCATGAACCACGCTGCTGACATTCGAATAGGTGACCTCACCACCCGGCACCGCTCCGCCGCGGCCACCCGGGGCAAAGGGCGTGGCGATCTCGCGACGCCGATACCACTCAGCACGACCTTCGCTCAGTCGAAGCCCATGCACCATTGCGTTCCCGAGGAACCAGTGAGGTGATTCGCCAGCGGGGTTTGGTCCGTTACGCACCCAGGTGCCGGAGAGTGCGTTCGGCAGCCGCCCGTTCACGACGAGATCGGTGGACTCGAGGTCGCCGGCGACGGGGCCGAAGTTCTGGTCGAGCCACCAACGGTCATTCGTCGGCAGCGGTTCCGGCGACATCGTCGGTACGTGCGATGTCGTGGTCGTCGCAGCTGGGACCGTCGTGGTCGTGGTGGTCGCGGTCGTAGTCGGCGCCACCGTCGCCGAGGAGGCGTCGGTCGAGGTACTCGGCGCCGACGCCGAGTCATTGTCACTCCCACAACCCGCAAGCACCGCGGCCCCGAGTGCAGAGGTGATGAAGGTTCGTCGGTCGGAGGCCATGGAGTCTCGATTCTCTGCCGGGCACCAGCGCGCCGGTTCCCGTGCACCGTAGAGACCAACGCAGCGCGACGCCACTTCACTGGCGCATTCGAGTTCGGCCAGAGCTGAGAAACGCCTGACGCTTGACCTGAAGCGAATGCACGCAGCGGGTATCGTCTCGGTCCTGTGGGAACCGCTAAGAGAGAACGCCAGAAGGCCAACAAGGCACGTCGCGAGCAAGAGATCGCACGTGATCAGGCAAAGTCACGCACGCTGCGCCTGTCACTCCTGATCGGCGGCGCGATCGTCGCCGTCTTCGTGATCGTGGCGGTGGCCGGTCGCTTCTTCCTCGACAGCGACGATGAGCCCGATGTCGTCAACGATGTCACGCCGATCGAAACGGTCGTCGAAGACGAGTCGACGGACGAGAACTGATCGTGGCTCGCTCACTGCGCTTTGGCGCAGCACTTGCTGCCGCCGCCCTCACGCTCGCCGCGTGCGGAAGCAGCGCCGACGATGTCGTGTCGGAGTCCCCGGAGACCACTGCTCCTGAGGCCGCGGATGACGTTGCCGCCGACCCGGTCACCACCGACGCTCCAGCGGCTCCCGTCGACGCACCGGCTGTTGATCCCAGCTGCGACGAGGCGATCGATACAGAGGTGCAAACGCAATCCTTCGACTCGGCGCCGCCGTTCTGTCTCGATGCCGACGTCACCTACAGCGCAACGGTCACCACGAACGCTGGAACCGTGACGATCGACCTCGATCAAGCCGCTGCGCCGGAAACGGTCAACAGCTTCGTGTTCCTCGCACGCAACAACTACTTCGACAACACGGTGTGTCATCGAGTGATCCAGGCCTTCGTCGTGCAGTGCGGCGACCCCACTGCCACCGGCACCGGCGGGCCCGGCTACCGATTTGCTGATGAGCTCCCCGCTGCGGGCCAGTACGAGATCGGCTCGATCGCCATGGCCAACAGCGGCCCGGACACCAACGGCAGCCAGTTCTTCATCATCAGCGGCCCGAACGGTGCCGCACTCCCACCGCTGTACAGCCTGTTCGGCCAGATTCCGTCGGCCGACCTCGGCGTCGTCACCGAGATGAACGCTCGCGGTTCACTCGACAACAGCGGCATCCCCACCGAGGAAGTCCGCATCGAGTCCGTGGAGATCACCGAGTCCTGAATGTAGAACTTTGGGTCTGACCCCAAGTTCTACATTTAGAACTTTGGGTCTGACCCCAAGTTCTACATTCACGTTCGTTCGAGGGTGGTGAACTCGATGTGGAGTTCCTGCATGCCACGCAGGACGAAGGTGTCGTTGAACGGGAACGAGTTCGTTTCGGTGAGCGCGATGTCACCCAAGCGATCGAGGAGTGCCTCGGTTGCGATTCGCCCTTCCGCCCGGGCCAACGAGGCACCGATGCAGAAGTGCTCCCCGTGACCGAAGGCGAGATGATCGCGCAGATTCTCCCGGCACGGGTCGAGCAGGTCGGGCTCGGCAAAGCGCTGCTCGTCCCGGTTCGCTGACGCATACAGCAACCAGCAGTGTTCACCCGCGGCGATCGTCGTGCCGCTCACCTCGACATCGACTTTGGCTTGGCGGAACAGTCCGCCGACCGGGGCCTGGAAGCGCAGCGCCTCTTCGACGAGCCCGGGAATCAGCGAACGGTCGTTACGAATTCGCTGCTGCAGGTCGGGCTGTTCTGCGAAGTGGCGGATGATGTTCGACAAGAGATTCGTGGTGGTCTCGTTACCGGCCACGAGAAACTGCTGCAACATGCTGAGCATCTCAGCTTCGGAGAGCTGTTCGCCATCGAGCTCGGCGTTGGCCACGTCGGAGATCACGTCGCCTCGTGGCTCGCTGCGACGGTCTGCGAGCTTGTCGCGGAAGTAGTCGGCAAACTCGCGACTCGAGGTGAGGTACCCGCGCACCTGGTCCACCGAGGGCGACGAGTTGCCAACGGGCATCACCACATCATCAGACCACCGCTTGAACCGAGCGAGGTCGTCGTCGCCCACCCCCAATGCCGTGGCGATGATCGTCATCGGAAACAACACACAGAAGCGCTGGATGATCTCTGCCCCCTGTCGTTGGCCCGGGTCGCCGACAACGTCGTCGAGGAGTGCGTGGGCGACCTCGAACATCCGCGGTTCCAGATCCTTGATGTTGCTCGGGCGGAACGCTGCGTTGACGAGCACACGCTGACGACGATGCTCGGGCGGGTCCGCATTGAGCAGGACGGCGGCCCGACTCCGGTTGCTCATGACCGACTGGAACGTTTCGGCCATCTCTGGATCCTGAGCGAGTTCTGCCATCGCCGTAGCAAGGACGCCACCGACCGCTTGCGGTCCGGTCGGCATCAGCGACGAGAAGCGCTCGGTGTCGTGCAGAATCGTGGTCACATCCTCGTAGCGCGTGATGACCCACGCGCCCAGCGACTCGTTGAACGAGATTGGATCCTCGGCGCGCAGTGCAGCGAATGCGGGGTACGGGCAGGCAATGGCCTCCTGCCTTCGAGCGACCAGATCATCGATGCTCGGATGTTCGGGGGTGTTCGACTCGGCGACCGTCATTGAGGCAGTGTCGCAAGCGAGTCGACGCCACAACGATGCGGAGCCAGTGAGAAAGTGCCTGGCACTTCCTCACTGGTTTTAGTGGGTGAGGGTGTCGGCGAGGCAGTCGAGCACGGCAGTTCCAACGCCGATCGTCGACAGGTAGCGACGGATCGACCCGTGATCGGACACGAGGCCGTCGATGACGTTGGCCATGGCCTGAGGATGTGCAGCGAGCATGAACGAAGGTGTCTCGCTCATCCGCGTGGCCATCTCGGGATGATGTGATTTCACCCACGTCCGCATTCGATCCATCCCCGCACGGGTGAGTCCGTAGTCGGCAACGATGACGTCGCGGTCGACACCGAGACCCCCGAGCATCAGCGCAGCCAGCACACCCGTGCGATCCTTACCAGCAGCACAGTGGAAGACCGCTGGGCCCGAACCCGGCAGCGCCAACTGCTGGATCGCCTCGGCGAAACGATCGCCGCCAGCCTGCAGCATGTCGCCGTATGCCCACGTGAGGAAATCGATCTCGCCCTGCTCGTCATCGCTCACGTCCGGGAGATCCGCGTCGTGCCATGTGGTGTCGATGATCGACAGCGAGTGAAAGTCGACCGGAAGTCGCTCGACCGGAAACGTGCCGTACTTCGCGATCTCTGGATCGGAGCGAAGATCGATCACGGTGCGCACGCCGAGCGCATCGATGATGTCGAGGTCATCGTCGCTCAAGCGATAGAGACCGTCGGCACGAAACAACCGACCCCAACCAATGGTGCGCCCGCCGGATATCTCGTAGCCGCCGAGGTCGCGGAAATTGTGCACGCCTTCGAGGGCGATGAGCCGTGCCGGGTCGTCGACGATGGCCAGGTGCTCAGCGGAGGGTTCGTGCAGAACCGCGGAAGCGGTGGGCGCGGCGTTGTTCATGCCGGCAAGGTAACCAGCAGCGAGCAGACGTCAGCCGAACACGCAGCGGGAGATCGGTCACACCCTGGATTCCGCTCCTGTTTGGAAGTCCCGTGGTCAGTCGTCGGTGACGATGGTTGGGCGGAGTTCGTCGAGCGGCGGATCCACCTGCGGCTCGGTGCGATGGAGCGCACGGAACAGCAGGTGAACTGCGAGGGGCAGCGTGATGATCAGTGCAGCGCCAGCCAACATCAGCTTCGCTGCGCCCGACACACCCAACTCGAGCGATGCGCCGATTCCTGCGATGAGAAACGCAACGGGACTCGCCTTGCCAGCGGCGTGGATGCGTGCGTACGGGGTGCCGAGCTTGATGAGCCCAATGGCCGCGAGCACGATCACACCGATGCCAGCAAACAGAAAGATCCACGCAGCAACGTGTACGTCATTCATTGCGAACGCTCCATGAACCGGGCGACGGCAACCGTCGCAGTGAACCCGATGATCGCGATCACCACGAGCAGGTTGAGCAGTGTGGTGTCATTGCGATACGTGGCGTCGACGACGATGCCGGTCATGAGTGAAACGAGCAACAGGTCGAGTGCGATGACACGGTCCGCAATGGTCGGCCCCGTCACGAGCCGGAAAATTGCGAGCGCTCCGGCGAAAATGAGCGCTGCGAACGCAATGAAAATCATCCGGTCACCTCGATGGCATCGATGGTCGGCGGCCCCGCATCAGCAAGCGGCGGCAACGCTTCCGACACGAGCGACACGAGCAGGTCGACGTGCTCTGCAACCATGTCACGGCGATCCACGTGCAACACGTGGAGGTAGAGCACCGTTGCGTTGTCGTCTGCAGCTACCACTGCGGTGCCGGGCGTGACCGTGATCGCGATGTACAAAAAGAGCAGGTGGCGGCGCGCCTCGACATCGATCGGGACGGCGATGATTGCCTCGTCGGTGTAGTCCGTGGGCGTGAGCACTTCGCGTACCACCACACCGGTTGACTCGACGAGATCCACGAGCACCACCCACATCAGCTTGGCCAACGGCTTCAGGCGAACGCGCCCGGTGGCAGGTCCACCGGCGAACGATGCGGCGGAACCAACGAGCAGTCCGCTCGCGAGGTTGGCCACGCTGAACGAACCCCACAGCGCGCACCACGCCGCAACGAGCAACACCACCACGAACGCTCGGCGAAGCGTCAGATCGCGACGGTTGGGAAGCGGCACGCCGGCCACGACGCGCCTCATTCGTCGACCTCTTCGACATCGGATTCTTCGATGTCGACCAACTCGCCATCGGCAAATTCGACGGGATCACCGAGCACTGCGGCCACGTAGACGTCACCGTCGAGCAGTTCTTCGGCTGCACGTTCGCTCATGTTCCACAGCGGGCCGGAGAACACAGCGATACCGAGGGTGACGAACACGGTGACGGCGGTGGCGGCGGACATGGTTGCCCAACCACGGGCGGTGCCTCGTGTGGGCACCCCCGAAGCTTCGGCCGAGCGCTTCGATGCTGCATCGTCCTCGGCACCCTGGTCAGCACCCCAGAACACACCGTTCCAGATCTTCACCATCGACAGCAGCGTGAGTGCGCTGCCCACCAAACCAACCACCACGATCGCCGTGGTGCCGGCGTCGACACCAGCTTCGATCAAGGCGAGCTTTGCCACGAACCCGGAGAACGGGGGCAGACCCGCCAGGCTCAATGCCGGGAGTGCGAAGGCCACAGCAAGCCACGGCCGCGACGACACCATGCCGCCGAGTCGGCTCAGCGCCGACGAGCCACGATCGGTCTCGACCATTGCACCCACGAGGAACAGCACGGTCTTGACCGGGATCTGGTGGACCACGAACAGCATCGCTCCCGCGACCCCGGCCACCGAGAACAGTCCGAGACCCAGCATCATGTAGCCGATCTGGCTGACGATGTGGAACGACAGAATCCGTTTCATGTCGTCTTGGGCCAGCGCACCCAGCACCCCGACGATCATGGTGAACCCGGCGATCACCAGGATCACCGTGCCGAGGTCGTCCATCGACATCAGGGTGTGGAACCGGATCATCACGTACACACCGATTTTGGTGAGCAGTCCGGCGAACACCGCAGTAATGGTGGTGGGTGCAGTTGGATAGCTGTCCGGCAGCCACGAGAACAGCGGGAACATCGCCGCTTTCGTGCCGAACACCACGAGGAACCACAGGCCGATACCCCAGCGCATGCCATCGTCGAGTTCAGGAATCCGCTCGACGAGCAGCGCCAAGTTCACGGTGCCGGTCGATGCATAGACGAACGCCACACCGAAGAGGAACAGCGTCGATGCGAAGAGGTTGATGACCACGTAGGTCATGCCCGAGCGGACTTGGCCCGCCCGACCCTGATGGGTGAGCAGCACGTAGCTGGCCACCAGCATCAGTTCGAACGCCACGAAGAGGGTGAAGAGGTCACCGGTGAGCACCGACAACGCGACGCCGGCGGTAAGCACCAGCAGCATCGGGCCCGACACGGTGGGGTCGGCCCCCGCACTACTGCGGCGTTGGCCGATGGCGAACGCTTCGACCAGCGCAATGGTCACCATGGCAACGGCCAACACCATCACCGCGAACATGTCGGCCACGAGCACGATGCCCAGGTCAGGGCTCCAACCTCCGAGTCGCACCACCACGGTTTCGTTGTGGTGCACGTGCAGCAGCAACACGATCGAGAGCGCGCTGACAGCGAGCAGCGAGCCGAGCACCACGGCGTCGCGCGGCCCCGACCGTTGACGAATCGCCAGCGCGAGCATGGACGCCAACAGCGGAATGACCACAGCGAGCCCGACGAGGGCGCTCATGACGCACCGTCCGATTCGACGTGCGGTGACTGGTCGCTCTGCATAGCGATACGGCGATCTTCGAGGTCGTCTTCGACCAGGTCGTCCCCGCTGAGCTGGCGCTGTCGCAACGCCAGCGCGAGCAAGAAGAGTGTGAGCCCGAACGAAATGACGATCGCCGTGAGCGACAGTGCTTGCGGGAGCGGGTCCGCAACGTTTCGACCGTCGACCTTGTCCGCAAGCGGCGGTGCGCCCGAAGAGCCTCCCGAGGTGACGATTGCCAGCACGACGGCATGACCGAGCATCGCGAAGCCGAGCACGATCCGACTGAGGGCACGCGAGGTGACCAGGTACGTTCCAACGGCAGCGAGGCAGCCGACGACGATGATGAGAAAGCCGTTCATGTCGACCCACCCTCGGCGCTCGGAGCGGTTCCCGATCGACCCGAACCGGACAGGCGTTCCGCAGCCAGGCGTGCCTGAGCCACCTCGGCGTCTGGCGCAGCGTCGATCTTCTCGGTGAGCGTGGCCGGCGCATTCTTCACGGGGTCCATCAGGTCCGGCAGTTCCGATCCGGCGCCCAGCGCCTCGAGCATCGACACGATGAGGCCGAGCACGATCAATACGACTCCGAGGTCGAAGATCAGCGCCGTACCAGCCTTGATCTTGCCGAGCACCGGCGCATCGAGGGTCCACACGTACTGATCGAGCGTTGGGTCGCCAACGAGCAACGGAGCAACGGCGACCGCCCCGATGATGACGCCGCCGATCGCCATCATGCGAACTGGGTGCTGCGGTGTCGGCAGCCCGACGGCCTGTCGGAGCGCCATGATCGCGCCGATCACCAACCCTGCGGAGAAGCCGCCGCCGGGCTGGTTGTGACCAGCGAAGAACAGGGCAACCGCAACAACGATGGCAAGCGGAGTCGCCAGGCGGATGCCGTCACGGACGACGAGCGAACGAGCAGCGATCATGAAACTCGCTCCGCTTCGACAGGCGAGGAGTCGTCAGCGTTGTCGCCACCACCGACGTCGTTCTCGCTCGGATCCGAATCTCGACCCGACTTCGCCAACGTGATAATGCCCACGGCCACCGCAACGAGCACGACCACCTCACCGAAGGTATCGAGCGCGCGCATGTCGGTGAGGATCACGTTGACCACGTTGTTGCCGCCGCCGGTGTCTGCTGCTTGTGCGACGAACTCGTCGACCGGGGCCGTGCCCGATGGGCGAGACGCTGCTGCGGCCAACCCGGCGGACACCGCAACACCCATGGCAACGGACACGACGATGCGCACGGTGCGCCACAGGTGACCCACCGGTGGGAAATCTCGACTGAGATGGCCGAGACCGATGACGAACCCGACGACCACGACGGTCTCGACGAGCAGTTGGGTGAGTGCGAGGTCAGGCGAACCTTGGGCAACGAAGATGCCGGCCATGCCGAACCCCACCGAGCCCAAACCAAGTGCCGCGCCGAGTCGGCCGGGGATGCGAACGGTACTGATGGCTCCAGCGACGATCAACAGTCCGAGTGCAGGCATGAGTGCGCGGTCGCTCCAGCGCAGCGCATCCAGGTCGATGACCGTGAGAAACGGCGTGGCAGCAGCCACGGCAACGGCGGTTGCGGTCATCAAGTACACCGGCAGCGAGCCGTGCTGCACACGACCGGTGAGGCGACGCGCACCGGTCAGCAGCGCATCGACCATTCCGTCGACACCGTCCGCCCCAACGGGTCGTGGCACGAGGTCGGTTCGGCGCGAGAGCAGCCACCCGAGCGGCAGACCCGCAGCGATGATGGCCATGGACAGCACGAACGCAGTCTTGAGGCCCGGCCAGCGGATGAGGGAGTACACCTCGGTCTTCGGATCGAGCAGGACCGCAGCGTTGCGGACTGCATCGCCGACCAGGCCGAGCGCAACGAACCCGACAACGGAGCCTGCAGCCAGCAGCGATGTGACGATGCTCACCGGAAGCCGACGCGGCGTCACGATCGTGTCGGTGCCGTCGGCCGACGGGCCGAACACACAGAGCAAGAACCGCACGGTGTACGCCACGGTCAGCACAGATCCGCCGACGATGCCGACCAGCAGCACGACTCGTTGCGTTCCGTCGAAGCCGAGCGCCGCTTCGAGCGCGGCTTCCTTTGCGGGAAATCCGAGGAGTGGCGGGATGCCCGCCATCGACGCGCCGGACAGCACACACACCCAGAACGCAATCGGCATCGAGCGACGCAAACCGCCGAGTTCTCGAACGTCTCGCGTTCCCGTGCGAACATCGATCTCGCCGACGACCATGAACAGCGCTGCTTTGAAAATCGCATGCGCTACGAGAATCGACAGACCGGCGAAGGTGGCTTTGGCCGATCCCGCCGACAGCACCGTGATCATCAGCCCGAGCTGTGAGATGGTGCCCCAGGCAAGGATCAGCTTCGCGTCCACGTGACGCAACGCGCCGATCGCACCCCACACCATCGACCCGAGACCGAGTGCGATGCCCAATGGCTGCCATGCATCCGTTTCGCCGAGCACCGGAGCGAAGAGCGCAACGGCGATGACACCGGCCTTGACCATGGTGGCCGAGTGCAGGTAGGCGCTGACCGGCGTGGGTGCGGCCATGGCGCCGGGAAGCCAGACGTGGAACGGGATCTGGGCGGACTTCGTTGCCGCTGCGATGAGCACCAGCACACCGGCAAGGGTGGCAGTGGCGCCGGTGGTCGGCTGCAGGTCTCGCAGGGCGATCCCGGTGTCGCCGTCAGCCACGAGGAGCAGTCCTGCAAGCAGCGCCAAGCCGCCCGACGCGGTGATGAGGAGTGCTCGGCGAGCCGACTTCTGCACGGCGGGATCGACGTGCTTGTGACCGACCAGCAGGAACGACGTGATCGAGGTGAGCTCCCAGAACACGAACATCGTCCAGATGGAATCCGACCAGACAAGACCGATCATCGACGCCGAAAACGCCGAGAGTGTCGCGGCGAAACGAGGCAACCCCGCAGAGGTCGGGCCGAAGTAGCCAGCGGCATAGACGAACACCAGGACGCCGATTCCGGCAACGACGAGGCCGAGGAGCGCCGAGAGCGCATCGAGCCGCAGCGCCAACACGAGGTCGAGCCCGTCCACCCATGTCACACGCGTGGTGATCGGTTCCGCGTCGGCGAGGCCGATGGCACTCACGACCGCCGCAGCCGCAGCGGGCACAGCGGCGACGCCGAAGACGGATCGACCACGCATTCCGAGCCGTGGCCCGAGCAACATCAGACCGATGCCAGCGACATGAATGCCCAGCACCAACCATAAGACCACGGCAGGATTCTACGGTCTCCCGAGGTCAGAATAGGTACTTCGAGATAGATGTTTTTCATAGTATTGATGGAGCAACGGGGTCAGGACTGTGGCATCTTGTCGTCGTGGCTGTGCTGACGCTTCTCGGAGGGCTCGTCGGACTCGTCATCACCGGTGGGGCGATCGTTTCCGGTGCGTCGACGATCGGACTCAAACTCGGGCTGAACCCACTCGTTGTTGGACTCACCATCGTTGCGGCTGGCACGAGTGCGCCGGAGCTCGCTGTGGTGTGGCGCGCAGCCGATCAGGGTGACACCAGCCTTGCTTTGGGCAGCGTGATCGGCTCGAACATCGCCAACGTGCTCCTCGTGGTGGGCATCGTTGCCATCATCGGTGCGATTCCGGTCATTCAGCGAACACGCCGCGTCGATCTCCCGGTGATGATCGCTGCATCGATCGGCACGTATGCCCTGGCGTCGGATGGAGCAATCACCCCACGCGATGGGGTCTTCTTACTCATTGGCCTGGTCACCTACATCGGCATCACGCTGCGACACGCGATGTCGGAGGGCCCCGAGGTAACGAACGACGATGCGACCTCGCCGCCGGCGGGCCCGCCGCGCCCGACCGCCAAGCGCACGCTGCTCGCGATCGGCATATTCGCAGTTGGAGCCGTGGGCGTGGCCATCAGCGCGCAATTCGTGGTGAGTGGCGCCGAAGAAATAGCGCTCTCGCTCGGCGTCCCCGAACTCGTCGTTGGCCTCACGGTGTTGGCTGTTGGCACATCGGCTCCCGAGATCGTGACGTCGATCATCGCCGCCGTCCGTGGCGGCAGTGATGTCGCCATCGGCAACGCCATCGGCTCCAACGTGTTCAACTTGCTCTTCGTGCTCGGACTGGTGAGCGCGACCCATTCTCGCCTCCCCGTCGATGACGAACTGATCCGACTCGACCTGCCGGTGATGCTGACGGCCGCTGCCATCTGCTTGCCGTTCGCCATCACGGGAGCGGCGATCACGCGCTGGGAAGGGTTCGCGCTGGTCGGCTTCTACAGCGGCTACACGTCGTACCTCGTGCTCAATGGACTCGACAACCGCGCTGCACCCGTCGTGGGCATCGCCACCATCGTTGCCATTGCACCCGTTGGCGCACTCGCACTTCGCGAATTTCGAGGCGACCAGCAGCGACGGCGCCTCCGACGCCGTTCCACGACGCCACCACCGTCAACCTGACCTTCGACTCGTCACGCCGTTTTCATCGCTGATGTCGGACACATGGCACACATTGGCTACGATTGAACGCACATGTTTGGCGATCCACAACTCGAGGTTCCCGGCTGGACGTTCTTGACCAATCACGCACATGTGCTCATTGCCATCAGCCGTGATCCCGAGCTCCGCCAGCGCGACATCGCCCACTTGGTCGGCATCACGCCAGGTGCCGTGGTCCGAATCCTGCACGACCTGGAAGAGAACGGCTACGTCAACGCGGAGCGAGTCGGCCGTCGGAATCGCTACGCGGTGAACGACCAGGTGACACTGCGCCACCCGCTCGAGGCCAACCACAGCGTGGGCGACCTCATCGATTCGCTCACCGACTGACTCCTGCACGTCGACCCATGTGCCACGCCGCGCCGACGGAAGAATCAGTGTTGCGATTCGTCGCGTTCGAGTTCGTCGAGCCCGTCTTGGGGGACCTTGACACGTAGGTGCACTGCTCGACCTGCCAAGTGCGTTCCGACCGGCGACGTGAGCAACTGCAGAATCACGACCAGCACGAGTGTGGCAATCGCTTCGAACGTGCGGATCCGCAGACCCGCACCGAATGCCACGAGCACCAGTCCGAGCGTCGGGCTCTTCGCCGCCGCATGCATGCGCGAATAGGGGTCGCGGAACTTGTGCACACCGATGCCAGCAAGGAGTGCAAACAGCGCCCCTGCGATCAACGCCACACCACCAACCGCATCCAAGAGTGCGTCCACGTCAGCTCCCCCGCCGCTCGATGAAGCGCGCCAAGATCGCGGTGCCGACGAAACCTCCGAGGGCAACCACCAGCACCGTGCTCTCAACGATCCCGCTGTCCGGTCGCACCGATGCAATCGTCACGCCGATCACCACGGTCGACACGAAGCCGTCCACGGAGATCACACGATCGGCCAACGCCGGCCCGCGCAACATCCGTGCAACGAACAGCACGGCAGCGAGCGCCGTGATCACCAGTGCGGCCGTGTTCATCCGTCATCCTCTTCTGAGCTGGCCGACCGTTCGGTTCCCGACACCGGTTGACCGGTCAGCATCGGCTCGTGGGCAACGACGTCGGCAAGCGCACGCTCGTAGTCCTCATGGGTTCCGAACGCGTGCAGCGCGAGCGCCTCGAGCCGCAAGATGTCATGGCGCACGGCTTCGACATCGAGCGTGTACATGCCGTGGACATACAGCGTGGCGCCCGCATGAAGTTCCGGATGCTCGTGTTCGTCCAGGTCCGGTGCTTCGTGGCGCTTCACGTCGATGGTCATCGTGCCCGGCGTGAGCGTGATGGAGTTCGCCACCAAGTTCAGTACCGCATCAGATCCCCCGCGAATCGGGACGGCAATGATCCCCGTGTGGGTGCCGTCGCCCGGCGTGAGGATCTCGTACGCGAGTCGAACATTCGAGACCAGAAGCTGCCAACCGAGGTGGCCGACGTAACGCAGCGCCCACCACGGGCGAAAGTACGTCGGGCGCAACGACGCGCTGTCCAGGCGAGCGAACAGCACCACACCGGCCGCCACCGCAAGTCCGCCGACGATGTTCGCAATCGAGACATCACCCCACAGCAGCACCCAGAGCACGGTGAGCCAGACGGTCATCGCGGGGATGCGCAGCGCTGCACGCATCAGCGATCAGCTCCCAACACGGCGTCGATGTAGACCGTCGGATTCATCAGATCGGCACCCGCTCGCTCTGCCAGTTCATAGATCGGACCGGCAAACACCACGAACGCCACCGACAGCGCCACGGTGATGCCCGTTGCCAACACCATCGCGGGTGGGCCGGCGTTGAATCGTTCACCTCGACGAGCGACAACAGGCAGCGACTCCTCGGGCTCACCCCAGAACGCACCCGCCCAGATCTTGGTCATCGAGAACAGCGTGAGCAGGCTGACGAGCAGCGCAACGGCCACGATCGGCCACTGCTCGGCAGCGACACCGGCATCGATCAGTGCGAACTTGCCGGCGAACCCCGACGACGGCGGCAGCCCAGCGAGCGACAGTGCCGGCACCGCGAAGCACAGCGCAATCACCGGAGCACTGCGTGCAATTCCACCCACGCGCGACAAGCGGCTCGAACCAGCGTGACGATCCATGAGTCCAGCCACGAGGAACAGGTTCGTCTTCACGAGAATCGTCTGCACGATGTAAAACACCACCGCGCTGATGCCAGCGACAGTGAACAATCCGAGCCCGAAGATCATGTACCCGATCTGGCCGATGATGTGGAATGAGAGCAATCGCTTCAGGTCATCTTGAGCAAGCGCGCCCAGCACGCCGACCACCATGGTGAGCCCACCGATGATCAACAGCACGGTTCCCTGCTGCGACTCGGGTGGGAACAGCAGCGTCTGGGTGCGAATGATCGCGTAGACGCCGACCTTGGTGAGCAGTCCTGCGAAGATCGCCGTGACGGGTCCCGGCGCAGTCGGGTAGCTGTCCGGCAGCCAGAAGAACAGCGGGAACAACCCGGCCTTCACTCCGAATACCAAGATGAGCAACAGCGAGAATCCGGCGCGCACCCCACTGCTGAGTTCGGGAATCCGTTCGGACAAGTCCGCCATGTTGACGGTGCCGGTGGCTGCGTAGAGCAGCGCGAGCGCGGTGATGAACATCGCAGACGCCACCAAGCTGATGACCACATAGGTCATACCAGCGCGCACCTGCGCTGGTCCACCGCCGAGGGTGAGCAGCACGTAGCTGGCGACCAGCATCATTTCGAACGACACGAACAGGTTGAACATGTCGCCGGTGATGAAGCTGGCCGAGATGCCCGCCGCGAGGACCAGATAGATCGGATCGAAGCCGGCGTGAACACCTTCCACCCCGTGCTGACCAATGGCATAGATCAGCACCACGAGCAGCATCAGCGACGATGTCACCAGCATGATTGCGGACAGCCGGTCCACCACGTAGGTGATCCCGAGCGGTGCCGCCCAACCACCCGCATCCATCCTGACAACGTCGTGGTCATCGGCCTGGGACAGCAGGGCAATCGATACACCGATGTTGGCAGACAACGCTGCGAGCGCAATCGAGCGCTGCACCACACGCCACCGTCCGAAGACCACGGCGAGCGCTGCCGCGAAGAGCGGGATCACGATGGGCAGCGGGACGAGTGCGCTGGTCATCCGTCGTCCCCCGACGAGTCGGATTGAGCTTCGAGATCGGCGGCCTCTACGTCGACGACGTCGCTGTCACGGCGACGGTTCGCGGCGATGAGGCGGTCTTCGAGGTCGTCGGCAACCACATCGTCGTGGGTGAGCTGCCAGCTGCGGTAGGCCATCGACAACAAGAACGCGGTGACGCCGAACGTGATGACGATCGCTGTGAGCGCAAGCGCTTGGGGCAACGGGTCGGCGAAGTCCGCCTTGTCGCCCTTGCCGATGACCGGGGGGAGGCCTCCCTTACCACCTGACGTGAGCAGCAAGATGTTGGTGCCATGGCCAATGAGACCGAGACCGATGACGATTCTCGTGAGCCGCCGCTGCAGCAGCAGCCACGTACCGAGCCCGAACAGCACGGCAGCGGTGAACGCAAGCAGCACGCTCATGTCGACGAACCCTGGCCGTTGCTCTCGGCATCGCTGCCATCACCGCCGTCGATGTCGTCGATGTCGTCGAGCCACATGCTGGCGGAGCTGTGCTGAGGAAACGAGCGGTACTCATCGCGGACCGATGCCGACGGAACGGTCGGCGCTTCCACCATGTCCATCTCCGCGTCGATGTCATCACCGAAGGCTTCGAAGATCATCAACACGAGGCCGATGACGATGGCGTAGACACCGATGTCGAATGGCAACGCCGAGGTGGCCTTGATCTCGCCCAGCAGTGGTGGATGCAGTTTCAACGTTCCGTGCTCGAGGATCGATCCGCCGAGCAGCATCGGGAAGATCGCCGTGCCGACCGAAATGGCCAACCCGAGCCCGAGGATCGTCCACGGCTGCAGGCGGAACGATCGACGCACGGCGGCGACACCGTTGTTGACATAGCGCAAGCTGATGGCCGCAGCAGCCGCCAGGCCACCCACGAACCCGCCGCCCGGCTGGTTGTGTCCGGCGAACAAGAAGTACAGCGAGAGCACGATGATGGACGGATACAGCAGCCGGACCGACACGTTCAGCACGAGCGAGCGCTTCATGATCGGACCTCGGCTGCACTCGGGCCGGCGGTGGTGGAATCGGCGCTGGTCACAGTGCCGTTCGAGTCAGTGCCGTCCGAGTCAGTGTCGTCCGAGTCATCGCCCTCTGATTCATCGCCCTCGGATTCGTCGTCGGAGCGCCGATGTCCCCGCGCCAGCGCCACTGCGCCCACCGCAGCCACCAGCAGCACCGTGACCTCGCCCATCGTGTCGACACCGCGAAAGTCCACGAGAATGACGTTGACCACGTTCTTGCCATCGCCGTCCGGCTTGGATCGTTCGACCATCTCGACCGATATCGACTCCTCGGGAACGTCGGAACGTGCATTCGTGGACACGATTGCAAACACGAAGATCGAGGCACCGACGAGCACCGACACGATCAGACGCAGCGGACGCACCACGGCGGGCGCGAGTTCGATGAACCGTGTTGGCAAGAACCGCAACACGAGCACGAACAACACGGTGCCGAGCGTTTCGATGGCGAATTGCGTGAGGGCGAGGTCCGGCGCTCCTTGAACTTCGTAGAGACCTGCCATGGCGAATCCAACGGCGCCCAGCATCACCACCGCAGCGATGCGTCGCCGCACCAATGCCGCACCGGTAGCGGCGCCGATGATGATGGCGACGAGCGGGATGTGGACCGGGTTCTCCACCACATCCGGCAGCGAGTCCAGCTCACCGAGCATCGGGATGACCGGCACGACCACCACGGTGGTGAGGATCACCAACAGGTAGGTGGGGAGCGAACCGGTCTGAACCGATCGGGTCACGCGCCGCGCCACGCCGTCGATCGAGCGCAGCACGAAGGCGAACGAATCATCGGTCGACGGCAGCGAGCGCAGCGGTTTCGAGACCGCCGTCTGGAACCTTGCGACCGGGCGCCGGAACACGCTGAGCACCGTGCCGGTGGCGATGATCACGAGCGAGAGCAGGAACGCGGTGTTGAATCCAGCCCACAGCTTCACGGTCGACGGGGTGGCGTTGGGATCGAGACCGAGCAGCGCGGACTTGGTCAAGTCGCTGATGACCGCGGGGACCAGGCCGAGCCCGACCGTGACGGCGGTGAGGACGTACACGGGTGCGATGAAAACCAACGGCGCCGGGTCCGCTGCACGGCTCACCGGCTCGTTCTCCTGCGCTCCGTGTACACCGAACACGCCGAGCACGAACCTGGCCGAGTACGCAAACGTGAGGATCGATCCGAGGACGATGACCACCAGGACTGCACTCGACCCGACGAAGTCGCCGTACTCCAAATAGGTGTCGATGCCCTTTTCCTTCGCGACGAAGCCGAGCAATGGCGGCAGCCCAGCCATGGACGCCGCACCGATGACGGCCATGACCTTCAGCGGTAGCCAGCCCGCTCCGAAGCCGTGAAGTTCACGGATGTGGCGGGTACCGACCTGATGATCGATGATCCCCACGATCATGAACAACGTGGCCTTGAACGCACCGTGGGCGAACAGCAGCACGATGCCGGCCTGCGCGATCTTGTACTCGCCAGTACCGACCAGCAGCATCATGAAGCCGAGCTGGCTGACGGTCCCGTAGGCCAGCAGCAGCTTCAGGTCGCGCTGGCGCAGGGCGCGCAAGCCGCCGATGATCATCGTGGTGGAACCAACGATGAGCACCAGCACGCGCCACTGCCCGGTGGTGGCCAGGATCGGCGCAAGCCGCGCCACGAGGTACACACCGGCCTTCACCATCGTGGCCGAGTGCAGGTACGCGCTGACCGGAGTCGGAGCGACCATGGCGCCGGGGAGCCAGCTCCCGAATGGAGCCTGTGCGGACTTCGTGAACGCACCGAGCAGCACGCACACGAGGCCAGCCGCGACTGCCCCGCCTGATGGAGGTGACTCGATCATCTCGGACAGGCGATAGGTCCCGGCGCTCTGGCCGACGATGACCAGGCCGACGAGCAGAGCGAGGCCACCGGCCCCGGTGATGAAGATGGCCTGCAGCGCTGCGGCGCGAGCACGCGGATTTCGATCGTCATTGCCGATGAGGAGGTAGCTGGTGATCGACGTCAACTCCCACGCGATGAACAGCGCAACCAGATGATCGGCCCACACCACACCGAGCATGGCCGCAGCGAACAACGTCATCAGCCCGGCGAGGCGCGCCTGGCCGGGTGCGATGTGCGAGAAGTAGCCGATCGCATACACGCACACCAGCGCGCCGATACCTGACACCAGCAACGTCATCACGAGAGCGAACGCGTCGAAACGCAGATGCAGATCGAGGTCCAGACGCGAGATCCAACCAATGGACTCGAACACCGCAGACCCTGGAGATGAGTGACCGTCGGCGTCCACCCCTCCCGGATTCCCGACGACCGCCGACCACTGCGCAAGGACCCAGACCACGGTCGCCGACGGCGCCACTGCTGCCACCGCGAACGCCCGCCGCCCGAGCCGATCACCCGACATCAGGATCGCGCTGCCGATCAGGAGGTGGATGATGAGCAGTACGAACATGGAGAGCGAGTCGGCCAGGCTACGCCCTCGGCCGATGCAGGTTCGATCCCCGGCGACGCCACCGCCACTTTTCGCGAAGCTACCGATCGGTAACTAGCGTGTTCCCATGGACGAAAAGCAGCACGACATCGCTTCGGTTGGAATTCTCGGTTCCGGCATCATGGGTGCCGGCCTCGTCGAAGTAGCGGCCCGGTCTGGACGCACCGTGGTGCTTCGCTCACGCACCCAGGACTCCGCTGATGCCGCGATCGCGAAGCTCACCAAGGGGCTGGATCGCCAGGTGGACAAAGGCCGACTGGAGGCCGAGGAACGCTCCACGATCCTGGGCCGAATCACCGCCACGTCGGAGATGTCCGCATTGTCGGACTGCGATCTCGTGATCGAGTCGGTGGTGGAGGATCTCGCAATCAAACAGGCCCTGTTCAGCGAACTCGATGGGATCGTGAAGGCATCCGCAATCCTGGCGTCCAACACCTCGACCCTGCCGATCGTCGAACTCGCCATGGCCACATCGCGGCCCGAACTGGTCTGCGGTATCCACTTCTTCAACCCGGCGCCGATGATGAAGTTGGTCGAGGTGATCCGCCCGATCACCGCATCCGACGACACCGTGGCGAACGCGTTGACGTTCGCCGAGTCATGCGGCAAAGACGCCGTGGAAGTCGTCGATCGCGCCGGCTTCATCGTCAACGCGCTGCTGTTCCCGTACCTGAACAATGCAATTCGCATGTGGGAACAGGGGACCGCATCGATCGAGGCAATCGACACCGCAATGCAGGGTGGTTGCAACTTCCCCATGGGCCCGTTCGCGTTGCTTGATCTCGTGGGCCTCGATACGTCGCTGGCAATCCTCGAGGCACTCCACAGCGAATTCGGTGACCCGAACTACATGGCGGCCACCTCACTCAAGCGCAAAGTCGCCGCTGGGCAACTGGGCCGCAAAACGGGCCGCGGTTTCCTCGAGTACGGACAGTGACACCGACAGTAGGTATGAATATCGACTCAAAGTAGTCAAGAATTCACAAAGCGTGCCGGATTTGCGGAAAAAGTGGGATATTTTGCCGCCTCATTGGACAAGACCACTACCAACAGGGCAAGACTGACGATGTGACGTCTGGGAATCGACTCGTGCAGCCAACGCCCAGTCGATTCACGATGCCGAGCCCCGCTCAAGCTCGGCCCGGCGTCGACTTGGTGGCGCTCGGCGCAGACCTGCAGCCCGGCACGTTGTTGGCGGCCTACCGCAGCGGCCTGTTCCCGATGCCGGTCGACCCGGAAAGGAAGCGCAGCAAAATCGCGTGGTATTCACCAGATCCACGAGGAGTGCTGCCGCTCGACGGTCTCAAGATCTCGAAGTCGCTACGACGCAGCCAGCGTCGATACCACGTCACCATGAACACGGCCTTCGAACAGGTCATGTGGGCATGCGCTGACCCCCGCCGAGAAGGCCGGTGGATCACCCCCGAATTCGTACAGTCGTACACGGACATGTTCGAACTCGGCTGGGCGCATTCATTCGAGGTCTGGGACGACGAAGGAGAACTGGTTGGTGGGGCCTACGGGCTTCGTATCGACGCATTCTTCGCAGGCGAGGCAATGTTCCACACCGCCACCGACGCATCCAAGGTCGCGCTCGTCGAACTGGTCGACTGGTTGAACTCCACCGGTGCAGAATTGCTCGACGTGCAGTGGGCCACGCCCCACCTCGAGTCACTCGGCGTGATCGAAATCGCGCGCAGCGACTACCTTCGTCGCCTCGGCTCGGCAACTGCCGGTTTTCCGTCGCAACTCTGACCCTTCTTCGACTCTTCTTCGACCCTTCTTCGGCGCCGCCGCCGCTCATCCCGCTTGCTCGCTTCGAAAACGAACGAAGGAGCGACGATTGCTCGCCGCTCCTTCTCGTCCTTGCCGACCGGATCCGCCATCCGGTCGGCGTGGTTCCCGCCAAGGGAAACTTGCCCTGACAAACGCTCAGCCAAGGGGGAGAAAGCTGTTCGTCTGCCAGGAAATCTTGTGGGTGTTCGTGTCCTCGAGGTTGTCTCGGGGACACATAATCATTCGGTCCAATCGCACGATGACTTGAACGTTTCTTTCCGGTTCTTCGCGCCAGCTCTCGGTGCGACGTACGTACGTCGCACCGGTCACGTCGTTTGGGTAAAGCGTGCTGGCGCGACGAGACTTTCGCGATGAGCAACACCGGCAGCGGCAACGACTCGGCACCACGACCACGGGACCGCCCGTGGATGATGCGGACGTACTCCGGCCACTCGACAGCCGCAGCCTCGAACGAGCTGTATCGAACCAACCTGTCCAAGGGGCAGACCGGGCTGTCGATCGCGTTCGACCTTCCCACCCAAACCGGCTACGACCCCGACGATGCAATGTCGAAGGGCGAGGTCGGCAAGGTCGGTGTGCCCGTTGCTCACCTGGGCCACATGCGCACCCTGCTCGACCAGATTCCACCTGGGCAGATGAACACCTCGATGACGATCAATGCGACAGCCGCCTGGCTGCTCGCGCTCTACGTCGCGAACGCCGAAGAACAAGGGGTGGCGTCCGAAGAACTGCGCGGCACCACGCAGAACGACATCGTCAAGGAGTACCTGTCGCGCGGCACGTACATCTTCCCGCCCGCCGAGTCGAAGCGCCTGATCGTCGACATGGTGGCGTGGTGTGCAGAGCACGCCCCCAAATGGAACCCGATGAACGTGTGCTCGTACCACCTTCAAGAAGTCGGTGCCACGCCGGTGCAAGAGATTGCCTACTCGATGGCAACCGCCATCGGGGTGCTCGACGCCGTGAAGGCATCAGGCCAGGTCGATGACGAGAAGTTCTCCCAGGTATTCGGGTCGATCTCGTTCTTCGTGAACGCCGGCATCCGATTCGTGGAAGAGATCTGCAAGCTGCGAGCAATGACCGAGATGTGGGGCGACATCGGCCGCGAGCGCTACGGCGTGACCGACGAAAAGGCGCTGCGGTTCCGCTATGGCGTCCAGGTGAACTCGCTCGGGTTGACCGAGGCGCAGCCTGAAAACAACGTGCAGCGCATCGTGTTGGAAATGCTGGCGGTCACCCTGTCCAAGGATGCTCGTGCACGCTCGGTGCAGCTGCCCGCGTGGAACGAGGCGCTCGGTCTGCCCCGACCGTGGGATCAGCAGTGGTCGCTGCGAATGCAGCAGGTGCTCGCCTTCGAGACCGACCTGCTGGAGTATGGCGACCTCTTTGCGGGGTCCGTCGTGGTCGAAGGGCGCACCGCCGAACTGAAAGCAGAGGCTCAGGCCGAGTTGGACGACGTCTTGGAGATGGGCGGCGCCTTCGAGGCAGTGGAGACCTTGAAGTCGCGCCTGGTGTCATCTATGGCAGCGCGCACCCGCCGGATCGAGTCGGGCGACCAGAAGGTCATCGGAGTCAACGACTTCGTCCAGACCGCCGAGTCACCGCTCGGTGGCGAGAACAACATCATGAAGGTCGACCCCGGTGTCGAGCAGGAGACCAAAGACGGCATCGCGGATTGGCGACGTGCTCGAGATCAGAGTGCCGTGGACGCCGCCATCGAACAACTCCGCCAGGCCGCCGCCAGCAACGCAAACGTCATGCCCGCTTCGATCGCGCTTGCCAAAGCCGGCGGCACCACGGGTGATTGGTCGGCCGTGATGCGCAGCGTGTTCGGAGAGTACCGAGCGCCCACAGGAGTCAGTGGCGCAGCAGCACCAGCGGCTGGACTCAGCGAGGTCTCCGAATTCGTGAAGTCGATCGACGGTGGTCCGCCGAAGTTTCTCGTGGCAAAGCCCGGGCTCGATGGACACTCGTCGGGCGCCGAGCAGATCGCCGTTGCCGCCCGAGACGCCGGGATGGAAGTGGTCTACGGCGGCATCCGCATGACACCTGAGCAGATCGCAGCGTCCGCACGCGACGAGGACCCTGATGTGATCGGCATGTCGATCCTGTCCGGGTCACACCTCGAGTTGGTGCCCGACGTGTTGGCGCACCTGAACGAGATGGGCGTCGACACACCGGTGGTGCTCGGCGGGATCATTCCCGAAGACGATCGCGCCGGCTTGCTGGCAAACGGCATTGCCCGGATCTACACGCCGAAGGACTACGAGATCGCAAAGATCATGCGCGACATCGCGGACCTTGCGGTGTCACACCGGGCCACCTGATCTGACATCAGTCCTCGGCGGCTTGAACAGCGAGACAGCGGGCGATCGCCTTGTCGACGTCTTCGTCGGTCCCGTGGGGCCAGGCGATGCGATCAGGGTGGATCTCATCCTCGATCACGAGATGACGAGCGCTCGCCAGCAACCACGCCAGCCCACCGGATGGCGACGGCTTGCCGTGCGACAGTCGCTCCACTGCGTCGATGACGTCAGCATCGAAGCCCCACAGTGTGAGCAGATGGGCACCGGCCTCGAACCGGTCACCGCCGAACAGCACGCGTTCGGCACCGAGGAAGAACGAGTTGTTCACCGGCGCAGCGATGCTCGGCTCGATGTCGGGGATCCGGGCGAGCACGAGCATCCCGATCTCTGACACGAGCCCAGCGAGGTAGGCGGACGCAACGAGCTGTTGCGAGGCGCCCTGTCGAGTTGCCAACGCGCTCGACGCTCTGGCAACGGCGCTTGAACGAGCGGCGAGGCGGTTCAGGTCGATCCAGGTATCGATGCGTCCACTCGAACGAAACAGCTGATCGCCGAGCACCACGGACCTCGTCATGCGGGTGCCGATCAACGAGATGGTTCTCGAGACCGATGTGACCCGGACGCCGAGTCCATAGAACGACGAATTGACGAGCTTGAGCAGCTCACTGGTGATCGCCGGGTCCTTCTCGATCTCCTCGGCGAGGGCGTCCATTCGCCAGTCATCCGTCACCAGCATTTCGTTCACGCGTTGGAACAGCGCCGGTGGGCTCGGCAGTCGATCAGCCTCACCAATGAGCGTCCGAACCGGATCGAGCAGCCCGGTGCGCGCCGAATGTCGGACGCGGCCGACGAGCTCACTGAGCACACCGATGTCGGGCGGCATGGAGAGCATCTGATGAGCGAGCGGAGCGAGCCGAGCGATCTCGGCTTCGTCATACGGATCGCACAACGCCAACCGTGCAGTACGGGGGGACCGCTTGCGAACCAGATCGAGGACGCGGGCGCCCATGCCGTTGCCACCGCCGGACGCGATGACGATGTCGACCGGAGCAACGCGGGTGAAGTACTGGAGGACGTGATCCTCGTACTCGACCGAGATCACCTTCCAGAGATCAGCAAATCGGCGGGTTGCAGCACGCGCGGCCGAGAGCACCTCCGGGTCGCTTCCGACGACCACCACGGTGACCGTGCTCGGAGCCGGCAAGTCGACGCTGGGCTCCGACGTGTCGGCGCTGGGCGGCGGCAAACTCGAACCGAGCGATCCGGCTTGTTCCGCCACTGGTGCAGGGTCCACGGTCGGCGGAGCGAGCACCGCACTCGGAGGAGGCAGCGCATCACTCGGCGGCGCGAGCACAGCACTCGGCAACGAAGGAGCTGACTGCGAAGGCGGGGGAAGATTCGCGACGTCGCTCATTCGGGTCACCACGCCAGGTTCTGCTCACACCGCAGGGACAGCGTCCTGCGCACCCGTGCGGCAGGCATCGATCAACACGTCGATCTCGGCGTCCCAACGCGGTGGATGACCGAGCTCGTCGGGGTCCACGCCGTGTTCCATGATCAGCTGACGAGCGCTCGACAAGAACCAGGCGAGTTCGCCGGGCTGCGACGGCTCCTCGCTCGACAGCCGTGCCACGGCGTCCACGACATCTTGGTCGAACCCCCAGAGTGCAAGGAGTTCGGCGCCGACTTCGAAGCGGTCGCCGCCGAACAGCACCCGCTCAGCCCCAAGGAACACCGAGCTGTTGACCGGGGCAGCGATCGACGGCTCGATGTCTGGAATACGAGCGAGCACCAGCAATCCGATCTCGGACACCAAGCCCGAGAGGTATGCGGACGACACTACGTCGTCGGACGCCTGTTCACGAGCCGCCAATGCGCGGGCACCACGAGCCACAGCATTCGATCGAGTGGCGACGCGCTCGAGATCGATCCAGGTGTCGAAGCCTCCGCTCGAAACGAACAGCTGGTTCCCGAGCACGATGAAGCGCGTCAGCTTGATGCCGATCAGCGAGATCGCACGCGTGACGGATCGAACCCGACTCCCAGAGCCGTAGAACGATGAGTTGACGAGTTTCAACAACTCACTCGTGAGCGCCGCGTCGGTTTCGATCTCGGCCGCGAGATCCTCCACACGCCAGTCGTCGGTTGCCAGCATCTCGTTGAGCCGTTGAAACATCTTCGGCGGACTCGGGAGCCGTTCAGCCTGGCCAACGAGAGTCCGGACCGGGTCACACAGTTCGCTGCGGGTCACGGACCGCATTCGACCAACCAGATCCCCGAGCACTTCGGCATCGAGCGGCATCGGCAAAATCTGATGAGCAATCGCCGCGAGTTGCGGCATGACGGCGGCGTTCGCCCGGTCGGAGAGCGCAATGCGCACGGTATGGGGCGCAAAGTAGCGAACACGCTCCAGCACGGTCGCTGCCATCCCGCTGCCGTCGCCGTACACGATGAAGATGTCCACGCGCTCCAGCTTGTTCAACAGGTCGATTGCACGCTCTTCGGAATCGACCGACAACACGTTCCAGACCTCTGCGTGGAGCCGCATCGCCGCTTGAGCGGAGATGACCACCATGGGGTCGGCACTGACGACCACTGCAGTCAGCGGGCTGGCGGGAGAGAGATTGGAAAGGTTGGTCATGAGGCGCAGGTTCGGGCATCGAACGCCGCCCACAGAAGGGGACTGCGCTGTGCTCCTGTCAGACCGTCCGGATACGTCGGTGTCCTGCCGGGGTTTCAGCCACACCACCAGACAACATCTCGAGTTGCCGCTACGCCTTCACGTCAACCGCTGGAGGTGTTGTCGGCAATCCACCCGTCGAGCACCGGGCTCGACTCGAAACTGGTGATCAGGGCATAGCGAGGAGCGTCGCCCTCGTGCACCACGACGTGCCACAGCCGCTGCGTGTCGACCACGAACCGCGCGCCCTTGTGCAACGGCACCCGGATCTCGGTCGACGCGTCGGGCAGGCCGTTCTCGTCATTGTCCATCAGAATCATGTAGCTGTTCGGGTTGTCCGTCAGCTCCACCCACGATCGAACCACCCAGCCTTCATCGTCTGGGTTGAAGCGATTGTTGTCATCACGATGCAACGACCGGATTGCCGCTTCGCGATCTTGTGGCTCCAGCTTGATGGTGCGCACACGACCGAAGTTCGCGCCGACATCTGACACGTAGTCGCGCAGCGAGGGAGCCACCTCGGCGTTCGAGGTCCACATGGCGTCCTTGTCGGTCTTACCCTTGTCCCAGAAACCGCGACAATCGAGCTCACCATCGGCAGTGGCGAGTGGTGCGAAGTTGGTATCCCCACCCGACTTCCAGTCCATGTACTCCAGGGCCAAGAACTCGGACTCAGGACACTCGAACGACGCATCATCGAGTACGACAACGCCGGTGTCCGCAAGCACGTCGAGGCGCGGGTGCGGCGTGTCGAGCGGGATCTTGACGCTCCAGTGGTCAGCGTTCGGCCAGAAACTCATGTGGTGAAGTGTAGAGACCGCCGCGATGCGGTTCGGCACATGCGTGCCGGATGACTCAACGCTGACGACTCAGCGTTGCGGGCTACGAGTCGTCACCGTCTGCTTCGGCCTCGTCGGCAGTGGTGTCGTCGGGGGCATCAGCCTCGGACACCACCACCGGAGTGATCCGGTTCTCGGGCATCTCCAGCACTTGGCCGGCTTGGATGGCATCAGGGCTGGCGAGATCGTTCAACTCGACGATCGACTCGACCGTGACGCCCTGCTCGGCGGCGATGACCGCCAAGATGTCGCCGCGCTGCACGGTGACGAACCGTTCGAGCGGAATGGTGGTCGTGGTCGTGGTCGTCGTGGTGGTGGTTTCGAGCGGTGGGAGCGTCTGCCGCGACGCTTCATCCGTGGTGCCACACGCGGCGACCACCAGCGTCGCCGCCACCGCACACACCGTCACCGAGACCGACCGTCGACCCGAACGGGCCGGAGACATCGCCGAAGCGCTCACGCACGTCATGACCATGATGTTACGCCGTTCGGCCTACACCCAGATGGTCACCGACGGCTACCGTCGCCTCGTGGCCGACCTCTCGACAACCGACACGTCCAGCGACGCCGGCACCGGCGGCAACGCCGACGGTCTGGACGCTCATGGGGAGTCGCCGTTCCCTGGAGCCCGACGCCCGGACCGCCAGTACCGGCTCCCCGCCAACGGCCTGGAACTCGCCGTACACGAATGGGGGGACCCCGACGGGCCGCCGTTGATGATGATGCACGGCGGTTTCGACTTCGCTCGCACCTTCGACACGTTTGCCCCCAAGCTGGCCGATGCCGGGTGGCGAGTGGTGTGTTGGGATCAACGTGGCCACGGCCAAAGCGAACACGCTGCGCTGTACTCCTGGGATGGCGACATGCGCGACACCCTCGCCGTGTTCGACCACGTGTCCGGTGACCGGCCGATCCCCGTGATCGGCCACTCCAAGGGAGGCGCGCTGATGACCCAGCTCGCCGACGCCCAGCCGCATCGATTCCGCTGCCTGGTGAACATGGACGGCATTCCGTACAAGCGCAACATCCCCGATCTCGCGGAGCACGAGCGGACCACGATGCTGGCCAAGGATCTGGCCGGATGGCTCGATCATCGTCGTCGCACCTCGACCGCGAGCCGAAAGCCCGGCACGCTCGACGACCTCGCCGAACGACGTGGGCGGATGAACCCCCGACTGCCGCACGCCTGGCTCCGCCGCCTCGCATCGACCGGTGGATTTCAATCCGAAGATGGCTGGCGCTGGCGTATCGACCCGGCGCTGCGCTTCGGCGGATTCGGTCCGTGGCGACCGGAATGGATGCTGCTTCGCTTACCGGGCCTGCCGATGCCGTTTCTCGGCATCCTCGGCGCCGAGATGGAAGAGATGGGCTGGGGCACTCCCCCGCACAAGGTGCAGCCCTACATGCCCCTCGACGGACGCTGCGAGGTACTCGACGATGTCGGCCACTTCGTCCACATCGAACAGCCCGACCGCGTGAGCGCAATGGTGCTCGATTTCATCGGAGATCCGGCATGAGCGAAACCCCTGCGACCCCGGCCACCGTCATGCTGCGGCACAACAAGATCGACCTGGCGCTGCACATTCTGCGCAGTGAGCCACTCGACCCGCAGCGTCCGAGCCGGCCGCTGCTGCTGCTACACGGCCTCGGCAGCCGCTCGCCCGAGCTGGTCCCGTCGTGGGCCTCCGCGTGGCCCGGCCCGATCATGGCGCTCGACTTCACCGGTCACGGCGCTTCGACGGTGCCCGCATCCGGTGGCTACTCCCCCGAGATGTTGATGGCAGATGTCGACCAGGCGCTCGCCCACCTCACCAGTGGCGATCCGGAACGGTCGATCACGGTGCTCGGTCGAGGACTCGGTGCGTATGTGGGGCTGCAGATCGCCGGCGCTCGCGCCTCGCAGGTCCACGGTGCGATTCTGACCGACGGCCCCGGGCTGGCAGGTGGGCCGACCGGGCCGAGCTCACAGTCCTACTTCGCATTGGAGACGAACGGCGCCGCTCCTGACCCGTACGCACTCGTGGAACTCGGGCGAGATCTGCGTCCGGGCGACTACGCCGTGTCGTTCGTGAACTTGGCCAACGCCGGCGGCGCTGCGACGAACCCCATCACGGTCGCGAGCAGCTTCAAGCCGGAGTGGTTGGCTGCTGTGGCCGATGCGCCCGGCGTCGTGGAAGCGTCACTCGCAGACGCGCTCCACAGCTACGCCTGAGGCCTGGGAGCCCTCGGCGACAACGAGTCGAGGTATCGCTGCGCTGCAGCTCGGGCGATCGGGTCGCGTTGTGCAGCGTCCAACAAGTCCGCCTCTGCCCATGCTCCCGCGGTGGTCGCCATGTCCTCGAGCGATTCGTTCACCTGCCGCTTGGTCGTTCGCAGCACCGATGGCGCCTTGTCGGCGAGCGACGCGGCCAACCGAGCAACGGCATCGTCCAGCTCCGTTGTGGACACGACCCGGTTGACGAATCCGCACCCGTGGGCTTCGGCGGCGTCGAAGGGTCGACACGTCAGCACCAGCTCGCGAACGATCGGTGCCGGGATGTCGCGCACCATGCGCGGGATCGCGCCCCAGGTGAGCGGGATCCCGAGATCGACTTCGGGAATGGCAAACCGCGTGTCGTCAGCTGCGAGTCGCAGATCACATACTGCAGCGAGCACGAAGCCACCGCCGATGCAGGGTCCGTGGATCGACGCGATCGTCACCGCGCTCATTGCCTCCACCGCGTCCGCCATGCGTCGACCGAGGTCTGTGCGCGCTCTCGGATCAGTCGGAACGAGACCGTTCGGGTCGGGCAGCGCCGGTCCGCCACCGAACTCGGCCAAGTCGAACCCGGCCGAGAAGGCTCGCCCCGCCCCGCTGATCACGACCACGCTGGCCTCGGTTCGATTCAGCCACGAGGTTGCCTCGATGATCTCTGCGAGCGCCAACGACCCCAGGGGGTTGAGCCGTTCCGGCTGGTTCAACCTCAGCGAACCAATCAGGCCGTCGATGCTCACGCGCAACGTCTCGAACTCAGGGGCAGAAGATGACATACGCCATGGTGCCAGCTCGACACCGGTCACGGAGCACCGTCAACGCGGATCGAGACCGCGGCACGTATCGTTTCGACTGTGGAGATGAAGAGCGTCCTGATCGCCGTGCTGGCTTTCGTGGCAATGGAGCCGATCACCGCAGCCACGCACCGCTGGGTGATGCACGGCATTGGAGAGTTTTTGCACCGCAGCCATCACCGCCCGATGACGAGTCGCTTCGAAGCCAACGATTGGTACCCGGTGATTTTCGCCGCCATCGTGAACGTCGGCTTCTTCGCCGGCTTGAACTGGGACGGGTTCGGGGCACTGGTCCCAGCAGGCATCGGTGTCACGATGTACGGGGCGGCGTACGCCATCGTGCATGACGTCTACATCCACGGCCGGCTCGGCTGGTTCGTTCATCACCGGGTGGCAGCCTTCGATCGCCTCGCCGACGCCCACCGCATCCACCACCTGTACAACTCAGCGCCATACGGCATGTTGGCTCCGGTCGTGCCGGCCGAGCTGCGGGCCAAAGCCGACAACACCTCCCGCAATCCCCTCGCCCGCACCTGACGACGAATTCGGCGACCCCGGGGGCAAGAACCCGTTCTTCGTTGCTCCCTGTTCTTCTTCTTTCCCCTTTTCCCTTTTTCCCTTTTTCCCTTTTTCTGAGGATCAGGTGTGGGGAGGGCAAGGCGCCCAGTGACGACGGCGCCCCCGGGCACCGAGGAACCTGGGCAACGCAGCCATCGCCGCACCTTGCCTCAGAAAACGAAGAGGCCCGAGGTGCCGGGGCCGGTGTGAGCGCCGACGCTGGGGCCGATCCGATACTGCAGCACTTCGGCCACCCCGGCGGCTCCCGTGAGCGCTTCCGTCAACGCTTCGGACATCACCGAGCTGGACACATCGGAAGTGCCGATTGCAATGCGGAGCCCGGCGTGCGAGCTCGGCGCCTGCGCGAGGGCGTCATCGACCATGGCTCGCACTGCGGCTTCCAGATCGGTGACGGTAGCCAGCACCGACAGGTCAGGCCCGGTCATCGCCAACACCGGAACACCGTCGACGGCTGCGCCCTCGACCCCGAGCCCGACCGCACGCCCAGACCGGTCGATCAGCCGCGGAACACCCACGACGAAGGTGGTGCGCAGACCCGCGGCACGGATCTCAGCAACCTCCGCAGCCTGTTCCAGGTCAGCACCGCTCGCGATTGCCTCCGCAGCAAGCCATGCGCAACAGGAGATTCCGAAGCTGGCGGTGCCCGTGTCGACGAGGCGGACCGGCACACCAACCATGTCGGCAGCGAGTCGAGCCGAATTGAGCGTGCCGCTCATTGCATCGGCGATGTGGATCGACAAGATCTCTGTCGCTCCCTGTTCGATCAGCCGTGTGTACACCGAAACGAAGGCACCTGGCGACGGCTGGCTGGTTTCCACCTTCGGCTCATGGGAGTCACTCCAACTTTGGTAGAAGTCGTCTGCGGAGAAATCGACACCTTCGAGATAGTCACTGCCATCGACGGTGACGGTGAGTGGCACGATGGCGATGCCGTAGCGCTCGGCGAGCGCTGGCGGCATCTGGCTGTTCGAGTCCACGACGATGCCGATCATGAAAAACGTCCAATGGTGTCGAGGTGTGCGTTCATGGATGACCTCCTGAGTCACTCAGGGTTCGTGTGCGTTGACGCCGTGGATGCCTCGTGTGGGTCATTCGTCTCAGACACGTCGCCCGCGGCAAGAAATCGCTCGACGATGATCATGCTCGAGAGCAGCGCGCTCACTGGCAACATCACCGTGGGCTTGGGCCCCCAGACGTTGCGCCAGCCCTTTGCCCACCAGACGATGCCGCCGGCCACCCAGCAGATGCTCGAGGTAGCCGTTGCTGCAAAGGCGCGTTGTTTCCATGCCGGCACGGCGGCAGTGGCGGCAGCAACGCCGAGGTCGATCGGGAAGTACGCAGGGAACGTGGCGAAGCACTGGCCGACGCTGGTTGCCACACCCTTGCCCCCCTTGAAGCCATTCGTCACCGGATAGCAGTGCCCGGCAACGGCGGCCGTACCAGCGAGGTGCGCCCCCGTTGGGCCGCCAAGCGCCCCTCCCACGCCACAGGCCACGATGCCTTTGGAGATATCGCCCGCCATGACAGCGAGCCCCGCCTTCTTGCCCAGCACCTTCATGGCGTTCGCCGCTCCGGGGTTTCCCGTGCCACTGGATCGCAGGTCGGGCGCGGACATCTGCTTCACGACGATGTCTGCGGTGGAGATGGTGCCGAGCAGGTAGGCAATGCCGAGCCCGATGCCCAATCGGTTGAGCTTGCCGCGCTGTCGAGTCCACTGCATGGGTGCGCACGTTAGACCTCACCGAACGGTCGACTCCCCAACACACGGCATGGCTTTGGAAGGTTTCGCGCAGGAACCCGCAATAACGCGCGTGGAACGCCGCGACGGCGCTGTTAGATTCCTCTTGCTCTCAACGAGAAGAGGTCCACGCCTCGAATAGGCCCCCATCGTCTAGTGGCCTAGGACACCACCCTTTCAAGGTGGCGGCACGGGTTCGAATCCCGTTGGGGGTGCGGTGCAGCAATGCACTCACACATACACATGGCAGGTTGACATCTGCCGGGAACACCAACTGGTCCCGTGGTGAAGTCAGGAGTTCACGCCGGCCTGTCAAGCCGGAGGTCGCGGGTTCAAATCCCGTCGGGACCGCTCAGGGGCCATTCATCGAGCAATCGGTGGATGGCTTTTGTACATACGAGGTGCGTGCATCTCGGTTGATGGTTTCGTAGCTCAGTTGGCAGAGCGCTCGCCTGAAAAGTGAGAGGTCACCGGATCGACGCCGGTCGAAACCACCACGAAGGCCCCGCCCCATGTGGACGGGGTCTTCGTCGTTTTCGCTGACCGACACCGAACCGGCCGGAATCGCTGCACAACCTGCCAGATATTTCGGCGGCAATTCCGCCAAAAGATCCTTCAGCGGCAGCACCCCACGTCCGATGACCGGTTCATGAGGAGCACCGGCGCGGACACCGCCACACGAGCGCGCAGTGTCGCGCGCATGCTGTCCGGTGTTGCCGTGGTCGCTGCGTTGGCCGTGATCGCCGTGTCCGGCATGTCCACCACGTCAGCACGTATCGCTGCCTCCACCGAGAGCAACGGCTTCTTGGCGACAGCGACCGTCGACGTCCAACAGGCAGCGTCCAGCACTCGCCTCTTCTTCGACGCCGACAACCTGTATCCCGGCGTCACCACCATCGGCTGCGTTGCCATCGACTACAACGGCTCCGTCGGTGCCGACCTGCGAGTTACTGCTGCTCCGACCGGCGGCACCGGACTCGACGAGTTCATCGATATCCGCTTGACGACGAGGTTCGATGGTTCGTGCCCGACTGCGGCGTCGCCCGACGGCGACGGGGGCGGTCGGTTGCTCTTCGACGGTCGCTTGTCAACGTTCTGGCGCACCCACGACTCCTTTGCTACGGGTGCACCGGTTGCGACCATGACCGCGGGTGACACGGTGGCGATCGATGCGGTCATCACGATGGTCGACGACAATGACGCCGCGGGACGCCACGTCGAATTGTCGTTCAGCTTCGAGAGTCGTCCGACATGACGGACGACAGCGTCAGCAACGATCGCAGCCGAGCGGCGCTCATCAGCGCCGGTCGCTCTGCGCAGCAGTTCGTGGTGCTCGTTGGCTGGTCCGTCGTGTACTTCACCGTGGTGATGGTGGCCATGACCGGTGCCATCCGCCTCGCGACGGGCTGGGACACCGTTGTGGTGACCAGCGGCTCGATGAGCCCGACACTGCGTCCCGGAGACGTGCTGTTCATCGATGAGCACCCGGACGAACTCGTTGGCCAGCAGACCATCATCACATTCGAGTCGTCTGAAGGCGAGCTGATCACCCACCGAATCTTCGCGACCGATGAGGCAAGCAACTCCTATGTGACCAAAGGCGATGCCAACCCGACACTCGACAGTGAACTGGTATCGGCCGATGACGTGGTCGGTGTGAGCTGGCTCGTCGTTCCGTACCTGGGATTGCCGCTCATCTGGTTCACGCAAGGTTCGCTGCTCCCTCTCTTCGCGCTGCTGGTAGTCACCCTCATTGCAGTTGTCAATGCCGCGCTCGGTTTCTCACGCGGCGGGCGACGCAAGCAAGAGCTCGAGGAGCGACTGTCGGGAAGTGCACAGCGGGGCATCCTGCGAGTGCGCTTCGTGGTGGGCATGGTCATCGTGATGCTCCTGGCAGTCGGCGGCCGCGACCTGGCCTTCAACGGCAACAGCGGACTTGGCACCCCGACACTGCTGGCAGCTCTTGCCGCGCTCGTTGCCGTGAGCGTCGCGGCCATTTTTCGGTCACGTCGAACCACGGGTTCGTCGACGCGGCGTCTCGCCGTACTCGAACTCGCTGCAGACACGGTGATCGTGGTGGTGTTCGTCGCCGCGAGCGGGTCGTCATCGATCGGGTGGGTACTCATGGCCCTGCCGATCGTCGAAGCGGCCATCTCGTTCCGACTCACGGGCGCATTCGTGCACTGGATCATCATGAGCGCGCTCAGCATCACGGCACTGTTCTGGAGTAATCAGCTCTCGAACACACCGCGCTCGATCGCGCTGACGAACTTGGAGCAGCTGGTCGACCGGCTCGGCGTGCTGTTGCTCGTGGTCATTCCGGCGTCGTACCTCGCCGAACAACTCCTCGGCGATGTCGCCACACAGCGACGCGCCACCGATACAGCGCACGATCGCAGCGCCATCATCGAACGCGTCACCGATGCTGGACTCGATGTTGCTCGCCTCGGTGTCGATGTGTTCCCCACACTCACCTCAGCCGCTGCTGATCTTGGATTCGACTGCGCCGACTGCTGGGCGGGAGATGGCAGCGGAGAGTGGCGGTTGCTCGCCACGACGAACACGAGCACGACGCCGCTGCCCCCGCCCGCCGATGAAGCGAGCGCGATGCGAACGAGCGACCTGACCGAGCCAGAGGTGTACCTCACGCACGACGACCCGGACGAAGACGCCGCAGCTGCCCTCGACGCCGCCGGATTCGGCGTGATGATCCGACTGACCCTGACACATCGCGAATCGATGTACATCGTGCTCCGCGTCGCCGCAGCGCAACTCGGGGACGACCCAATCAGCCAGGTCAAGGCGCTCCGCCTACTCGGCGCGCAGGCGGGCATCGCAATGCAGAACGAACGGCTGGTGTCCGAGCTCAAGTCAACACATGCAGAGATTGCGCACCAGGCCCGGTACGACGCGCTGACCCGGCTGGCCAACCGCAGCCACTTCAGCTCGCAGTTGAGCCATGAGCTCAGCTCCGACCGCGAGAGCTCCGCCATGCTCAGCGTCCTGTTCCTCGATCTCAACGGATTCAAAGCCGTGAACGATCGGCTGGGCCATCACATCGGTGATGACCTGCTGATCGAAGTTGCGCGCCGCCTCTCCGACACCGTCGGCGACGCTGGTGTGGTCGGTCGACTCGGCGGCGACGAGTTCACCGTGATGCTCCTCCATGACAACGCCGAGGCGCCAGAAGATCTCGCAGCACGACTCCATCAACGCATCGACGAACCCTTCCTCCTGGCGGGGGAGCTGGTCAGCGTCAGCACGAGCATCGGCATTGCAAAGAGCGACAACCACATCGGCATGTCGGAGATGATGCGCCGCGCCGATGTGGCCATGTACGCCGCGAAGGCAGCTGGAGGCGTGCGTCGCACCCGTCGGTACGCATCGGCACTCGATGAACTCGAACGACGAACCGCCCGGCTCGCCGAATCGCTTCGACACGCGCTCGCCAACGATGAGCTGCACATGGTGTACCAGCCGATCGTGGTGGGTGGCTCCGGCGAGATCGTCGGCGTCGAATCACTCATTCGATGGGTGCACCCCGAACTCGGACCCATTCCGACCGATGAGCTGCTGGCGATCGCCGAGTCGGGCGAACAGATCGGGGCCTTCAACCGCTGGGTGATCGAACACTCGATCCTCGAGGTCAGCGCACTCGACTGGGCCAACACATCGAGCGGCGATCGACCATTCCTCGCCGTGAACGTGTCGCCCACCGAGCTGGAGCTCGATGACCTGGCCGACCACATCCAACATGCGCTTGCAGCAGCCGGCATGGCACCGAGCCGGCTGGTGATCGAGCTCAGCGAGCGGATGATCGCCGAGTCGCCCGAATCGATTGCCAACATCGCACGACTGAAGGAGCTCGGCGTGCGACTTGCGCTCGATGACTTCGGAGAAGGCCACACATCGCTCACGCACCTCCGACGTCTTCCGATCGACTTCTTGAAGCTCGACCGAGTGTTCGTGCGCCACGCCCACGAGTCCGCCGACGACCGGGCGGTCCTTCGGTCGATCGTTGGGTTGTCGCATGACCTCGGGTTCTCGGTGATCGCCGAAGGCGTCGAGTCGATCGAGCACCTGTCGATCGTGTCCAAAGCGGGCGCCGAACTCGTTCAGGGCTACGGCTTGTATCGGCCGATGCCGATCACCGATCTGGCCGGCGTCGTCACTGCCTCGATTCCCGCATTCGAGTCGCTGTCTCTGGCCGACTTCGGCTCGATGGCCCTCACCCAGACCACGGTCTCCGACGCTGGCACGTTCGCCATGACCGCAGCGGGACCCTCCGATATCGGTGCGCTGCCGCCACCCGCTCCCGGTACCGAGGCGGTTCGCTGATGCCGCGCCCACTCGGAGAACTCGAACGCCCGAGCGACGATGCCATCGAGGTCCGGCGCGACCTGGCGACCACTCGACGAACCAGCCGATCGTTCGCGGCAGCGATTGCGGTCCTACTCCTGGCCACACTCGTTGCCAACCGTTCGAGCTCCGCGCTCAACAACACGCCAGCGAATGCAGGCGCCGTCGTGGCCGCCGGCAACATCGAACTGAGCGACGATGACGGCGGACGGTCACTGTTCGACCTCGATGCACTGACCCCCGTTGCGCCGGTCACTCGCTGCATCCAAGTTCGCTACAGCGGCAACATCTTGCCGGTCGTGCTCAGAATGAACGCCGAAGCCGACGGCAACCTCCCCACGTATCTCGACATCACGGTCGAAGCCGGGACCGGCGGCGACTACGAGTCGTGTGAGGGCTTCACCCCGCGCGACATCGCCTTCCAAGGGCTGCTGGCCGACCTCACGGATGCAGGCTGGGTCGATGTCGGCCGGTTCGTCAACACCGGAGAACAACGAACGTTCCGGATCTCACTCCAGCTCCAGGATCGCTCCGAAGCGCTCGGCCAGGAAACCAGCCTCGGATTCGGGTGGGAGGCAACACCGGCATGACGAATGCGCTCCACACTCACCATTGCGACCAATCGGCCCACACCGGAAGCACTGCCTGCCGAGGCGATGCACCGAGCGCGGGTTTGCGACGCGAACGCATCGCGCTCGTCATTGCGTCATTCGTACTCGCCCTGATCGGCCTGGCCTGGTTCTGGCTGACGCTGCAACCGTCATCCGCGTCGTTCTCGGACCAGGAAGTACTCGCAGGGAACCGGCTCGGGGCAGGAACGCTGGACATCAGCATCGGCAACGAGACGGTCCGGTTCGCAGTGAGCAACATGGCCGCGGGCGACCGGGCAACCGGTCAGTTGCAGGTCGAGAACAACGGCACGCTGCCGCTGACCTTCACCCTCACGTCGTTTGCCACTGCCACACCGCTGCGCGACGCCCTCGACATCGTTGCATGGAGCGTTGATGGCGCCTGTACTGCTGTCCCTCCTGGATCAGCTGAACTGTGGCGCCCACTCGGTGGGCCAGACACTTCGAATCCGCTGGCGGTCAGCGGTGCGCTCGCCGTCGGCGACTCGCAGCTGATCTGCATGAGCGCACAGCTCCCGATCGACATCGGGCCCTCGGCCCAGGGACAGCGCATGGACCTGCTGATCGGCGTGAACGCCATTCACGACATCGAGGCAACGGAGGCAGAACGATGAGCGACGTCGCGCCCTCACGAGCGAGCGAGTTGCCGCCGCCGCCGACACCAGCAACAACGCCCCCGCCGCCCCCGCCGCCCGCAGCCAGTCGGGCACCGAACGAGCGCTCCCACACCGCTCGATGGATCGAACGGGGCGCCTTGTGCATCGCGTCGATTGTCGTACTCGCTGCGATGCTCACGCTCGTCGGTGCAGCCCAGGGCTACCGACCGGTCGTGCTGGAGACCGGTTCGATGGGCGACGCGGCCCCAGCCGGCTCGTTGCTGATCACGTCGCCGCGCTCGGCCGACGACATCGCCGTCGGTGATGTCCTCGTCATGCGCCACGACCGGGACGTGCCGGTGACGCATCGCGTGATCGAGTTGCTCGACACCGACGTCGGCACCGTTGCTCGAACTCAGGGGGACGCCAACGAATTCGCGGACGCTGTTCCCTATGCCCTGAGCAATGACGAGCTGGTGGCCCGATGGATCATTCCCGGCGCAGGCAGCTGGCTCGAACAACTCCGCCAACCAGCGGTCTGGTTGGCACTCATCGCACTGTTGATCGCCGCGATATCAGCCGTTGCGTTGCGGCGAATCTGGATCTCGCCCGCAGCTACCGAAAGTGAGCGGCACGCGGCGGATACAGGCGGACGCGGTCTTCCCAGAATCACGAGAACGCGCCTCGCGCTCGCCGGCGTGATCGTGGCGTCGCTCGTGGGCGCGGGGCTGGTGTACTCGCTGTTCACGTCGGGCGCCGAGGTCGCCTCCAATCAGTTCGGTTCGAGCGCCTGCTTCTCACCCGAGGTCGCTTCGGTACAAACCGGCACCACGACACTCACCGCTGATGGCACCACCACCGAGACCATCACCGCGGTGGCGCCGACTCGATCGTTCGTCACCGCAACGGTCAGCAGCGACAGCGTCGAGGTCGCCGACAGTTCGGCACAGGTTGTCCTCACCGGACCAACGACACTCGACGTCACACGAGCAACCGACTCCGGCGCCCCTCCAACGGTGACCGTGGCGTGGTCCGTCGTGGAATATGTGTGCGGCATCAGCGTGCAGCGAGGCGTTGCCATCGGCAACGGCACCAACGCACTGGACGTCACCGTGGCGCCCGCGGCAACAACGTCGAGCTTCGTACTGCTGAACACGTTGGCACCGGGGACCGCGACCACTTTCGGCCCGAACGATCTCGCACGAGCGCAGCTGACCACATCGACCAACCTGGCGATCACCGGAAGCAGCACGTCGGTGTTCACCCCCGCCCGATCGTTTGCCTGGCAGGTGGTGTCGTTCGACGACCCCGATGATGCTGCGGTGCAGAGCGCCACGGGCTCATTCGGCACTGGTGACACCACGAAGGACTTGACGCTCTCGACGCCGATCGATCCACGTTCGACGTTCATCACCGCATGGGCGACCAGCGATTCCAGCGGGACCGATGTCAGCGACCGGATGATCCGAGCTGTGCTCGTGGACGGCTCGACCGTGCGGGTCGATCGGTCGTCATCTGGCACATCCGTCGACGTGTTCGTGCAGGTCGTCACACTCGACGCTGGCGCAACGGTGCAGCACGGCACGCTCGACATGGCATCGGCGGTGTCGGTCTCGACGTCTCCCATCGACCCGGTCGATGCGTCGCGCACCTCGGTCATGTCGACCGTTGGTACACCTGGTCCAACAGCCGGCGGCATGACCGATCACATCAGCGATGCGACGATTGGCGAGGCCACCGCCACGTTCACCCTGTCAGGAATCGACCAGGTGCAGCTCGCTCGATCATCGTCGGGCTCCACCGCATCGTTCGGCTGGCAGGTGATCGAATGGTCCGGTCCCGGGTGGTGGGATGTCGCCTACGGCTACCGCCAGCGAATCGACGTGGCGGCAGGCACCGCAACCCCCGAGGGCTACACGGTGCCCGTGACCATCGACCACGCCGAACTCGTCGGACAGTCACTGTCACAAGCCGACGGAGATGATCTTCGAGTGCTCCGTTGGGACGGGGTCAGCTGGTTGGAACTCGATCGCATCCTCGACGACGCCGCGAGCTGGAATGCGAGCGCCACCACGTTCTTGTTCCGCACCACCGATGCAGTCACCGCATCGACAACTGCGACGTACTGGCTGTATCTCGACAACCCCACGGCCACAGCACCACCAAGCGATCCTGAAAACGTGTTCCTCCTCGTCGAGGACTTCGACGACGGGACACTTGGAGAATTCGACGACCGCACCGGTGGTACCGGCTGGTACACGGCTGACCCGTGGACTCGGCGCATCGACATCACGATCCCGGCAGGGCGAACCGCCAGCGATCTGACCGATTTCTCGCTGCTCGTGTCGCTGACCTCGGCGGAATTGGCCACATACGCCCAGCCTGATGGTTCCGACATCAGGTTCACCCTTGCCGACGCATCAACCACACTCGCCCACGATCTCGAGCAGTACGTCAGCGGCACCGGCTCGATCACCGCGTGGGTTCAGGTGCCACTGCTGACCGCTGCGACGCCGACGACCATCTCGATGCTGTTCGGAGCAGCTGACGCGCCGGCACAGGAGCGTCCGGCCGAGGTCTGGCCGGCAACGTCAGGCGCTGTGTGGCACCTCGATCGTGATCCAGCCGGCAGCGCACCACAACTCGACGACGTCAGCCGTTCGAATCAAGACGGGCTGTCGCTCGGATCGATGACGACGTCCGACCTCGTGAGCGGGCTCATTGGCGATGCGATCGAGTTCGACGGTGTCGACGACGCGCTGGTCGCCCTGGGGGCACCGCTCGACGCAGCAGCCGCCGTGACTGCGTCGGCCTGGATTCGTCCGAACACGTTGGCGAGCGACATGGTCGTGCTCGACAACGCTGCCGACGCAGCGAACCGGGCGCTTCAACTCGACATCACCAGTACCGGTGCGGTGCGAGTGACCTTCGAATCGGAGGCCAGCACCATCATTACGACGACGGGGGCGGCAGCCGTGACGACAGGAACGTGGCAGCATGTCGCTGCTCGCTGGGACGGATCATCGCTCGATGTGTTGATCGACGGCACCGTCAGCGCGACCACTCCGGCGCCTGGCTCGCCTGCCGACCTCGGCGGACTCCCGGTTCACATCGGCGATGCGGTCGATGCCGGCAGCGCATTCGACGGCAGCATCGACGACGTCCGTTTCGAACTCGTCGAGCGATCGAACGACTGGCTCGCAGCCAGCGTTGCGAACCAGGCCGCGCCCGGCGCGTTCTCGTCGCAGGGGGCGCCCACGACGGTGAGCCTGTTTGGGCACGGCACGTGGAGCTCCCGCAAGCCGATCAGCATCGACAGTGACCGCATCGACGCCGACCTCAACGATTTCGCGCTGCTCGTGGAGACCACGGAGCCACGCGTCCAGGCAACCGCCCAGGCATGCGGCTGCGACATCGTGTTCACCGCTGGAGATGGCGTGACACGGTTGGACCACGTCGTCGAGGACTATGACGCAACGACCGGGGCGCTGACCGCGTGGGTGCGCGTCCCGCTGGTGAGCAGCACGGTCGACACCGAGCTGTTCTTGTACTACGCCAACCCAACCGCCAGCGATCAACAAGACCCCGTGGGCGTTTTCGGCCCAGACGCTGACCTTCAGATCCTCGGATCAACCTGACGTGTAGAGGTTGGGGTCAGACCCCAACCTCTACATCGAAGAAGGTTCTTAAGTTGGCACGAATCTCGCCGATAGTTGTTTCGAGAACCAAGGACCAAACCATGACCATCACCGACACACCCACATCGAACTCGTGGGCACCCCCGACACCGACGCCCCCCGTAGGCCCTGATCCATCGGCGACGCCGAACCTCGTGTTCAAAGCGGCCGCATTCGTGGCCGTGCTCGCCGCAGCCGCTGCAACCTTCACGATTGCATCGCTCGCACTGTTCACCGACACCGCCAGCGTGGACGACAACGTCTTCACGACCGGCAACGTCGACATCTCCACCACGCCGACCACTGCGGCGTTCACCGTTCCAGCGATTGCTCCGGGTGATGAAGTAGTCGAAACCATCACGGTCACCAACAGCGGCTCGCTCGACCTGCGATACGCCGTGACGTCGAGAACCACCGAAGACACGCTTGCAAGCGAGTTGGACTTCTCGATCCGAGTCGGCGTGACCGATTGCAGCATCGCCAACTGGGATGCCACCGGAACACCGCTGTACACCGCAGGCATCCTCGGCACCGACACGACCGACCCCACTCCTGCACATGTGCTGTTCGGTTCGGTCGCTCAAGGCGAACAGGCGGGCGATCGCGAGCTTCGCGGTTCGGCGTCAGCCGTGACGGCGGTTCCGACATCGGAAATGTTGTGCATGCACGTGACGTTGCCGCTCGCTGGCTCCACAAACGCAAGCCAGAATCTCTCCACAACGGCCACGTTCGAGTTCGTGGCCGAACAGATCAAGAACAACCCCTGATCCCCAGCGCAGCGCACCCCTGACGCTGAAGTCGATGGCCGCCACCTCTTCGTGAGGTGGCGGCCATCGCCGCGCTCGGACCGATGTCATCCAGCGCACGATTTCGAACTTCGGACCTCAACTGTGTCACGAATTTCGCCGATACATGGTGGCTGCCCTATGTCCACCTCGCACCTCCCCGTGCCTGCTCGCAACGCCGACTCGGCGTTCAGCGATGCTGTTGTCGGGCCGCTGCGCGCCCCGAATTGGATCATCGATGCGCAGCGAGCGTTCCACATCGCCGTTGCCGCGATCCTCGGCGTGACCGTGCTGACCGTTGCCCCACCGACGCTTCCATTCAGCCCGTTCAACGACGAACCCATGGGCGGTCTCGACACCACCGACTTCGACGGCGCTGCGTTGGCGGCCGGTGCGTTGTTCGAACCGAACGGCGGTCGCTTCGATCCGGTGTTCGACTATGCGCTTCGTGGCGGCGACACGTCGGTCGCTGTTGGTCCGGGACGCATGGCGATCGCACTCTCGGACGACACGTCGACATCGGTGGCGACAATGTCGTTCGTGGGCGCCGACACATCGGTCGCCCCGACCATCTCGGCGGTTGGCGCGGCGGTCAACTACATCCTGGGTAGCGATCCCGCTGCGTGGCAGACCGGACTTTCTACCGCCGGCGCAATCGAATACACCGACGTGATCGGCTCGTCAGACGTGCGATTCCTGGCCGTCGACGAGGGGTTCCGTTTCGACATCCAGGTCGAGCCCAGAACCGATCCAGCATCGGTGATGATCGACGTCGACGGAGCGGAACTGCAACTCCTGTCGAACGGCGACCTCGAACTCGAGCTACCCGGCGGCAGATCCACCACCTACTCGGCGCCCATCGCGTTTCAGGACATCGATGGCACGCGCCAACTCGTGGAAGCGTCGTTCGGGCTGGTCGACAGCGACACGATCGGCTTCACGATCGGCGACTACGACACGACGCAACCGCTCGTGATCGACCCGACGCTCGACTTCTCGACCTACGTGGGCGGTGGAGCGAACGACGTCGTGCACGACGTCGCAGTGGATGCCAGCAACGACATCTACATGGTCGGCAACTCCAACTCTTCCGATTTCCCGACCACCACCGGCACGTACTCCGAAACGTCAAGCGGCAACCACGATGCGGTGGTGTCCAAGTACTCAGAGGATGGCACGACGCTGGTGTGGTCGACCTACATCGGCGGGGCGAACTCCGACATCGGCTACTCGCTCGCGCTTGCGAGCGATGGCGATCTGGTGGTCGCCGGCGAAACCGAGTCGGGAGACTTCCCGACCACCGTCGGAGCACACGACCGGATACTCGACGGCAGTGCCGATGCGTTCGTGCTGGAACTCTCCGCCGACGGGACGACCCTCGAGGCGTCGACGTACGTCGGCGGCACCGAGGCCGATGGCGCCCGATCGGTTGCCGTCGCTGCAGACGGCGCAGTGATCATCGGCGCCACGACCGACAGCGTTTCGTACCCGACAACCGGCGGCGCGTACGACACGATCAAGGCCGGTGTCGGCACCGACGTGGACGCCGCCGTCACGTCCCTCGATCCACTGCTCACGTCGCTCAACTGGTCGACGTTCATCGGAGGCACCGGCAACGAAGAGCTACACGACATCGATGTCGACTCGAGCGGCGATGTCTACGTCGCCCTCGGCACCTTCGATGGCACGCTCGCCACCACGGCCGGAGCGTTCGACACGAGCTACAACGGCAGCGGTGACGCCTGGATCGGCCGACTCGCTGACGATGGTTCGACCCTCGAGTACGCGACCTTTCTGGGCGGGACCGGTGACGACACGCCTGCAGCGGCGCTGCGCGTCGAGGCGCCCGACCGGGTGCACGTCGGATCGGTTGCCACAGCGGGCTTTCCCACCAGCGCAAACGCGTGGGAACCAACGAACAACACGACCGACGACACCGCCTACGTCGTCCTGGACCCCACTGCAACCGGCGCGACACAGCTGCACTACGCCACCTTCCTCGGTGGCACCGGCGCCGGCCTCGCCGAGGATATCGAGGTCGACAGCACCGGCCGCGGCTACCTCGTCGGCGATGTCGGAGAGGATGGGCTCGCTACATCGAACGCATCGACCACGGGCCTGGTTGGCGTCTTCGCCGCATTCCTTGCCGTGTTCGACCCTGACTCGGGAACCCGTGACCTGTTCACCTACGTCGGCGGCACCGGCTATGACATCGCTTCGGGAGTCGCACTCGACGGCCTGGGTCGACCGGTCGTCGGTGGCCTGACGACATCGACCGACTTGCCGACCTCGGTAGGCGCACACGACTCGACGTTCGACGGAAGCATCGATGGCTTCTTGACCCGCTTCGGGCCGGTCGCGGCCTCCGATCCCGGACCCGCGCCGCTGGTGGAGTTCAACCTCGACGAGAACACCGGTACCGCAACGAGCGATGCGCAGGGCAGGGTCGCCGACGGAACGCTCGCAGGCGGCGCGACCTGGACACCGGGGGTGTCGGGCGCGGCAATCGATGTGTCGAGTGCGACCGCTCGCGTGAGCATTCCGAGCGACGCTGACCTGAACCCGTCGACGGCCACGCACGCGATCTCCGTGTGGTACCGACAGGACGCGGATGTTCCGCTCGACACCGCCGCCACGATCTATCGGCGAACCGAGGCCCCCGGAGGAGTCGAGGTCGGGTACCACCTCAGCGTGGTCGATGTCGCAGGCGTCGAATCGCTGACCGTCAGCCTGAACAACGACACGTGGTCCACGCCAGCGCCGACCGATGGCGAATGGCACCACGTGGTGATCTCCACACCGTCAACGCAGCGCCACCTGTACCTCGACGGTGCGCTCGCTGCAACGCTCGCCGGTGGTGCGAGTTCGGCAACGCTGACCGCTCCGCTGTACTTGGGCGCCACCGATGCCAGCGGCACCGATCCGTTCAACGGAGCGATCGACGAATGGTCATTCTTCTCGGACCCGCTGACCGCTGCCCAGGTTGCGACGCTGTACGAACGAGACAAGCCCGCAGCGACCGTGAACGACACGGGCGATGCGGTCGACCTCACACCTGGTGATGGCGTGTGCGACACCGGCGCCAGCAACGCCGACGGCGACGACGCCTGCACACTGCGAGCCGCCATCGATGAGGCAAACGCATCAGCCGACATCGACACCATCCGTTTCGACATTCCCAAGACGGACGCCAGCCACACCGCAGGCGTGTGGACGATCTCGCCGGCGTCGGATCTGCCGGCGTTGTCGAGCGGTACCGACCTGGACGCCACGACCCAGTCGGGTTGGGCGGGCACCCCGACAATCGAACTCGACGGCACCTCGACCGCCACCACCGGCATCGAACTGTCGAGCGGCACCAGCATGATCCGCGGACTCTCGATTCACAGCTTCATCGGTGACGGCGTCGTCGTCTCCGGCGGCACTGGACACACCGTGGCTGGCAACTGGGTCGGCCTCGAGCCCGACGGCACCACAGCTTCTGGCAACGGTGACGAAGGCATCCAGGTCACCAGCGACGGCAACACGATCGGTGGGTCGAGCGCCAGCAACCGCAACATCGTGTCCGGCAACGATGGCAACGGACTGTTGGTGCGCCTCGCCGACGACAACGTGGTGACGGGCAACTGGGTCGGGACCGACGAAACCGGCCTGCTCGCCAGCGGTAACAGCGGCGAGGGGATCGAACTCTTCCAGAGTCTCCGAACGCAGGTGAGTGACAACCTCGTTGCCGACTCCGGCTTCGACGGCATCGAACTCCTCGACGCCGACAACAGCATCGTCACCGGAAACATCGTCGGCGTCGGGGCCGACGGCGCGACGCCGTTGGGCAACGTTCGCAACGGCATCTCGGTCGAAGACGGCACTCAGGACACCACGGTCGGCGGCACCGGCGCCGGCGACGGCAACACGGTTCGCTTCAACAGCCAAGACGGCGTTGCCGTCGAAGATCTCACGACCGACGACGTCGCGATTCTCGGCAACTCGATCCGAGCGAACAACGCATTCGGCATCCACGTCGACGGGCCCACCACCGAAGTGAACCGCCCGACCATGACCGCACCAGGCTCGGGCGACACCACGATCGATGTGACACTCAACGCTCCAGCGGGCAGCTATCGCGTCGAGGTGTTCGACAACCCGACCAACGGCGCCGATTCCAGCGGCTTCGGTGAGGGCGAATCACTCATCCATGCCGAGACGATCGCGCACACAGGGACCGGAGTGGAATCGTTCACGCTGACGAGCGTGCCAGCGCTCACCAGTGGCGACGTGCTGTCGGCCACCGTCACCGAAGACCTCGGCGGCGGCTCGTTCGGCTCCACCTCGGAGTTCTCGACGGTCGTGACCGCGCTTCCATCATCGTCCGATCCAGTCGTGCTCGATCGCATCCAGTCGGGCACGGTCACCCTGGCTGACACCCAGTCGTCGGTCACCGCGACCATCGATGCCGTCGATGGCGCAAGAAGCATGCTGACGTTCACGGTTCGGGGTGACGACGACAGCCCCGATGACCTGTGGGTCACGGGAGTGCTCACCAACGCCACAACCATCACGTTCGAGCGCATCGGCAATGTCGGAGACATGGTGATCGAGTGGTCGGTGACCGAGTTCCGGTCCGGCGTGACCGTGCAACGCGGCGTGAGCAGCCTTTCCTCAACGACCACCGACGTGGCGCTGAGTCCTATCGATCTCACCAAGAGCTTCCCCCTGATCAGCCATCGGGCGGCCGGCGCGACCTTCGGCGTAAATGACTTCGTGCGGGCCGAGCTCACTTCGTCGACCAATATGCGACTCACCGTCGGCGGGATCTCCTCGAACGTCGTGCCCTGGCAGGTGGTGACCTACAACGACGCCACCGTTCAGCGCGGCACAGTGGGTCTCGGCACAGGTACGGCCACGGGCGCAACCGGCCTCGGCACCGCAGTCGACCTCGACAAGGCGTGGTTGATCTACTCGATCACCTCTGACGGCGGGACGGCCTCCGACATCGGCCAGAAGCTGATTCGCGGCCGCCTCACCGATCCGTCGACGATCACCTTCGACCGCTCGAACACAGGGCAACTGGTGTCGATCAGCTGGTTCGTGGTGGAGTTCACCGATGGCACCGAGGTTCAACACTCGAGCGCTGCGTTCGGCGTGTCCGATACCACGGTGGACGTCACGATCGACCCGGTCGACCGAAGCCGTTCGATCGCTAGCGGCGGATACCTGGGCTACGGCGGCCGCTCGGCGTACGCCGCCGACGACAACGCTGCCGAAGGCTGGTTCACCACCACACTCACCAGCGCCACCAATCTGCGCGTGCAGCGCGACGCTGCGTTGGCCACAGCCGATCTGGGCTGGTTCGTGATCCATTGGGTGTGCGCCGACAGCGACAGCGATGGTGTGACCGACTGCTCCGAGGACGCGGACACCGACCTCGACAACGACCCGACAACCAACCCGGGGCCTGACACCGACGGCGACACCAACGCCAACTACGACGATGCCGACGACGACGGCGACGGCATCGCGACCTCTGCCGAGAACGCCGACCCGAACGCCGACGGCAGCCCGCGCGACGCGCTTGACTCCGACCGCGACGGCCAACCCGACTACCTCGACCGACCCACGGCCATGACCGCCTCGACCGTCGTCGACGAACAACGAATCTCTGCCACCCAGGGCGGACTCACCGGGCCGGTCCTTGGCGGCGACTCATTCGGTCAAAGCGTGGCGGCGATCGGCGACCTCGACCGCGACGGCATCGTCGACATGATCGTCGGGGCCGACGGAACCGACGATGTCAATGCCACCAGTGGTGCCGTGCACATCGTGTTCCTGAACGCCGACGGCACCGTGCGCGACGAACAGAAGATCTCCAACACCGCTGGCGACCTGTCGGCATCGCTGCAGTTCGGCGATCGATTCGGTAGCGGTGTCGCCGGGCTGGGCGATGTCGACGGCGACGGCATCCCCGACGTGGCCGTCGGAGCGTTCGGCACCGACGACGCCGGCTCGAACACGGGCGCGATCTATGTACTCATGCTGCATGCCGACGGCACGGTGAAAACGGAACAGAAGATCTCCAACACTGCGGGCGGTCTGTCGACCACGCTCGGGGGAGCCGACCGCTTCGGCTCATCGGTCGGGAGCATCGGCGACCTCGACGGCGACGGCATCCCCGACGTGGCCGTCGGCGCGGTGTGGGACGACGACGGCGTCACCGACGCCGGTGCCGTGTATGTGCTGTTCCTGAACGCCGACGGCACGGTGAAGGCCGAACAGAAGATGTCCAACACGGCCGGTGGCCTCTCGCCCGTCCTTGCGGCGTTCGACTACTTCGGATCCGCTGTGTCGGGCATCGGCGACATCGACGGCGACGGTGTCCCCGACATCGGTGTCGGCGCCTACACGAGCGACGACGGCGCCAGCGCTGCGGGCTCCGCGTACGTGCTGTTGATGAACAGCAACGGCACCGTCAAAGCCCAACAGGAGTTGAGCAACACCGAAGGCGGACTGGCGGCCACGCTGCAGTTGGGCGACTACTTCGGCATCTCCATCGCCGGTGTCGGTGACCTCGATCTCGACGGGATCCCCGACATTGCGGTCGGTGCCCACGGCACCGACGACGGTGGCACGGATCGGGGCGCGACCTATGTGCTGCTGCTGAACTCGAACGGCACGATCAAGGCCGAGCAGCAGATCTCCGGTTCGGTCGGCGGATTGTCGACCGCACCCTCCAACGGCGACCAGTTCGGCGCGTCGGTCACCGGGCTCGGCGACCTCGACGGCGACGGAACCATCGGCATCGCGATCGGCGCCCGCTACGCCGACGACGGCGGCAGCCTCGCCGGCGCCGTCTACGTACTGGATCTCGAGATCGACAGCTTTTCGGTGAACTCGACGGGCGACGACGGCGACGCCATCCCCGGAGACAACGTGTGCGATACCGGCGGCACGAACAGCGCGGGCGCCCCCGAGTGCACACTGCGCGCCGCCATCGAGGAGGCCAACGCTGTGCCCGTGCCCAGCGCGATCCACTTCGACCTGCCGGTCACCGAACCGGGCCACGTCAGCGGCTCGTGGACGCTTGCGCCGGCATCCGCATACGACGCCATCACCGAGCCAACGACGATCGACGCCTCCACCCAACCGGGGTGGACGGCGACGCCGGTGGTCTCGATGGACGGGACGCTGGTCCCCGCTGCGGTCGGGCTCGACATCACCGCCGACGACGTGGTGATCCGTGGTCTTCAGATCGGACGCTTCGACCAAGGTGTCGTCACGACCGGTGCTCGCACCGTCCTCGAGGCGAATCACATCGGCATCAACGCCGCCGGCAACTTCGGAGCCCGCAACCACACCCACGGCGTCCGCATCAGCGGCCCGGACGCTGTCATCGACGGCAACAACATCTCCTACAACGGCAGCGCCGGCATCCTCGTCGAGAGCGGTGGCGACCGGGCTCGCATCGTCAACAACGACATCGGCATCAGGGCCGACGCCACCTTCTGGGAACCGAACCGCCAAGGCGGCATCCAGGTCGACGGCGCAGACGACGTGACCATCGGCGAGCCGGGTTCGGGCAACGTCATCTCCGGCAACGAAGACGCCGGCATCATCGTCCTCGGCGCCGCATCCACCGGCGGTGTCGTCCAGGCCAACCTCATCGGCGTCGGCCCCAACGGCACCACCCCGATGCCCAACGCAGGCGGTATCGCCTTCCGTAACCCGAGTGCCGGCTGGCTCATCGGCGGTACCGGACCCGACGAAGGCAACCTCATTGCCCACAACACCGCTACCGGCATCAGCTTCCGCAGCGACCTCGGCACAGCGAACGACGTCACCATCGTCGGCAACTCGATCCACTCCAACATCGGCCTCGCCATCGACCTCACGCCCGTCTCCGTCGCCACCGACGGCGACGGCGTCACCACCAACGACCCCGGCGACATCGACGCCGGGACAAACGACCTGCTCAATTTCCCGGAGATCGCCGCGACCGACGAAGTCGGCGGCACCGTCTCCCTCGACGTCACCCTCGATGTCCCCGCCGGCAACTACCGCATCGAGGTCTTCGCCAATCCCACCGGGTACGACCCCACCGGCTACGGCGAAGGCGAACAGTTCGTTCACGCCTTCACCGTCACCCACACGGGATCGGGCGTCGAGAGCTTCTCCACGACCGTCGCGGGCGTCTCCGGCGACACCCTCACGCTCACCACCACCGAAGACCTCGGCGCCGGCAACTACGGCTCCACGTCGGAGTTCTCCGCCGCCTCCACCGTCTGCAGCGATCCAGACGGCGACGGCATCTGCAGCCATTTCGAGGACCTCTATGGCGACACCGACGGCGACACCGTCCTCAACAGCCTCGACGCTGACGACGACGGCGACGGCATCCTCACGGCCAACGAGAACGCCGACCCCAACGCCGACGGCGACCCCCGCGATGCGCTCGACACCGACCGCGACGGACAACCCGACTACCTCGACATTCCGAGCGCAACCGCCAGCCCGGAGGTCGCCACGTTGCAGAAGATCTCCGATGCGGAAGGCGGCTTCACCACCTCACTCGATGACGGTGACCACTTCGGCCGATCGGTTGCCAGCATCGGCGACGTCGACGGCGACGGCACTGCCGACCTGGCCGTTGGTGCGTGGTACGACGACGACGACGGCAACCAGGCCGGCGCTGTCTACATCCTGTTCCTCAATACAAACGGCACGGTGAGGGCCGAGCACAAGATCAACGAGTCCTCGGGCGACATCGACGACCTCGTCGGTAGCGACTTCTTCGGTCGCTCAGTTGCAGGCATCGGCGACCTCGACGGCGACGGGGTCAGCGACATCGCCGTCGGCGCAACCGGCGACAACCTCGACGGTGTCGACCGCGGAGCGATCTACGTGCTGCTGCTGAACAGCGATGGCAGCGTGAAGGCCGAGCAGCGAATCGGCGACACCGATGGTGGCTTCGGCGGGGCACTCGACGACAACGACGAGTTCGGTACGGCCATCGGAGGTCTCGGCGACCTCGATGGCGACGGCATCAACGACATCACCATCGGGGCTCCCGGCGACGATGACGGCGGCACCGATGCAGGCGCGGTGTACGTGCTGTTCCTGAACGACGACGGGACCGTCGAGAACGACCATAAGATCGTGCCATCGGCGCTGATCACCACCGTGGATGCAGGCGACGAGTTCGGTGGCGCTGTCGCGCTGCTCGGCGACGTCAACGGCGACGGGGTCGGTGACATCGCTGTCGGCGCACCCAAGGACGGCGGCGGCGCAACGTCCGGCGGCGCTGTTCACATCGTGTTGCTCAACGACGACGGCACCGTGGCGGGCGGCCAGGAACTCAACGAAGGTGTTGGTGGGTTCCCGTTCGAAATCGACATCGTCGACTTGTTCGGTGATTCCGTCACCGGCGTCGGCGACCTCGACGGGAACGGCACCCCCGATGTGGCGATCGGTGCACGCGGCGATGACGACGGCGGCAGCAGCCACGGCGCGGTGTACATCGCCTATCTCGGTCCGACGGGGAGCGCTGTCGACGTCGGCAAGATCTTCGACGGCACCGCACCGCTGCTCGGCGAGATCGACGGCTACGACAGTTTCGGTTCCGCGATCGCGAGCGTGGGGGACCTCGATGGTGACGGTTCGCCAGGGCTCGCTGTTGGAGCGCTCTTCGACGACGACAGCGATGTCGACAACGGCGGCAACGCGCGCGGCGCTGTGTACATGCTCGAGCTCGTCACGGCTCACACCGTGAATTCCACCGGCGACGCCGCAGACCTCTCGCTCTCTGACGGAGTGTGTGACACGGGAGCGAACAACACCGACGGCGATCCCGAGTGCACGCTGCGCGCCGCGATCGCCCAGGCAAATGCATCGACAGATCGGGCCGACATCCACTTCGACATCCCCACATCTGACAGCGGCCACACCGCCGGTGTGTGGCGGATCGAGCCGGCAACCCTGCTGCCTTCCATCACGACCACCATTTCGATCGACGCTTCAACGCAACCTGGATACACGACGAGTCCGGTGATCGAGCTCTACGGCAACGGAGGGGCAGGCGACGGGTTCGGACTGAGCGGGACCTCCAATTCGGTCACGATTCGCGGATTCGCCATGGGAGGGTTCGCGAGCAACGACATCCAGGTCTTCGGTGACGACCACCTGATCGTCGGCAACTACTTCGGCGTGACCGCTGACGGCGTTACAGAGTTTGCGATCGGAAGCGGCGGCGCCTCCTTGCTTCTGCAGGCCGGCAATGGGACCACGATCGGAGGCAACACTTCCGCAGATCGCAACGTGATCATCAACGCGACGTGGGGCATCGTCGTCAACGGCAGCATCGGATCGTCCAACGTGACGATCAACGGCAACTACATCGGTCTCGACGCAACTGGCAACACCGTTGCCGCGACCGCCACCGCCACCGGCATCGGCGCCTACTCGGGGGCGACGAGCGTCGTCATCGGCGGAGCCACGCCAGCGAGCGGCAACGTCATCGCAGCATCGTCGAGGGCGATCACGATCGATGGTGAGAACACCGATGGTGTGGTGGTCGCCAACAACTCGATTGGCATCGGCGCCGACGGCACCGCGGCGACCAACGCTGGTTTCGCCGGCATCGACGTGACGAGCGGCGCTGACGGCACCGTCATCGACGACAACATGATCGGAAACGCCAGCGGTGCGCTCATCCGCGTCAACGCAGCGTCCACCGGCACCACCATCACCTCCAACCTGCTCGGCACCGATGCCAGCGGCAATAGTCACCCGGTGACCGGCGCGGGCATCGAACTGAGCGGCGGGGCCACGAACTCCACCATCGGTGGCGCCGACCCGACCGATGGCAACAGCATCACCAACGCCACCGGCGACGGCATCGTCATCCTGAGCGGCCTGCACTCGGTGCTCAGCAACTCGATCTTCGGCAACGGCGGACTCGGCATCGACATCGACGACGATGGAGTCAGCCTCCCTGACGCCGGCGATGTCGACGGTGTCCCAAATCAGCCGACACTGCTGGGCGCCGTGGAGTCAGCAGGAACAACGTCCGTGGACCTCGTGTTCGACGCGCCGATCGGTGCGTACCTGATTCAGTACTTCGACAACCCCAGCGGAGCAGACGCCAGCGGGTTCGGCGAAGGCGAACAGCTTGTTGCCTCGGTGCCCGTGACGATCACCGACCCGGGCGCCGTGGTGCTGCGGCACGTGGTCCCCGGCACCGCCTTGACCATCTCGGCAACCGCCACGAACACCGCTTCCGAGTCCACGTCTGAGTTTTCCAACGCCATCGATGGCGCAACCGCCGAAGCACTCCGGATCGACGACGCATCCGTGCGCCGCTCGGACCTGACAGCATTCGGCGGTACGCCAGCATTCGCCACCGGAGCGGCAGGCGAAGCCGTTTCATTCGACGGCACCGACGACATGCTCATCGGCCCCGCGCTGAACGTGACCGACAACGCGCTCACACTCGGCGCATCCGTGTTCATCGATGTTCTGGCCGGAACCGACACCGTGCTCTCCAAGCACGCGGCCGACGGCGATGTGATCTACGAACTCAGCGTCGACGGGGCGACCGGTGAAGCGGTTGGCGTGATCGACGTGACGGGCACACCGATCGAAGTTCGGGGTGGCACCGTGACCGCCGCAACATGGCACCGCCTCGACGCCGTGTGGAACGGGGCCACGTTCGTGCTCTACGTCGATGGTGTGTCGGTCGATTCGGCACCGGCGGTCGGCACGCTCCGGACCGATGTGTCGACGCGCATGAGTATCGGCGCTCGGCACGACGGCACGCTTCGACTCGACGGACGCATCGACAACATCCAGGTTCGACACGATGCCGTCGGAGTCGAACGCGTCGCAGCACACCAGGAGAATCTCGACGGCGGACTGCTCACCATCGGTGCCGAACAGACCGGAGCAGCAGGAGCGTGGACGGCGTCCGGCACCGAGTCGCGATCGGGCGGGTTCTCGATGTCCGCCCCGGAGACCATCGACAGCGGCGCTGCAGCGTGGGCCGTTGCCACCGGTATCGACGAGCCGGGCATCGTGTTCGAGTCGTGGTGGTGGCTGTCGCAGGCCAGCGACCTCGACGTTGCAGCCGGCACCCGGGCGACCAATCGTCCCGTCGATCAGTACAGCGCAGCCGCCGTCGATTCGCCGTCGGCATGGGAGATCCGACAGCCGCTCGGCGACACCACGACCGTCGACGCAACCAACACCGCCACCATCGACACCGGGCAGTGGGTGCACGTCGAGATCTGGACCGACCAGCTGAACAACACCCGACTCGTCGTCGACGGTATGGAGATCATCGGCTGGACCGCACAGGGCGGCGCGCTGACAACAGGCTCGGCAGGCCTCGCCGTCCATCGCCTCCCCAACGGCGAAGCCTGGTACGTCGATGACGCCCGCACCCGCAAGCTCGTCACGCCCGAACCGGCCACCACCCTCGGCACGCTGCAACGCCAGTGAGCTGGTCCGCTGCAGATCCGTTGACACCCCGGTGACGCGTTCTGCGAAACTGTTGACGTGGGCATGGGCGAGTCGCGGGCGGGAGAAGTGATCGACGGAATCCCCACCGGCACCGTCACCTTCTTCTTCACCGATGTGGAAGGCTCCACACGGCTCTGGGAAGACCACCCCACCGACATGGCTAACGCGCTGGGGCGTCACGACGAGATCGTCCGTGGTCGAATCGAGCACAACAACGGGTACGTGTTCTCTCTTGCCGGCGATCAGTTCGTCGCCGCCTTTCACGACGTCGAGTCCGCCGTGACCGCTGCGATCGAAACCCAGGCAGCGATCGACGTCGAACCGTGGCCGACGGACGCACCGATTCGGGTGCGCATCGGGATCCACGTCGGCGTTGCCGAAGAGCGCGACAACGACTATTTCGGCCAGGTACTCAACCGCACCGCACGCATTGTCTCCGCAGCACACGGTGAGCAGACTCTGCTGTCGGGAGCAGCCGCTGCTCTGGCCGATGGCTCGCTCCTGTCCGACCTCGGCGAACACCGACTCAAAGATCTGGCCGAAGCAGAGCATCTCTGGCAGGTGGGGCATCGCCAGCATCGACCATTGCGCACGCTCCAAACCGGCCGCCACAACCTGCCGGTCGAACGTACTGCGCTCGTTGGCCGCTCCGCTGACATCACCGCGGTCGCCAAGACCGTGCTCGACAACCGACTCGTCTCGCTGCTCGGCATCGGCGGGACCGGCAAGACCCGGCTGGCCATGGCGGTAGCGGCCGAGATCGGTGATCGCTTCGTCGACGGCACCTGGTTCGTCGACCTGGTTCCCGCAACCGATCTGAACAGTGTCGTGGAAGCCGTTGCGAGCGCCGCCGGGCTTCGCCTCACCGGTACCGACCTCCTCGATGCGCTGGCGTCTCAGGCTGAACAGCGCCACATGCTGCTGGTCATCGACAACTGCGAACACCTCACCGACGACGCCGCCGACGTGATCGACCTGCTGCTCGAGCGTTCGTCGAACGTGCATGTGATCGCCACGAGCCGGGAACCACTCGATCTACCCGATGAACACCAAGTGCGGATCGCTCCGCTTGCGGTTTCCCCGACCGCCGCATCACCCGCGGTTCGCCTGTTCATGTCCACCGCCGAACGAGTCGGAGCAGAACTGCAGTCCGACGACATCGAGGTGATCGCCGACATCTGCAACAAGCTGGACGGACTGCCGCTCTCGATCGAACTCGCCGCAGCGCAATTGCGTCAACTTCGCCTCGGCGAGCTGGCAGCGCGGCTGGACCGCCGGTTCGAGCTGCTCACCAGGGGTCGGGGGAATCGCCGCCGACGCCGCCAAGCCAGCTTGCTCGACGTGTTGAACGACTCGTGGCAGATGCTCGAAGACGGTGAACGTAACCTGCTGATGCAGCTCGCAGCCTTCCCGTCATCGTTCGACCTCGTCGACGTCGAGGCACTGGCAAACGACACCGCTCGACCGGCGCAGCACCTCGGCGGGCTCATCGACCGCGGCCTCGTCTCCGGAGATGGCCACGGTCGGAGCCGACTCCTCGAAACCGTCAAACTGTTCGTGCGCGAACGATGGGCTGACTCCCCCGATGTCGCCGGTCACACGATTGACCCCGGCTCGTTTCTCGACGCCCACACCGGGTGGATGCTCGCCCACCTCCGTGAACACGGTGCAGCGAACAACTACCAATCGGTGGAACTGGCTGGCTGGGTCATCCGCCACTACGACGACCATCGCGCCGTCGAGGATCGACTCGCCGCATCGGGACGACTCGACGAACTGGCAGCGCTGATCGGCGGCCTGCGCTGGGCGTACAGCCGCGAGACCGGCCAACGCGCCACGGCCTTCATCGAGCGGGTCGAGAGCTATCACGAGTCGCTGACGTTGTCGGGCCACCAGTCCGCAGCACTCCACCTCGCCGCAGCCGGCGCCGCACGCGCAGCGCGGAACCGACATTGGCTCGCGCACGGCGCACACGAAGCCGTGCGGCTGTTCCGCGAGGAGCCTCCGTGCGAGGAGTTCGTCGTGGCCCTGATCGTGGCGTCGTTCACCGAGGTGCTGCGCGATCCGAAACAGGCGTTTGCCAACCTCGACGAAGCGCGTTTCGTCGCACATGAGGTCGGTGCCGAGACGCTGATCGACAACATCCTCGCCTATCGTGCGCACTACGCCGCGATGATCGGCAGCATCGACGAAGTCCACGAGGTGCTCGCCGAACTCGAGCCCCGACTCGTCGGGCGTCCGGTGGACAACACCACGATGATGACGCTGCAGGCCAAGATGGTGGCGAACCTCTTTTCCGCCCCAGAGGTGGCCCGCGAAGCGGCGCGCCAAGGAGCTACCACGGCGTCCACCTTCGGCCTCGACAACGACTGGTGGGTGCACTTGTACCTCGCCACCGGCGCCGCAGCGTGCGGGGACTCCAATGCCATGCGTCGACACCTCGCCGATGGCGAAGAAATGCTCCAGCAGTCGGGAACCAACGGCTTGCCAGACCTCCTGCTCCCCTACGTGGCCCTCGCTCGGGTGACTGGCGATCTCGATCGGAGTCGTCGCTGGATCACCGGCGTACGCCACGCCGACAGTCGCCCTGGCACCGGAGTGGTGATTGCGCTCTATCGCCACCTTCGAGCCGAAGTGGGGTTGAACGACACGAACCCGCTCGGCGAAGCGTCGATCGAAGATCTTCACGCCGAAGCCCGCAGTTGGGCCGGCGCGATCACCCGCGACCTCGACTGATTCTTTTCCTTACTTGCTGCTCACCTTGCGCTTACTCGCGTGGTCCAGACTCTTGGCATGATCCCATCCGACCGGCGCACGTCGCGCTATCGAACGACGTCGATGCGAGCTCTTGCATCGCGCCGAGCGGCACTCGCGGCATTGGCACTCGTGCCCGGAGCAGCGTGCAGCGCCTACGACGACGCCGAGGTGTTCCGAAGCGCCACCACCGTTGCCGACACGAGCCAAGGACCCACGACGGATCTCCCATCGGCGACCGACTCACAGGCAGACACGACCACAACCATCGAACCCTCGACCTCCGAGACCGAGACCTCCGAGACCGTGACGTCCGAGACCGTGACGTCCGTCGCCCAGCCCGCCGGCAGAGAACCCACGATCACCGAGACCACAGCCCCCGAAACCACCGCAGCGCAGACCACGACCACGCCGGCTCCGATCCAAGCGGCATCGTTCGCCAACGGAGCAGAACTCGCTGTGTCGTTCAACTTCTCCCCCACCGCAGGCGGACGACGAATCGAGAATCCGTTCATCGCCGTATGGGTCGAGGACTCGGCTGGGGACCTCGTTCGCACCATCAGCCTCTGGTACGAACAATCCGAAGAAGGCCCGAAGTGGCTGTCCCACCTGAGCCGCTGGACCTCGACCACCAACTCAGCGGTCGATACCACCACGTCGGGAGCCACACGCGTGCCCGGCGACTACACGGTGGTGTGGGACGGCACCGGCGACGACGGGGCAATCATTCCTGACGGCGAGTACACACTGTTCGTCGAATCAGCTCGGCGTGGCGGCGCCTATGACCTCACAAGCACTCCAATCACCATTGGGGCCGGCGTGTTCGCGACGCCGCTCCCGGACAGCGGAGAGCTCACCGCCGTGTCCACCGAACTGATCGCATGACATGACGATCGATCACCAACCGGGCGCACCAATCGGCGAAGCGCTCGCACCGCAACCCCAAACTCCGCCCGACGCAGGCCGGCGTCCGGACCGCTCCGAACGCACGGACGCCATCGCCGCCGCACGGCGTTCGAAGCGCAGCCCGGGCAGGTTCACACACCGCTGGTCCCGGCTGATCCACGTGTACACGAGCATGGTCGCGCTCCTCGTGGTGCTGTTCTTTGCCGGCACCGGAATCTTGCTCAACCACCCCACGTGGACCTTCGGCACCGAGACGACAACCGAGACCATCACCGGCGAGTTCCCATTCTCCACGGATCTCACGTTTGAGTCCGGCGTTGTGCAGGGCGTGGATTTCCTCAGCATCTCGGAGTTCGTCCGCAGCGAACACGGTGTGGTCGGCGAAGTGGACTTCTTCGGCACGACGGCCAACGAAGGCTCCATTGCCTACCGCAACCCTGGCTACGCAGCCGACCTGTTCTTCGATCTCGACGACGCCACCTACGAGTTGCGCGTCGAACAACAAGGCTGGGTCGCTGCCCTCTCCGACCTCCATCAAGGCAGCGAGAGTGGCGACGCCTGGCGACTGCTGATCGATGTGACCGCCGTGTTCTTGATCCTGATCTCCGTCACCGGTCTGGTGATGCAGTTCTTCTTGAAGAAGCGTCGGCGATCGGCGTTGGTGATGGTCGGTGTCGGCGTGGTGATCGCCGGCGCATTGATGTTCAACGCCCTTCGTTGACAACCAGGGCGGCACGTTCACCCCACGTCGAGTCGTGGCGAACACGTCCGTCGCGTTCAACGATGCAGCATCCCACGTCGACGATTTCCTCGATGTACTCGAGTGCCTCGCCAGTGGCCATCACCCCTGCGACCGTTGCGTGCACATCAGCCTCCATCGCGGTGGGCGCAACGATCGAGATCGACGCGTGCTCGTCGACCGGCTGAGCGGTGCGGGGGTCGATGACGTGGCTGAACCACTGGCCGTTGATCTGGAAGCCACGACGAGCCCCTCCACTCGTGGCCAAACCTGCACGCAACAAGCCCACGGAGGTGATCGGCGGTTCATTGTCGAACGGACGGAGGGGGTGCTCGATACCGACCGCCATGATGCTCGAACCGCGGTGAACCATGTCCCCACCAGCAGACACCAGAATGGAATGGACCTCGGCTGGCAGCGGGGCGACGGCAGCCGCTTGGTCGACGATGAACCCTTTGGCGATGGCATGCAGGTTGAGCAGGCCGCAGTCACCAGTGCGAACGGGCACACCATCGCGCATCTCGAATCGAGGAGCAGCGATTGCCGCGGCAACGGCTTCGAGGGCTCTGGTGCTCGGAACGACCCCCGCACGTTCTGCGTCTTCCCACACCGCCGACACCTCGCCACTCAATGGATTGAATGCACCTCCCGATCGCCGCTGCCAGCTTCCAGCGAGGCTCATCACCGCGCAGAACTCAGCACTGAGACCGTCGATCTCACCACGCTTCCATCTCTGCAGTTCGCTGTCCGGCAAGTACGCACTGAACACCGCTTCGAGGCGTTCGACCTCACTCACCACCGAAGCACTGACAGCGTGAGCAACAGCCTCTGATCCACCGACCAAGACCACCTCGACCATCGTGCCCAGCAGCGGGTGCTGGCGAAACACGCGCCGAGTCGGTCGTTCGTTCTCAGCCACACCGTCGGTGTAGCAGACGCGACCGGGAGGCAAACCACAGTGAGGAAGTGCCAGGCACTTCTTCACTCAGTGTTGGAGGACTCGGAGGCGTCGACGGCGACGAGATGTCACGAGCAGGAGCAGACCAACGGCCAGAACGATCCACGCTGGACGCAGGTCGATGCCGCCACCACCGGTTGCCGGCAGATCACCGCTCGGTCCGGGAGTGTTCGGATCTCGGAGCTCGACCTCCACGCCGAACGACACGGTCGACTCATTGCCTGACGAGTCGGTTGCAGTACACGTCACGGTCGTGGTGCCTGCGTCGAAGTTGCTGCCCGGCGCTGGATCACACACCACGACCACTTCTCCGGAGTTGTCTTCGACCGTCGGCACCGGGAAGTCCACGGGCCCTACGACCGACGACGTGACACGCACTCGATCACCGTCAGGTGCGGTGAGCTTCGGAGGCTCTACGTCACTGACCCGAACTTCGAACGACGCTGTACCGGTGTTACCAGCTGCGTCGGTCGCCGAACACTCGACCGTGGTCGTGCCGATCGAGAAGCGACTGCCCGATGCAGGCGTGCACGTGACCTCGATCTCCGTCAGCGCTGCTGTCTCGATCGGCTCGTCCACGTCCGTGAACGACGATGCAGCGGCGGTTGCGATCCCGAGATCGGAAGCGCTGACCTCGAATGTCACGATTGCGAACGACGCTCCCGGCTCGGTCTCCACCGACACGGGCGCTCCACCGCCGGGCAGCTCGATCACGGGCGGCACCGTGTCGGGAACCGGCTCGGCAGGTGTTGCCGTGACGCTCACGGTGAACGACTCAGAACCGGAATTGCCGGCTCCGTCGGTGGCCGTGCACGTCACGACGGTGTCGCCGACTGCGAACGATGTCCCCGACGCGGGCACACATACGACGGGGACATCGATCGTGCCGGTGGGGCCGGTATCGGTGGCCGCTGCGGCGAAGGTCACCACCGCCGTAGTTTCGCCCGGCAGGGTGGCCGCCTCGACGGCGGCACCCGGCACGGTCACGACGGGCGTCGTGGTGTCGAGGCCGACGGTGAGGATGACGTCGAAAGCAACCGAACCCGTGTTGCCAGCAATGTCGGTTGCGGTGCAGGTGACTTCGGTCGAGCCGACGGCGAATGACGAGCCCGACAGCGGGGCACACACCACCGTCGGGGACACGCCGGAGTTGTCTGATGCAGTGGGAGCAACGAACGTCACGACACCACCAGCAGCAAGGGGGACCTCGAAGCTCTGATCGGGAGCAGCCGCAAAGGTCGGATCCTCGTCATCAGCCACCGTGACCGTGAACGTGTCCTGCACCGAATTGCTCGCACCATCGGTCGCCGTACACGTGACCGTGGTGTCACCGATCACGAACTGCGAACCCGACGCAGGCACACACACCGGAACCACCGACACATTGCCCGCCGGACCATCATCGGTCGCCGTCGCCACGAACGACACCGTCGCAAACGCCTCACCAACATCCGTCGACGCAGCCACCGTTGCAGTCGGCACCACCAGCACCGGATCGGTCGTGTCATCTCCAACCGTCACCACGACATCGAACGACACATCAACCGAGTTCGACCCAGCGTCGGTAGCGGTGCACGTGACCTCGGTCGTCCCGATGGCGAACACCGATCCGGAGAGCGGATCGCAGACCACGGTCGGTGCAACACCCGAGTTGTCGCTGGCGGCGGGCACCACGAACGTCACGGCGCCACCGGCGCTCAGCGGCACCTGGAAATTCTGAGTGGCTGCAGCAGCAAACGTCGGATTCTCATCGTCGGTGACCGTGACCACGAACGTGTCCTGCACCGAATTGCTCGCACCATCGGTCGCTGTACACGTGACCGTGGTGTCACCGATCACGAACTGCGAACCCGACGCAGGCACGCATACCGGAACCACCGACACATTGCCCGCCGGACCATCATCGGTCGCCGTAGCGACGAACGACACCGTCGCAAACGCCTCACCGACATCCGTCGACGCAGCCACCGTTGCAGCCGGCACCACGAGCACCGGGTCCGTCGTGTCGGCCTCCGTGGCGACTTGCACGAAGAAGCTGACCTGGGCGCTGTTGGTTGCGACGTCGGTCGCCGTACAGCTCACTTCGGTCGAGCCGACGGTGAAGGTCGAACCCGACACCGGGTTGCACACCACGGTGGGTGCTGTACCCGAGTTGTCGGTCGCTGTCGGCACGACGAAGGTGACGGGGCCACCGGCGTTCAACGGCACCTCGAAGCTCTGGTTGTTCGCAACACCGAAGACCGGGTCCTCGTCGTCGGTGACCGTCACGTCGAACGAGGCCGAGCCAGAGTTGCTCGCCGCATCCGTCGCCGTACACGTCACCTCGGTCGTCCCGAGCGAGAACACCGAACCAGACGCCGGCACACACACCGGAACCGGCATCGTCTG